>CAZVGZ010000034.1:0-39926 GCA_964627605.1 uncultured bacterium | reverse complement strand
ACATCGTCTGCTGGTCGCTGTAGACCTCGCTGATACCGTAACGCTCAGCGACGTTTTTGGATAGTTCCGGGCGAAGTTCAGCCAGCGCCACCAGTTCGCAGTCGTCGGTCAATTGTGCGTAGTTGCGGATGTGAGCGATCTGTCCCATGTTTCCACACCCGATGAATCCCAAGCGAATTTTGTCCGGCATCTGTTTTTATCCTTTTCCCAAAGCTTTGAAGGGTTTCGCCATCACCTGCACTGTCTGATATTGTGTAGACGCGCCACTGTCATCCTAAAAAAGTTGCGATACCGATGCCAAGGTGCCTGGCCATTTTTGTCTAGGAAGGGTTCACCCGCTCTGAAGCTTGAGTTGTGAAAGCCTCCAAGAGAGTTCTGTATTCACCTGCGATGCTGTTCTTGCTGTTGCCTCTGATTGCGGGATGCATGGGCGCAAAGCACAAGGCACAGCCGCGTGGGCGCGATGATGGACTGCGCGGTCAAACCCGGTCAAACGGGCGATGGCGTGATCGTCGATAAACAGTTGCTAGTTGCGAGCGTCGATTCTGTTTTTGGGAGTCAGGCTCACCTTGATACATCCTTCATCTGTAGAGCGTGTTGTTCACACGAAAATACACACCACTCACTCACATAAGCACGAGCCGGAAGGACACACGAGATGCCCAAAGTCGCGATGATGGGCGCAGGCAGCGCCGGATTTTGCCGAACCCTTGTACAGGACATACTTAGCTACGAGACCATGCAGGACATCCATTTCTCGCTGATGGACGTAGACCCGGAGCGGCTGAAGACAGTTCACCAGGTGCTTTCTCAACTAAAGAAGCAGCACAATCTCTCCTGCACGTTCACCGCCACCACCGACAGAGCCGAGGCGGTAGCAGATGCCGATTTCGCAATCTCGATGATACAGGTCGGCGGGCTTGAGCCGTACGCTTTTGACATCGACATTCCGCTGAAATATGGCGTCGATCAGTGTGTGGGAGACACAGTGGGTCCAGGCGGTATTTTTCGCGGTCTTAGGCATGTTCCGGCACTCCTAGACATGCTCGAAGATATGACGCAGCACGCCAAGCCTGAGTTTATTTTCATGAACTACGCCAACCCCATGGCGATCTGCTCGTGGGCGATGCAGCAGGAGTATCCTGAAATATCATGCGTAGGGCTATGCCACGGCGTCCAGCATACCACCAATCAGTTGTGCCGGTGGCTCGACATCCCATCAACAGATGTGGACGTCCTCACCGCTGGGATAAACCACATGGCGTGGTTCTTGGAGTTCTCCCGCGATGGCGAGGATCTCTACCCGCTGATGTGGGAGAAACTCGACAAAGAGGGGCCGATTGAGGGCGAGGACTACAGGTTTGAGATGATGAAGGCCGCAGGATATTTCATGACGGAATCTCCAGGCCACCTTTCAGAATACCTGCCCTATTTCCGCAAGCGTCAGGACATTATGGACCTGTTCAACGGTCCTGGTTTTTCAGGAGAAACCAGGTACTATCTCGACTCATGTAGCCGTGGCGTTGCGCGATACAAAGAGCAGATGAACAAGTGGGCCAACGGTGAGGAGCCGGTGCCGTTTGACAAGGGTCACCGATCGGTTGAGTACGCGTCTTCAATAATGAACGCCAAACTTGGCGGCGACAAAACCAGGCTCGCCGGAAATATCCTCAACAAAGACTTTATCACCAACCTGCCCTACGATTCCTGCGTCGAGGTTCCGGTATTCGCCGACCGCACTGGTCTCCACGGCGCCTATGTCGGTGACATCCCGGCCCAATGCGCCGCGCTATGCCAGTCAAACATCTCGGCGCAAGAGCTGGCCGTCGATGCCGCACTAAACGGCGACCACGAGTCGGTATTCCACGCCCTACTTCTTGATCCTTTAACCGCGGCGGTCCTCGCTCCCCACGAAATCCGCAATATGGCCGATGAGATGATCGAAGCGCAGATGCAGTGGTTGCCGCAGTTCCAGGACAACCCACCAATCGCCCCCGCTCACACAATAGGCTGCCTACCCAACGGTGCCAACAGCCTCAAAAGCGACGCGCAGGTGGCATCAAAAATCGATCACTACGACTGACAACGTTATCGGGCGGCGAGGATTTTCATTTTTGCCATCCCACGGTATAATCAGCTGGTGCTTTAGATACTTGCAGCCGCGGCATCGGACAACTATATCGTCGAGGTCAATATTCCCAAAAGGCGGGTATTTGATATGGATTGGTTTCTGAAAAAATCCATAAAGCTGGGACCACTGCGCCTTAAGCTATCGAAATCCGGCCTTGAGGCTTCGCTGGGGGTCAAAGGGTTAAGAGGTGGGCGCGGCCCTCGCGGAAACTACGTGCACGCCGGGCGGAAAGGGCTCTATTACCGAAAATCGTTCGGCAAAGGTCGGCGCAAAACCCCGCCGAGCTGGTCAGCGCCTTGCCGTCGCGGTATGGAGAAATGGCGTCACGCCTGATTCGACGATTAGTTCGTCAAGTTCGATGGTCAGATCGTCGCTATTGAACTACTGCATACTGGTGAGGCGAATCATCGTTGACGACGACCGCATCGCGTTTCTTGAGCCGCTCGATCACCTCCTCAGTCATTCCGCCGATGATCTTTTTTTCGCCGACCTCATCATAGAGGCTGCGCCAGACGTTCACCAACCCGGTGGTAGCGGTGCCGCCGAACCTGTTCTGACGTCCGACAATCGCTACTTTGGCACCCAACCTCGCAGCCCGCACCGAAGCAAACACCCCTGTGCAGCTACCACCCAATACGCAAATATCAACATCGGCGATGACGGGTATGTCCCGCTCAGTTTCTGTGATGGTATGCATAAATTTCGTCCGCTATCGTTTGGTGGGTAGGGCGTAGATGCCGTCAAAATAGGCACCCATTTCGCGTGGCGACTCTTGTGGCATTCGTGCGCGTAGCGTTATCACCGCTGACCGCGTCCCTGGGGGAACCGGCATCCGGTCGATATGCGACAGCCATTCCGCACCGGAATACCGGCCTGTGCTCGCGACCTCTAGTATGCCGCCGCCGCCATCAAGGCATGCTATGCTCACCTCAGCGGTCGCCTCGCCAAACCATGATCGGCAGGACGCGCCCCACTGAATCACAAGATTACGCCTGTCGATATGCGCCTCATATCTCTTCAGATCGACGGTCTGACACGCCTGGCTGACCGGTGAGCCTCGCCCAGCGCGAAAAAGAAAGGACCCGCTGAGAGCCAAAGCCTTGAGCTCATCATCGTCCTGAGGAGTATAAGATTCTAGGACATGGAAATCGCCGTCAGTCGTCCAGCCGGAGGTGTCGCCGGTCTCTGCGAGTCCGTTTTTGATGAGATCGCCGCCAAGTGGGCTACCTGGAACATCCATCTCCGCTAGGGACAGCGACACCGCATCGAAGCAGGCGTCGTTGGACGGTCCATTCTCTTCCTTGCGGTATGAGCGCAGATATAGGCGCATTAATCGCGTTCCAGGTACGACTGGAAACCGATCGTCAAAGCGGTGCCACCAGAGCGTATCCCACAGACCGGATGTGCGCCACCAAAGTCTTTCGCCGCCCTGCCCCAACATCTCCACAAAAATCTCGCCCTCATCGTAGGGTTCACACCGGCTCGCCGTGCCTTCCCTTTGATATCCGGTACACATAAACCCCTGTACAGCTGCAAGCACGCGGCCTCTATCAACCGCCGTTTTTCGATCACTTAGATCCACGATCTGGAGCGCCTGTGAAAACAGGTCACTAGCTCCCCCGGTAAACATCGCATCGCCGACGTAAGGTTCTTGGTTTTCTCTCGCTGATACGGCGCTAAATCCGCCGGAGCACTCCCAGCCTTCGACACCGTCATCTGCGGTCGGGTCTGTCAAAAGATTCCTGTCCACGCGGATGATGTCGTTTATAATCGAAGCAACCCGCACCCCTCTCCCATCGGCGAGGATATTTTTTGCGTTGAGCAGATAGGTTCTTCCGACTGTCAGACCTGCGGTAGTGAGCCTGACTATAGTGCCATGGGGCGAGAGTTGAGCCGATTTGACCGGTGTTTCGATCCCCTGAAACAGTATCTCGTAGTTGGTGACATTCCGAGCTGATGCCAGGTCAACACGCCGATCAAACTCTATCTCGATGTTTGAAGCATCAAGCACGTACGCTCGGCTCATCTTGGGAATCGGTATGGACACCGGGTCTGGAAACGCGATGTCCGCCCAGATTGGTTTGTGATCGGAAAGCACTGGAGTCAGGTTGACTACGTCCCCAGCGACCGCTCGACCTCCAGAGTCGCGATTTACGAATACCATGTCTATAAGCTGTCCACCCTCTGAGTCGTACCAGCCGTATGAAGGCCACGATATCCGCTCTCCAGGCCGCCATCCAAGGTCTGTCCAGCAGTTGGACAGGGATTCTTCCAGTATGTCGATCTGTGTGCTGTAGTGTTCGTCGTTCCAATCGCCCATCAACACCATTCGTTCGACGTTTTCAGCGGGAACTACGTCATCTATGATTTTTCTGGCATCTTTGTCGCCGTTTTCGTCCCAGCTTATGTGTGCGCAGTCGAGCGCTATCTCTATCCCATCCAATAGAGTCACGCACCGCAGCACTGACCTCCCGGCTACGAGTTCGATCTCTCTCACGTCATCAAGCGGCTGCCTGCTAGCGACCATTTTGCCACCTGCGAACGCGTAGTGCATACCACACCCTTTTGCTATCGCTTGAGCGAAATCGTCATCAGGACATTCCTGCAATCCCAGCACGTCCAAATTCAGCTCAGAGAGGGCATGACCTATCGGTAGTGCGTCCGCCATGCGACCGCCGAAAACGTTGTATGATCCAGCTCTGAGCGTAAACAACGGCATCGGATTTGATTCCTCAAATAACCAGCGTGGGAAGAATGCGCGGACCGGGGTTCCAGCCGTCAAACTATAGGGCAGCATGAAGGCAGCGACAACCCGGCACGGTTTGCTGGCCCTGGCCAACTGTTTTTCGGCGCTTTGGCGCTCGCCGACCCGACTCGAAGGCGGATTCTCGACCTCCTTAAAGGCGGACCAAAAACAACCGGCGAGATCAGCCGGGCGTTTCCAACGTCGCGATACGCGGTGATGAAACATATATCGCTGCTTGAGCAGGCTGGTCTTCTGCTCGGGCGAAAAGAGGGGTGTCACCGGTGGAATCATCTAAATGCAGTCCCTCTCCAACAAATCCACGAACGGTGGGTGTCGACATATTCATCCATGTGGGCGTCGTCGCTCTTGGGATTAGAGCGCAAGCCCTATCGACGGGAGAAAAAGCAATGGACAAACTCGTGCACATCGAGCAGGATATCACAGTTGCAGCGCCGCGTGAAAAAGTTTTTGAGGCTCTTACCACCGACGTGAATAGCTGGTGGGCGTTTCGGGTAGCAGGAGCGGATACGACCATTCACTTGGAGCGGGAGATTGGCGGGTGGTTCTATGAGGAGGCAGGTGACGGACGAGGCGCACTTTGGGACATTGTCACCGGGCTTAATCAGCCGAGTATGATGCGTTTGACGGGCCCTCTGGGGGTTACTACCCCGACGACAGGCGTGTTTCAATTTGATCTGGAAGAGGCAAGCGACTCTACAGTTCTCAAACTCTCGCACAAAGCCACAGGCGATCTCTATCCTAAGTTTGAAGAGGAGTACACCGATGGCTGACGCTATCTGCTCGGGCAGAACCTTAAAAGTTGGGCCGAAGAGGGCAAAACCTGGCAAGAGCTGCCTAAGTTGGGTGAATAGCACCATGCAGGGTTTTGCCATCAGAGAGAAGCGGAATGGACTAGGGCTGTTTTGACACGTAGCTGTTGTCGGTAAGCCAGTACCTCAGCGGCTCGTATCGCCAGCTTCCAGCGTAGTCAATACCAGTACGTGGTCCTGTGCTGATCTCGGAGTCCGGGACTGAGTTGCCACCGATGATGGAAAGCGTATTTCCACCGAGATCAGATCGGTTGAATCGGCCATCAATCCCCATCGCCTGACAAAGCTTCGCAGGGCCGTTTGTCAGGTCGGTGTCGCTGGGAGTCTTGCCGGTGCGCGGATTGCGCCTGTTGGTGCGCATCTGCCCCAACCCGCAAACCGGTTGCGCAGCCCGTATCAGAACGGCGTGCGGCGTACCCTCGCCCAAAGTGACAACATTGAAGCAGTAGTGCATCCCGTAAACGAAATAGATGTAGGCTGAGCCAGGTGGTCCATACATGGCGTCGTTGCGTTTGGTGCGTCCGTGACTTGCATGGCATGCCAGGTCGTCTTCACCGAGGTACGCTTCGGTCTCGACTACTTTCGCGGCTATACGCTGCTGATCGGCTGTGATGACCAGTTGGCAGCCCAAAAGTTCCGAGGCGACTACCTGGGTATCCCGGTCGTAAAACGACTTGGGCAGCGGTTGCTGCGACATACCTTACGAGGGTTGCCTGTGGCAAACGATAACCACGGTCTTGCCCTTTATTCTGGTGCAGATTAGGGTCCGATGCTCATCGCCAGACAGCTTGAGGCGGCTCCTCAATTCGTCGGGATTAACCGGGAATCTTCGCCGCCTAATCTCGGCTGACCCCACACAGCGTTTTTTTAGGTATTCGCGTAGTTTGTTTAGTCCGTAGGGGATCACCTCTTCAACGGCGAATTTTGTGCCAAAAGGTGTTGATTCGGCGTCGTCGGTGCATAGGTATGCGATTTGTCCATCGATTCGCCAGCCAGATGTTTTTGCCGCCAGACGCTGTACCAAGTGCGATCGCACAACCGCCGGATCTGGGTCGATCAGAAAGGCTCCTACATCGCCTACTCGCGACTCTTTAGCGTCGTCGGTCGTCAGTGTATCGCCGGTTGGTAGCACCGTAGCGCGGCGACGGGTGGTAATAAAGCGCCCGCACCAAAAAGCCGCCTCTCTACACTGTCCATGAGAGGATACCCACTCAGTTTCCACGTCGCTGGGGATCGATTCATAACCGACGCCAGGCGCGACTTTTGCGCATACCTCTGGTGTCAACTCTCTAAGCCTGTCCAACAGTGCGATTGACGGGCTGTATTTGGCTGGGTTGACGATACGGCGAGAGTCGATACGACGGGCTGGGTCCCACATAATCGCGTCGGCCTCTGGGACCCATCTGGTGACATCAGCCGCGACAGCGCTGAGGCCGTGGCGGGCACCTGATCCCAATACAGTTTTCTTGTTGTAGCGGGTCATCAAGGCTTTTACAGGTTCGGTATCCACCGCCACTACAGGCGCTACACCCACCAACGCCAACGCATCACCGCCAATGCCGCAGCAGAGGTCGGCGATTCTTTTGGCACCCTCAAACCGCCTGGCGAGATGCTCTGCTATCTCTGTCCCTGTAGACTGTTCGTATCCAGGACGATCAAAAAGCATTAGATCAGCACTGCGGAACTTGTCTTTAGCGCGACCTCGAATCTCCATAAGCGTTGCAGCGTTCGCGACCAGCACTGGCTCAAAGGACTTACACAGCCTCGTCAAATCAGCGACGGATGCTGGCCACAGCTCACTCAATCGTCCCAACAGCTCCTGGCCTTGGGTGGAGATAAGTTTTTGGGTGTCATCCCATGTCATAGTATGTCTGTGCCGATCTCTGGTGTGACCAAAGGTATGCGGTGAATCTCTGAAGGCGTTGGAGCAGGACAAAAAGACGCCCTCTGCGGCGAATCGTGCAGCGAAGGGCGCAACAAAAACCAATGTGTGGATATTCAGGCTGGAATAGCAGCCATTATTTCGTCGTGCTCAGGAAAGCGATCTTGCTCCAGTTTGGAGAAGATGAGGTTCCCGTCAACGGTAACCTCAAAGGCGCCACCACCTGAAGGTTCAAGGCTCAAGTTTGTGACACTCTTCTTGAGGTTGGTGAGAATATGCTCCGCCAGCCTGGCGGTTTTTGGCTCATATCCTCAATCCGCACAGTAGCGAATATGGATCTGCATGGCACCTCCTTAACTTTGGTTCTCATCATCCGCAAAGTAAATCTACTTAGATTGCTCACGACCGGTCAACCGTGTTGTTGACGAACGCTGGTCGTTGGTATTGGTAGGTCGATCACCAAAAACGATGAAGGGTTTCGTGATATGATTCATTCGCAGTGGGGCCGACTGTTGGTCGATGAGATAGAGTCCGCAGTGGTTGACGCTGGCGACCTGAGATGGTCGTTAGGCGGGCCGTCCATGGCTGTTAAATCCGAAGATTCGGTGGTCTACGCAGTCCCCTATTTCGGCGATTCATCACCTCCCGACTGGATGCGCTTGATCGCTGTGCCGATGGCCCCTTTCGACAGGCCGACTCAGTATTTTCCACCCACAGTCACGGCGATCACTGCCACCGGGAGACGCTGTTGGAGATTGAGACCAACAACCCCGATGCGGTGTATGTCGGGCCGTCGTCTTCCGTCGAGCAAATGCACGAGTTTGGTTTGTCAGAAAAGAGTGTCAAACAGGTGGCACACGGGCAAAAGTGGCAGACAGGCGACGTGGTGATCCACGCAGTAGACGGGCGCGATTGGGCAGACGACAGTGCGCTTTGTTATGTGATCGAATCAGCAAACGCGGCGATCTTTCTCGGCGGTGACATCCTCTACTTTGACGGGTTTGAGCGCTACGGCAAGCAGTTCGATATCACCGCTGCGGCGTTGGCGTTGGCTGGTCTCTACCCCGTGACAGGTTCGCCGGAATCAAGTCCGTATCTGTGAGCGATAAGCCTACACTGTCATCGCCGCTCTACGACATCGGGCAGGTCACTTTGAGGTCGTTGGACATGTCGCCGCACTCAGTAATGAACTTCAACGCTGATGCCTCAAAAGGCGAGATACGCGTCGAGCTGCTGGACCCGGACGGGTATAGAACCGATGGGTTTACATTCGACGAAGCTGTGCCCATCAAAGGCGACTCACTCAGCCACTCCGCGCTCTGGAGAGGCGGTGATCTGAGCGATATTGAAGGCGATCGGTTGGCGCGGATTCACCTGTCAAACGCTGAACTGTTCGCACTCTCGCTCGACTAGCGCTGTCGTGGTCGCTCCGTAGGCTCCTACGCTCGATCAAATCGTCCAACCGCACTCCCAGAGTGTCCCACCAGCTGTGATTTCGAACTGAATCTTCGTTTTCTGCCTGCTGCTGCCGTTCCACGTCCGACCGGTCCATGTGACCGGTGTACGCACACCGTCGGAAACGATGGGGTCGGAACCCCCTTGGGGCAGGTTCGGATCATCACCGAGAAGTGTCACACGGACCTCGCCGGTTCTGCCGTCTGCATTGACCCAGAACTCACCGATGCCAGGCTGTAGTGAGTGAGTGGTCGCGGTTCCAACGTCTGCGCCGGATGTCATCCCGACGAGACGCCCTTTTGGCATTGTAGCGAGTCCGATCCCGTCTTCGGTGTCGTTACTCGCCACGTGTCGGTTCTTGTGCCCGCCGTAGTAGCACCACCACTCATCATCAACCTCGGTGAGCCGCGTCGGTTGTGTTACCATCCCGCCATCCCAATCGCCGTCGTCTCCGAGAGGAACGAACTCTTGGAGTCGGTCGGAGAGACGCGACCAGGTGTAGCAGCCGTCCGTGCTCCATGCCAGGTAGAGCCGCAGAGTGTTCGCCAGCGATTGGTCAGGATGGCGAGCGCTGTGGAGAATACCCACAAGACCCAAGTGGCGGTCGGCGTAGGGCCATGCTGCGAACTCATATGGCTGCGAAGCCAGCGGATCGAGATCATCACAGTTGTAGACTATGTCAGGCCCTGTCCAGAATATCCCATCTGGCGAAGTGCCACGGCCTATCATCCTCAGGTTGCCACTGCTCGGTTTGATGTATTCACCGCGATCGGCATTCCACGAACGTTCGTGAGCTTTGGGTCTCGGACCTGTCCAGATGCGGGTCATGGCGATGTATTCTTGACGAACCGGGTCCCAGAACGGGATCGGAACCTCACCTAACCCCTCGCCGGTCTCTATCGGCCAGACCGGGTTCCACCTCGCTGGATGTCGCTGCCAGACGATCCCGTCTTCTGATCGGAAGAGATCCATGCGCCCATTCCAGATAAACATGCGGTAGCGATCAAGCGGGTCGTCCGCTTCTGAATCAGATATGACCACCGGGAACTGCCCTTCGATCACCGCGTTGGTGCAGTTGACATCCACCCAACGTTCATCAGCAACGACCGGTTTTCTCCAGATGATTCCATCGCCCGATTCAGCATACCTGGCCATAGTTCTCGGCTTGATACCGGTATACCATATCCGAAAAAGCCCGGTTGTCTGGTCACGCAGAACAGTTCCATACATCCCGATAGCGTTCTGTTCATCAGGAAGGTCACCGGTCACCACCGGGGTCGGCCGTTTCGTTGGCTTGTAAGGGCTAAAGACTACCCCATCAAACGTGTCCAGATCGGAAGGCTCATAGAAGACGACGGTTTTTTTTCTCATTGACGGGTTTCCCTGGATGTTGCAGCATGGCCAGACAACTGGTTCAGCAAGTTGGAGGTAGCGCCTCATCAATTGGAGCCAATCCGATCTTCATCCACTCTCAGAGGCATTACAGAAGCTGCAAACCGATATGGGATCAGATGTCAACTCATGTGCCTAAATCACTAGCAGATTTTCATCTATCCTGACTCCGACGGACTTGTCCATCTCGCTGGAGTGGCCAGGGTAGACTTTGGCTTTGGGGTCGAGGAAATGTTTGGCGTGGTTGACCGCTGTCGCCGCCTCCCCAACCGCAGTGGCTATCAGTCTCAGCTTGCCAGCGTAAGTACAGATGTCGCCGGCAGCGAAAACGCCAGGGAGGTTTGTCGCCATTGTGGTATCGACGACAATGGCGTGTTTTTCGACGTGAATGCCCCAGTCTGCTATCGGCCCCAAATCCGCCAAAAACCCTATAGTCACCAGCAGAACGTCGGCGTCGATCCGCTCTTCTTCTTTCGTGCGGTTGTCAAACACCGTAATACCGGTGAGCGTACCGTTACCGTGCAGCGCCTTAAGCTCGCGAAACAGTTTTATCGTAGCTCCAGAGGATAGAAGCTGGTTGACGCTGTCTTCGTGGGCGCGAAAAACGTCGCGGCGGTGAATGAGCGTGATCGACTGCGCTACATCGGCGAGCTGAATCGCCCAGTCGGCTGCGGTATCGCCACCGCCTACTATCAATAACCGCTTTCCGCGCAACCGCTCTTTGTCCTCGACAGCATAGAGAATTGAGGACGGTTCGAAATCGTCAACTCCGTCTAGCTTGAGCGTCCTGGGCCTAAACGCACCGACTCCTCCACATACCAACGCCGTCCTGGTAAAGTGTTCAGCGCCATCCCCCGTAACGAGCTTGATGAGGTCTTCATTAACACGCTCAAGCTCGACCACACGGTTGCCCAAGACGATTGTTGGGTCGTGGCGTTTGGTCTGTTCCACAAGCGTTTCTACAAGGTCTTTCGCCAGCACCCGCGGATATCCTGGGAAGTCGTAAATGTATTTGTCTGGATAGAGCGCCGAGAGCTGCCCGCCAAGATCGGGCAGACTGTCGATTATTTTGGTCTTCATCTGCCGCAGACCTGCATAGAACGCGCCGAACAGACCGCTTGGCCCACCGCCGATGACGGTAATATCAAAAACGTCCGACGCGTTCTTAGCACTCATACCCATTCGTCCCTCCATTTGGCGCAGCTATGAGCCCCGACTGGCTACCTCATAGCTACCTCAAAGCGTTGAGCAACTCGTGTCCAGTTTGTGACATTCCACAACCGCTGCCGAACTGTCCGACGGCCGTGTTGGACAGATCTTCCTTGAAATCGCCGAATCCCCCGAACGTCCGACCGATCTCTGCCGCCAGTGCGCCGGTGGATTCACCACCTCCGTCTGGACTCATTATGTCCCAGAAAAGTTCGTGGTTGGCCGCGCCGCCTCCAGAGTTCATGACAGATTGTCTTTTTTCATCTGGTACCTCATCCAGATTGCGCAACAGACAGACTACGCTACCGTCCCCTATCGCGTCGGCATCCTCAAGCGCGGCGTTGAGCTTGGGAACGTGTCCGGCGTGGTGGAGGTTGTAGTGAATCTTCATCGTCCGGGCGTCGATATGGGGCTCAAGCGCGTCGAAAGCGTATCCGAGCGGCTGCTGCATAAATGTTGGAGAGTCCAACGCATCTTCAGCTTCGCCGCCGAAAACAGCCGTGGCGCCTCCTGCTAATAGTGCTCCTGCTCCCAGTGCTGCACGCTTTGCGAACTCACGTCTATCTATATTTTGGGCGTTATGCATTCTGCATCGCCTCCATAAGTGTGGTGTTACCGGCGGCTGATGCTTTGAATGTTTGGTTGTGCGCGTCAGACCAAAGTGTAGAGCTACCTCAATGTGTCCATTTTAGATGACATCCGCTCGATATGGTTGTAGTAGTCGTGACGTGTCAGGTTACCAGCAGCAGCCTCGTCGCACATCACTACCAGGCTGGCATGCCACTGAAGCGCCGAAGCTGTAACCTGAGCCGTTATCGGCCCCTCTATCGCTTCAGCTAGCACTTTGCTCTTGGTGTCACCGTTAGCCATGAGCAGACACTGCTTGGTCTCCATGATAGTACCGACGCCCATCGTGATCGCGAACTGGGGCACGTCATCGGCGTTATCGAAAAATCTGGCGTTATCGCTGATGGTCTCCTCAGTGAGCGTTTTGATACGTGTGCGCGAACCCAGAGACGATCCCGGCTCATTAAAGGCGATGTGACCGTCGCCACCGATCCCCAACACCTGGATGTCTATCCCATCAGCATCGCGGATGTGCTGCTCGTAGTTGGAGCACCACGTATCAACATCTCTGGCCAGGCCCGAAGGAACGTTTATCTGGTGGGCGGGGATGTTTATGTGATTGAAAAGTTTGTCGTGCATAAAATAGTGATAGCTCTGGTCGTGATTCGGTGCCAGCCCGTAGTACTCATCCAGATTGAAAGTTGTCACTTTCGAGAAGTCGAGCCCCTCATTTAGATGCAGATGTATGAGCCGCTCATAGAGACCCACCGGGGTGCTCCCTGTCGCTAACCCCAGCACGCAGTGCGGCTTTTTGCGGACCAGGTCAGCGATGAACCCTGCGGCCTTATTTGACATCGCCTCGTAATCTTTTTCGATGATGACGCGCATGTTTTCTCCTTTTGGGTCCGATATCGTCTACTGCTTGATCGCCCCGGCCGTCAGGCCCCCGATCACATGTTTTTGCCCAACTGCAAAGAGCAGTATCATGGGTATGCTTGCGATCGTAAGCGCACTAAAAACAAGCGGATAGTCTGTCGTGTGCGTTCCTTGAAAAAAGTACATCCCCAAAGGCAGTGTCTTTAGCCCCTGGTCGCGTATGAAAAGCAGCGCCAACAGGAACTCGTTCCACGCCCCCAGCCCAGTAATTATAGCGACGGTTCCCAACGCTGGAGTTGTAAGCGGCAAGAACACCCGCCTGAAAATACCAAATGATGAGCAGCCGTCCAAACGTGCAGCATCTTCTAAGTTTTTTGGCACCGTCCTGAAAAACGCTCTCAAGATAACAATCGCCAACGGAAGCGACCACGCAGAGTAGCAGAGGACCAGACCGGTTCTCGTGTTGAGCAGGCCCAAAGTTTTCACGACCTGGTAGAGCGGCACTACAGCGGTCTGGCTCGGAACCGCCAGCCCCGCCAACATCATCATCCACGGCAGCTCTTTGCCTGGAAACGACAACCGAGCAAACGCAAAAGCCGCAAGGGAAGCCAACAACAACACAAGGAAGATTGTACCCCCAGTCACTAAGAGGCTATTATAGCCGAACAGTCCAACACGTCCCACAGTCCAAGCGCGGGCAAAATTCTCCCACAAGAACTCGCTGGGAATGCTCCACGGTGAAGCAAAAATCTCGCGGCTGCTCTTGAGCGACGAGTAGAACATCCACACAAGCGGGAACCCTGTGGGCACAGCCACCAAAACAGCCACGAACGCCATGGGTGTTTCTGCCAAATCTCGCCGCGACACTTCTTAATACTCCATCGCAGGTTTGAACGAACTCTTGCGGGTCAGCGCCCACGCTCCGGCTGATATGACGATCATCAAGAGCACTGCGATCGCTGAACCGTAACCCAGGTGCCCTCTATCGAACGCCTCTTTTATCAGCCATGTCGTAACGATCTCAGTGGTGTGATGCGGTTCGCCGTCGGTCATCACATAGATCAGGTCAAACGCTTTAAAAGCCCCGGTAAAGCACAACAACACGCTAACGAAAGTGGTCTCTTTTAGGAGCGGTAGGGTGATCCCCCAAAAAGTCTTCAACCAGCTTGCGCCGTCTAGAGCAGCCGCTTCGTACAGCTCGTTCGGTATCCGCTGAAGAGCCGCGTGAAACAGAATCATGTAGAAACCTGCGTACGCCCATCCGCTAGTAAGGCATATCGCTGCCAACGCGGTTCCAGTTTGCGCGAGCCATGGTTGCGTCCAACCATCCAGCCCGATCGCCGACAGAGCACCGTTGGCCAAACCCACAGCGCTGCTGGGATGGTAAGCAAACCTCCAGAGAAGCCCGATCACCACACCTGATAGCATCATCGGGCTAAAAAGCACAGCGCGGCAGATAGCTGCGGTCTTTCCTCGACGATTGAGCGTCAGCGCTAGAGCCAATCCGTAGACCACTTCCAGTACCAGAGTGGCGACAAAATAGATCAGATTATTGGCAAACGACCGGGCTAGAATGGGATCACTTGTCAGCGCGCGGACAAAATGGCCGAGTCCATTGAATACCGGGCGGTCAATCCCATCCCACACAACGAAACTCGTAACCACCGTACCAACCACCGGCACCGCCACAAAAGCTATGAATATCACCACCGCAGGAGCGATGAAAACAAAACCTTCAGAGTGGCGAATACTCTTTAGACCAGGGATGGTCATGGAAGTTGGCGGCGCAGCGACTCTGAGGCCAGTTGGGCGCGCTCAAGCGCTTGGTCCACGCTCAGGTATCCGTCAGCGATTGCTGCAGCGGCGTCGTAAAACAGATCAGCCATCGCTGGATCAAACCCAACATCTGGTGCTGGCACTATTGAGGTGCCTGACTCGTAGATGCGCCTGACAACTTTGAGCGCTGGGGTAAGCGCAGTCGTGTCGCCAACTGCGGCGCGGGTAGTGGAGTACGATCCGGCAGCGACCATGCGACTCTGGACCTCGACGCTCGACAACCATCGCAGTAAGTCCAGCGCCTCATCTGGAAAATCCGTAGTTGCGGAGACCATATATCCGGTGGTCAGCCCGATGATGCTCGTCTGGTCGCCCAAACCGCCTTCCAGTGGAGGAAGATTGAATCCGCCAACCTCCATTTCAGGTGGCGCGAGTTCCGGGAGCATTGAGGCGATCCAGTTGCCCAGCGGCAGAAACACCGCGCGCCCGTGTAGAAACTCAATAAGCGCTTCATCGTCGCTGAGCGCGGTAAAGCCGTCGTTAAACATTTTTTTTTGGGCAGCGTCCGCTATCAGTTCAAACGCCTTCGCAACTTCGGAATGAGTGAATGGCATATCTGGATCAAGCGACAGGAGACGTCTGTATCCCACATCGCCCATCGCGCGGTTGACGAGATGCGCCGCCCAGTTACCCAACGGCCATTTCTCGCGGTTGCCAAAGGCAAATGGCGCACGCCCACCGAGCCGAATGCAGTCCCCCATCTTAAGCAGCCCATCCCAACTCTTTGGCTCCTCGCCGCCACAGTCCGCCAGTCGGGCTCTGTCATACCAGTAGAGTGTCGTCACCGAAAACGCCGTGGGAATCATATACCTGCGACCACGCCACGTCGCCGGTGGCCAGGCACGGCCGTCTATCTCATCGCCCCAAGCGTCGATATTGAGGTCGTCGGTCAGGTCTTTGGCGTATCCGATCCGGGCGTATTTGCCCACGAGCCAACCGCCCCACTGAGAGTAGACGTCCGGTGGGCGACCATCGGTAAACATCGTGATAAGACCCAGGTCTTCGTAGATATCGTCATCCATTGCGATCTCAGTGACAGCGATATCTGGATGACGCCGACCGAACTCTTTAAGCGCCCAGGTCATCACAGGTCGCTCAGCTCCGCCGGTCGTTGTGTGGGCGAACCTGATCGAGACTGGTCCGCGTCTGGCGGCGACAGAATCTCTTAGAGGCTGTAGACCCTTCTCAAGCCGTGCCATCGCTTCTTTAGAGCCCAAGCCTTGGGCGATCTGGTCCATCGCTGCCTCAAACCGCCCAAGTATCCTTCTATCGTAGGACAGTCGAGGTACCAGACGCCAAGGAGCTACAGATAGTTCCGCCACAGGTCGCCAACGCCCCGACTCAATTTCTGTCAGGTTTCCCAGATCGCTAGCAAGTCGGCTCGCCGCCTGTGGATGTTCTGACCCGCTGAAGACCGCCAGACCGACAATCTCAAAAGCAGGCGGAATACCGCCTATCTCCACAGCCGCATCCGACCCCAACGCGGCGATGACGTCGTCGTCGGTAAATCTTGATCTGCCTGAGAGCGAAAAAATCCGTTTGACAGCTGCTTGCCCCAGATGCTTGATGAGGCTGTTGACGCCACCGTCTAGCGGGCTGACACTGGTCGCCGGGGTGATGATGGTCTCTGCGGCTAGCGCCGGGGTGAGATATTTTGCGCCCTTGTGCGTAACGGTGGTCCAAACCCTGGGGTCGATCTCCCTTGCAGCAAGAACCCGACTCAGGTCTCTCGAAAGCCCAGTTGTGGCGTGTTGCCTGATCGGCTCACCAGTCCACTGCAGATAGACATCGGGTGGTGTCTCAGATGTCAGCACCGAATCGAGCCAACCACCGCGATACCTGCCGATGTCCACTTCAACGGTTCTGACCTGAACGTCGGGATCGGCCTGGGTGAAACCAAAAACCGATGAGTCGAAAGCAGCGTCTACCTGGACGGAGATATCTGGGCGGGCAAACGTGAGCATCACCGGACCACCACCGCAACCGCCGGCTACAACAGCAACCCACAGCAGTAGCAGTCGAGTCAAACGCACCACCTGTACCCCCTAATCAGTCCATCTCGATACGTTCGTGCCGTGATGATTAAGATCAAAAAAAAACATGCACAACGCAAGGACGCCGTGCTGATCGACCTACCGGATCGATATGATCCTCTCCTCTGACCGATATGCTTACTGATTACGATTGACCTGCCAGACCCCGACACTCACCGCCCCCGCAGCAAGTTGCCAGGTCAACGGTTCGTCGAACAGGAGCACGCCAAGCCCCGCCCCTACCACTGGGATCACAAAATTGAAAGACGCTAAAGCCCTAGCGCGGTATCTTTTTAGCATCGTCTTAAATACGACATAGGCCAAAGTGCCATTGACGATCCCTGCGTATGCCAAAGAGTCCATCGTCAGCGGCAGGAGTAGGCCAGATATAGGCATCGACTCCAGCGTGAGTGTGAGTGTCCAAAAAGCTGCCCCCACGGTCGCTACCGTCCAGAATGTCAGCATCCACCGGAGAGACGACCTCCAGCGCCCGTTTTTCCAGCAACACCTGAAAGCTCTAAGCGACAACAGCTCCCACCAAGATCGCATCGCCTCCCAAGGTGGAGTATCCCTTCGAGCCTACTCTGTCCGCCAGCACGCTGATCACGCCTGTAAGCGCGACAATTCATTCCGATCGTTCCTGTTCGCGTTGTGCGGTCCTCTCTTAGCCACAGGTGTGCCCCTATCGCCACCATCATCGGCTGAAGGTTGGCTATTATCGTGGCTCTCGCCACAGATGTGCCCCCCCCAATCCGACAAGAAAACCCGCCGCATTTGCTGTCATGACCAAGGACACCGGCCAGATCATCGCGAAATGCTCCGCGATGACTCTCCACGGAGCGTGTAAAACCATCCAAGGTAGGAGGCAGACAATCAAGATGGAGGCTCGTACCGCGCCGTACCGAAGCGGCGGTACATCCGTCAATCCAAGTTTCACCGCAGCTACCATACCACCATCCATCACCACCAGTATGAGCACAATTACAACGGCTGAGGACGTAATTTTCTGGCGTGGGGATTCTGTCATGTAGTCTTCCATCTACTTCTCTAAAGGACTTTGGAGCACCATCGGCGCACTCGCAAGTAGCTATGCAGATCAGTGTCTTGACAAACTCGCGCACGCGCCTTAGTTTTTGTGGCGTTCGGTGAAGGGGTCAGGAAACCGGGCACCATTTATTCCTTAGGGCACGAATGTGATTTAGGAGGGGCGGCGATGAACTACTCCCGCGAGGAGCATGGTGACGCAATAGTGTATCACCTCCTTGACGAGCGTGTCACTGTAATTAACGGGGTCGAGTAGTTTCGCGATGAACTTCTTGCCGAAGTAGATGAGGGCCGTCGTGCCATCGGGATAAATTTCGACGAGGTCGAAATAGCTGACAGTACAGCCATTGGAGCGCTAATCACGACCTACAAACGTCTTCTGCGTGAAGGTGGAGATCTGGTAATTTTCAATCAGAAGCCCGTCATTCAGATGTTCTTTGCTGAGACCGCCATGAATCAGGTGTTCGACGTTGTCGAGACTCAGGAAGAGGCGTTGGAGCGCCTTCAGAATGTCAAGAGTGGGGGCCTTCTAAAGCGCCTGTTCTCATAGAATTCTGAGTTAGTCTGACATGTAGTGGTGGTATCGGAGATTTTGCTGGCAAGCTTGATTTGAGGGCGCTACGTCTTTGCTGACGTGGCGTCTTTGTGCGTACAGACCAAAAGGGGATGTCCCGGATGAAAAGCATCGCACTCAGGTTGGTGCTCAACGCCCTCTGTCTGTGGCTTACTGTCTCACTTGTCAACGGCGTGGATTACCACGGTGCCGACCTGATTGACTATATCTTCGCCGGAATCGTCTTCGCGCTACTTAATCTCCTCATAAAGCCCATCGTCTTTCTCTTCCCCTTCCCAGCACTTCTCCTAACTCTTGGCCTGTTCTACTTAGTGATAAACGCCCTCATTTTATGGATGTTAGACCTCTTCATCCCCTTGTTCTGGGTCGGCGGCTTCTGGGCTGCATTCAAAGGTGCCCTCTCCTTCTCCGTCCTCAACTGGCTCATGTCCTGGTTGCTGAACGACGAGTAACGATAACGCCGCGAAGTCAGACTGCGCATGAGTGTTTTGGGGTTATTTCCATCGCTGCTCGCGTAGCTGGATTTCGCAAAGGCAGTAAGACGAGGCTGCTAAAAGCTTCCTGATGAGTTCAGCATGTTGACGCCGCAGTTCGATCGAAATGCTAGCCCGTCCCCTCCGAGGGTCGTCGTCGGCCGGCGCGTCGTCGGTCGCCGCCTTTGCAGCGGGGGATGATGTCGTAGGCGGTCTGGGCGATGAGGTCTTCTATGTTGTAGGCATAGGGCGATGGTAGGATGTCGTAGAAGTAGCTGCCATCGACCTCGTAGCCGCCTTCATGGTAGATCGCTTTTGAGGGGATGTAGGTGATCGATGCGTTCGTGTAGCCTGCCACAATTGTCGGGCGAGGCATCATTAGATGTTCGATCCGCCACGCGATCTCCACGCACACCTCTCCGCTCAGAGCAACAAGGGTCAACTGGTCGCCGATAGTTAGCTGCTGGAAGTGAAACGGCATGGTCGTCGGCCAGTTTTCGCCAGTCTCATCCAGCGCCAGCAGTTTTTCAGCCCAAATCCTGCGGTACTGGTTGTCGCTGTCGAGGTAGGCTTTTACCTCATCGACTGTCGGGTGTTCTGCCAGCGGTAACTCAATGATTTTGTGCGCCAACGAGAGATTGCCATACACCTCACGCATCGACCTTCCATCAAGAGTGCCAGCAACCGCGTGTCCCAACGCCGTTCCAAAACGCTCTACAATTTCTAGCGGTCCCGATCGAAACGCGCCGTCTTCATCAATATTATTTGGCCTGATGTTCCCTGAACAGCCCTGAACAAATAACGCCAACGTTCCTGGGAACTGATCTTCGATAAACCGTGTCGCGAACCCAGGATAGTCGCCGCCGATCTGATATCCGCCCATTGTTGTCGGGTGGCAGGTATATGAGTAGAGGACGCCTTTTGTTTCGCCGTTGATGTCCACCGCCTCAATGACGTGAACTCGTTTGTCCACGGCCCCGACAAGGTTGGGACGCATTGCTATGCCGTCATCAGTCATGACGCGGCGGTTGACGTTAATGTCGCAGTATCCCGCGCCGTATCTGAAAATGCCTGGTCCTTGATCGGCAACCGCGTCTACGATCACCCCCACCAACTGCTCAATCAACCACGGCAGGTACTCAGCATCAATTTTCCGCCACAGCCCTCCGTCCCGCTCGCGAATAGAAGGTCCGCAGTGGGTGTGGGTTGTGGTGAGCACCAACTGGTCGGGCCTCAAGTGCGTCTTTTTCAGCACTCCGGCCTCAATCGCCTCTACAAGGTTTTCGTCCAGATATAGAAGATCGGCGTGAAGAATCACGGCGCGGGTCGAACCGTCGCCGATCATCATCGCTGTTGCCAGCAGGTCCTGATACACCCCCTCAGACTCGTGATCGCGTGAGGCGTATCCGGCTAGAAATACCGGCCGTTGCGGTGTGATCGTCCGCCTGGCGACTCCAATATCCACGTTCTATCTCCTATCTATCGACTATAGTCTGTCAGCGATGCAGCATGTCGGAGAAACTACACGAAGCGCATCTCAATTCGTAGGGGTGGCTGACCTACTCCTCATAGTCGGTCCACTTTGAAAGTTAGTATTGGGCCATCGTGAGTGTGTGGGGTCGGGGGGAGCTCCCCCCATGCTATTGTCTCTGGCGCTGGCGGTCGATAGCCCAACAAACTGTGTGGACAGACCGCGTTGTATTCGTGCCGCCAACGCTCGATCATCGCCCCTGCCACAACCTGCACCAGATAGACGCCGCCTGTCACCGGACGCCCCAGCGCGTCCCTCCCATCCCAGACCTCTCGACGCAGCGGTTCGCCCCTGTACGGCGAGTCCAGCGTTCTCACCAGCTGCCAGTAAAGGTCGTAAATATCTATTTGCACAGTGACTAACACCGATGCTGCGGTCACTATCGTAGACGACGCAGCCACATTGAGGGCCGATAGGTTCACATTGACAACTGCTGGTCGTTCGCGTTACTTCTAACGACCGTAAACACCCAGGCGAACCCTCCTTATACCGGACTGAGCTATGTCCCATCCCGACAGACCCAACATTCTTTTCATAATGACCGACCAGCATCGGTTTGACTGCGTCGGTGCCAACGGAAATCGGTTGATCGACACGCCAAATCTGGACGCACTTGCAGAAGAGTCGGCCAACTTCACATCCTGCTATGTCCAAGCCCCGGTTTGTGTCCCGTCGCGGCAAACGTTTTTTACAGGTAGATACCCGCGCTCACACAAAAACCGTGTCAACTACACGCCTCTCAATTCCAGCGAAACCCTTTTGCAGCAACACCTAAAAAACGAGAGCTACCAGACCGGATTTGTAGGCAAACTCCACTACTGGCCACCGAGTCGCGAGTCTGCGTTGTCCACCGGCTTCGACATGGGACTAATCCACGATGCTGGCCCAACCGACTCCAATTCTGACTACGTCAAGTGGCTTGAATCCACAGCGCCCCAGTTTGCAGATTCCTACCGCGAGTGTGCATCTCCAACGCCAGACGGCAACCCGTTTACAGCAGCTATACCCAACTCGTACCACGAAACGACCTGGTGCGGAGAGCACACACGGGGGATGATGGAACAGTTCGCCCAACAGCAGAAGCCGTTTTTTCTGTTCTCCTCCTATTGGCGCCCGCACTCCCCATTTGAGGTGCCGAAGCCGTGGGCATCGAAGTACAACGATTGCGATATTCCTCTTCCCGCCAGCGTGGACATGGAATACATGGTGTCACTGCCTATTCCGGTGCAGAAACTGGCGCTGCGGGGCAACACGCGTGATTTTGAGATTCCAAGAGACACGCTTCTGTGGATGTACAGGTCGTACTACGCCGCGATCACTCAGATCGACTACGAGGTGGGGCAGACGCTTGCCACTCTGGAAAACTTGGGCCTTCGAGACGACACAGTGGTGGTGTTCACCAGCGATCATGGTGATTTTTTGTGCGAGCACGGCATTAATGGCAAAAACGCGTTTTACGAAAGTGCGGTTCATGTGCCATTGATGATCCGATTTCCCAATGTGATCGAACCTGGTAAGCAGACCGATCTTGTCGAGTCTACGGACCTGTTCAGTACGCTGTTTGATCTGTGCGACCTGGACACTCCAACCACCAACCAGGGCCGAAGCCTGGCAGGAGCCATCGCTAGCGGTAGGACGGACATCGAATATGAGCCGAGGAGATATGTATTCGCCGAAAACGTTATTCCTGAAGTGATTACAGCCGGCTCGCTTGAATTCACTTACGAACCGGATCTGGGAGTTGGAGGCATCAAACATCCCGATGCGAAAATGGTCCGCTCCCAGCGTTGGAAATACTGCTACTACGTCGACAGCAAAGATGAGCTGTTTGACATGACAGACGATCCCGAAGAGATGAATAATCTTGCGCAGGATGAGAACTATAGAGGTGTGGTGAGTGAGATGAGGACCGCACTTCTTGACTGGCTTATCACCAGCGACGAGACTGAACAGATCGCCCCAAAATGGTGCGTCTGAATCACCACTATACATCCACCAGCCGGACACAAAATATCTAGCGACAGAAAAGGAGAAAAAATGCCTGATCTGAACGTGACTATCTACAACGAGTTCGTCCACGAGCTCGAAGTCGAAGCGATCGGAAAGATGTATCCCGACGGTATCCACGGTGCCATCGCCAATTATCTGCGCAAACAGCCTGATATCTCCGTGACCACCGCGACTCTGGACATGCCAGACCACGGCCTTACCCTAGGGGTGCTGGATGCAACCGATGTACTGATGTGGTGGGGTCATGCCGCCCACGGAGAGGTCAAAGATGAGATAGTAGACCGCGTACAGACCCGCGTGCTTGATGGCATGGGCCTTATCGTCATGCACTCCGGCCACTTTTCCAAGATTTTCAAAAAGCTGATGGGTACGAGCTGTGGGCTCTGTTGGCGTGAGGCTGCTGAGAAGGAGCGGCTGTGGGTAGTGAGCCCAAACCATCCGATTACCCAGGGAATCGACCGTTTTATCGAACTGCCAAACACCGAAATGTACGGTGAGTATTTTGACATACCCGACCCCGACGAGCTTCTATTCGTTTCCTGGTTCGAGGGCGGTGAGGTCTTCCGCAGTGGCGCAGTTTGGCATCGTGGTAAGGGCAGGATTTTCTACTTCAGGCCTGGCCACGAGACTTATCCCATTTTTCACAACGAAGAAGTTTTGGACGTCCTAGAGAGGGCAGCCAGATGGACTAAGTTCGTTGGCAACGACCATGTCACCGGCGTCAACACCTGCCCAAGCGCACCGGAGCCTCTTGAAACGATCAGCGAGAAAGATTTCGAACAAGCGGTCATTGAGCACCCTGGCTCATCCAAATAAACGGGCCAGTACTCCTGTAAATTGACCAGCTAGGCGTTGGCCAATCAGCACAGCCTTCGCGGCGATAGCGCGAAACATATTCGCCGCGACGGTATCCATCCCAGACAGGAAAAAAAATGACCTCATGCGAGCGAGTTCTGACAGCTCTGTCGCACAATGAACCTGACCGGGTACCGCTCGATCTCGGCGGCACTGTCATGAGCGGCATCATGGCTCAGGCGCTGGACCGCTATTTGCAGCACAAGGGTGACGACCGCGCTGTGAAAGTCTACGAGTTGTTCCAGATGTTGGGCGAGGTGGAGCTAGACCTGGCCGAACGTTGGCAGGTCGATGCTCTTCCGGTCGAACCGCGTGCGCTCTTTTTCGATATCCAGAGAGAGAACTACAAATCGTGGACGCTTTTCGATGGCACCCAGGTTGAGGTGCCTGGCGCGTTCAATGTGGAGATCACGCCTGAAGGCGATTGGCTACTTCATAAAGGTGGGGACAATAAAAGGCCTATTGAAGGCAAAATGCCCAAAGACGGCTACTATTTCGACATGTATTCCATGACCAAGCTTGACCATGAGTGGCAGCCTCCATCACTCGATCAGGTTCGCCGTGATGCCAACTCCCCTGACGAACACGAGTTGGAATTTCTTTGTGAGCGGGCCGCCTACCTGCGAAAATATACCGACAAAGCGTTGATACTCACCGGTTTGGGATGGTGGGGTCTGGGGATGGTGGGCTCGATCCCAGAAGCTCTGATGCTCCTGGCGACCGACCCTGGCTATGTCCACGACCTTCTCGACCTGCGCTGCGAGCTGGCTACTGCAAACCTTCGACGTGCTTACGACGCGTTGGGTGACCTAATAGACATCGTGGTCATCGACGGGCAGGACTTCGGATCGCAACGCGCCGAGATGTTCAACCCTGAGCGTTTTCAAGAGTTCTTTGCCCCCAGGTTTGCCAAACAGGTCGATTGGATTCACTCGCACACACCTTGGAAAGTTTGGCAACACTCTTGCGGGTCGATCCCAAACCTCCTCCCTCAGATCGTGGACGCTGGCATCGACGCCATCAACCCGATCCAGACCAGCGCCGCAGGTATGGAGCCAGAGGTGTTGAAAACTAGATTCGGCCAGGACATCACGTTTTGGGGCGGTGGTGTCGACACGCAGCGCACGCTTCCATTCGGGACCCCAGACGAAGTGCATCAACAGGTCAAAGAGCGGATTAAGACATTCGCTCCAGGCGGCGGTTTTGTCTTTGCAGCCGTGCACAACATCCAAGCCAACACACCCCCATCGAACATCGAAGCCATGTTCGATGCTGTCCGAACTCACGGCACCTATCCGATAGCCTAACCATCACCGATATAGGTCGCTGCCTGCGTGGGCATCGCAAAGATTAACCCCACCGATATGTGGTGTAATCTGTCGTGGTCATCCGTCTGCGCTTTGGGACATAAGCACTTCTTATAAAAAGAGTTAGGAGCGTTGCTGTGTCAATTGACCTGTAGCCTGCCCGCCTCCGCAGCTTGATTTTGGGCCCAAAGTATTCGATGTTTATTGTGGTGGCCGCCCGGCTGCTGTGCCTATCAAAAGCTATCAAGTTCTGTCCCAGGAGCGCCGCGTTGAGCGAATCTCAAAATGCATCCGCCGTGGACAGCCCTCGACCAGCAGTTATCAGCCACGAGACCGGGTACGAGGGCGACACCCACCCGACGGTAACTGTCGACGGCATAGTCTTCACGGTGGATGAAGAGCAGCTAAAAGTCCTCCTAGTTCGTCGTCAATCAGACCCGTTTGGCGGGATGTGGGCACTACCTGGCGGCTTCGTTGAGATGTCGGAAGCGCTGGATGAAGCCGCCAGGAGGGTGTTGTTTAGTGAAACTGGCGTCAAAGACATCTATTTGGAACAGCTCTATACGTTTGGAGAACCAGGGCGCGACCCACGCACGAGAGTGATTACCGTCGTGTACTACGCTCTTGTCGTATCCGAACATCTGACGCTGGAGCCCAAATCTGACGATGCAACCGAGGCTCAGTGGCGACCGACTATGTCACCGCCCCCTTTGGCGTTCGATCACCAGAACGTTCTGGACTACGCGATAGCACGGTTGCGAAACAAGATCGGGTACACGAACATTGCGTTCCAGTTACTGCCTCAAACCTTCACACTCACAGAACTTCAGCGGGTGTACGAGGTCATCTTGGGCCACGAACTAGACAAACGCAATTTTCGAAAAAAGATCCAGTCCGTCAACGTTCTGGAAAAAGTGGAAGGCACTAGACGCGAAGGCCCTCACCGACCGGCGCAACTATATAAATTCACCGAAAAGGACGACCTTTCGTCCGAACTGTGGCCAGCCAGTCACCGCGACCGGTGCTGGCTATACAACTTGGGCACTCAAACACCACCTGCTGACGGTGTCACCACCGAAGGTCGTCCTCAGCGTCACTAATCAATGACTGCACAGTCGCGTTCTCTGCGACAAGCGTTTTCCTAAGCTCATCGTGACCGTCGAGTGCTTCCTCAATCCGCATCCCGATCGACTGCCGCCATTTCGCAATCAGCTTGGCGAAACGGCTCGGACTGCCATCCGATTCAGGCGTGTCGCGGTAGTACACCGTCGGATACGTTTCATCGTCTTGCAAGACGTTCAAGTAGACCTGCTCCCTGGCGTCAACCAACCCAGCCAGACGAACGATCTGCTCACGGAGGCTATCCGGGTGCTTGACCTCCCTCAACGCCACTGCGCGGTGAAACGCTTTCATATACAGATATGCGTGGTGAAACCCGTCTAGCACATACTGAATTCTCTTTCGAGTCACATCATCTATCACAGCTTCGTGCGCCTGGTGAATCGCTTGCCAGGCCTCCTCGCGCTGTGTCGGCGTCCATCTCCATGCCTGTGTATGAGGGTCATTTAGCCCCTCAAACCAGCGTCCGGGCTTGGTGCTGGTGGTCCATACTGTCTCCAGAATCTCGTAGAATCGGCGCATCTGACCAGCCACCTCCCGGAACATCCGGCTGTAATACCGCTCCATAACATCCAACGGATCTCTGCTCACATCCCACACCATTTGGGTTACCAGATACAGTTGTGGGCCCGTATGCGCCCAGTAGGGGTATACCTCGTTGTAGAACCCGTGTACACCCACTGTTGGAAGAAACGGAATCGTGCGTCCTGCGATGGACGGATAGGTCCGTGGGGTGACCCAGCTCAATCCGTAGTAGTCGTAAACGCAGAGATTTGCTGCGACCTTGTTCCATGTGCGCAGCATGTCGTGGTCGCGTCGCTCGTAGTCCGGGTCAAAATATTGACTGCTATCTTGAGTCAGATAAACGACAATATTATCCGAGAGTTTTTCTACCTGGCGTGGCGGCAGCTCGGTTACCCAATATGCGTAGGTGCCCAGGTAGCGATCAGGATGGCTTTTTGCTATTTCCGCCGCTACCGCTTCGACGTAGTGAAAATAGCTGTCCGAATACATTTTGCGTCCACGAAACTGCTTACGGCCCTCATCCAGCTTCTGACACTCGTCGCACTCACAGAAAAAGTCGCTGTCGTTGGGACACAGGCTGAAAGTCGTCTGATCGAGGTTCTCATCGAACGACTTTCGTGCGGCTTCTATCGTCAGTCTTATTACATCGCTGTTTGTGAAGCAGGGATTTTCATGAGTGTGTCCATCTGCTTCGGGCACATGCCTCTTGCCCTCGACGAAGGCGTAGTATTCGGGATGATCGGCGTACTTGCTTGGCGGCAGAATACGAAACAGCGCATGCCCGTGGCCATAGTATTTTAGCCCCGCTGTGGTGGTGTCGATGCGGTTGCGCTGGTTCCACTCAACAACTCCGCCGCTGAATACCCTAAATCCGAACGACGGTGTGGTCGTTTCATCCAACTCGCCTATCTCCACCTCATCCACCAACGGAATATCCTCAAACACCGGGTCCGCCGATCCCCACATCACGCCGAGATGATCGCTCAGGAGCGAGTAAATCCCATGCTGAACTCCCAAATCCGCGCCACCAGCGATGAAAAGTGTTTCTCCCTGTGTCAGCAGCCGACACGCGTTCGCTTCGAGCCGACCGACATCAATCCCCGCTTCAACCGCCATCTTTGTGGGTCCAACATGAATCGTCACCCCTTGGGTGCCGCTCCCACTGCCTGCGATCTCAGCCGACTCAGAACCAACCATCACCCCCAAACATCGCGCAAGGTCATCAGCGGCACGTTTTAGCATCTTTGACGCACCATCACAGATCACTATTGTGGCCATGACCTGACCTCGGTGGGCTAACATCAACGACATCTTTTATTCCTCATATTTCGAGCAATATAACGCCCAACGGCGAATCGACACCGATCCTACGAGCCACGAATCCGGCGCGCAAGGGGTCCGAGGTAGCAGGTGACCGGCCTTACATTTGAGAGTAGTTGTATCAGAAGGCGGTCTTTCGTAGACCGGAGCCTGCAATGAACTGCCTCAATGAGCGACAGGATATTCAATCGCCACTTTTTTCACCAGGTGCTTCTGTCCGCTGGCCTCTGGCATCAGCAGCGAGATCGAACTCGGTTTATCTGCATGAACAAGCAAATTGACAGCAACGCTGAATCTTTGATATCTCAATGGACGCCGTTTGAGGCGGTTACGTGGATCGTCCTATGGCAGATCCTAATGACGGGGCTGTCATTTGCAGGGGCTTGGTTGTGGATCGGACATTCAACGTCAACGTTGGGTTCGGCGTTCTTGGGAAATCTGGCCGCTGCCGTCGTGCTCGTGCGTTGGTTGAAGCGACGTGGTGCCCACTGGCTAGTGATGTTGTGGGGTGACGGATTCCCCTGGCGAACCTCTGCTTTAGCGGCGGTCGTGGGAGTGTTTGTGGCGTGGTTTATCTCACTGACCGGACTGGGTGTTCCGAGGGTTGATGTTGTCATCTCTGCCGCGCTGTCGTCACCGTTGCAGATCGCTCTACTCTTAATGACGGTTGTGGTGGCCGCGCCTTTGATGGAGGAGTTTTTGTTTAGGGGGCTGCTGCAAACTGCCAGTGTCGCGGCGTGGGGACCACTGGTTGGCGGATCGATCGCAGCGGCTGGATTTGTGCTGCTTCACTCTCCTAACATCTGGTCGGCGCCCTGGTCAGTTATCCCATATCTGATTCTGTCTGCGATTATGACACTCACCTACGAGTTGACAAGAAAAAGCGTTGGAGCGTGTGCTATCATCCACTCCGTCTACAATCTGGCTCTCTTGTTTTGGTTCGTCTGACCTGCCCGAGCGACAAATTCCCATTTTTATGATCTGTTCGCGCTTGACACTGCTATTAGCCCACGCGATATTTCGATCTGATTGCGCCACCCTAAGATGGCCGTCGGGGGTTACCCTAGAGACTCGATTACACTGGCACCCTCCCGGCGCAAAAGGATTGAGGATTCATCACGGCGGGCGGGGTACCTGTTCTCCCACCATCCGGCATCGGCACACTTCGCTCCAGGCTAGTTGCAGGCGTGTCGAGTAGCCTAATAGTCGGGGGGTGGGATGGTCGTCAGCGGCCGTAGAAAAGGAGTGTCACATGACAGGGGGTAGGCGTTTTTGGATGGTGATTTGCTTGACCGTCCTAATCGTCACATCAGTCACATTCGCGCAGACCCGCCGCCGTTCAACGGCGCGCGCGCCGCGTGGCCCGGCTGGACACCTTTCACGTGATATGGAAAAAGTGCTTTTTGATTCCCTATCGGCAGAGCACAAAAACTTCTCAGGCTACCTATTCCAGTTTGACGCCGATTCAGCAGCCGAGGGGCTATTGCTTCACTTGGTTGGTGCCGAGGAATCATTCCGCATCGTCGTCCACGCTTACGCTGAGTACAACGCTCGGTTATCAACAGCTTCCCTGCTAGAAGGTTTTGGCGGCGCGCCAGATCCTGGGCTTGGGCGCAAGATCAAGGCGCAGGTACAGCAGACGCTCATTGAAGCGTTGAATGAGAAATATGGTCGTCAGCGCCCAGGGGGTCGTGTACATGCTCTGGCGCGTAACTATCCTGTGAAAAAATACAAAGCTGCGGCTGAGTAAGCACCGCCACCGTTTTTTTATCCAGCTGTCACTCTGGGCCGTCCTCCGAAATGCGTGGGGGCGGCCCGGCGTGTGTACTGCCACAACTCAAACATGCTGCAACCCGACATACCTTGCGACGCCAAAGTTCAGCCTGCCCAGTTTCCCATTGACAACCTGGCGATCGTGCTCGTAGAACCCAAAACACCAGGTAACGTGGGATCGGTCGCACGCGCCATGAAGGTGGCAGGGCTAAGTCGATTGATCGTGGTCAAC
The DNA here is from genome assembly GCA_964627605.1 of uncultured bacterium. GTDB lineage: Bacteria > Latescibacterota > MWCZ01 > MWCZ01 > CAZVGZ01 > CAZVGZ01. The sequence continues at coordinate 10,206 of CAZVGZ010000034.1, read as the reverse complement.
CCTGAACGAGACCCTCATAGCCGCGAGGCGTGGTGGATGGCCCACGGCGCAGAAGATGTTTTGCGTGGCGCGGAGATCATCCCAGATCTGGAAACAGTCAAGCAGCAGCTACCTGCGATGGTCGGGACCAGCCATCGACACGGCAAAGGACGAGGGGCCGCATACTCACCAAAACGCCTTGCGCCAAAACTCGTATCTACCGCCCGGAGAGAGCCGTTGGCCATCCTCTTTGGGCGCGAGGACAAAGGGCTAGCGAATGACGAACTGGCCCTGTGTCAGTGGGTTATTCGAGTTCCGACAGCCTCCACAATGCCTTCCCTTAACCTCTCTCAAGCGGTGATGGTTGTGGCCTACGAGCTCTACGTCACCAGCTTGGAGGACGCCGAGGTCGAGTCGGACGACGACCTTACCGTCGCGGAGATTGAAGCGTTGACCGACAGGGTGTTGGGCGTCATAGAGCAGACACCCTATCGCACTCACCTAGCCGCCGATCAGGTCCGAAGCTCGGTCAGATCGATGCTTACCAACAGCCGTTTGGACATCAAAGATGCACAACTGATGCACGGCCTCTGTAAGGCGGTCACCAGGCAGTTTGAGCGGTTGGAGTAGGCATAACACGACAAAACCCCTGGACGGTTTGGGCTAAACGCGATACGTTTTGATTTACGACAGTGATCCGGCGCAATCGTTGACTCAGGAGTGTTACCGACATGAGATATCGGAAGCTGGGGCGTACAGACATTGAGGTGTCAGAGGTAGGATTCGGAGCGTGGGCTGTAGGCGGCGGGTTTGAGTTGGGCGGCAGCGGGATTGGGTATGGTCCCACCGACGACGCCACCTCCATCAGCGCTGTTTATCGAGCCGTCGATCTGGGCGTTACCCTTATAGACACCGCCGACGCCTATGGTGCCGGTCACAGTGAAGAGCTTTTGGGTGAGGCGCTTGGAGGGCGCTGGGACGGCATCAACCTGGCTACCAAAGTCGGCAATGAGAGGTGCGATCCACTTCCAGGGCGCAAGAATTTTGGCCGTGACTACATATTCGAGGCGTGCGAGCGCAGCCTCACTCGTCTCAAGAAAGACGTCATAGATGTCTATCAACTCCACAACCCACCGCCTGAAGTGTTTTCGCAAGACGACGTTTGGACGACCTTGGCCGATCTGCGCCAGCAGGGAAAAATACGCTTCGTTGGGATGTCGATAAGCGACCCCCCTGAGGGCGTTGAGCTTATTAGCTCCGACAGAGTCGATGTGCTCCAGATTCACTACAACATCTTGACGCGCCACGCCGAGGCCGAGCTTCTGCCGCTCTGTAAAAAGCAGAACATCGGCACTCTAATCCGGGTCCCCATGGCATCGGGGCTCCTCGGTGGCAATTATACCAAAGACACAGTGTTTCCCTCCACCGACCATCGCGGCAACTGGCTCAAGGATGAACTGCTGTCCCGCGCTATCGACGATGTCGATGCTGTTAGGGAAGCCATTGGCGGTGACCTGTCGATGGCGGAAGCCGCACTCAGATTCGTGCTGGAAAACCCAGCGGTATCCTGTGTCATACCAGGTGCCAAAACACCGCATCAGGTCGATGCCAACATCGCTGCATCAGCGGATACTTCGCTCCTTGGCGACGGATGGACAGAGCGGATACGTCAGGCGGTTGCTGGCGATTTCGTCCGCATGACCTAATGACCGAACTTCCGACAACAGCCAGACCAACCACTGTGGCAACAGAACGGAGTCTACTCTCAGTCAGCGAGTGTTACCGTTCAATCCAGGGCGAGGGATTGCATGCCGGGCAGGTGTGTGTGTTTGTTCGTCTAGCCGGATGCGATCTCAGGTGCTCCTATTGCGACTCCGCATACACTTGGGACGGCACTTCGCCCGCCAAAATCTATTCCGTCGGAGATGTTGCCGCCGCTATAGCGGAATTTGGATGTCGGTTGGTGGAAATCACTGGAGGTGAGCCGCTTCTGCAACCGAAGATATTCCCTTTGATGTCTTTTCTGTGCGATGGGGGCTACGACGTAATACTGGAGACAGGCGGCCAAATTGATGCTAGAGCGGTGGACCACCGCGTAACGAGAATCATCGACCTAAAGACCCCCGGGTCTGCGATGGATCACCGCAATTTCACAGGCAATATGGGATCGCTCAGACCCACGGACGAGATAAAGTTCGTGCTGGTCGATCGCGAGGATTACGACTGGGCCAAAGGTCGAATAGTCGACTACGAAATCGCAGAGCAGGTTTCGCACATCTGGCTCTCACCTGCGCATTCTCAGCTAAAACCCTCTGACCTGGCTGGTTGGATGATTGATGACAACCTAAACGCATCGCTTCAGTTGCAGGTTCACAAATACCTGTGGCCCGACTCCACCCGTGGCGTATAGACAGCCCACTATACCATCGTTATGATGCCGATACTGCCAACCAACTCATCAGAAGTCCTTTGACAATAATGATTTAAAGGTGATTATCGTCAATAACCTACCGTGCAATATACGAGCCGCTATCAAGGGATAAAATGCGTTGGTATGTGCTAGTGCATGAGTGACCGATTGTAGATAGTGTTGTCGCCCAACAGAGCACAGAGGAGTGCGACACGCCGAATCAGCGCGGAGCCAATGGCGTACGGCATCCCCGTTGTGTTTGGTGGTGGCAAGAGATCAGGTGGGAGAATTAGGCGAGAAACGCAAACCTGCTCTGGCATCAACGAGCGAACGTCGGTGTGACATGAGTCGGACAGATCAATGTGAACGATCTCAATCGTCGGTCGCGTCCTCGGTTTCCTCTTTCTCTTTCTTCTTCTTTTTCTTGTCTTTGTCGCCGGTGAATTTCCGCACCGTTTCCCAGACCTGAGGCACCAGCTCAGCCAGCTTGCCCAATCCACCCCCATCGTCGCCCTTTATCGACAACATCTCGACTTTGTCGTCGATAACCACCACGAATGCCAGCGGCTCAGCTGTCGCACCCCCCGCAGTGCCTTGAGATCCCTTTTTGTTGCTGTCGCCACCTCCGCCATCTCCAGCACCGAACCCAAGTGATATTTTGGAGACTGGGATGAGCGTCACTTTGCCGACAACAATAGGATCGCCGATGACGGTCTCGGTTTTTACAAGCTGCCGAAACTCGTTGAGCAGCTTTTCGATTAAGGTCTCGATGGTGTCCTCCTGGCTTAGCTTCTAAGCCGATCCTAACTTTTCTCTAAGTAGCTCGTTTACCAGCTTGGGGTTGGCCTGGCCTTTAGTCTCACGCATCACCTGACCGACGAAAAAGCCCATCAGTTTTGTAGCGCCGTCCCTGAACCTCGCCGACTCATCAGGGTTTTCGGTCATTATTCTACCCACAATTTCTTCTAACTCCCCAGAATCAGATATCTGGACCAACCCTTTTTCCTCGACAATAACAGATGGGTTGGTTCCGGTATCTGCCATCTGTGACATCACCTCTTTGCCCACACCTGCATTAATCGAACCGTCATCAACCAGAGAGATAAGCTGGGCCAGTTGATTAGGTTCAATCGCCAACTCATCAATCTCTATTTTCCGCTCGTTTAGCTCTCGGAACAGTTCGGTCAACATCCAGTTCGAAGCTCGCTTCGGAGCCGCACCATTTTGGACAGTCTCCTCAAAGTAATCGGCGTGTGCGCGCTCTGCTGTCAACAACGCTGCTGCGTCTTCTGGAAGCCCATACTGTTCACCAAACCGCTCCCTACGCGCCCGGGGCATCTCTGGTAGAGAGTCCACGACCTCTTGCTTCCACTGATCTGAAATGATCAACGGCACCAGGTCCGGCTCGGGGAAATATCGGTAGTCATGCGCTTCCTCTTTTGAGCGCATTGGGGCCGTGCGCTGCGTCGCCGGGTCAAACAAGAGCGTCTCCTGGATCACTTTGCCCCCATCCTCAATCAGTGCAGTCTGCCGTATCATCTCCTGGACCAAAGCCTGTCTGGCGAACCTAAAAGAGTTGAGGTTTTTGATCTCTGTCCTGGTCCCAAATCTGTTATTCTTGTGGTCCCAGATTGAGATGTTCGCATCACAACGCAGGTTGCCCTCTTCCATATTACAGTCCGAGATACCAAGGTATTCAGCAATCTGCTTGAAACGCATCAGATATTCATGGGCCTCGTCTGGCGAACTCAAGTACAGGTCTGGATCGACAGGGGAACGCGAGTTTGGCAGACTAATCACCTCCAACAACGGTGTTCCGCACCTATTCACGTCCACCAACGAGCTGTCCAGGATGCCCGAATCCTCGCCGTGTACCGATTTGACTGCATCCTCTTCAATCTGAATACGATCAAGTCCGATGAACTTCGTCTTTCCTCCGACCTCAATCTCAATCCCGCCGCCATTTGCGACACACTGGTCGAACTGAGATATCTGGTAGCCTTTCGGCAGATCGGGATAGAAGTAGTTTTTCCTGACGAACTGACACTCGTCAGCGATCTTTGCACCTACGGCTGATGCCAACGTCATCGTCTTCGTCAACACATCTTTATTGAAGACTGGCAGCACGCCAGGCATCCCCAAACATCTTGGACAGCTGTGGGTATTCGCATCTCCACCGAAACTGTTATCGCAGCCGCAAAAAACCTTGGAATCCGTATTGAGCTGGATATGAATCTCCAGCCCTATGACCACTTTGCGGTCTGTCATCTGTGTTCCTTGTGAGGGCTTATAGCCTCTTTCGATCCAGCTGATCGCCATCTCCGCATCAAAACGCGGGGGCGTGACATCTAACAATAGCGGTTGCAGGGGCGTTTTCGCTATGCCCGGAGGTGATGTAGCGCCAGTGCGGTGAGCCAGCTATACCTGTTTTTGGGGATTGAGAGGCTGTCCCAATCCTGAGCTTTCAACTGCTTGGCGATGTATGCTATCTGTCTGACATGGTAGGCGTAGTGAGACACCTGGCGGTGTATCGCTTGGAGGACCGTATGAGGTTCCTGTCGTACCGTCACAGTTTCTAGCAGATCATCCTCCGTCAAAGGCTCAATCGCTGAAAACGTGACTCTCCGCCCTTCCTGCCACATATCCATCAGCTTTTCCAATGACCCTATGTCATCAACAAACTCATCATCGCGGCCCCGCCATGGCTTTTCGCCGTCAGTAGTCAAAAAGTCGGTCCACCGCGACCTCATGTTCCCAGCCATGTACTTGACATTGATTACCACCGAATTGGCCTCGCTATCTGGCACCCAGTGCAACTCCTCATCGCTCAACTGGTCTATCGTTTTCTCCGCCAGAGCTTTTGTTCTCCTCAACTCATCAAGAGCGCTTTCGAGAAAGTGGGCACCGATCGTTTGTTCTGGCATCTATATCTCGATCTCTCTACCCGGCGAACTGTGGTAAAAGATCCAAAGAACGCACCCGCCGATAAGCAGGCAGGTGGTATTTCAGATAGCTTTCAAGATGCTGGGTCACCTCTTTTTCAAGGCGATTGACTACGTCAATGCGGCCTACTTCGCACGGTTCGCTGATCGACAGCTTCGCCAGGAATTGCTGCGCGGCAGGACTCATAAACCGCGTGCGTGTACGTGCACTGTCCGCGCATTTTGCGCACATCACTCCGCCGACATCGAACGCCAACCTTGGATGCTCCGGCGACTCCAAGCCGCATGACATGCACGCCGAAAGCTCAGGAGCATACCCCAACGCCGTAGCCAACTTTAGAGACAACCACCAGAACCAGCGAAGCGCGCCTGTGTCTTCATCGCAATCGAGCCCTTCCAACGTCGAACAGAGCGAATGATAGACGTCGTCCATCCGCTCTGGGTCGGCGATGGCGTGGTCTATCATCTCGCAGCATGCGTTTGCGACTGTGCTTCTGACGAACGACGCCTTCATCCCGCCGAAAAAATCCGTGGTGTCAGCAGAGCGGATCTGCTGCACATCCTTTTCAGGCCGGTAGTCTATCAGCACATCGCTCTTGGTCATCGGCTCCAGAGCTGCGCCATAGCCGCTTTTCAGCTTGCGTGACCCTCTGGCGGACACGGTGATCTTCCCCAGGTCCGGCGTCAACATCACCACCATCCTGCTCGACTCCGACCAGAGCCGATTCACCAGCATCACCGCAGTTGTGTTTACCAGTTCCATAGGTAGGAAATGTACGCGGTGCTGGATGCAGTTGCCTAAATCAGGAGACGTCGAACCCCATATTGACACGCCTATCAGATTCGTTCGTCCGTATGGTGATCTTGAGGCTTTGTTAGCGAAATGCAGACGTCAACGTTAATGAAGGAGCTTTTCTGGAGCGTCAGAGCGCGGTGGGCGATCAAAGCAAGTGCCAAGATGACATCGCCAAATTGAAAGTGCGGAAGGAGCAGTTGACAGGCATGGGTGACGAGGCGGAGGTGAAGATTGCTCGCCTATACAATTCGATTAGAACACAGACAGCGATGCAGGTTCAAGCTCAGTCGATGCTAGACAACATCGCCCGCGAATAGCTTGGCGGTTCCCCCGGTGGCATCTAGCACACTTCAATAGCGAGAATTACGAGCCTCAGCCCTGGCGTCGTGTCATGAAACCTATGAGCTGTTTGAGGCTGTTGTGGGAGCCGGTACCGTTGGCGGCGGTGAGCGCTTGAGAAGCGTCTGCTGCCAGACGTTGTGCGTCATCCCACGCTGAGACCGCGCCGTCATTTGCATGAATGAAATCGCGGATACTGTGCCACTCCTCGTCGGTGGCGACACCTCGGCGCACCTGTTCGCGCACCGCTTCGGCTTGAGACGGACTCGCTGCTGCGAGCGCCCGAATGAGCGGCAGTGTCACGGTGCCTTCTCGAAGGTCCTGGCCTGTGGGTTTGCCCATGGTGTCATCGTCACCGACAACATCCAAGAGATCATCGATGATCTGAAACGCCATCCCAGCCTGCTCGCCGACATACCGCAGGTTGGCAACATGTTCGTCGTCTCCGCCTGCCAATCTAGCCCCCACATCGCACGCCAGACCCATCAGCGCGGCTGTCTTTCGACGGATCAGTTCGAAATAGTCGCTCTCGTCAAATGTTGGCTCCTGCCGTAGCTGCTTTCCTAGAAGCTCACCTTCAATCAGATCGCGGGTCGCTTTGGCGGTCGCTCCCATCACCTCTAGGGAGCCTGCGGCGACAAACAGAGACAATGACTCACTAAAGAGCACATCGCCCATCAAAACAGCGGTGTGATCGCCCCACAGGGTGTTGATCGAAGGAGCACCGCGTCGTCGCTCGGCCCCATCAATTACATCGTCGTGGAGGAGTGTCGCGGCTTGAAGGACTTCGATGCCAGCAGCGGCCAACAGTACTGGTGTGCCTATCGTGCCGGTCACCTGGGCAGCCAATAGCGCCAACGCAGGCCGTAGGGATTTGCCTTCTCTGTCCCCAAGATGGCGTCCGACAGCGTCGGCGGTTGTCACAGACGAGCGTTGCGCCTGCCTAATCCACTCGCGGACGTTAGCTAGATGGGGTGCCAACGGGCGCAGCAGTTCATCCAGTTCAGCCGGGGGCGTCAATAGGTCAAACATGGTGGGGGCACCGGCGGCAACACTCGATTGCATGGAATCTCCTATTCTATCACCCAAGTGACGACGAATACCTGCAAAGAAAGATAATATCGCGAACTGCCGAAAGCCCCGGGGTCATATGCATCCGCTACATGTCGTTAGCGACTATGAACCTATTTGCCTTGTCATCGGGGCGTTGGGGCGCTACTGTTTCCTTTTGGCAGCGCAAAGCCTTGCGACCAGTATTTGGCTATGGATCTTACAGAATAGAACTGATGAGGACGGAATGCAATTTAGGCGATTTGGTAAGACAGACCTGATGACCTCGGTATTTACGTTTGGTGCCATGCGTATCCCTGGTGTGGAGGATGACGAGGCGGTTGAGACCACCCTCAAAGCGCTTGATTGGGGGATTAACCACCTCGAAACAGCTAGGGGATACGGCAGAAGTGAGGAGCAGATGGGCATGGCGATGCCCCATATTTCCCGCGACGAGGTGATTATTACCACCAAGATTGGTCTCACCGACACCCCGGACGAGATGCGTCGCTGCATTGACGAGTCGCTCACCCGTATGAACGTAGACCGCATCGACAATTTCGATATACACGGCATTAACACTCACGACATTCTAGACAAAACACTCATGCCTGGTGGATGTTTGGACGCAGTCAGGCAAGCGATGACCGAAGGTATCATCGACCATCTGGGGTTCTCGACCCATGGGCCGCTTGACGTCATTCTGCGCACTCTGGACACTGACGAGTTTGAGTCGGTGAACCTCCACTACTACTACTTCAATCAGTGGAACGGCCCAGCAGTAGTTCGCGCCAACGAGAAAGACATGGGGGTCTTCATTATCTCCCCAACTGACAAAGGTGGGCAGCTATTCAACCCCCCGCCAAAACTGGAAAAAATGACCGCTCCGTTCACTCCCATCGGTTTTAATCATCGGTTCTTGCTCGCCAACGAGATGATCCACACCGTGAGCTTGGGCGCGGGGCATCCCCATGAATACGAGCCGCATATGGCCGTCGTCGATCTAGAAGGCCCGCTCACCGATGACGAGTCGCAGATACTTGCCGGCATGGACGCAGAGTTCCACAACGTCTTGGGTGACACCTGGTGCTCGCTCTGCCACGACTGCCTCCCGTGCCCGGAGAAGATCAATATCCCAGAGGTGTTGCGGTTAAGGAGCATGACACGGTCGTTCGACATGATCGATTTTGGCAAATACCGGTACAACCTCTTCGAGGCGGGTGGACACTGGCACCCAGGCGAAAAAGCCACCGCGTGCACTGACTGCGGCGACTGCCTTGCGAGGTGCCCTGAAAAGCTTGATATACCGGCACTGCTAAGAGACACCCATGATCTGCTGCTAGGGGAGCAGGAGGAGCATATGTACGCCACAAACGACTGAGCCGGTGAGATGCGATGACAGCTTGAGTTCGACTGTGAATATATTCGGATCACCGCGGCGTTGTTCGGCGTGGTTGTTGGTAGCTTGGTGCTGTGGTACACCGTCGTTTACTCAGGAGGTCAAACGGCCACGTCTGTCGATGTGGGATAACATAACCACAAACGCGGTTGGGGCATTTTCCGGCGACCTGATCTGGCTCCACGTAGTTGGCGCTGCAGCGACTTACGCCATCTCGAAATCCGATACTGATTACCGCGTTCACAACTTTTTCCACAACCACGACCGACTCAGCACCCTGATGACACCGGCGGCGGTGTTGGGTGGGTTGGCTCCTCTCGCGCTGCCAATCGGTATCTATGTTTCGGGTAAGAAATCCAAAAACCGCCGCACACTCGGCGCAGCCGGCACCGTCTGGCAGGCTTCAGCTATTGCCCTTTCCTATGTCACCATTCTGAAGACTCTTACAGGCAGACCCTATCCCTATCCAGATACACCAGATGGTCCACAAACACTGAGCAAGAAGTGGCAGTTTGGGTTTGGGCGCGGCGGCATTTTCTGGGGTTGGCCTTCTGGTCATGCCATCACCACCACCGCATGGGCATCAGCGTTGATGGAGTGCTATCCAGAGAAAAGATGTGTTCAGGTTGGCGGCTACTCAATGATGGGATATATGATGGTTGGGGTATCGGCGATCGGCGGAGGCAGGATGCACTGGTTCTCCGACACTATCGCCGGAACCCTCATGGGCTACGCGATCGGCACCACAGTAGGCAGATACTTCCGCCGGGCATATCTAGGTGAATTTCTGCCCAGCAGCGAAGCGGGAATCTCTTTCGCTCCCATATTCGCGCCCGACGTCACCGGAATTCGTGATGTATTCCGGTTCTAAGCCCTGATGTTGGACGCCAGTCCCCTTGTCTGTCAGCAGTAGGAGTGGTCAGGACAGCGCTGAGGAATCCGCCAACCTACTGGGTGCGACCTCGCTAACGCGCATAGAAGACAAACCCTTCGTAGTCGGGTCCGTCAGATTGAGGTAGAAACCCAGCTTTCTCGTGGCACCTGACGCTTGCGAGGTTTTCTGGATCCACTCCGCCTGAGATGTTCTTCGCCTGTTTGGCTTCAGGCGTCGCTAGCAACGCCTGAAGCATCGCAGTGCCAAAACCTTTGCCGCAAAGGTCAGGTCGAACAGCCAAAGCTTCGTACCCGGTGTCATCGTCACCGATCTCCAACATCACTTACCCCACCGCCCCATCGTCTCCGACAGCCATCCAAGCACAGTATTTGGGGTTATCCTGGATAGTTCTGAACC
>CAZVGZ010000033.1:0-39980 GCA_964627605.1 uncultured bacterium | reverse complement strand
CAAGCAGCAGCCATCAGCGACCTGATCCTGTCAGAGTATTCTAGCGCCAGAAGAGGCGTACCGATCGCCGAGAGATGAACATTCCCCTGCGGATGGTGCTCCTGACCAGAGCTGTCGGAGTGTACGAGGGCTATTTAGATGTCAAATAGAAATACGCGATCCGATCCGATCGCGATGCTTGAAGACCAGCCGGTCCAAAACGTCAAAGGCGGCAGCACCGAGCCTGTTCCATCGGACTTAGCGCTTGTGGAAGTGGCGTTCAAAGGCAACCGAAGAGCTCGATATGGCAATACACTCGGTTTAGCGGTAGAGGTCGGTGAGCATGTTATCGTCGAAGCTGAGCGGGGGATAGACCTCGGTCGGGTTGTTCGCTATGGTGACCAGATCCCGCGTGACCCACTTCGCGTCGATGCGTTCAACGACGAGCGCCGAAAAATAGTCCGATGTGCTACAGAAGAGGATGTTCTAAACCGGGTTGAGCAGCGCGCCAAGGAAGATGATGCGTTTCTAGATTTTCAGCGCCGAATATGCGCTCGAAGGTTGGCGATGAAGCCGGTGGACGTAGAGTGGCAGTTTGACGGCAAGAAGGTCCGCTTCTACTTTACCGCCGAGCATCGTGTAGACTTCCGCGCGCTCGTACGAGATTTGGCGGGTGTTCATCGCACACGCATTGAACTTAGGCAGATCGGGGTTCGTGATGAAGCAAGGCGTTTGGGAGGATTGGCACCGTGCGGCAGGCCTTTGTGCTGCACCACTTTTTTGACTGATTTCGCGCCGATTACTTCGCAAATTGCGCGAGATCAAAACCTGTCGCTAAACCCGTCGAAACTGTCGGGGCTTTGCGGCCGTCTCAAATGCTGCCTAAGGTTTGAGCACACCTTCTATCAGGAGATGAGCAGCCGCTTTCCTCGTTTGGGCCTGGAAGTGATTTATGGTGGGCAGCAGGCTCACGTTACCAAACATGACTACCTGCATGAAAAGGTAGTACTGCAACTCGATAGTGGCGAGCGCGTGTCATTGACACCTGACGATGTCAAATCCCTGCCGGACAGCGATGGTGGGCTACCTTTAGTGCAGGATGAAAGCCCATGACGAGTTGCGATCTAGGTAGCCCGGCGATTGGTCGCCATCTCAAAATTCTGGCACCACGCGCTTTGATCCCCATGCGCAGCCAGCCTGATAGTTTGAGATAGACCCAGAACGCGTGCCGTGTTTTGGCGGTACGACTTCGCTAAATCTCTTGCCGCTTTGCCGATTTCTCAAGACCTGGGCACAATATCTCCCAGGCGTTTAGAGTTGGAGACCAGATGTCCTCGCAGGCCTATTATGTTACCACACCGATATACTATGCCTCTGATCCGCCGTTTATTGGCAACGCATGGACAACGGTGGTCGCTGATGCGTTGACCCGATTTGCGCAGATTGAGGGCAAAGACGCCTATTTCCTGACCGGAACAGACGAACATGGCCCTAAAGTAGAAAAAAGTGCCGCTGCCGCAGGGATCGGCCCCAAAGAGTGGGTGGACGACATCAGCGGGAAATACCGCGCGATGTGGCCCACGCTCAACATCGAGCCGAGTGACTTTATCCGCACAACCGAGGAGCGACACAAGCGTGTCGTAGTCGAGTTACTACAACGCGTGTACGATGCCGGAGACATCTACCTAAGCGAAAAAGAGGGGCTGTACTGCCTTGGTTGTGAGATATTCTACAACGAAAATGAGCTTGACGATGGCAGGTGCCCGACTCACGGCACTGAGCCTGAGCATATCAATGAGCCGAACTACTTTTTTAGGATGAGCAAGTACTACGGTTGGTGGTCCGACTATCTGAAGGAAAACCCCGAAACCATAAGGCCAGAGCGGTACCGCAACGAGGTAGAGGGGTGGTTGAGGAACCCCACAGATCTGAGCATTAGTCGCCCGAAATCACGCGTTACTTGGGGAATCGAGTTGCCATTCGATTCTGACCACGTCGCCTATGTCTGGTTCGACGCCCTCACCAACTACATCAGCGCGCTCGGATGGCCAGATGGGGAGCTGTTCGCCAAATACTGGCCTACGGCAGAACATCTTGTGGGCAAAGACATATTACGGCAACATGGACTGTACTGGCCGATCATGCTCAAATCCGCCGGTGTACCGATCTATCGCCACCTGAACGTTCACGGGTTTTGGCAGGGGTTCGACGGGCGAAAGATGTCCAAATCGTTGGGAAACTCCATCGATCCAGCTGATGTTAGAGATGCCCACGGAGCGGATTCGGTCAGGTATGCACTATTGCGTGAGATGCCGTTTGGGCTTGATGCCAACATCGGTGACGCGATAATCGCCGAGAGGGCCAATAGCGATCTCGCGAACGACCTGGGTAATCTTGCTTCCCGGGTGTTGGCATTGGTGCAGCGATCATTCGGCGACAACATGCCGCCGGTGGGGGCGGCCACTATTGAGGACACTAATCTTCGCGATCAGTGGCTCGCTGTGACCCCTGTCGTCCGTGACGCGTGGCATGATTTGAGGATGTCCTCGGCGATCGAATCGGTGATGGAGGGCATTCGTGCGACCAACCGGTACGTCGATTCTCAGCGACCTTGGGACTTGGCAAAATCTGACGAGATCGATCGACTTGGTACTGTGCTTTGTACCGCGCTAGAGACGCTGCGAATTGCCTCTGTGTTGTTTTGGCCCATTATGCCAGAGCGGATGACTCTTTTGCGTAAACAGCTTGGGATTGAAAAGACTCCCCAAATAGCTGACGCTGAAGAGTGGGGACTGCTCGAAACCGGCGCTTTGCTCAGCTTGGGGGAGCAGCTGTTTCCCCGCGCCGATGTCGACGCGGCCCGCGCTCGTGAGCAAGCCAAAGCAGACTCAGTAAAGACGCCCGAAGCCGACCAGGCTGACCCCGAAGAGACGATTGATTTTGAGCAGTTCGCAAGCGTTAAGCTGCGTGTTGGCACCATCGTTGCGGCTGATACTTTACCGAAAACGAGCAAGCTCCTTAAACTCCAGGTGGATTTAGGAGACGAGACCAGGCAGATCGTTGCGGGCATCGCAGAAAGCTATAGTGCAGATGACATCGTGGGACGTCAGGTGGTCGTCGTCGCCAATTTGGAACCGGCGACAATAAGGGGTGTCGAGTCGCAGGGGATGTTGTTGGCTGCGGATAGTCAGGCCGGGCTTCGCATCGTCTGTCCTGACGCAGAGACACCAGCGGGATCACCCGTGCAGTGAGATTGGATGTGCTGCTTCTTTCGACAGCAAAGAGGGCTTTTGCCAAACTTTGCGCCTGCGTGTGGTTCGTCAAGGGCTTGACTTTTACGCAAGATAAGCGATACTCCAGTTGGGCCAGCGTGACATCCGCCACTGCAGGATGCGCTGCCGGTGATAAGGTCACACCACGAAAAGCTTGATGGCAGCGGCTACCCCGACGGCCTCAGAGGCGATGAGATTCCGATACTCGCTCAGATAATGACCGTCGCTGATATCTACGATGCTCTGGCGTCGTCGCGGTCATACAAACCCGGACTGCCTTTCGAGGTGTGCTCGGCTCGACTGGCGGGCGAGGTTGGAAGGGGCTATATTGGTGGAGACCTGGTTCGGTATATGCTGGAGATAGCTGAGGAGCCGATGGTATCCCCTCAAAAGGTGCAGACGATATTAGCTGCGGCCAGGCACGATAGCACCTAGAACTCGCGGTCCGTCGGCTCCTGTTGCCCCAGGTACGTTCGAGGGTTGCCCACACACCGTTTCGTTTGCTAAGACAGCAAAAGAGATAGCCTCTTTGGCTTCAGGCGGGATACCAAGTACATCGCCGTGGTGCACCGGCAGCGGATGAGCAGCGGCACCTAATCTTCTCACTAGTTCCAGATTTGATGCGCCTCCACCTGTTACTACTACCTCAGTGATATCGTATTTTGGACTTACAAAACGTTGTAACGCTTGGGCGATTGATTGCGCGACGAACGAGGTCATGGTCGACACAACCGTCCGGCTGTCAGTTGCGTCTAAACCCTCGATGACACCGTCAAAAAAAATTTGCCCAAACTTTTCGCGGCCGGTGCTTTTTGGTGGTTGTTGTTCCAGGTATGCGTCGTCAAGAAGCCGATTGAGCAGCGAATCGTCGTGTCGTGCCTCTGCGGCGATCGCTCCGCTTTCGTCGTAGGTGTCCTTGCCGTTCGTTGCCCACACCATCGCGGCGTCGATCACCATATTTCCTGGCCCTGTGTCAAACGCCACGACGTCATCAAGGTCGGGAGTGACGATGGTGACGTTGGCGATTCCACCAATGTTTAGCAGACACCTGACCTGGCCGGGCTTCCTGAAGAGCACCCAGTCAGCGTAAGGCACTAGCGGCGCACCCTCACCACCAGCGGCGATATCCCTGGGGCGAAAATTGGCGACAGTCGTAATGCCGGTGCGCTCGGCAATCACCGCAGGTTCGCCAATCTGCAACGATGATGGGGTCTGTGACCCTCGTCGAGGAATGTGAAAGACCGTCTGACCGTGGGAGCCGATTAGATGCACGTCTGATGGGGAAAGCCCCGCTTGAGCAATTACCCGCAGAGCCGCTTCGGCAAACCGCTCGGCGAGCAGTACATTCATCTCACAGATGTCGGCTACGTTGCCATCAAATAGGGAGTGAATACGCCGACGTTCTTCCCTGGGGAAGGGGTCCGTCCGCCAGGCGAGCAGGTCAAGTGATAGGTCAGCGCCCGCCCCGGTTATCTCAACCAACGCCCCATCCACGCCGTCCGCTGATGTGCCTGACATCAGTCCGACTACGAGGCGTCGGTTCAGCGCGTGAAGCGAGTTCCATGCGCCTGACATTTGCCCTAACGGACCAAGAGCAGTTTGCGCACCACTGTGCCGTTCTGTGTGGTGAGGCGATAGATGTATGATCCGCTGGCGACACTACGTCCGCTGCTGTCGCAACCGTCCCAGACTGCGGTGTGGCTTCCTGCTGGGTGGTCAGAGTCAACGAGGACGCGGACAAGCTGCCCGGCGAGGTCAAATACCGCTAGATGCGCCTGACCACCTGCTGCGAGGGTGAACCCGATTGATGTGGACGGGTTGAACGGATTCGGATAGTTCTGACTGAGGTGCAGTTTATGCAGTTGGGCTATCGGTGACGTGACGATGCCAATTTCATTGATCTCCGCTGACAGCAGACGTGGCGCGGCGTCCCACGAGCCGTACACCCGCAAGAGTACCGGCGATCCGATTCCGGTCCGAGCGATGGCGGCCGTTAGTTTCGATCCGTCGAGTGCCGCCGCTGCTATTTCGTTTGAGGCGGTGGGTCCACCAAAATCAAAATATGGTATTGAAGCGCTAGGGAGGTCGATGATTACGGTCGCTGCTCGGATTCCGGTCCGATTGTCAATGCGCAGCTCCCAGAACTCTCCATCTCGCGTCCATCCGTCCAGTGATGAGTCGAATGTGCTGCTGGCGAGTGGTATAGGCGTCTGCCCATAGCTCGCGAGCGGCACGAGAAGAAGGATTATTGCAATAGCCGGTTTTGGTGCAAGCACTTGGCGATGAGTAACACGGGGCCAGCGAGTCACACAGAACCTCCTGGATTCAGACTGCACCCACCCTCCTCACCCTAAAGGTAGCTCATGATCGCCCTAAGAGTGCGGCCTAGTGCGCAACACGATGCCGTAAGCGCCGCGATTTGCGTACAATAATCTGCTCGATTTGAAGGATTGTTAAGGCTGGAGCGGGGAGCTACAGGCCGGTGACATCAGCTACTTGACGCCTCAGCGTGGCGAAATCGGCTAGGCCGCGGTTGATATGGCGGATATGCCCGCTGCCGTCCAGGACTACCGTCGCAGGCACGGTTACAAGGTGCAGGTCGCGGGTTATTTCTGGGTTTTCAGTGGCGTTGACGCTGACCACCGACAGGGATGAAGGCAGTTCAGCAGCGACTCGGTCGACCGTTGGCTTCTGAACGGTGTGGCAGGTGCGGCAGGTGCGGGTCCAAAGGTAGAGCAGCGCCGGGTTGTCCGGTTCGATAGTGAGGCGACTGTGCCAGTCTATTGAGGACTGCCGCCTTGTGATATGGCTAACGAACCATCTGTAGGCCAAGATTGTTAGGCCAGCAGCGGCAACTACACCGAACAGTATCACAACTCTTTCAGGCACTCCACTGATCCTTAGCGTCAGCTGTTTTTCGGCGGAGCACCGATCAGCCCCAGCCGCTCAAGCTGGTAGAACACGAAACATCCCGCGCAAAACTCGGCGAACAGGTTCACCATCGCCAGCACCACGACCATCAACGACAACCCCCAACCCAACTGCGGCATATCCAAAACGGTAAGGCTGAGCAGTGCAGCCACCAACACCATTCCTCCGAAGCCCTGCGCAAAAAGGTGTGGGCTGAGGCGGTCCTCACGAACGCGTGGTTTTACCAGCCCAGTCGGCTGAAGAACGAGCCGGTAGAACTGTTGAAACGCTGCAGCCGGTAGCCACGCAGTGCCAGCGAGCATCACCAACGCCACCAGCGCTACCAATAGGGGCGATTCGACGAGGTAGGCAGCCGAAACCAGAACTATTATGAATGTTTGATTGGTCTTTAGAGCTGAATGATCGACCATTTTGTACACCCCATATTGGCTATAGATGATCCATCCTATCAACAATATCAACAACTCCCGAGGTTGAGGTCAAGTTTCCACGACAACGAAAAAAACCGGGGCGGCCTGTCGAACGCCCCGGTTGATTAAGCCAGCGTGGTTGCTAAGGATTCGGCTATCGCACCAAGACCATACGCCGGACTTGAGCGCTTTCAGATGCGGTCGGACGGTAGAAATACATGCCACTAGCCACGGCACGACCGTCGGCGTCGCGTCCGTCCCACGCAGCGGTGTAGGAACCGCGTGCGAGCTGATGATCGACCAAAGTGCGTACGGACTGGCCGAGGGAGTTGTAGATGCTAAGTCCCACGAGCCCGGTCTCAGCGACGCTGAATTTGATCGTCGTGGACGAGTTGAACGGGTTAGGCGAGTTCTGGTTGAGTCCCATCGTGATGGGCAAGGCTGGGCTTGTCAACAGAATCTGCCCTTCGTTGATGTGTGCCTCATTCACCTGCGGCGCAACCGCCCAAGGGGTTTCGGGCATGGCGTAGAAAAGGGGCGGTTCATCGGAGATTTCACGAACGAACGCGACTGTCAAAGAGCGCTCATTCTGAGCAAAATCCAGCATCTGCCCGCCATACACCGTAACCGGTGCGTCAGTAGGAAGAGTGAATGTCATCAGACCAGACTGGACCCCGCGGGCGTCGTCAATGTTCAACGACCAAGCATCCCCAACACCGCTCCAGGTGATTGACCTCGGACTGGATGGTTTAAGAACCACACTGCCAGCACCTGACGCCGGGAAAACAAGACTTCCGTCAGCTCCTTTAGCAGGATCCAAGCAGCGTCATACAGCGAGACACCGCCGTTTCCTGTGACATCTGCGAGGGTTACGTTGATCGTAGACTGCTATTCCAGAACATATTGGAGGACATATGCCGCATCCGACGCGGTCAGACTACCGTTCTCGGTGGCGTCATCCAACACCGCTGTACCCAAGTCGAAATGACCAGTGAAGCCCCCATCAATCAACGTGACTGCCAGCTCGTTGACACTAGTGCTCGGGAACGGAACGAGTTCTAGCGCTGATCCCGAAATCTCGGATGATTTGACCGCGAATTTTAGGTTCAACGAGAACTCGTCGTCAGCCGCTGCATCGTTGTCAGGAGGATCGGTGAATCCGCCCTCTGTCCAGACCAGGGGGTGCACTCCACCTCTTTAGACCCGCGAATGCGAGTGAGTCGCCGACCGCTCTGGTTGTTTCATCAAAGCGATTCTAGTGTTCGCCAGATGTAGGGGTACGTCTCTTGATTGTCAATAGATAGCTAAGAATGATTGTAGACTACATATGATCAATAATAGATCGCACCCATGTAACACAGTGGCATAACCTATTATTGATATAAAATAAATGTACTGCTTAATATACCGCTGCATCTCCGCAGAGAATTGTTGTGAATTGGGCGATGCTCTACTGAAAGGCGGGTGTCTTTCACCGGGCCGAGATTGGCGGGCGAAAACAACGAGGTCCTAAAGTTGCGCTTCGGGGCGTGTCTGAGGTTTTGGGGTGCCTATTTTGGTGAACTGTTGGTCGGGTTTGGAGCCGCTCCTGCGAGGCACATCGGAGGTCTGTTGATTCAGTCTTTTGGGGTGCGGGCTGTTGCCACAAACTTTGAACCGGGGTAGGATCAGTTGTCGGGGAGGTCGTCGTGGGTCACATGTTTCTGCCATATCCGCTCGGTGTCGGTGCGTAGATCCGCAAGGCTGCTGTCGTTGCGAATCACTACATCGGCGGCGGCGATTCGTTGGTCATCGCTAAGTTGGGCACTTATTCGGCTGCGGGCCTGCTCTGGAGTCAACCCTTTAGCGACAAGGCGCTGAATGCGGACAGGTTCTGGGGCGGTTACGACTATCAGGATGTCGAACTGTTCTTGGGCGGACCAATCTACAATCAGCGCCGCATCTACGACAACCGCCAGAGTACCTGGCTGTTCAGCGGCGCGAGCGACTTCCGCCCACATTCGGGATAGCAGAGGGGGGTGGACAATGCTGTTTAGAGTGTTCATCGCCTGTGGATTGTTGAATACAATCGACCCCAAAAACGAGCGGTCGGGCCAGCCGTCAGCATCTAAGACCTCTCGTCCGAATGCTTCGACCAACGCATGTTTTACGTCATGGTCCTCAGAGAGTACCTCGTGACCGATCTGATCTGCCGAGATTACCGTGGCGCCGATGTTCCTGAACACGTCGACGACGGTGGTTTTGCCGGAGGCTATACCCCCGGCGACACCGATCAGCAAAGCTTTCACGTCTTCTCCCGCCACCTGCGGTGCATCCACAACCATTGAGTTGGATATCGGGTCACATAAGCCTCAAGTCGGCCCATCCATACCTGCGACAGATGTTCGACTGATGGAAGAGGAGAATCGCCATCCCACACAGGCCGAATGTCCACTCTGTACGACCCATTTTCGACTCGCGGCGCAAATAGCGACATGAGAGGAGCACCGGTCCGGTGAGTCAACCAGGCTGGCCCGATGGCTGCCTCAATCGGCTCGCCAAAAAAGTTTACCTGCACCGATCTTCCCACAGGATGCTGGTCTGCGGCTGTACCCACTACCTCGCCACGTTCGAGTTTCCGTGCAGCTTGCCGGAGTTGACGCCGTTCGATCACTTCGACGCCAGACTCTCGACGAATCGAGGTGACCAGATCATCCACCATCGGGTTGTGCATCCCAGCCACAACCAGTGTGATCGGTCGCCCGATCGCGCCCAGACCAGTTGCGGCCACTTCCCAATTCCCAAGGTGACCGGTGACCAAAATAACACCTCGGCCACGGCGGCGGGCCGAATCCAAATGTTGAATTCCGTGCCAGGTGATCGGTGGAACACCTTTGTTGAGCCGCACCGCTTCTGAAAGCGCACTCCCGTAGTGGCGGAAGCATCGTTTGACCGTCGTCACAGGCTCCAAACGGTCTGTTGATGCTGCGACGTGCGCGACTGCTGACTCGGCGTGGCGGCGCGATGTCGTCGAACATACCCACGCCAAAACGCCAACGGTGCGACCGAGGCCCAGCGCTGCGAACCGTGGCAGCGTGCGGCAACAAATCACAAAAAAACGCGCCACCCAGTACTCGCATCTGTGTTTGAACCTTACCAAAGCTCGTCTTCTTTTTCCCACACTCTGCGAAGGCGTTGGTTCTGATATCGCTTGACGATCAACACGGAAAAGAAAAGAACGGGCATAACGAGCGACCAGAGCCACCAGTCGTCCGCCAGGGCTGTCAAAGTGTACTGACCCAAGGCTTGCGAGCGCCACTCCGCCTGAAATCGAGCTTCGGACATGCCAATCGAACTGACTAGAGCGGTCTCAAATTGGTTTTGGGCGAGGCTGCGGATCAGTTTAGACAGACCTTGTTCGCCTGTGGTCTGAACGATCCACCGAACTGCGGCGAAACTTTCGGCATACGCCAACCACGCCTTGTCTTGAGAGAAACCAAGGACGCCATCAATTTCCGACAGGGGAACCAGGCCGGTGAGTAACACACCTCTGGCAAGCCTGAAGCTGTCGAATATGGTCCATTCGCCCGCTGTCGCCATCGCCAGCCCTTCATCAAACCAGCGCGGCGGCGTGCGCTTGGATGTGGCGTGAAGCAGAATGTGGGAGACTTCATGTGCGACAATCTGTTCCAGGGGTTTTCCCAACTCTCTTGTGGGCAACACGACCAGCCGCTGCGATGGCACTGAGACCGCGCCGCCCCAATCCGGCAAACTGTTGTTCGTGATTGAGGAAAACTCGGCCTTGCCCTTGACCACCCACACCGTCATCGCAACCGTGTCTGGTAGGCCAGCAAGCTCAGTCCATCTCTGCCGTGCCGCAGAGACCAGCGCCGCTACTTTGGCGAGTGTTCTGTCGTCGCCCTCACGGTGGCGGTATCTCGTCAGACCGTGGTCTGACATCAACCAGCCGCCGCCCTCCTTTGCGAGCGGATGATTTTGTACAACGTGCAGCAGAATGACCAAGCTGCTAAAAAAAATGGTATACCTACGACGCGCCATTAGAGGCCTCGCCAACTCTCCAAATAGTGTCAAATAGAAAGCCCGTTATGCTTCAAGGCCGAACGACAAAGGAGTCGCGGTCCACCAACGACACCCATCCGTCGTCTTTCCCAACGATCAGAGCGGCTATCTCGTAGATCTCCCCAGAAATCAACTCCGGTGGCGGCGGCTCATGCACCCACATAACCAGCCCAGATGTGTCAGGATAGGTCCAACCGCCTCGCTGTGTGTGTACACCGGTGTACATATCTCCTGTGGTGCCGCTCGATATCACCAAGAAGACAAGATCGCGCTCGGTGACATGCGCCAGATTCCAAGCGAAGGATGGCGTCAATGTTGTGTCGATCACACGAAGGAAGTCTGTGTCAAAGCGCGTGGGCCGTGACGCTGGTTGGGCGACTATCGGGTTGGAAATGTGAATACCGGTGTCCGTCTCTGCGGCTACAAAATAGTTGATCTCCAGTTCGACAGCCAGATCGTCCAGATGGATCACGCCCATGGCACCGCCCCATGCGTCGTTGGCGATCTTCTCGTCCGCGCAGTATCTGTCAGGCCCTTCGCATCGCGCACCATCATTTTGCGGATCGCATCTAAGCAGGTAGTGCCGTCCTTCCAGAGCAGCCGGTTTGCGAAGAAACAGTACCTGCAACGTCGAAGCTGCATCGCCGTCCAGCTCTTCAATGGCGCTGTAGGCACACGCTATCATCTGCTCAGGGGCAAACGAGACAGCGTCTGACAACACCGTTGGGCAACGCCGATCTAGACCCATCGGACCGAAGGAACAGTTGGTGGAAATACTGAGAAGCGCTAAGAAACTGAGGCGGAAAAGTGAGTGGTTGAAGGTATTCATTTTTGTGTTGCGGGTCCCTTGACCGCCAGGGTTGGGCATGCACCGGCAGGTTTTGCTACATGTCAATTTTTGGGACCTGCTGGCGGGTTTCACGCTGTCTCCGCACCGGCTTTGGTGTACAACTTTCCACCTCGGCGAAAAAGCCGTCAGTCGGGTGCCAGGTGGCGTGGCAGTCCTGGCATTCTGTCACGTCGGACGTGACGTAGCACAGGACAAAATTGTGATGGCAACGCGGACAGGTCGCCGGCTGGTTGCCGTGGTCGGTCGTGAGCAGTATGACTGGTAGAGAGTACGCCATATGCGCCTCTTATTTATAAAATGCGACCAGAACAACATGTCCGGTGACTGGCGATAGGAGGACCATACTAGCAACTGTCCGACGAGTGCACGGTGAATATAACCAACCTTCCCCCAGTCAGTAGCATCTCGCTAGACTGAACGATGTGTGCACGGCTGTATACAACTCGCTGACGCCTATGGTGTATACCTGCTGCTGGCACACTGCGGACCGGAGGTTTGGTTATAGAATATCAAGGGAGCTTTAGGCCAGTCCCTGAATGGTACGTGTGTGCGCATCTGGAGTATGATGTCTCTGGCGAAAACTCGATCGGCGTCAAATTCGTCTTTGACATAGGGAAAGACTATCCAGAGTTTGAGGCGTTCATAGCGTCGTACTTCTGGGGCAAGCGGATACCCTACATCTGGACATCACATGATCTCGTCAGGCCATCAATCGCCAACGGCCAACAACGATTTTTCCCCCGAGATGACGCAGCCGCAAAACAGGTGGACGACGGCCGGTGGGGTTTTTTGAAAAACGTCGGCCTATTCGCCGAAAACGACGGTCGCAACTACCGATATCCCGCTATACTGCATTACGATGATGACGACCATTGGGGTCTGCTCCAGCTTGTTGAGCCCAACGAGTGCGCTGCTGTGTCCATAAACACTTTCGCCTATGCGCAGGATTTCTCTTTGATGGGGCGCGATGTCAAGCAGGGCGATCAGATTGTTGTCAGAGCACGGGTGATATGGGCGGAGATGGGGACGCCGGAAGCGTCTGAAGAGATCATCGCCAACACTCTTAAAGAGTGGGAATGACACTCGATCAGGGGATCGGCAGAAGAGAGTTTCTTGGGCAGGCGGCCCTGTCAGCTGGTGTCTTAGCTGGAGTCGATGGTCGGTCAAAATCGGTGTGGGCAGATGACCAATCGTCGCCTTCCACCGACGAGTGGTTTTTTGCGATTCAGACCCACGCTCACGACTACTTCCTGGAAGGGGCACAGACCGCCGCTGGCAGGATGGCGGAGCGTGGCGGGTTCAACGTCATGCTATTCGCCGCGACCTACGTACGGGAGTCAAAATGGACCGGCCACCAATCCGGCAACCCCTACGTAGTCGAGTCAGGAGTTGTTACGGCCAGAGCGCAATCCACCGGTGTGTTGATTTCCTGCACACGGCTCCAACATTTGCGCCCTGCAATCTCTTCTGCGTTGGGGTTCACAAGCTCCACTTCGTAGCCGCGCTTGATTAGCGTTTTCAGTACAATCCGACTGAAACTCAAGGTGTTACGCGAAGCGCCAACGAGCGCTATCCGCTGTTGAGCGAGGAAATCGTCGATGTCAGTCTGTCTGGTTCTCGGCATCTGCTACTCCGCTGGTGACCCCGGCTGTCGGAGCTTTCTAGGTGGCTGGCGATGCGGCCTTGCTACCGCAGCACTGTTTGTACCGTCTACCACTACCGCATGGACATTTGGCGTTGCGTGATATTTGAGGAGCTGGCGCTTGAGGTGCTGAAACTGGTCCGCGACTTTGCTGCTGGCGGTTTAGTCCGGCGGCAAGTGTGGCTATTCTCGGTGCGGCATGCGCGAAAAACCGCTTGAGCGATGAACAGATGTAGTCCCGTCGGCCTGGAACCAGATCGCGATAGCGTTGACAGCCTTGAAGACAGATGCTCAGCCATCGGCAAGATTGGCACTCGGCATTGGGTGTCGCTTTGTCCAGCGCAAACCTGCGCGTCTTGTCGTCTGCCGCAATTTCCCACAACGGCCTATCCATCAGATTCCCGAGCCGCCACTCGTCGGTCACAAAGAAGTCGCAGGGATAGCAGTCGCCGTTGTACTCCACGACCAGGTAGCTATCGCAGTGTTCGCGCATCTCACAACACTCGGCAGGTTGGCCCAGCGCCATACTTACCAGGTTGTCGAACATGCGGATGGAGATCTCTGGCCTTCCGTCGTTATACCACCGATCAAACAGCCTGCATAAGAAATCACCGTACTGCCCTGGCCTGACCGACCAGTCTGTGATAGCTCCGGTCGATGGATCGCGCTCAACGCAGGGCACGAACTGTAGATAGCGCAGATCAGACTCACGGAAATAGTCGTAAAGCTGGTCAGGATGGTCACCTGTCAGCCGATTGACCACGACGAGGACATTGAACTCCACCCCGCCGTCTCTCAGAAGCGCCATTCCGCGCTGAACGCCCTCAAAACTGCCGCGGCCGTTGCCAAGAACGCGAAACTGGTCGTGGTAGTCAGGCGGTCCATCCATGCTGATACCGATGAGCATGTTGTATCGACGAAAAAAGTCTATCCATACAGGGTCGAGCAGGACGCCGTTGGTCATTAGGCTGTTGCTGACAATCTGGCCGTCGTAGCCGTGCTCTTGCTGTAGTTCAACTACCCGTTGGAAGAAATCAACACCAGCCAGCGTCGGCTCACCGCCTTGCCATCCAAAGGTCACAGCAGGGCCTGCGCCCTCCAGCATCTGTCGGACCATCTCTGAGAGTATATCGTCGGACATTTTGCGCTTACTTGCGCGACTATATGGATCAGACGGTCGGTCGTGGTAGAAACAGTAGGTACAGTGAAGGTTGCAGTCGCCAGATACCGGTTTGACCAGCACAGTACGGGGACGCGACTCCTTCGGGAGGGACCGCTGTGCATCTGAAGCCATCGGTAGGGCGGAGGACATATCAGCCATGATCTATTGCCAGTCGGTGTACCATGCTCGAACTTTCTTATTTCGCTCAGGGACTTTCACTCTTGAGCCGTTTGGCGATGAGGATCAAGCTTAATAATACGACCCCAGCAATCACGTGCGACAACATCCCGATCCGAAGGCCGTACCTGTCGGCTGCGGCTGACATGATCCAGGGGATGATGACAGCTCCGACCGCCCCGCCTGTAGCCAACACTCCAGTTACCAAGCCAAGGTGCGATGGATAGAGCGATCCACCCCATGCGATTACAAGAGGATATACGCCTGAGCAGCCCAGTCCCACACCTGCGAAACAGATCGCGGTACCCCAGGGGCTCTCGGCTGCTATCCCTGCTAGCGCCAGCAGTGTTGCTGCGCCGCTCAACACTAAGATCACCTGGTCGTCTCTAAATTTGAGCGGTGCGATTGACAGTACCAGGCGGCCAGCGGCTATTGACAACCAAAACGCCGAGAGAGCGTTGCCTGCGAACACAAGAGATGAGCCATGCACCTCCGTGAGATACT
The DNA here is from genome assembly GCA_964627605.1 of uncultured bacterium. Lineage (GTDB taxonomy): Bacteria > Latescibacterota > MWCZ01 > MWCZ01 > CAZVGZ01 > CAZVGZ01. Next base: position 24,994 of record CAZVGZ010000033.1, on the reverse strand, counting down.
TGGTAAGCCAACCGCCGATGCCCAGCTCGAATCCGACATACACGCCCAATAGAGCGCTCAAAATCAGGACAATTGGAGATGCCGCGACTTTGCCCCCGGTGTCATCCGTTGCTGTTTCATCAGGATTCACCGATGGAGTCCGATTTGGAAATCTGGCCGCCATCGTCGCGGCTGCAAGCACACCATACAGCCCGCCTAGCAATAGAAACACTGTGGCGAACGAGACCCCCTGGCTTGCTGCGTAGGTTGCCAGCGGGGGACATACAAACGCACCAACACCAAAAAACAGATGGCCGAAATTGAGATATCGGCCACTCTGGCCTTCAGAGGCGTCGATAAGAAGAATGTTGGCAACCAGCTCGACCGCACCACCGCCAACGCCGCCGATGCCTAGCATCACTACTGCCAATCCATAGGAGCCTACATAGCCGAACAGCGCTGCTCCGACTCCTGCAAGCGCGACACCCCCAGCAAGGATGATCTTGCCGCCGTAGCGGTCGGAGAGCCATCCCGCAGCGGCGACTGCCAGCAGATAGCCCAGCGGTGCTGCCGCCATCATCGTGCCAGCCGAAAGCAGACTGATTTCAAAATGTTCGATAATGACAGGAAGAAGTGCACCGGGCACGGAGAGCGCGCATCCGAACACAAAAAAACCGAATGACGCCAATGCAACCAGCAACTTCGGAGATGTCTCTGCTGGCACCGTCTGAGACGTCATATGGCGTGGTCCGCCGGAAGAACCATGATTTTGGGAATTCGGACGTGATCCGGTTGCTCCAGCACAAATCGGACGGCTCGCGCGATATCTGCGGGCTGGAGTGGCCGGTCGATCCCCAAACTGTCTTTTGGATGGACTTCCCAGTCGTCATGTAGCTCTGTCATTACCAGGCCAGGTTCAATCGCGCTGATCCCGACGCCAGTGCCTGCAAGCTCCATACGGAGCGCTTCGGTGAGAGCTTCGATGGCCCACTTGGTGCCTGCGTACGGACCGGTGGTGGGGCGGATTTTCGTTCCCAGAACGCTGGAGGTGTTCACGAGGTAGCCGCTATTCTGCGATTTGAAATGCCTGAGCGCCGTGTACGCAAGTCGGTAGGCTGCTTTGACGTTGGTGCGCACCATTTCGCCGACCATGTCCAGGTCTATCTCCTCAATTGAGGCGGCCTGCATCATGATCCCAGCATTATTGACCACTACATCGCAGCGACCAAACTTTGATACAGCCTCGTCAATCAGCCGTTGTGGCATCTCTTTGTCGACGATATCTCCTGCGACGATGTGCGCGGCGTTCTTGAGCCGTGATGACAGTTCGCGCAGATTTTTCTCGCGTCGGGAGGTGATTACCAGAGACATCCCCGCTTCGTCAAGATTTTCTGCTACGGCGGCACCGATGCCAGCGCTGGCCCCGGTGATGATTGCAACCTGACCCTCAAGCGCCATCGTCAGCCCCTCTGCTCATGTAGGGTTTTACCTGTATCTCGTGTTGCTAGTAACCCAAAATAACTGCAGACTTGTTTGCCCGCCTTGTGGAGTTCAATCGCCGTGACGTTCGCGGAGAAGCGGCGAGAGCTTCAAAAGCAGGTGCATCCGTTCTACGATGTCAAGCCATTCCTGAGTCTCCACTGCCAAAGCGTCGTCGTCGCCTGAGTGCCAACCCACTGGGCATGCTGGTCCAAGATCGCCTTCTGCCTTGCGCTGATAGACCGACAAGGTCCGATCGCCGAAACGCCCAGCCTCCAAAAAATCCTCAGTGAGAAATACAAACACAGGAACCTTTTTTGCACCGGTAACCCGCAGCTCATCCATCAGGTCGGAATGGGCATCGCGATCAAGCCATCGCACTGACATACCCGGTGCCAACTGCTCAAACGCCCTGAGTATCGGTCCCTGGCGAACGCAGTCTCCGCACCAGATCCCGGTTACACATACCACCGGCATCTCCCGTGTGAACGACGTGAGCAGTGTGGACTGATCATCACTGAGCGAGATATTCTGCTCCATCTCACGCCACCTGTCGGCGTGCTCTGGGCTGCTGTTTGCGAGATAGGCATCGTAGGATTCGCCGAGTTCGTACCATCGGCGAAACTGCTCCTGACGGTTGTCACAATAGTCTGATGCATCAACCATTGGCGGGTGCTCCGATCGGTTGGTCGTGGCTGGAGGTCCGATAGAATTTTAGATGGCTACTTCTCAAGTTCGGACCATCGCTGGTGAAAGGGTTTGGGGGCCATCACAGGGAAATCGCGCGAATCGGTCGAGTGGGACAGCGATCCAGGTAGTCTACGCGCCCAACCTTTTGTGGCAAATAGTGAGATTGCGTGGCGGACCAATTTTGATCCGAAACGGTAAGTCCAGATCCATCGTAGCCCAAGCGACCAAAACTTAAAAGCGGCTCGCTCGTGCCAATTCGTGACCCGTTCATCGACCTGGCGTTCTTTGGATTTTATTAGTAGGCCCGGAATGTCGATCTTAACCGGGCACGCATCGAAGCAAGCGCCGCAGCCAGATGAAGTGACGACGTGTTCGCTGTCGGCGAAGATGTCAATCATCCGTGTGGCCAAGGCGCGAGCATCGTCCCAAAACCCGTTGTTGAAATGTGGCTGGCCGCAACAGGTCTGATCTGGCGGGAAGTCAACTTCAACATCGAGCTTTTGAAGCAGTTCCACGGTCGCTACGCCGACGTCCGATGCGAAAAGGTTGCCGAGGCAGGTAATAAACAGGGAAGCTTTGGCCATTTAGTGGTTGGATTCTATCTGTTTCAACGCTGGATATTCACAACTTACAGGCTACATAATGTACCTGTTCGCCAAGTGATGGGACAACGCATGAGGAGGCGAGTCGGGTGCTCACGCCTCTTGCGGGTTGTAGGTGGCTTGGTCAGTCGAGGGCGCTGCCTTTTCGGTAGCCCGGAAAAACCGGAAGCGACTACGTTCGGTTTGCTCTGCCGACGCGGAGTCAGTCATTGGCAGAAAAGGATGATGGAGTGTGGGCGCAACAGGTTTTGAGGTCGTATACTCATAGTCTGCCCGCAGCGGTCTTGAGCGTTGTGGGAGTTGGCCTTCCTCACCGCCGCAGGAGTTCCCGTGAGCAAGAAGAAACGCCTCAATGTCGGAGTCATCGGCACCGGAATGGGTCGTGGCCACATCTTGGGGTACCAGCGAATACCCGGGGTAAAAGTAGTGGGCGTGGTTGACGTTGACGAGAAGAGAGGCAAAGCGGTCGCTAAAGAGCAAAAAATCCCAAACTCGTTTACTACGCACGAAGAGCTTCTCGCACAAAAAGACCTGGATGCGGTCAGCATCGCGACCCCGAATGTGTATCACACTCCGATAGCCATCGACGCCATTAAGGCGGGTCTTCATGTGCTCTGTGAAAAGCCGATGGCGACAACCGCGGCTGACGCGAAAAAGATATTGAAAGCTGCTGACAAGGCCGACACCGTGTTTATGATGGCCTTCAACAACCGGTACCGAGGCGATTCGCAGCTACTGAGCCAGTATATAGAAGCCGGAGAGCTGGGCGAGATCTATTACGGGCGCTGTGGGTGGGTCAGGCGTCGTGGCGTGCCAGGTATGGGCGGATGGTTTACGCAGAAAAAACTGTCTGGTGGCGGGCCTCTTATCGATATCGGTGTCCATGCCCTTGATCTGACGTGGTGGTTGATGGGCTGCCCCGTGCCGCAGGTCGCCATGGGTGGCGTCTATCATGATCTAGCTAAGCAGGAGTGGGAGCGACAGGGCAAACCAGGGAAAATGGACATTGAGGATCTGGGCGTCGGGATGATCCGCTTTGAGAATGGGGCGACGCTGGTGCTTGAAGCGAGTTGGGTGCTTCACACGCCAAATGAACGGTTTTACAGCGAGGTGATGGGCTCCAAAGGCGGTGCCAGCCTCGAACCAGAATTCAAAGTCTACCAGGAGAGGTATGGCGAGCTTGTTGATCTGACGCCGCGTCCACCGAGTGTAAACGGACACGAGGGTGAGGTGGCTCACTTCATCGAGTGCATCCGCACCGGAAAACAGCCTATATCTACCGCTACCCACGGCTATCATGTCATGCAGATGCTGGACGCGATATATGAATCAGGCCGCATCGGGCGCGAAGTGGTAATCCAGAACGGGAATTCCTGACGGACCTATCGGTCTATTTAGACGCACATCCAACCGTGCCGGGCGAATGGTCGATACCGGACCTGTTCGGCGCGGACCCAAAGGGAGACAAGAATGGACACGCTCAATGTAGGTCTCATCGGATGCGGAGCGATTGGCAACGCGCATGTGGGGGCCATCAATTCTATTGACGGCTTGCAGATAACCGCTGTCAGCGATGTCGATAGATCCAAAGCCGACGCGGCGGCACATTCGGCGGGCAAAGCCAAAGCGTATGAGAGCTTCGAGGAGATGGTGAACCACAAAAGGCTTGATGCCGCCTACGTCTGCACACCCAACGACCTTCACTCACCAGCGGCTGTAGCGGCAATGAACGCAGGCTTGCATGTCATGTGCGAGAAACCGATGGCTTACAACGCCGAAGCTGCTCAAAAGATGCTTGATGCACGGGATGGTGCTGGCGTTCTGCTCCAGATAGGGGTCTGTCAGCGGTTTCGCGGCGATGCGCAGGTGATCAAGCAGCATGTCGACGAAGGGGCATTCGGCGACATCTATTTCGGCAAATGCGGGTATCTTAGGCGGTCGGGCATCCCTGGCATGGGCGGCTGGTTCACCACTAAATCCCGGTCCGCCGGTGGCCCCACTGTCGATCTCGGTGTGCATGCGCTGGATTTGACGATGTATCTCATGGGCAACTTCGAGCCGGTTTCGGTGGCGGGTTGCACATTCGCCAAGTTCGGGACACGCGGCCTGGGCGCTGGGGATTGGGGCACTGCGGTCGAGGATGGGCCGTTTGATGTGGAAGACTTGGCTGCTGCTTTGATACGTTTCAAAAATGGTGCAAGCGTCTTTCTGGAGGTCTCGTGGGCGGCGCATGTGGGCCAGGGCAGCTTCTATTCGATGTTTTTGGGCGACAAAGCTGGCGCGATATTAGACCCGCCGACTATTTTCACCGACGAGCTAGGACGGCAGGTAGACAAGCAGTTATCTGCGCCGTCGGTGGATGCGTACAAAGCTGAGGGCGAGCATTTCCGCGACTGCATCATCAACGGAACTCCTCCGATGCCAGCAGCCGAAGAGGGGTTGGCCGTGCAGAAGGTGCTCGACGGGATTCAGGCCTCAGCGGCAGCTGGTACTGAAGTGGCTATAGCGTAGGTCGATGGTTCCGGCAATCGGTCTGCCTGTTTCGACGACCAGTTCAGTTTGACGACGTGCCACGAGGAGCCTGGAGATATCAGACACGCTTCGGTGTTTGACTATCCCGCAAGTTCTCAAGGGCAACATCATGATCGTCGCCGTCGTTGGGTTGGTGCTCACATCCATCAATCAGGGCGGCAATCCCGTGGCCGGGTGCATATCGGTCTTGCTGGTTGCGTAAATCGCGCTGACGTTCATAGTGCCGTTTCTTGTTGCCAGCTTCAGTACGGCTAAAGCCCGATGGGTATTCTGCCGACGGAAACGTGTGGCTGGTGGCGAGGCCTATCGTTGCGCCGCCTGCGAATCGGCGGGACAGATACGTGACGTTGCCATCAATGCTGGAGTTCAAGCGCCACCGTGCCCGGTTCGCGGTGACGAAGGGGTTTGGTATCGGCTCAAGAAAAGAGAGAAGTGACACAGACGGGATGAGACGTGAGTAGCGGCTACTATTTGGGAATAGACCTTGGGGGCACAAACGTCAAGTCTGGGGTGGTCGACGGCGTTGGCAATGTCATCGCCCGTGATAGCCGTCCGACCGAAGCGAAAAAAGGGTTGGCCCATTCGATTGACCAGATTGTCGCTTGTGCCAGAGCTTCTGTCAGCGATAGCGGTTTGTTGCCAGGCGACTTAGAAGGTGTAGGCATTGGCTCTCCTGGGCCGATTGACCCCTATGAGGGTACCGCTGTCTCACCTGTCAACCTGCCAACTTGGGAGGTCGTACCTCTGGCGGCGTTGCTTTCTGACGCTTTTGGCGGGTTGCCTACCTGCCTAGACAACGACGCCAACGTCGTCGCATACGGTGAAAACTGGTTGGGAGCTGGCAAACATACCCGCCACTTTATCTGTATTACCCTTGGCACCGGAGTTGGCGGAGGTGTGGTTTCCAACGGCCAACTGATCCATGGGTTCGATGGCAACGCTGGCGAGATCGGTCACATGTCCATCGATTACAGAGGACGTCCCTGCCCGTGCGGGAATTTGGGGTGTTTGGAGCGGTACTGTTCGGCAACCGCTGTCGTTGAAACAGCCCAAGAGATTTTGGCGGGAAACCATGGGATGGAGACGGCTCTGGAAGCAAGAAACGGGCTGACATCGGAGTTGATTGCCGACGCTGCCCAAAATGGGGATGCCGTGGCGCGAATGGTTTTTGAAGAGGCTGGTGTCTGTCTTGGTATGAGCGTTGTGTCGCTGATAGCCGCGTTTAACGCCAATGTTGTGGCGATCGGTGGCGGGATGGCTAGAGCCGGAGATCTGATATTGGACCCGGTCAGACGAACGGTCCGCAGACATGCGCTGGCGCACATGAAGGAAGTAGTGAAGATAACACCCATGCTACTCGGCGAAGATGCGGCACTTCTAGGCGCTGCAAAACTGGCGATGGACGGCGGTGTTGGGGCCGCGTCGTGAAGCTGGTGTCAATGGCGTTCTGTTTGGCTGTGAGCTTCTCCGGTACGCTCGCCCAAACGACTTCCGCTGACTCACTTTTTGCGTGGCCGGATTCCCTGCCGACCCCCGCTCAGGCTTTCTGGCGCTCTGCGGCGATTCCTGGATGGGGACAGTTTGTCAACGGCAGACCTCTCAAAGGTGTGGTATACCTCTCGATCCATGCGAGTTCTGTCGCCATGGCGATTCGCAATCGAAATCGGGCGGTGGTTGGAGGCGGCAACCCATGGTACGCTGGCCAGGCGTGGCGACGTGGTCGCAACAACTGGCTGATATTCGGCGGATTGTCTTACATACTCTGCATATTAGACGCGTATGTGGATGCCCATATGGCCACTTTTGATGTCACACCCGTAGCGACGATCACCCCGTCTGGAGCTACCGTCTTGGCGTTCAGAGTAGGTGTCCGCAGATGAAGGTGCCGTGGCTGACATGTGCTAGCGCCGCGACTCTGTGTTTCCAGGTGGTGGCTGATGCGGCATTCGAGGCGCACGCGACCGACCCGGTTTCATCGACGTTGGCTGGTTCATATTCGGCGAACTGCGCGCCGGTCTATGCGAGCCGCTGGAATCCAGCCAGACTTGTTGGCAATGCGCCGCCGGTTGTATCTGCGAGCCACACAAGTTTTTTCGGCCTGAGTGAATTAGGGCGGCAGCAGATCGATGTAGCGGTCCCGCGCGGTCGGTGGGGAGTTGGTGCGACGGCTGAGCTTTCGGGGGATGCTCAATACGGCGAGCAGTCAGTTGGAGTTGGGCTGGGGGCGGGTGTTTTGCCCAATTTCGCAATCGGACTTGAGGTTCGCACCGGTACCGTTGATCTCCAGGGCTTTGAGCGTTCAGGTGCTCTTGCTGGAACGTTCGGAGCGGCGTGGCGTCCAAATTCGCAGACCTCAATCGGGGTTCGTTGGCTTATTCCAGTTTGGTGTCGATGGACCCTCAGTTGGATTGGAGAATAGAGCGCACGAACGGTTGACGGTGCGTGCAGGGTGGTCGGATGGTCCTGCGCGACTGTCTGGCGGATTTAATATTAGTGTCAGAGGGGTTCAGTTCAACTACGGTTTGCGCGGTCATCCTCTCCTGGGTGTTACGCATTCATTCGGTCTTGCGTACTCACTGCTTGGTGCGTCACGCAAATAGAGCCGCGAGTGGCAGCAGATACGGTTTTTCTGCATAGATATTGGCGGATCACAGCTTTTCAGACGTGATCGCCACGGAGGAACAATGAAAATCACAGTCGCTCCGAGTGCAGGGTTCTGTTTCGGGGTTCGAGATGCCGTGAATATGGCGTTGGAAACCACAGCAGAAAACGCTGATCGACCGGTTCAGATGTTGGGTCATATAGTTCACAACGAGAGGGTTGTCGAAGAGATAGACGATGCAGGGGTCAAGGTGCTTGACAACATAGAACAGGCGGACCCTGGTGTACTGATGATTCGCGCCCACGGAACCTCCCCGAAGATCTACGATCAGGCCAATGAACGAGGCATGGATATCGTGGACGCCACATGCCCATTGGTTCTTGATACTCACGTGAAAATCAGGCAACTCAGCGACGACGGCTACCCCACCTTGGTTATCGGCGACCACGGGCACGATGAGGTTGTCGGGATTAGCGCCCAAGTGGCTGACGCCAGGATCGTAGCCAATCCAGAAGAGGTAGATCAACTTGGGCGACGATTCCGCAAACTTGGCGTTGTAGTTCAATCGACTCAAAACATCGATAACGTCAACGCCATCCTCGCCAAACTATTGCCGCGATGCCAGGAGTTAAGGGTTCATAACACCATTTGCCACCCCACTGTCCAACACCAGGCGGACATCCTCACAATGCCTGCGAAAAACGATGTGATGGTGATCGTTGGGTCATTTACGTCAGCAAATACGATGCGCATGGCTGACATGTCCAAGACTCAGAATCAGAGGAGCTATCAGCTCGAGGATTCAGAGCAGATAGAGGAAGCATGGTTTGAGGGGGCACAGACTGTAGGTGTGCATGCAGGAGCGTCTACGCCTGACGTTGTAATAGAGGAGGTGATTGCCCGTCTGAAAGAGATCGGCGGGCCAGACACACTGGTGGACCGGTAAGTAGTCAGCGCCTGGGCGCGAGCTAACGTCTACCGCCTTGAACAAGCCACACCCCAGCCAAGGCCACACCGGCCCCAACCACCAGCCAGACAGTCACGGGTTCGTCCAGAAGCCACCAGGCCCAGCCCACAGACTCCACGGGTACTAGAAAGATGAACGATGAAACCCTTGCGGCGTCGAGTCGTTTGAGCGCCCACGCGAAAACTATCACAGCTAGAACACTGTCAATCAGGGCCAAGAAACCAAATGAAGCCCAGAAAGACCACTTGGCAGCAATCATGCGCGAAAGCAGTCCAGGTTCGTATAGCGCCAGAAGCGGCAGCGTCCCGACTACTAACATGCACCCCACCACCAAAAGCGGGTCTTGCCTGCTTACCACGCGGCGGCTGACGACATTGTAGCCCGAAGCCATCGACTGTGCTAGGACTGAGACCGCCACACCGAGCCAGTAACCCCATGTTATCTGACTGCCAGCTCCCCAACGAACAGCGACGAACAGGCCAACAAACGCGACTACAAGACCAGCGGTTCGCCGCCGACTAAACGCTTCGCCGAGGACTATGGCACCTGCCACGTATGTCATGACAGGATTTAGCGACGCGATCAGGCCACCCATCCCCGCCGGAATGCGCGACACGCCCCAGATAAGACAGAACTGAGCACCGACAATAAACAGAAATGCCATGAGCGCAATTCGCCACCCATCCTCAGACACCACCCGTTTTACGTCGCCCCTGCGCCGGATGGCTAGATACAGCCCCAACAAAACCGCGCCAGGGAAGTGCCTCAACAGCGCCAACTCGCTTGGCGAGACCACATCAAGTGCAATCTTGATTGCGACAAACCCGCCGGACCAGATGAAAGTGGAGGCTAACAGGACAACCATCGCGGCGCGCTCGCCACTGGATTTGGGCATACTCATCTGGTCTGCTCCAGCTGTCTCGTAGTCCAAAACGGTCTGTTGGCTTGCACTATCCCGACGCCGACCAGCAGCACTACTGTTCCTAGCCCAAGCCACAGCGTCACTTGTTCATCCAGAAAAACCCATGCCCAGAAGAGCGCCAGAACCGGCACCAGATAAACGAACGATGCTGCACGGGCCACCTCCACTCGCTTGAGGACCCATGTCCAGAGAAGCTGCGTCAGTGCGCTGTTAACGAACGCGAGATAGAGTATGGCTATCCAGAACCCAACCGGGGCATTGTACATGCGCGTCACAAGCTCAGGCGTCAGGAGGAACATGACCGGCAGACATCCAGCTATAAAAACGCAACCTGTTATGGGAAGTGGGTTGTGCCGTCTTACCATACCGCGGTTCATCACATGGTAGATCGCGCCCAGAATCGGGGCGATGGCGGTGACCAGTACGCCTTGCCAGTAGCCCACTGCCACATGGTGTCCTGCCCCGTAGCAAACCGCGACATAGAGTCCGGCAAACGCCACCACCAGACCCAACGCTCGCCAGCGGCCCACGGGTTCGGAGATGAATCTGGCGGCAACGATGGCGGTGATCGCCGGATTGAGAGCGATTATCAGGCTGGTGGTGCCTGCGGGAATGCGCGTCTCGCCCCAGTTCTGGCAAAACTGGTATCCGGTGATGATGCAGAACCCCATAACCATCAGCCGCCAACCATCCTGCCGCACCAACTGTATGGTCTCCGGTCGCCGGCTGATAGCCAGATAGAGCCCATAAGCGATGGCTGGTGGCAGGTGTCGTGCTAAAACCAGTTCTGTCGGTGTGAGAACGGTCAGGGCGATCTTGATGGCAGCGAAGGCACCTGACCAGATGGTCGCCACCAGTATCAACGTCACGGTGGGAAGTTGTCGAGAGTAGCGTACCAGCAGATTTCGAATCATCCGCTGCGTCCGCTTGGGAAAAGCTTCGGTTGCCGTTTCTGCTGGACCAACCAGACACCGCCCAACAGGACGACAGTGCCCACAGCCAGCCACGCCGTCACCGGTTCATCGAGAATCAGCCAGGCCCAGATCAGTGCCAACACCGGGACAAAAAACACGAACGAAGATGCCCGCGTCGCTTCGATTCTACCCAACGCCCAGGCGAACAGCACCATCGTAAAAGCTGTGTTGATTAGCGGGAGATAAAACAGTGCGATTTTTACATCTGTCGGGGCTGTCATTATCCTTGATATCAGTGAACCTGACAGCTGCCACAGAAGCGGGATCGAGCCGACAATAAGCACGCAGCCAATCACGTCTACTGTGCTGTGCCTGGGCATTACACGCCGCGCGATGTGTGAGAGCGCCTGTTCGCGAGACAAAGATTTTTCGATTGAATCTGGCCGAAATACGTTCGTCAGCGCCAAAACCAACACAACCGAGGTGCCAAATTCATAAAGTCGAGGTGCCTGCATCTGGCTCGGAGGAGCTGCCTACCCTAAGCCGATCAACAATCGCGAAATCGCTCTGGTGCCCTCGGCCGCTGACGATGACATCTGCCAACAGACCCGTGGCTAGGATCTGCGTTCCCAGCAGTATCAGCAACACGCCCAAAAACAGCAGCGGGTAACGGTTCATAATCCATCCGTGGACCAAACGAAGAAACCCGATGTAGCCGCAAATTGCGAAACCTGCCATGCTGATGAACGTCCCCACCCAACCAAAAAGATGCATCGGCCGGCCGCCGTAGCGGGTCATAAGCAGCACAGTGAGAAGGTCAAGAAAACCGTTTACCAGCCTTGCTGCACCGAACTTTGTCGTGCCGTGGATCCGTGGATGGTGACGAACCGGAATCTCACCTACACGAAAACCGCGCCAATGGGCGAGTGCTGGCAGGTAGCGGTGCATGCCCCTTGCGACGCGAAGCTCTTCTACGACATCATGGCGGTAGGCTTTTAGTCCGCAGTTGAAATCGTGGATATCCAGACCTGATGCGCGCACTGTCACCCAGTTGAAGAGTTTGGACGGGACCGTTTTGGTTATGGGGTCGTGTCGTTTTCTCTTCCATCCCGATACGAGATCGAACCCTTCATCCAGTTTCGCCAAGAGGTTGGGAATTTCCTCTGGGTCGTCTTGCAGATCGGCGTCCATCGTGATGACCACATCGCTGGCCACCTCTCGAAACGCCGCCTCCAAAGCCGCCGACTTTCCGAAGTTTCGACGGAACCTCAAGGCGGATACAGAGGGGTCCTTATCTGCTAAACGCTGAATGACCTCGTAAGAGTTGTCGGTGCTGCCGTCATCCACGAAGAAGATGGTGACCTGGTACTCATGTTGGTCGATCACCTGGCGTATTTTTTCGTGGAGCGGCTCCAGGCTTTCCTCTTCGTTCAGAAGTGGGATTACGATTGTCAGCGTAAGGTTTGACTCAGTCATGGTCCCGCTCCGATTCGACGGCTTGAATGGGTTTGCGTCTCCCGAGAACAAAAGCGATCCCCCCCGGTAGGCTTGAGAGCAAAGTTACCAAATGAGCAAGCAGCTCCATGACAATTACGGGTGCGGCAGGGGCGGCGACAGTACCAAACAGGCGTATGGCGGCGTTCTCCCTTGGTCCCAAGCCACCTACGGATATCGGGAGCATCGCCACGACGCTGATGAGCGGAATAAACAGCACGAACCAAAGCAGGCTAACATTCAATCCTACCGCGAGTCCGCAAGCAAAATGGACCACGACGCGAAGGAACTGGACCCCCAACGAGATCAGGGTTGCCAAAAATAAGACTCTTGGGGCCGTCCTGTAGACATTCAGCGCTGACCTGACGTTGGCGACGGCCTCCGAGACCGACTCAGGCAGCGCCCAGATCAACAGTCGGTCTACAAAGCCGCCAGCGCGACGGCTCGTCAAGAGAACACCTAAGACCGCAAAACTACCGTAAACCGCCGCAACAACAGGGGCTAGAGGCGTGAGAGGCGGATGCCCGTCTGGTTTAGCAATGAACACTATCAGACACCCGACTCCAGCCAAAAACATCATCGCGAACAGGCCCAGAAATCGGTCCATCACTGTGGCTACAAGCGCCTCGGCACCACGTCCGCTCATTTGACGCACGTCATAGACTCTCACCACGTCGCCTGCCAGGTTGCCTACCATGAAGTTGTTCAAGAACACTCCGACTAGATAGATGCGCACCAGATCCTTCCACCCTTTGCTAATCTCTTGGCCCTTTAAGAGCAACCCCCATTGAAAAGCCCCAAAAAGATTGCTGATCACGAACAGCACGAGCGCCACTACTAGGGGGTCGACCCGCCAGTCGGTGAACGCACCGCTCAGTTCTGCGCGATCGACCTGCCAGAACGCGAGCGCGATCAATCCCGCGCTGACAGCTATCTTCAGCCCAAGCGTCACCCATCGAGATCCCGTCTTCACCGAGCCGCCTTTTGACTTGGAATGTCGCGAAAACCGAAGGCCCAACGCAGCGCCACACTGCCTCTGTACAGCGGCAGCGTGCGACCAGCCCGTCGTCGAATCAAACCGCGCCGGGTGGCTATGATGTGGGGCAAGCGGCGTGCCGCCTTGAATGGTGCGGTAGCCGCAGCCAATGCTCTTTTTAGGTCTCCTCGAATCAGAGAGTGGACCACCGTCAGTGATTCTAGAATCAAGCGAAACGGCATCATCCACAGCAGTGTTGGCAGCGAGTGGTTTTTCAGAAGCATGATGAGACCGTTACGATGGTTAAGCGCCATCTTGCGGTAGGAGCCCATTGCGAGCGTACCGCCTGCAAAATGAGTTACGCGCCCGTCTGGGGCCGACCGGACAGTCCAGCCCGCAAGCCACATCCGCCAGCAGAGGTCTATTTCTTCCATATGCATTTCAAAAGTCTCGTCCAGAAGCCCGACTTCGTCGAGAGCTTCGCGGCGAAGCCCTATTGCGGTGCCACTAGCCCAGAAAATCTCTTGTGGCTCGTCGTATTGGCCTTGGTCTTCTTCCAAATGATCGAACAGCCGTCCCAACGCGAACGGATATCCAAATCTGTCCATCAACCCGCCCGCTCCACCTGCGTAATCGAAGCGACCAGGGGAGTGCGCAGAAAGTATTTTTGGTTGCACAGCCCCTGCCTGGGGGTGTTGGTCGAGTTGTTTCACGATGGCAGCCAACCAGCCAGGTTGAACGGTAGTGTCGTCATTGAGCAGAACTATGATGGGGAACGTGGCTGATGTAAGACCTCTGTTACACGCTCCTGGAAACCCCAAATTGCGTTCGTTTCGAACTACACGTATATCAGGGAACCGCTTTTCTGCCCGCTCTGTCGAACCATCGGACGATCCGTCATCTACGACTATGATCTCTGAGGGGAGATCATCGCAAGTTGAGATCGCCTCCAGACAACCGGCAACAAACTCTCCGGCAAGGTGGGGAATCACTACAGTGACGGCCAGAGCCGCTGAGTTTTCCGTATCCAAATGACACCTCTACGATCCCACCGTGTCGGCTGGTGCTGGGCCCAAGCGATTCAATTCGTTTTGGACCTCCTTGAATCCGGGGTAGGCCAATCGGAGCGATTCGAGCAACGATCTTGCCTCTTCAATCTGTCCAGAAAGTCTCAAAGCTCGTGCCAGCTCGAAGCGAACGGTGACTACCCCGGTTGGATCGCCACCTGCGCTGGTGCCAGGAGTGCGGTCGTTGACGAAGCGCATCAGCTCCACTAGGTGGTCGTATGCTCTAACGCGCTCGTAGGCAAAACCAACATGGCGGATGCCGGGTACCCGCGCACTGCCGTTGAGCAGCTCCTGCGGTACATAGTGACCATACAACGCGGTGATCTGCTGTCGTGTGACGGTGTCTGCGCGGGTGGCGTAATATAACGCTGCGTCATTGTCACCGGCCTGGCGCGCGATCTGCGACGCGAACACCCCGGCAGATCTGTCCCAGGGGATCACTCCCTCGCAGCCTTCCAACACTTTGAGAGCATCGTCGTAGCGGCGATGCGTTGCCAAAAGGCGTGCAGCCTGAAGGTAGGCCGATCTGTAGTTGCTCACCAGCTTGAGCATATTGTCGTCTTTGAATATTTCCGGGTCTTTCAAGTACCGAATTTTGTAGACTTCAAACAGGTTCTTCATCCACCGATCAAGCTGCTTGTTCGTTGCATCGCTTGTGCCACCACCAGCGACCGTCCCGCCGGTGTAGGCGTCGCTTTTCTCAAGAACTAGCCTGAAGACCATCCCCTCCATTCTCAGATGATCCTGCAAACCTATTTTGTTGTTGTCGGAGACGGTCACGGCGAAATAGATTGGACGCTGCCAATTGGTGTAGTGAATAATGTTGTATACCATCACGTCTTGGACGCGCAGAATCCCGTAATCGCTGGCGGCCCCCATGGTCCACTCAAGTCCGGTATATCCCCTCGTAATTGAGGCGATCTTGGTTGTGTCGACATCGGTCCACTGCCCATCCACACTTACTCTGACTGTACCACTCGCTGACTTAGTCAGGTCTTCCAGGCCGCTGAGAATGGTACCGTTGGACATTTCGATTCTGATCGTGTCGACTCCAGGTGTCGCACGAACGGTTTTCGCTTTCCAGGGAGATAGTCTCCCGCCGATAACATCTACCCTGTGGGATCTAACGAGCGCCTCACGCGTTGTTCCACAGAGCACATTGTCTATATAGTTGTCGTCCAACAGCCTCGGACCGATCTGGACGACCGGCTCGTTGTCCCTTAGCTGCTTTATGTACCATGATGTGTTGAGAAGGCTCAAGTTTACTATCCGCACGTCTCTACGGACTCCAAGCGCCTCCTGGAGGTACCAGAGCGGGAATGTGTCGTTGTCACCGTTAGTGAATATGATGCCGCCTTCGTCGCAGGACTGGAGAATGTTGTAGGCGTAGTCGTACGCTACGAAATCTCCGCGGCGGCTTTGGGTCTGCCAGTTGACGAATTTTTGCTCGTATTCAGATGACCAATGATCCCACAACGGTGGGCCAAAAACGAACCAGACAGGTATCACCATTGCCACAACACCAGCGCCGTAGCTAGCCGCATTGCTCCACCTCTCAGCGACCCAGCGTATCGCTCCTGTAGCTCCAATACCGATCCAGATTGCGAACACTGACGACGCGCCTGTGAAGACGTAGTGTCGCTCTCTTGGCTGAGGGTCAGGCATATTTAGGTAGACGAACAGTCCGACCCCAGAAATCAGGAAAAGCGCCATCATTCCTATAAACCGCCGCTTGTCTCCAACGGCATGGAAGAACATCCCGCCGAATCCCAGCAAAAGAGGGACATCGGGCAGTCCGATAGCAATGGTTCCCCGATCAGTGGCGTTGCGGAATATTAGTTGTCCGAAGTCAGTGGCGTCTCGGGATAGTAGTTGCCCGAACCAACGCGTGAGCGACATCGGGAACTGCTGGACGAAATACTTGACGAACATGTCCCAAAACTGCCAGCCGACCGCAGCTTTTCTTGCGAGCACTATGAGCGATTGGGATTCGTCCCCATACTGTTTGCGGGAGAGGAATAGGAAGAAGTTGTGCCAGTTTTCAGGGTTGTTTTCGTCTATTCGTGGATCAAGTCCCGATCGGACCATCAACACCAGATAGGTTGAATAGCCCAGCACAAAGAGCAGCTCACACGCAAGCGTGATATGAAATATCGATCGGATGTCGATCTTTGAGTTTTGTCCTTGCGTTATGTACACCGCACCAGCCAGCGCCAGCGCCGATCCAAGCCACGTCCCAACAGGGAATTCTGCCTGTCCCACCGCGTAGTAGAACGTGTCACTCCCGGCTTTGAAAAGCCCAACCGCTGAGATGATCGTGAGCCCGACGGTCCAGACTGTGCGGTAACGGATCTTTTTGACTCCAGCAGGGATCACAAATGCAGCCACTAGGCTAATCAGTGTAAGGAACAGCATTAGCTGGAAGTAGAGTGACGGATCGTCGAACCCAAACGCCTGGGTGCGCGACTTGACATCCTCAAACCCTTGGGCACCATTGTCGATAAGCGACTTGAGGCCCCATGCGTTGGCCACATGAAGCGCGAAATAGCCCGCCAGCCCCAAGCATGCCAGACCGCCAAGCAGAAGAAGGCCGTCCCGATAGCTGAAATAGGTAAACAGCGCGATGATTACGATTGTGGGAATCACCAGCAAGACCAGCAGATGGACGCCTCCAGCGATACCGAACACATACGCCATTAGCAGCATGAGCCGCAGAGCGTTGGGAGTTTTAGCCTCATCGGTCCACCGCAGAGTAAGCCAGACGCTGGCCATCATGAAAAAGATCGCGTAAGCGTAGACCTCGCCCTCAACGGCGTTGAACCAGTTTGAGTAGCTGAAGGCGAACACACCGGCACCGACCATGCCACCTACGGCTGTCGTCCAGGTGGAGTCCTGCGAGACAGTCGGTGATATCTGTCGAATCAGTCTGACCACAATCAGGTAGGTTGCAAGCGCTGCCAAGGATCCTGCGATGGGCGACATCAGTGTCACCCGGAATGCGATGTCCGATTCAGGCGATGCCAAGCCCAGCCAGATCATTAAAGTATCGGTTGGTAACATTGAGAAGACCCGCCCCACAAGAACGTAGAGCGGCGACCCTGGAGGGTGAGGTACACCCATTGTCACTGCGCAAGCGATAAATTCGCCACAGTCCCAGAAAGATGTGGTTGGAGCCATTGTGGCGTAGTAGCCCACGAACGCGGCCACCCAACTGATGATGGCACCTCCGCGCAAAATCTGTCTGTCACTCATCAACATTCACCGGTCGTGCAGGATTGTGATCGGTTGGATAGGATTCCGGGTAACTAAACATGAAAGCGTACCGAAAGGGTGCGACGCCGTCAAGATGGCGAGGTTCCAGCATTGATCCAAACAGTCGCGGTGGAGCAGCGCGAGGATAGATTGAAATTTGGCGTTCACTGTTATTTCGAAGCGGGGCGCGTGGTTGCTAGCGAACGACCGCCAGCTTGCCCAATATGCGTTGGCCGTTCTGTGACACGGCGTAGAGATAGACACCTGACCCAACCATAGCGCCTGCGGCGTTGTTACCATCCCATTGCACACCTCCGGTTCGCACATCAACGAACCGGATGACCCTCTCACCTGACAGTGTATAGATGCTCACCGACGCGCCGAACGGCAATCCACCTATTGTGAGCCGGTCCGCCTGGGATCTGACAAACGGGGAAGGGAAGACGAATACATGGGTGAGGTCGTCAAGCAGGTCTACCTCGAAACACGCCACATCAAAAAGAGAGTCGCCCTCCGTAGTGACTACGCCTGAAACCTGTACTTGGTATACGATACCCCAAGGCCCGATGGGAGTGTCTGGGTCGATATTCAGAGTCGCCGTTTTTTCTTGGGAATTCACACCTGTGGTTCTGATGTTTGGGTAGATGTGGAACTGATTGAGACTAGCGGCTCCAGCGCTCAGTGTAGTATCAAACACAACCGTCACGGTCTGCGCTGCATTGTCTGCGAATACTGTGTCTATAGCTCCGGTGCGGGCACTGGTGAGCGGGATGAACGATCTGGATGTGGTTGTGGTCTCTGTGCCAGACGATCTGCGGACGTCTTCGGCGGTGAGGGTGTATTCGAGTTCGCAGGCACCAAATCGCGTCGTGGAGTCGGTCGACATAGTCACTGTTGCGCCTTCAATAGTCGAACCAGTGAGGCGAATACCTGGAGATACGTGGAACTGGGACGTTAAGGTTTTGGGATGAATGCTGTCGCTAAACACCACCGTCAACGCTGTTGAGGAAATCTGGGAGACGCCCACGATAGTCAGGGGGCGGCGGTCTGCGCTATCATGGGCCGTGAATAGCGCGCCGTCTTGAAATTCGCCACGATCGCCTGTGGCGGTGACCGCTATGGCGTAAGTCTCTCCTGAAACCATGGGGGTTGAAGTGGCTAGCGTGACAGTTATGTCGAACCCCTCTGTTGCGATCAGCGCTATCTGCAAGCCGCGATTGAGCTTCACGCTGCGGACCTGGGAGATCTGCGTGCTGAACCTCAGGTGTAGAGAGCGCAGGTCTGGTGTCGCAACCGAGGACAGACTTGAGGTGGAGGTGTCAAGGTCCACTCGAATCGGATAGCTGCCGGACAGCGAGGCCCCGGAGCTGTCACGCAGGTCCGTCACCTTCAGATCGTAGTCCGCAGTCGCGATCGGTTTGGCGAAAAAGAGCAGTGTGCGCTGGCGGTTTCTGCCCAGGATTACGGACGATGGAAAGTAGTTATGGCCGGTCAACGCCAACCTGAAGTGGTCTGGGTCTTGAGCATCCGGGCCGAGCGTTTCGCTGTAGTCTACTGCGATCTGTTGGGCGGAAATGGCAGTTGCGTTGGTGATGAAAGGCGGCGAATTCGGCGTTGTCGCAAGTGGGCCGGTCATTCGCCCCAAAGAATCTGCGCCTAGCGATGCGTTTACCGCTTGTAGCGCGACGAATATTTTTTGGTCAGCCCGTAGATTTTCCAACCGTGCTACTCGCCCCGTTAATCCTTGACTAGTCAGAGAAAGTTCATCTTCGGCAGGGCCACTCCACAGCCGGTAGCTAAGGCCAGGTTCGTCGTGCCATGCAGCCTCTATCGTGGTGGCATTAAACGCTCTGACGTCAAAACCCGTTGGAGGAAGTGGGTTTGGTGTTTGAGGTCTCGGTGAATAGACTCTGTTGGATTCACTGTGTTGGAACAGAAGGTCGGCGGAACCGTCTGCATTCACGTCAGCAATCACAGGTTGGCAGGTTTTGGCGGTTGGAGAGTACCAGATCGCTTTGTAAGCGTCTGGGCCGTCTGCGGTGAATACATAGAGGCGTGGTGGAAGCCCAAGTACAAACTCATCGAGGCCATCACCAGTGAGGTCTCCAGTAACAAAACCCGTACCGCTCGAGTTGGGATCGCCAATCTCCACTGACCATTCGAGGTGAAAAGGAAAACCTCCAGCAGCCGGTTCCCAGACCTCGATCCGCCAGTACTGTTTCGCTGGATCGAACCGATCCTCTTCTATGTGTCGCACCGCGATGAACTCGCCCAAACCATCGCCATCAAGGTCTGTTCCGCCGAATGTGCGCTGAGTGTCTCCGTCTCCGTCGCGCATGGCAAAGAATTTCGCGTTCGTGGATCCGTCAAACTCGAATGCTCCAAAACCTCCGTCTGTGGTGCCAGAGACGATCTGGTACCGGCTGTCGCCGGTCATCGAACCTGCTGCCCGCCAGATGCCGAACGATTGGACAGGTTCGGTGAATGCCAAGTCAGCGGCGAGCGACAACGTGTTGTCGGCAGTTGAAGTCAGCAGCTTCATGTGCGATCTGTCGAGATCGTCGAGGAGAATCAGCTCTTGGCTGCCGTCGCCGTCCACGTCCGCCACCGATGGTGCCAATCGGTTTTCTAGCGGCTCGAATTCAACCGATGGCAGAGAGGTGCCATCTGGTTGTTCCACGAATTTAGTCAAGAAGCGGTCTTCATAGGCGATCCCCATCACCTCCCACAACCCGTCGCCATCAATGTCTGCTGTGCCAGCGGGTCGCATCGGCGTTGGTATGTTCCCCAACCGAAAAACTCCCTGCTGATCCCACCCAAAAACGCTCAATGTATCGTATTTGGGACGAGTGTGTTCTTTCAGCACAATTTCAGGTAGTCCGTCGCCGTCGAAATCCACCAGTTCTGGCATGAGTACACCAAATCCGAACGCTCCTAGCTGCTCCATCTGGTCCGCTACAACGCCGACACTCGAAGCGTCCACTGTCTTCGTATCGCTGACGGATTGATGACCGCTGAGGGTTTCTGCTAGGACAGCCAGTTCCCACTCGCCACTGCCTAGAACGCTTGTCACATCAACAACATGATCTGAGCGGAAAAGGCTGACGCCAACGGTGTCGAATGTCGAAGACGATCCCATCTGCCTGAAAATCAGCGACCCGCGGGTTGTCTCTGCGGTCTGCCAGCGCAACCACAGATGTTTTTCGTCGTCGTACCATCTGAGAAAGGTCTCAGGCTCGTTCGTAAACTCCGCAGCGTGCGAGACTTCGATCACTGTCCTGTCTTCCCTGTGAGAACCAGAGGCGTCATCCAGGACCAGTCGGATCGAGTAAATACCTTGGGGCAGGTCCGAGACATCCACAGCCGCCAGACTTTTGGAGCGCACAGGCTCTGTGCCTGCGGCGACATGGGTCCAGGTTGTTGGGTTTGAGCCGACGCCATAGGTGACCTGCCACAGAAGTGGCGAGAGCCCCGTCGCGGTGCCGACGACAGAGATAAGTTCGTCGCCTCCAGAGGGTCTCACAGGCGATCTGATTACCGCGAGGGCGTGACCGCTTGTGGAAAACAGGTTTGGAAGGTCGAGGCGACCGTGGCCTGTTTCTGGGTCCCAACCCGGCGGTCCGAGATCAACTGCTGAGCCTCGCAAAAGGTTGGCAACCACCTTTGGCGACATGATGGGGGCCACTCCCAAAAGCAGAGCTACCGCTCCAGAGACGAACGGAGCGCTGAGCGAGGTGCCGGAGGGTGACGAGTACCGATTGTTGATCGTTGTGGTGAGAATCTCTGAACCCGGAGCGGTCAGGTCGAGGTTTTCGCCGTAACTGGCAAAATGAGATTTCTGGTCGTTGATGTCGATGGAGCTGACCGAGATTGTCTCTTTTAGTGCTGCTGGATAGATTAGGACGCCTGTGCGATTGTTACCTGCTGACGCAACGCAGATGACACCCCGATCGTAGGCATAATGAATCGCGTCGCCCATAATTGGGGAGTTTACCACATCGCCAAAACTCATATTTATCACTCTGGCACCGTTGTCGGTTGCGTAGACAATGGCCGCAGCGATGTCATCATCTTCGAGAAACGCGCCGCCGAACTCCAGATCGGCACCTGCGCGAAGAGGCATCAACAGTGCGTTCTGCGCAACCCCAGCTATTCCGATCCCGTTATCGCCTGTAGCTGCTATCACCCCGGAGACAAAGGTTCCGTGACCGTTTCTATCCATCGGGTCGGAGTCGCGGTCGAGGTAGTCACCAGCACCGGACAGATCAGGGGCGTCGGTGAAGTCGTATCCGAGTGTGTCGTCCACAAACCCGTTCGCGTCGTCGTCCACTCCTGGCAAGCCATCGACTTCAGCCTGATTGCGCCACAGACGGTCTTTTAGCTCTGGGTGGAGGTAATCGATTCCCGAATCGATGATCCCCACAGGTACCGGCGCGACACCGCCGTCATTGACCATCTGCCACACATGCTCCAAACCGACCCGTTGTGCACCCCACTGCTCTTCCCATCTCGGGTCGCTCGGCGGTGACTGAGAGGTTGCCTGTTGGCGGTAGATATAGTTGGGTTGGGCGTATGCGACGCCTGGATGACCGCTGAGCGTTTGGGCGACTATCGCAGGGTCTACGCCATCTCGAAGTCTGTAGTGGTAAGGCGTACCTGACGTCCCAGTGGAGAGCCGAGGTATTGCCCTCCGTCGAAAAACCGGCTGCTCGTCGGTGAGCCCCAGGGAGTCGGTTATGGTTTGCCAGCCGCTTGCGAGTTTGGCCCGGTTGTTAGCGAACTGGACGATGATCTCATGCGGCGCGTAACGTGGAAAATCTGTTTGCGCCAAAGCCGGAGCGACAGCCGCACCAACACCCACGGCACACGACGCTAAGCTAAACAGGCGGCGGCAGCGGTGGGTGAGCCGTGTCATTGTGCCTCAAGAGTGGAACGGACGAGTGGCGTCGCAACTATAACATGGCGCTACTACAGCCCATTCGTCAAGAGCGGATCGATCTCTCATACGTCTTGGCCAAAAAAACGAAAGAGTGTTGCGCATAGGTGGGCTGGATTGGCGGCAGATCGGACTATCAGAGCCGCAAACCGCTGGCGCTGCCACCGCACTACATACGGGGACAGCGCCCTGTGGAGTACGGGATCAGGCTGACAACGTGTCAAATGCAGCCTGAGCGATCACCAGATGCCCTTGATGGCCTGGGTGGACCGGTTCAGGGCAGAACGTGTCTGGGTCGCGGTATTTGAGATGCTCCTGAAAGATGTCGTGCGTTTTGACTCGTTTTGTCGCGAACTCCTCAGCAAGTTTGGCGACGACTTCGATATAGCCTGGCAACATTGACAGCACCTCCTTGCGCGGAGAATCAGACTCGTCTGTGCTGATGTAGAACGGGTCGATGAGAAGTATCTGTGGGTCGAACGCTGCTGCGGAACGCTCTATGATACCCCGGAATAGCCCCTCAAAACGTTCAGGTGTCACCGCGTCGTCACTTCCACGTAGAGAGCTGTGGAGGTCGTTGATCCCGATTTTGATCGACAGCCATTCGGGGGCGTGCCGCACAACATCGTCTTCCCATCGGCCATCCAGATCCGTGACCCGGTTGCCGCCAATCCCTTTGTTAATGATATCAATCTGTCTATCAGGGTGGTGGACGGTCATCAATTCGGAAAATAACTTAACGTAGCCGCTGCCGAGAGGGGCAGCATCGCCCCGGCGGCCACAATCAGTAATGCTGTCGCCTATGAATAGGATTTTCTGGCCGTTCTGAATTAGACTTTCGAGCATGATCTGTCCTCTCTAGGGTAGAGAGTAACGCCTATCGTGGTGCGGGATTTCCGGAAATTCCGACGGCGTCAATCTTTGGTCCACAGCCGTCGCATCATATCTGCGCCCTGTTTCGGGCGGCGCTCGATGTCGTAAAGACCATACGACACCCGGTATTCATAGACCCACTCAAACCTGCGGTGGACGTCCGAGTCGGCGAATGTCCACAGTATACCCCCGACTACGTCCTCTTCCTCCATGAAGGCTTCCCAGTAGGTGCGTAGAAGCTCAGCCTGATAAGGCTCACCAGGGAAATAGTCGGTCATCAGTCCTCTGATAGCCCACCCGCCGAACTCTGCGATTAGAATCGGTTTGTTGGGGTGCGCTTCTCGCAATGTTTGGAGCCTGGTCTTGGAGGTGGTAGCGAGATCACCCAATGTATCTATATGGGGAGTGGAAGCCCCGGCGTACATGTTGATGGCCAATATGTCCGTGTGCTCCAAAACAGGGTCGTCAGGCCATGTATTTGCGACTTCCACCACCGCACGAGTTGGGTCGGTCTGTCGAGCGAGCTTCACCAGTTCAATGTTGCCGTCGGCGGTCATCTTCGCCAACTTCCGATGTTCTTCGTCGTCCTGGCGCGGAGTACACATGCACTCGTTGCTCACGCTCCACATCAAAATGCACGGATGGTTGCGCTGCTGGTCTATCATCTCCGTCAACTGCTCTTTTGCCACATCCAGCGCTTCCGGGGCAGCGTAGTTGACCGCTGGGCGACCCCACTGGTACAGAGGCAGTTCGCTCACAAAAAACACGCCCATCTCGTCGCAAAGATCGTACATCTCAGGTGAGTTGGGAAAATGGCATCGGAGAGTATTGCCGCCGATGGATTTAACCAGGGCGATGTCTTTGCGGGAGAGGGGAAGGTCCACCGACCTTCCGACATCAGGTGAATCTTCGTAATGGTTGACGCCTTTGACCATAAACGGTTCGCCATTCAGGAGCAGCCGTGTTCCGTCAATGACGACTGATCTGATGCCGATTCGGTGAATCCACCTGTCGCGAACGGTGCCAGAATCCTGATCGATCAGGTCAACGACTAGTTCATACAGATTTGGTTCGTCCGGCGACCAGAGCCGGGCATCGGCTACCGACAACGTTAGTTCTACCTCCGCCGATCCGTCTGAAAAACTGGGTTCCCCAGAGGCTTGGGCGACCGGCGCTGAACCGGAATCGTTCAGCGCCGTTGTCACCTGGAATCCTGACCCATCGCCGTCAGCCCTCAATGTTGCTGTCACGGTGACTTCTGCGTTTCCTCTGCCTGGCTCGGTGACGACGACTACGTTCTCCACAAAGGATCTGTCGGTTGCAGTCAGTTTCACCGACCTATAGAGGCCACCGTGATTCCACCAGTCAAACATCCCACCAGGCACCCGATCGGCTTTTGGGAGATTCTCGACTGAGATCGCCACCGTATGGTTTTCACCGGGGCGCAGCAGATGATCGATTGGAATATCGAAAGGGACGTAACCGCCGTCATGCGATCCTGCTTCGACGCCGTCGACATAGACGACTGCCCGGTAGTTGGCCCCGTCGGAGTGAAACAGCACACGCCTTTCTGTCCAATCCTCTGGAACCCTCACCGTCCGGCGATACCAACCGTGCCCCTCATAGCTCCACAGGTCAGGTACCTCAACGTTCCAGCTTCCTGGCACGTTGACATCCAACCATCCTGTGTCGTCGAAATCGGGCGCGAT
>CAZVGZ010000032.1:0-41890 GCA_964627605.1 uncultured bacterium | reverse complement strand
TACTTCACATGTCGAGCCATCACGCGGCATGCTTCATAGAGATCGCCAGGAGGCAACAGGTCGCCCGACTCGTTCAGCGGCTCGCCCATATAGATGCCGCTCTCTGTCAACGTATGCGACATGGCGCGAGTCCCGCCGTGGCCCCGGCCTATAATCGTAATCAACACGGTCTATCTCCTAATGCTACTTTTATGCCTTGACATTCGTGGTTCTGAATCAGCAAACACCGAGGGGGCGTACGAAACGCCCCCCTCGGTGTTTGCACTCTCTAAAATCGGCTATGGTAGCTACTTACCAGCCGCCCACTGACATCCTCTGTCCAGCAAGCCAGGAAACTTCTCCTGCTCTGCGGCGGGACCGTCGTGCCCAAGCGCCAGATAGAACACACGACCCTCACCCCAATCTTTGGTCCAGGCCACCGGGTTTGCACGTCCCTCCCACAGAGATGATAGAAGCACCTCATTCCGGGGGTCGAAGTCGGTGACGTACATCTCGTCGGTCGTGTTGAACTCTTCCATATCCTTGGTAATCGGGTGCTCAGGATCGACGACACTCACCTGATATTCACGATAGGCCGGGTGAGTAATGAAATGCCCACCGACCATGGCCCGATACTCTGGACAACCTCTAAAAGAATCCGCGGCTGAGTGGATACCGACATAGCCTTTGCCGCTGGCGACCCAGTTGAGCAGACCGTTCTTCTGTGCGTCGGTAATCGCACCGACGGTGTAGTAGAATACCAGGAGATCGTAGGGGTCGAGGTTTGGCGCGACCAGGGCGTCCAGATCCTCATTGACGCGCGTCAGGTCGTAGGAGCCTGCGGCGTTTAGCTGCTTTTCGACAACACCGCCAACGCTCTGCCAGTCGTGGATCTGCCCGCCGGAGAAGAGGAGTGTTTTGATCTGACTCACGGAGATGCTCCTTCGTTTGTTAGGGCCTGATGCAGGCGACCGAATGGGTTGGGGGCGCCATGAACATTAAATGTACCGCCGAAGCCGCTTCGATTCACAGGCGCAGAGCATCATGTCAGAACGATCTACGCCCAAATGGCTCCTGCACACGCAGCACCTGCTCATCTTGCATCGGATCGTGGTTGGCTACCAGGACACCATCCCTCACCATCTCCTGCTCAGGTCGGGAGGCGACACGGTCAATTATCCCTTGCCTCCAGCGGTTCTTTTCTGTGTCGCTGATTCCGCCGAAAAGGTTAGTCTGTTCGGTTGGATCTCTGTCCAGATCGAACAGCTCCTCCAGACCACCCCACTGATGCCAGATGTACTTCATGTTGCGGTCAATAAGACACACCTCCATCCGGTCGTGGGAACCGTGACGCCATTCGCCGTAAAACACCCTGTCGCCTACCGGATCACCACCTTTGACAGTCGGAAGCAGAGACGTTCCATCTACCGGAGAGTCGCTCGTGGCCCCAGCAGCCTCTGTCATCGTCGGGAATATGTCCATGATATCCACGACGCCATCATAGGTAACCCCTCGCTCGACGTCATCCCACGCCTTTGGCGGGCGCATTATCATCGGGATACGCGCTGACCCCTCCCAAAAATGGGTTTTGAAGAACAGACCAAAATCGCCCATCATATCGCCGTGGTCGGCGAAAAACATCGCGAGCGTGTTGTCCCACATCCCGTTTCGTTTGAAAGCACCACACACCCGCCCGATCTGGTGGTCTATATGCGTAATCTGCCCGAGATAGTGCGAGCGTGCTTTCTGAATCTGTTTAGGCGTCAATTGGTCCCAGTCGTAGATCGCACGCTTCTGCTCGGCCTGTGGCGGCAGGTCATCCCTAACGGCGAGAGGGAGCGGCACACTGTCGGGATCGTACCACTCGTCGTAGGGCGCTGGCGGATCGTAGGGCGAGTGGGGCCGACTGAATGAACAGAACAGAAATAGCGGCCTGGTGGGGTCGCGTGTATCCAGAGTGTCGATCGCCTGATTGGCGGTCCATGTGTTGATATGATGCGTTTCCGGCACTATCGATCGGCGGGCGAATACATCGTTATTGCCGATGCTGTGAGCGCGTTCCATCCCAGCGTATGGGGTGTCCATCAGAAACCGGTGATAGTCGTCACCACCGGAATAGCGACCAGACTCGTTCAACACAACATTGTCAAATCCGTAGCACGCCCGTTGAGGCGTAAAATGCATTTTGCCAACACCGCGAGTCTGATAGCTGCTGCGACCAAGCACCGCCGGAAGTGTTTCAGTTTCATTTAGCTCCTTGCCGCTGTTGTCCTGCCATCCAAGGCGATATGCCGTCTGCCCGGTCATAAATGTCATCCGTGCAGGTACACACGCCGGTGAGGCTGTGTAGGCCCGAGGGAAATAAGCGCCTTCGTGGGCCAACTGATCCAAATGAGGGGTCTCAACACAGGGATGCCCAGCGACACCGAGGCAGTCACCTCTGTGCTGGTCGGTCATCAACACCAAGATGTGCGGTCGTTCGTTCGGCATCGTTTTTGGCCTCTTCATTTAGCGTGGCAGTTGTTGGCTTCCCGTAAGCGCCAAAACAGAATCTGAGTACTCAGACCGCTGGCGCCAAGCGGACCGACTCCCTTGCGTTGCGTCAGGTTCAGAGCAATCTTCTCCGGTTCGATCATCACATTTCGTCTGCAATGGAGAAAAGAAAATGGACCAGAGACTGGTAGGCGCATACCGTGCTCAAGGTGGGGCGATTCAGAGCGCGGCCTACTTATAGCATGGAGAGGATTCCTCGCGTTGATGAGGTCACTGGCGTTACGATGTTGCAGTTGACTTCATATTCCTGTGTTGAGCCACACCCTAAACCAACACTGCCCGTGCATTACACCAGATTCAAAAACCTTGGTATTCCACACGTATCCAGGGCCTGGTCGTCTGTCGTCACCAGAGCTGTGGCGCGTCAATCTCGACGGATCAGATTTGCGGCCAGTCATTACCCGTCCTGGGCTGGCAGGGTTTGTCCTCAGCCCAGACGGCGAAAATGTCTACTGCCAGGACGGCGGACTTCTTCTGCGAGGGTCGATAGACGGTGGGGAACTTGTCGAAATAGGTAACGCAGACGGAATTGAGTGCGCTGCGACAGTGTTGGGCGGCATCACCGGCGACGGTGAGAACTACGTCTCAACCGGCCTTACAACCGACGGCACAACCGCTCTGCTTAGGTATTCCACCGATGGCAGCGGCGTTGAGGTCTTGCTCACCGAGCCGTCGCTTCCCCACGTTCAGGTCGAACCGCTGGGAGAAGGCCGAATTCTATTCAGCGGAACACTCGATCAAGACGGCTACGGTCTGCGGCTTTTGAATATTGACGGCTCAAATCTACGAACACTCAAGATGCGGGGCAGCACCGGACACTATTCGTGGTTCGGCACTACTGGAGATGTTCTCTCGACGGTCAACGAACCGTTTGGGTCGGTGGCTGTAATCGGTGAAGACGACCAGGAGCCCCAGATAGTCGCCAAAGGCAGTCACTACTGGCACGCGGCAGGCTCCAGCGATGGTAGTCTGATTGTCTCAGACACCAACTGGCCTATTTTGGGGCTGTATCTCATCAACACTGAGACCGGCATATCAGCGCCGTTGTGCCATCCGAAATCCAGCAGCGGCCACCCTCAGTGGTCTCACCCACACCCGGTCTTCAGCCCCGACGGCAGGAGCGTGGTCTTCAACTCAGACAGGACCGAGATAGGGCAGATCTATGTCGCCCAGATTCCCGGAGAGCTGACGACGCGGCTTGCGAGCTGAATCTGTCACCATCGAATCGACCACGCCGCAGACCGATGCGCACTTTTTTTGCTGTACGGCGCAAATATCGCGCACAAAAGAAATATCAACCGTCTGGAAACCCATAGGACGCCACCGACCAACGTCCATCCCGATGCTTGGTGTAGACGAAAAAGCTCCTCGGTTGGGCCGATCCAAGGGTCAGGCCATACTGAAATGTCCAGCGTCCAGAGTTGCTCCTTCGGGAGCGGTCCATCGTGAAGGAAACTGCGTCACGGCCCTTTGTCGGATCGGGATCTTGATGATTCTGTGAACGAAAAGCGAGCTCCGATTTTATCCTGTCGTGAGCCATACCTGTCGTAAGGATTAATGCTCTACTGAGATCAGCCGAAACCACATAACGATGTACGAATTCGTCAGCGACCCCTCGTGCTGTTTCCACTGGGTCGCTGGCACAACCTGCGCACAAAAAGAGCGCGAATTGCGCCAGATGCGCGGCAGTTCTGCGCCGAAATGCGTATCTGATAAATAATCCCTTCCCTCATCAAGTTACGCTCGAAACACGCTGCCGCCGCCCAACAGTTCCGATTGAGTGGGCGCGAGTTGGCCGCCAACACCCCTGTTTGTAGATTTTTATGGTTGTGTGCCACACCTCCATCGTGGAGTACCTCACTGCCTCTATTCCCGTCCATAGTCGGAATCGGCACCTGCACCCAGGACATACTTGGGTTGGTGCCACACCTGCCCAAGCTCGACCAGGGCGCGCCTCTGCTCGACTACACCGTTCAAGGCGGTGGCCCTGTTGCAACGGCTATGGTCGCTTCAGCGAGGTTGGGGGTGCCGTCAGGGTTTATCGGGCAGGTAGGCGATGACGACATCGGAGCGTTTATCCGAAAATCTTTCGCTGATGATGGCGTGC
Organism: uncultured bacterium; assembly: GCA_964627605.1. Classification (GTDB taxonomy): domain Bacteria; phylum Latescibacterota; class MWCZ01; order MWCZ01; family CAZVGZ01; genus CAZVGZ01. Next base: position 37,251 of record CAZVGZ010000032.1, on the reverse strand, counting down.
AGGGTTGGATCACGACAGCAGAGGAAACCTTGTCGCCACGAGCAATCGGTTTGGTGCATCAACCAACAGGGGCCAGAAGCCTGATGTACTCTCCAGGCACGGTTCCTGAGCGGCTTTTCGACGACGAGATAAGAGAGATAATCTCAAGCGCCTCAATACTGCATTTAGACAAACCTACACCGTTGTCGCTTGGGGCAGCTAGGTTTGCAAAACAGAACGGAATTGCCGTCTCGGTAGACCTGAACCGGACGAGGGAGGGGATGGACGAACTGTTGTCGTATACAGACGTTCTGATTGCAGCGCGCATGTTTGCCGATGACCTGGCTGGAGAGGGCAACGAGTCCGAAGCGCTCAAGCTTGCCTGTGCAATGGGACCGTCTGTGGTGATAGTTACTCTGGGTGAGAGAGGCTCAATAGGGGTGGTGGACGGCGAGTATTTTGAATCCGCCGCACAAACTGATATCGATGTAGTGGACACGACCGGCTGTGGAGACACCTATCACGGTGCGTTTCTCGCTGCTGCTGTCAGGGGTTGGGACGTACCGAGCTGCATGTCCTACGCCGGTGCCGCGGCGGCGCTTAAGACCAGGCGGTTAGGGGGCAGAGAGGGTATCCCTGACCACCTCAAAACTATAGGGCTACTAACAACGAGTGGTGTTGAGATGGCAATCGCGGACAGCCCCTGGCTGGTAGCGGAATCGAAGTCGATGGAGAGATTATGAGAGATGTCGCGGCCAAATTGTGGCCGTTTATGAACAGATACAGGTTTGGCTTGGCGGCGGGACTGATCGCCACCATGCTGACCAATCTGATTCGCATGGCGCTGCCTGAGGTGCTCCAGCAGGCGATTGACTATCTCAAGTCCAACGAGATCACCGACTGGGTCGGTTCGGTGGGCCGTGGTTGGTTTGGGCTTGGCCAAACCGGCGGAGTTGAGGAGAGTTGGCTTCTATATCTGGCTGGCATCTTCTTGGTAATCTCGTCTCTGTCAGCACTGTCCATGTTTGCCATGAGGTGGCTGACAATATCCACAAGCCGTCGTGTCGAATACGATCTTCGAAACGCTTTTTTCGACCATCTCAATAAACTCTCGACGTCGTTTTTTGCCCGCTCTCGAACCGGTGACATCATGTCAAGAGCGACCAACGACATGGACGCGGTGCGGATGCTATTAGGACCGGCGGTGATGTATGCGGTCAACGCAGTTGTCACATTTGCAGCAGCTCTGATTTTCCTGCTTATGATAAGCCCAAAACTGACGCTTTTCGCGCTTCTTCCTTTTCCGCTGCTGGCCTATACGGTGAACTATGTGGGCAAGAGGGTGCATAGGCAGTTTCTGGCGATTCAGGGCAAACTGGGGGATCTGAGCGCCAAAATTCAGGAAAACCTCGCAGGTATTCGTGTCGTCAAAGCCTACGTTCAAGAACCACACGAGGTTGAAACGTTTCGGACGATCAACGACTCGTATGTCGAGGCGAACAGCACCCTTATCCGCCTGGAAGCGTTTTTCTGGCCGATGATGATGACCATGGGGGGAATAGGCTTTCTCGTCGTCGTCTGTTACGGCGGTCTGCTGGTAATCGACAAGACCATCACGCTAGGCGAGTTTGTTCAGTTCAACGCTTATCTGATGATGCTTGTCTGGCCAGCGATCGCTATGGGATGGGTGGTGAACCTTTTCCAACGCGGATCAGCTGCTTTAGGTCGAATCTGGGAAGTGCTCGACGAGACTCCGGAAATTGCCGACCGGGAAGACGCCAACGACGAACCTGTAAGTCAAGGGCATATTGAGTTTCGCGACCTCAGTTTTCAGTATGAAAGCGACGAAGAAGAGCCGCGTCCGGTGTTGGACAACATCTCGCTCGATCTGCCTGCTGGAACCACACTGGGAATAGTGGGGCCCACCGGTTCCGGCAAAAGCACTTTCATCTCCCTGGTAAGCCGGATATTCAACCCACCACCTGAAACACTGTTCATCGACGGCAGAGATATTCTCGACATCTCAACAGAAACCCTCAGACAGTCGATAGCTGTAGTGCCTCAAGAGAGTTTTCTGTTTTCAGACACGGTAGAGCAGAATGTCAAGTTTGGACGACCGGACGCCCTGGAATTAGAACTGACCCAAGTCGCCCGAACCGCCCAGTTAGAGGGAGAGATAGAGGAGTTTGATAGCGGTTGGCAGACGCTCGTCGGCGAGCGGGGGATCACGCTCTCCGGTGGTCAGAAGCAGAGGGTCGCGATAGCGCGGGCACTTCTGTGTGACCCGGCGATACTGATCCTGGATGACTCATTTAGCGCAGTCGATACCCACACAGAGTCCAAAATTCTTGAGGGGCTCAAAAAGGAGATGACCAAACGGACGACGCTGGTAGTTTCCCACCGTCTTAGCGCACTGGCTGGCGCCCATCAGATTATCTATTTAGAGGACGGGTTGATAGTCGAGCGTGGAACCCATGAGGAACTGATAGCGCTTGGTGGGCGATACCAAAGCCTTCACGCCCGACAGCAGCTCGAAGCGGAACTGGGGGCTGCGTGAACGTTGGTTTGAGCCTTTTGCGGTTTCGAGTTATGAGAGCAACGTGGCAGACGATGATAACGTCTAGCGTAGCGCTGGTTGTGGTTGGCTGCGGTCTGTGGCACAAGCAGACTACAAGTGGAGATTCGCTTCCAACCGTCCCGCCGCTCAGGCCGAAGGTTTGGGTTCCCACGTCGCCTGAGGGCATGGACCGGCGACTTCTGAGGGTCGAGGCGTGGCGAACGAGGGTCAGGTTATCAGAGTGTGCTTTGGTTGGTGCAAAGCCTGACACCGCCGACAGGGTGATGCTGGCGGCACTTGAGTTTTCTGTCACCCCATGGGGGATGGTGGACAGCGTCGTGGCATCAGGACAGCGGTTGTCACCTGACCAGTGCGGATGCATCGCTAGAACCGTAAAGAGTTGGGTATTCATTAACACCGACTACCCACGGGTGTACCGAACGATAATCCCGATATCATTGGTGCCTGCCCGGACACACATTTTGGGCGAGACCGAACTCACCTCCTGCAGATACCGGGAGGTCACCCGGTCCATAGCCATGCAGGTGCCTAAGTGGGGCCAGGTGATGGCGGACTGCTACCGGGAAGGGCGCGGACCTCCGACAGACTTTTTCGATCCCACCAGAAAAGAGATTGCTGTGGTGAGGTTTACTTTGGAGCCTGACGGTGTGGTCAGCGGGGCCAGGGTGGTCGATCCCACAGTGGGTCACGATCGGATGGATGGCTGTATGGCCGATGTGGCGGTGAGTTGGCAGTTTGATACTACAGGCGCACGAGACACTTTTGAGTTCCCTCTGACTTTTGGTGGTCGATAGACGTGGCAACCGATTTTCGCTATGAGGAAGAGCTGGGGCAGGCGGCTGATCGAAGGCTTTTGTGGCGTCTGTTGCGCTACCTGAAACCCTACCGTGGTAAAGTCGTCTTGGCGCTTTTCCTTCTGACATCAGGTGCCGCGCTCCAACTCGCCCCGCAGCGCCTTACACAGATAGCTATCGACGACTACATGCTGAAGGATGATCCGTCGGGGCTGTGGGTTATCGGGATGATGATTCTAGGTGTTTTGGCGTTTCAGTTCGTCATACAGTATTTCACCCGCTATGTAACCGGGATGACCGCCCAGAGGGTAATGCACGATCTTCGTATGGAGATTTTCGCGCACCTACAGAAGATGTCGCTCAAGTTTTTCGACCGGAATCCGGTGGGGAGGTTGATGACCCGTGTCACCAACGATGTAGGCACTCTGAACGACTTTTTCGCCGATGGCGTCATCTCTATTATCAGCGGCCTGACGATGATCGTCGGCATCTACGTGTTTATGGCGTCCATGCACCTGGAGCTAACTCTATTGCTCACCATCGTCCTTCCGCTCTTGGCTGCTATCGGATGGTGGTTTAGCTGGATAATCAGGTCCGCCTACCGCGCCGTCCGCAAGCATTTGGCAAGGATAAACAGCTACCTCCAGGAAAACTTGAGCGGCATGATCGTGGTTCAGCTGTTCGGGCGTGAGTCCCACAACCGCAAGGAGTTCAAAAGCTTCAATCGGCTATATAGAACCGCCCAGATTCGTACCGTGTTCGCCTATGCTGTTTTCTTTCCCGCAGTGGAGCTTATAGGAGCTGTGGGCATAGCGTTGGTGCTTTGGCGAGGTGGGGTTATGCAGGCGATGGGCGATGTGTCGGTGGGGATGCTGGTAGCGTTTATCTGGTATTCAGAGCGGTTCTTCTGGCCGCTTCGAGATATTTCTGAAAAATACAACATGCTCCAGTCGGCTGCGGCGTCTTCAGAACGCGTGTTCTCGCTTCTCGACACTCCTGCCGACATTGTTGTGAGTGCCGAACCAAAATCTGTGGCTCCGTTGGCGAAATCGGTGGCATTCGAGAGTGTGTGGTTTGCTTACAACGACGAAGATTGGGTTCTGAAAGACGTCTCGTTTGAGGTGAAGAGAGGGCAGACCGTAGCTCTGGTTGGTGCCACTGGATCAGGGAAGACCACCATCATCAACCTGCTGGGACGGTTCTACGATGTGCAGAAAGGCATCGTCTGCGTCGATGACGAGTGCATCGGTGATCTGGACATCGCTGAACACCGCAGACGTATCGCCTACGTCGCCCAGGACGTCTTTCTTTTTGCCGGCGACTTGAAAAGCAACATCCGTCTTGGTCGCGACGACATCAGCGACGACGACATCAGAAAAGCCGCGCAACTGGTCAACGCCGACAAGTTCATCAATCAGCTACCCAACGGATACGACACCGAAATCAAAGAGCGGGGGGCTGGGCTGTCGGTGGGGCAGAAGCAGCTTCTGTCGTTCGCCCGCGCTCTTGCGTTCGACCCTGAAATATTGGTGTTGGATGAGGCTACTAGCAGCATCGACACTGAGACCGAGCAGTTGATAGAGAGGGGGCTGGCATACCTCATCTCTGGGCGGACATCAATCGTCGTCGCCCACCGTCTGTCCACCATACAGCACGCCGACAATATTTTGGTAATGCATCACGGCGAACTCCGTGAAAAGGGAACTCATCAGGAGTTGTTGGCGCACGATGGTCTCTACCGCAGGCTGTATGAGTTGCAGTATCAAGAGCAGGCCGTGGCGTAGGACGAGGGTTGGATCGTCAGCAACGACAGAAGGAGGGTCTGCCGTGGCAACAGTCGCAGAGACATTGATCGGCCAATTCAACAGAAGTTGGGCCGCCGTTAGCCCTCTAAAACGCAGACGGTTTCCCGCTCAAGGCTTTCCAAAGAAGCGCGCCGCACCTCATGTGTTCGCTCGCTTGTCGTACAACCCCTCACCGTCATAGGAGACCGAGCAGGATGCGATTTTGCCGTCTTTTGTGAGTCTTATGTACCCCAGGGTTTGCAGGTCGCACATTCAGTAGGAATGCGGGGCATCAAGGCTCTGAAAACGTCTGTAGACAAACCGCGTCGAATCCGGTGTCCAGACTTGAGTTTCAGGATAGATATGCGTGTGGATATAAGCAGAACTGCTTAGCTGTGTGATCTCCGCACCCGATTCAGGGGCAGCACCTCGTGGGATTGATTCGCGGTGGTATTCCATGCTTCCGGCAGCCATTTTTGGAGTCCTCGTTTTTTTGGAGGGTTCATCGCGACGGGCATCAACGCTAACTAAACCTAATACCACACGAAGCCGGTGGCGTCTATGAACGCTCAAGGCTAACTTTCCATGCAGACCGATCATAGGGACAGAGCACCGACAGCCGCCCACATTACTGTTTTTGCCAGTCGCACCAGATTCAACGAAAAGGACAACACTGTGCCCGAAGACAGCGCCAAAAAACCCGATACGACATCCCGATGGGCACCAGATGTGGCACCATTCGTCACCAAGCTCACCGACAAGGCGGCGGACAGAGCGCTGGCGATACAGGTCCTCGACCCCGATGACGAGTCGTATGGGGCCTTCCGTCCACCGGATTCGTTCATTTGCGGGTTCCCTGGAGGTGTCGCGTCGTTTCTGACAGCCGCCTACACGAACCCCGCATGTCGGCATTTTGAAAACGAGACGGTGACAGAGAGAGTTCGGCTGGCGCTTGCGTCCTCTGAAGAGCGGTTCTTGTATGAAGACGGCTCTATCGACGGCGGCAGTGACAAACAGAGCGCGTGCAACTCGGCGTTCGCCACCGGAGCCATACAGCAGATTTGGGAGAGTTGGCAGGAGATCGAGCACCCGTTGAGCGAGGAGATAGTCGAGCGATCCCGTCGCATTTTGGTCAAGTTTGGGCATGCGTGCCGCACAATGGGCCTGATGACGCCGAACCATAGGTGGGTCGCGTGTCTGGCGATGGCGATGGTGAACGAGGTTGAGCCCGACGAGCGGCTGATAGCGAAGATAGATGACTATCTCAGTGACGGGATAGATCAGGACGACGACGGCTTCTACAGCGAGTACTCACCGATGTACGCCATGCTGTGCAACGGCTGCTTCTTGCAGCTTGCGAAGAAGTTGAATCGGCCAGAACTGCTCGAACCCGTGCGACGCAATATGGAGCTGACACTGATGCTGTGCCACCCCGAAGGCCAGGTTGCCAGCGAGATGAGCATCCGTGGCGACATAGGCAAGCTGGGTCTGCTCCACTCGTTAGTGGAGATGGCGATAATCGACGGAAAGGGCGAGTATTTGACCGTCGCCCGCGAGCATCTGGATCGGCAACTGTGGACACTGGATGACAGGATGGCCGAGGCGGAGGCCGACGGAAGCAACTCGTTTGGCGCGCTTCTGGGGGAAACCGGCGAGCTGATGGCGCTGGCAAAACTTCCGGCGACCGACGTGAAGCCAAAGCCGGTCCCCAATGATTACCGTTTGAGGACATCGGCCTATATCAATCGGCAGCGAACGATGGTGCGGATAAGGCGCGGACGGTTGAGCGTGACCGCCATCGGCAGAAACGATTTTACGAACCTGATGGCTGTCCGCTTTGGCAACGCGATCATCGACGGGATGCGGATTCTGTACAGCTACTACGGCACGCACGGAGCAGGCGACGAGAACCTGCCAGAAGAGAACGGCGAGATAGTGTTTGCCGGGAGTTTCACCGAGTATATCGATGGGCCGACACCAGAGCGGCGTATCGACCACAAGCCCAAACTACACTATCGCTTAGGAATCAGTGAGATCGACGGCGGGCTTGCGTTGTCATTCAAAGCCCATGCCCGGCACAAAGTCAGTGTGCAGTTGGAGTTCGCCGCACGCCCTGAGGGAGTTCTGGAGTTGGGTGGCCAGACCATGCCGCTCGTGGACACAGGACGCCACTACCTTGACGGCCCGGCCCGCATTGTGAGCGGCGATGACGTGTTGGAGTTCGGCGGTGACCTGGTGGTGCAGCACCGGGAATTGGCTGGCGGCAATTTTACAAAAAAGGCCCAGATTACAAGCCTCATCGTCGCTCCCCGCACGCCTTACGACGGTGTCATCACGATTCGCGGGCGGCAAAGGGAATAGCCTGCCCAGCCAATCAAAAACAGCTCGATGCACCAATGCTGAGCAGCGAGTGAATACACCGATTCGCTGCGCTGAGTGACGCTCTCCAGTGCTGGTCATCAAACCAGGGGTTGCCACAGCTGGAAGGCAGGCTTGCGGCTCCGGACAAGCTTGGGTTTTGAAGCGGTGGGGTCAGATGGGTGGAGCGGACAGTCGTGTCCGGCTATGCGGCGTCACGGGCCGGTGGGGCTGGTGCCGCTTCATTCGATAGGTCGCCACGCGATAGATTCACCCCCTCAAGCCGCTCGCGAAAGAACCGCACGCCGTTGCTTCTGAAAGCGAAATTGCCCGCTATATTCAATACAACGCTCCCAAGTCTGTTCATATGCCAAAGGCTGCTGAGAAGTCGGCGCATGATACGTCGATAGGAGTAGAAATAAGTGTTGCAAATCCTGTCCTCTGCGACGATTTCCGCCCATGAGAGGCGCTCGTGTCTGGCCACCGGATAGGTGAGCGTGTAGTACTTCCGATCAGAGGGAAAACTGTTTGCTATGATGCGGTCTTCCTGCTCCATAGTCTCCCACAGACGCGTGCTTGGTCGCGGCGATAGTACCATCTGCGTGAACCAAGGGAGTCAAAATCTATCTTGTACCACCACCCGCTGCATGCGAGCTGACCCCATATCAACGCAGAACAAGGCCGTCACTGTTTTCTGGATCATCTCTGCTTCCGATGGTATTTGCGAACACGCGACAACGGGCTGTCAATCACACTGTCCGAAGGCCAGGACGTAGCCGTTCAGGTCTTCTAAATCAAACTATTTGCAGCCGTATTCGGTCGCGTATGGCTTGTGGGTGATGCCGGCACCTTTGGCGACGAACTCTCTGTAGAGTGAATCGACGTCCTGCACCCAGATATACTCATCCCACCTTACCTCCTGATCACCCTCAGCGAGCGTATTGTACGGGTGCGCCGGGAGATCAAGCGTTGAGGGTTGCTTAAGCATAACGATCACACTGTCGCGAATGATCATCACGAAGGAGGGCGGGTCGCCTCAATATCCCTCAAAACCAAACCCAAGAACGTCGCGGTAGTACTCCGCTGATTGAACGATGTCTTCGACCAGGAAATAGGATGCCAAGGATTTGAGATTTGGTGTTTGCTGGCTCATATCCGTGCTCCTCTATCTGAGACCGGTCAGTCGTCCGTTGGGGTTGTTCGGCGACGGAATATCGGGTTGCGTACTGGGCAACCCAGAAATATAGCCATCCAGGCCCCAAACTGCTCTGATCTCGTGTCGGCGAGCGCTACGATGGTAAACAACGCTTCAGCGGATCAGGACACCGGTCAACCGCGAGGCCGCAGTTCAAGATCTCGCACCGGCGGATGAGGGGTGTTCCTGCCGTGTTTACTCTGGGGCTTTCTCAACGGGAAGATTAGAGCTAGCTGCTGTTGGTGTTGGCGGCGTCAATTCCACTGTCCGCACAATGTCTCCGCGGGACATATCGACCCCCTCAAACCGCTTGTGAAAGTTGCGCACACCGTTGTTTCTACAGCCAAAATTGGTGGCGATGTTGAGTATGATGCTCGCAATTTTGGGTAGGCGCCAGAGAGGGCGAATCAGCCTGCGTACAATGCGAGAGTACTTGAAGAAGGCCCGGTTGCAGCTTTCAACCTCAGCGACGATTTCCGACCACGAGAAGTTGTTGAAACTAGCGACAGGAAATGTGAGTGTGTAGTGCTTCCAGTCTTGGGGAAAACTGTTGGCGGCGATCCGATTCTCGCTCACCATTTTCTCCCACAATTTTGTCCCAGGGAGCGGCGTTAAGATAAGGGCATTAAGCAGGTCCACACCGTAGCGACTTGCGGATTTAGCGATCTCAAGCCCGATCCCCGGTTCGTCAGAATTGAGGCCCATGATGAACGAACCGGTCACAAGAATACCGTGCCGATGAATCTTTCGGATCGATTCCTTAAAATCGCGTCCTTTTTGGAGATTGAATCTTTTATTGATCTCCTTCAACCCCGCTTCGTTCGGTGACTCAAACCCGACAAATACCGCCAGACAGCCTGCCTTCGCAGCCAAGCTCAGCAGCTCTTCGTCATCGGCGATGTTTATCGTCACCTGGGCGACCCAGTTCTTCTTGATGCCAGCGTCGATCATCGCCCTGAAAAGTTTTTTCGCCCTGGCGATGTGGTCATCGCGAGTTCCGATAAGGTTGTCATCAACGATTAAAACCCACTTCTCGCGGATGAGCTTGAACTCCTCAACGACCTCGTCGATAGGGCGGTGCCGGTAGAGACCGCCGTTGAACGCGGTGACGCTGCAAAAAGTGCAGTTGAGCGGGCACCCCCGGGCGGTCTGAATCGACCCGGAGCCATATCCCTCGGACAGTAGATCATGCCTGGGCGGTGGAACACCACCCATCTGTTGGGCCGAACCCGAATAGACGCGGTTCAAATCCCCAGTCTGCGCATCCCTAACCACATCACCCCAAACGCTTTCCGCTTCACCGGTCACAACAACGTCAACGTGCTCCAGCGCCTCCTCCAGACACATTGTCGCGTGGACACCCCCCATCACCACCTTTACATCCAGACCACGGAAATAGGCCGCGATCTCATAGGCACGGTTGGCTTGAGATGTGAACGATGTGATCCCCACCAGATCAGGAGGCGGCATCTCGTCATAGTTTGGGATGCCTCTGTTCTCGTCAATAATCGTGACATCCCATTCACTCGGGGTAAGCCCGGCGACAACCATGAGGCCCAGCGGTTTCCAGATGCGGAACTCATTCCATCTCTGTGTGCTGGCGTTCGTGAGGCTCAAAACTGCTGCGTTGCTGGGGTTGATTAGGTGTAGGCGCATTGTCACTCTTTGTGGTTCCAGCCCGGCGTGGCTTTCGCTGCCGGTCCTGGCACGACCGGCTAAATAAGGTAGTCATGGAAGCACCAGAATGTATGGGGGTCAGTCGTTAACTGCGTCCGGCAGTCTGTTTCCTGGGAGGGCATCGCGGCGTGCCGAAAGCGCACGATAGAGAGAACGTGCCTATTAGGTGGTGGAACCCCTCACTGGCGGCGAGGGCGGGTTACCTGAGTAGGATCATCCTCTGTGTTCGGCTGAGCCTACCCGCCTGGATGCGATAGAGATGTCAGCGTATCAGTGTAAACACCCGGTCCCAGCGAACCATTTTCGCGAACTCCCATGGCAACGCCTGCGCGTTCCACGACCAGTAGATAAGAACAGCCTTGCCCTTCAGGCGGCTCAAAGGCACATCGCCACACACGCGGGAGTCCTGGCTGTTGGAGCGGTTATCTCCCATGACGAAAACCGCGTCAGCCCCGACTACGTGGGGACCGAAGTCGTTAGAACGCTGCCACGGCGTATCGAAAGACGAACTGCGTGTGATCTTTGGCATCAGATCTGGGTCGCCGCCGTTGTATCCAAGTAGGATATCGGTGAACCGACGGCTGTTAATAAATAGAACGCCATCAACGATTTTGATCGTGTCACCAGCCACGCCCACCACCCGCTTTATAAAATCTCTATCCGGCCCGTCCCACGACTCAAAGATCGCCACCTCGCCGCGACGAGGCTTTCTGAGTGCTGGAAGACGACCGATGACACTCTGACTGAATGGCAGTTCGATTGGGGCGCCAAAGACAAGACGGTTTGCCAACACGTAGTCGCCGATGAGAAGCGTGCTCTCCATCGACGCTGACGGTATGCGGTAGGCATGCACCAGACATGTGCGAACGGTGAACGCCACGATGAGCGCGACCGAGAGCGCCGCTACGTAGTCGATCCAAGTGCCCCGGCGGCGCAACACTGGACGGGGTTTGAGTTCGTCACCGGCGAAATCTTCGGTAGCGATATCGGCGGCAGAATCCTCAGATTGGGAGGATGGATCCGGCACGCTCACACTGTCGCTGGCTTTGGCGGCGGTGTCACTGTTGGCCAAGTAGAGGAGCGTGGCAGTTAGGAGCGAGGCCACGTTTTTCCATATAGCGTTGGTGGTACGCCTCTGCGGTGTGAAAAACGGTCGCTTTTGCAATCTCCGTTACCACCGGAGACCGCAGTTTGCCCGATTTTTCAAGCGTTTCTTTCGACTTTTGAGCCGCCTGGGCTTGAGTGTCGTCCGCGCAGAAAATGGCCGAGCGATACTGATTGCCGATGTCAGGGCCTTGACGGTCTTTGGTGGTTGGGTCGTGGATGTTCCAGAACACGTCGAGGAGGGTTTCTATCGGCACAACAGAGGGGTCGTATTTGACCTCTACCACCTCTGCATGCCCAGTCTGGCCGCTGCAGATATCCCGATAGGTCGGTTTGTCGAAATCCCCGCCGCAGTAGCCCGCTTTTGTGGAGGTGACCCCTTCAATCTGCTGAAACTCCGCTTCAACGCCCCAAAAACACCCACCCCCAAAACAGACAGTATCTATTCCCATTTTTTCGTCCTCGCGTTGCTATCGGTCCGGCTATGATGTGGGTTCATGTACCTGATATAGAACTAAGCGCCGACAGAAATGGTTCACACACTACCAAATATGACACCTGACACTTCCACCTACCCTACATGCAACAGCAGATCGGTCCACCGACGGGTTCGCATCGGCCACATAACTCAAATCATACCGGCTCGGACAACGAATCCCAGAAACTTGGGTCCACTTTGGCACCATAGACTTGAGGTAGCCCGGCCCTGGTAGAGGTATAGATTAGCCACTGGTTGTCAGATGTGAGATATGGATGGGTGTGCGACCACTGGTCGTCGTCGTGAGCGGTTCCGCTGTCAACGAGCCGGCGATGGCGTCCAGTCTCAAACGAGCCTGCATAGATGGGAACACCTTCGGTAAAACAGTCGGCGATCCAAAACCGCCCGCATCTCGAAGCGCTTACATGTCCGAATCTGATAGGACATTCACACGCCAACGACGGTGCGGTGTCACCAACACCCACTGTCCAGATATTGGTGTCATCATCGCCTTTTATATCCGTGGAGAAAAACACGCTGTCGGTGCTGCCGATCCAGTTTTCGTGGCCTGTAGGGCGCGGGGTGTGGGCATCATCCGCCGCCAACCACTCCACCTCCTTGGCACTGATTTCCAAAACCCCCAGGTACACATGCTTGACTTCAGGCATCAAGTTGGCTTGTATCAGAAGCCGGTTGCTTCCATCCTGAGCGAACTGCTCGTGCTTGAAATAGTGCTCTGTCGTGGTGGCCCAGGTCTCTGCTCTACTGCTCTCAACATCCAGCAGTAGCACCTGGCAAAAGCCATCTTCGCCGTGGGCGCTGACTGCGTAGTAGGCTATGTCCGGGCTCATGGCACCGTAGCTTAGTTTCCCCATGTCAGTCGGCAGCACCATTACCGTCTCTGTTCGACCGGTGGCATATTCACACCGCTTCAATAGTAGATCGCCACCAGACTCTTTCTGGAAGTATAGGTGCTCTCCCCAGGCGTGAAACGCCGGGAAGAGCGGCATGGTGTCGAGCACGGTGTGGAGCGCTCTATCGCCGATGTTGAGGATCGACAGACCGCCATCGGTTCCGTCCACCGGGTAGTGCCGGACAGCTATGGTGCCGCCGTCAACCGAGGAGTATGGCTGTTCTCCGTAGATGTTGTCGGTGGGCCTTGGGCCGTCAGTAAACTGGTAGACCTCAGCACCGCTGTCAGAGTCAGTCTCAATCTGGATCATCTGCTACCTCAGAAACATTCTAACTATTGTCAGGGATCGTTCCGAAATATAAATCGTTTTGCGCATAGCTGACGACGGTCGCCAAAATACTGGATGTGAACGTGGGGCATATTGTCCTTTGGACACGATCTGGTGTAGTATTGCCAAACCCATGCTGACTGTTCGACCAAAAAAGTTAGACGACCTCCCCGCCACCGATGACTCGGTGGCAACGCTAGGCGCGTTCGACGGGGTGCATCTGGGACATCAAAGGATGTTGGGCGATCTGCTGGATCGCGCCAGGAGTTCTGATGTAAGTTCGGCAGTAATCACCCTCGACCCGCACCCCAGGGTCTTCTTTAACGGCCCCGCCGAAAAGTTCCTCATAACGGAGCCACGGGAGCAGGAAGAGGCGATTGCAGCAGAAGGAGTGGACCGGTTGGTCGCCCTTCCGTTCAGAGAGGTCGCCAACATGACGGCAGCCGATTTCTTTTCGGAGGTGCTAAAACGGCGCATGGCGATATCGCACCTGGTAGTTGGGCACGATCAGCGGTTCGGCTCCGATCAGATTGGCGACAGCGAGCAGCTCGCAGCGATAGCAGGCGCGGTGGGGATATCAATCTCCACAGTTAGACCAGTGGTGAGCGATGGGGAGGTTGTTTCAAGCACACTGATTCGCCGCTGGGTCGCTGAGAGCAGATTCGACCTGGCGACCGCCGCCATAGGCCGACCGTTTGAGTTGAGCGGAGATGTCGTTTACGGTGACGCCCGGGGACGAGGTCTTGGCTACCCGACCGCTAACATAAAACCAGCCCATCCGCTCAAACTGATCCCACCCCACGGCATCTACGTCGCTCATACAGAGTTGGATAGAAATCTGTATCCGGTGATGCTCTACATCGGTACCCGTGGCACATTTGGGCTGTCGGAGCCAACAGTAGAAGCGGCGATACTGGACTACAGCGGAGCCCTTTACGGCTCAAATATATCTGTCGGGATTACAACAAAAATTCGTGAGGACATCGTGTTCGATTCACCAGAGGCTCTTAAACATCAGATAGGCCGCGATGAGGTTGCGACAAGAGAGGTTTGGGAGGAGCTTGGCAACTCTTGATGTCTTGAGTTCATTGCCGCTAGTTTGGCTGTGTGGGGGCGATATTTGAAAAAAATGTTGGAGACAATCCATGCTCGCCTTACCTACCACGGTCACTCATGTGTGGAGCTCTTTGGCGACGAAAGACGGGTGATCATCGACCCGTTGCTTATGGACAACCCTCTTGCGACCATGTCCTGCTGACGCACCTGCACTCCGATCATTTGGACGACGCTGTTGAGACATGCCAGCGCCTCGACGTTCGGGCGATTAGCACGTTTGAGTCGGTCATATATCTTGACGATAAACATCGGCGGCACTCATAACTTCGATTTCGGGCGGATGCGTCTGAACCTCGCGCAACACGGCAACAGCGCCCCTGACGGTACTGTGCTCGGTCCGGCATGTGGTTTTGTCGTGGAGATTGATGGTGCCACGGCGTACCATCCTGGTGACACTAGGCTTACCATGGACATGCGGCTTCTGGCTGAGGTAGAGGAGATTGACGTTGCGCTGATGTCCATCGGCGACAACTTTACCATGGGAATTCCAGATGTGATCAGGGCTGTAGAGTTCGTTCAGCCCAGGATGGCAATGCCCATTCGTTACAACACATTCGAGATAATGGAAGCCGATCCCATAGGGTCTGTAAGAATATGCCCCTTCTGAGGTCTTCGCCTTCAAATCTGGTCAAACAAAGGAGATCGACTAGGCTGGGCGGTCGCCACTCTTTTTTTGCTGTCGTAACAAAGTCTGACGCGACACCTACTCCCCTCCGTGACCGCTATCTCCATATAGGCCCCGCTGTCATCCTTTGAGTAGACGGGGCCACGGTTGTATGCTTTGTACCTTGCGGATAGGCCGCACTCAGACATAAACCATCACTTTAGGACGCGAACTCAAATGGCTAACATCACCGCCAGAAATGACGACTACTCCTGCTGGTACAACGACGTCGTAGCGCAGGCCGAACTTGCCGATCACGCGCCTGTGCGGGGTTGCATGGTTATAAAGCCCTATGGCTATGCGCTTTGGGAGCGGATGCAGAGCGCTCTTGACGATATGATAAAAGCGACAGGTCATCAGAATCTCTATTTCCCGCTATTGATCCCTGAGAGCTACATCAAACGCGAGGCCGAACACGTTGAGGGTTTCGCGCCTGAGCTAGCGGTAGTGACCCATGGCGGAGGGAAAGAGCTCGAAGAGCCGCTGGTTCTTCGTCCAACATCTGAGACCGTGATCTGGGCGACCTACGCCAAATGGATACAATCCTACCGCGATCTTCCGCTGCTATACAACCAGTGGGCCAATGTCGTGAGATGGGAGATGAGGCCCAGGCTGTTCCTCAGGACCACCGAGTTTCTGTGGCAGGAGGGGCACACCGCCCACGCAACCGAAAATGAGGCCAGGGCTGAGACCGAGTCGATGCTTGAGGTGTATCGCCGATTTGCCGAGGAGTGGATGGCGCTCCCGGTGATTACAGGACGCAAATCGGATTCTGAACGATTCGCAGGTGCGATCGATACTTTTTGCATAGAGGCGATGATGGGCGATACGCGGGCGCTTCAGGCCGGGACATCTCATTTTCTGGGGCAGAACTTCGCCAAAGCGTTCGATGTGACCTATCAAGACTCCGATGGTGGACGCCAGCATGTATGGGCGACAAGCTGGGGGGTGAGTACGCGCCTGGTGGGGGCGCTGGTGATGGGACATGGTGATGACAAGGGGCTAATCCTTCCGCCAAAACTGGCACCCTATCAGGTGGTGGTTGTCCCGATCTACCGGGAACCGCAGCGGCAGGAGGTGCTCGACCACGTTGACGGACTCATCAAAACTCTGCCCGATGACATTCGGGTTCACGTCGACGACCGAGACCAGTTCAAGCCTGGATACAAGTTTAACGATTGGGAGATGCGCGGGGTACCGCTGAGGGTTGAGGTCGGCCCCAAAGACATAGAAAAAGGCACTCTGGTTCTCGCACGTCGGGACAGCGGTGAGAAGGAGTTTATACCCCAAGAGAGTTTGGCGCAGGCGGTGGCCGAGCGGCTGGGATCGATACAGACCGGTATGTTTGAAAAAGCCAAAAATTTTCGCGAGGAGAACACGACAGAGACCAATTCGTGGGATGCGTTTGAGGCCCGTTTCAGCGGCGATGGCGGCGGTGGTGGGTTTGTATGGGCGCACTGGGACGGAACCGAGGAGACCGAACTAAAGATCAAAAACAAGACCAAGGCGACCATCCGCTGTATCCCGATGGAAACTGAGTACGAGCCTGGCAGTTGCGTGATGACAGGAAAACCATCTAATGGTCGTGTTATGTTCGCCAAGGCGTATTAAAACGCGTCGAACGTCAGACTAACCACCCGGCCCAGTCGGTGTCCAAAAGCAGAGGCATCAAAAGGGGAGGCCCGGCATGGAAAACATTCTTTACTCATCGAACCTGGCGATTCACATTTTGGCTGCTGTGGGCTGCGCCGCAGGACCGTTCTACCAGTTGAGGATGGTCAAGCAGAGGGGCAGCTACGGTACGGGTAACGTGATCTTCCCTCTAGACGAGATGATCGAAAGAATCCTGAGCGTTCAGCCGCGGCTCTGCTTTTGGCTTATCGTGATTCTCATCGCAACCGGTCTTGGGTTTCCGGCGATCGACTACGGGTTCCACGGTCACCTAACGCAGGTATCGCACGCCGACTGGATGATCGGTGCGTTGAAATCGGTATTGGCGCTTATCGGTCTGGGTATAGTTGTCTACGGAATCAGGGTAGTGGACCCGCAGATACAGTCGCTGTTCGCCACATTTAGCGTCGACGCTGAACCTGATGCCGACAACGTAAGCCGCTTCTGGTCACTCAGACTCAAACGCAAAAAGCTGTGCCAGAAATGTCTTTGGCTGGCTGTGGCGATTCTGGTCATCACACCAATCTTGCGGTTCTACTAGTCAGCGCGAAGAGATAGGGTATCTCAGCCAGCTCCACAGTCTGACTATGGCTATATATAGAAAATGACTGACGTGATCGAAAAAATCTATCTGGACTACAACGCCAGCACCCCCATCGCCCCGGAAGTCTCCGAGGCGATGAAACCCTATTTTGATGCCCATTTCGGCAACCCATCCAGCGCGCATTGGGCTGGCGCACCGGCGAAAGCGGCGGTCGAAACGGCTCGCTCTCAAGTGTCGGATCTGCTGGGGTGTCAGCCGCGTAAAGTTGTGTTTACCAGCGGCGGCAGCGAGGCTAACAACCACGCGCTTAAAGGTGTGTGGTTTGCAGCGGGTGGCGAATCTGGACACATAATCACCACCCAGGTCGAGCACCCGGCGATCCTGTCACCTTGTGCCTTTTTAGAGCGGCTAGGTGCTTTGGTCACATATCTGCCTGTGGACAGCTTTGGTGTTGTAGACCCAGACGATGTCAGGCGTGCGATTACGCCCAAGACTGTGCTTATCACAGCCATGCACGCCAACAACGAGGTGGGCACGATTCAGCCCATCGCTGACATCTCAACTATCGCCCGCGAGCATGGCGTTGTCTTTCACACGGACGCGGCGCAGTCAGTTGGAAAGATCAGTACGAACGTAGACGAACTAGGGGTCGATCTGCTGTCTGTCGCCGGGCATAAAGTGTATGCACCAAAAGGCGTTGGAGCGATCTACATACGCTCAGATACCCAGATTGAGTCGTTTGTGCACGGCGCTGGACATGAGTCAGGACGGCGGGCGGGAACTGAGAACGTGCTGCTGAATGTGGGGCTGGGCAAAGCCTCTGAGGCTGCGCAGGAGTGGATCGGTATGGAAGCCGTCAACAAGCTTCGGGATCGGTTTTGGGATGGGCTGAAGATGAAATTCGGTGACGATGTCAGCCTTAACGGACACCCGACTGAACGGCTGCCCAACACGCTCAATGTCAACTTCGTTGGGCGAAACGGAGCCGAAATATTAGCGAAGCTTGAGGGGGTGGCAGCTTCCACAGGTTCGGCATGTCATGCTGACCGGATCGACCTCTCGCCGGTGCTTCAAGCGATGGGGACACCGCCGGAGGTGGGGATGGGAGCCATTAGATTTAGCCTTGGGCGTTCGACGACAGATGATGAGATCGAGAGTGTGCTCAATCGGCTTCCAGACGTAGTTCGTTAGGTCGCCAACTCCGCCCTTACCGCTCCTATTTAGCCAAGCAGTCCAACCATGTTCACCAATCTGCGCCTGCTTCTGGAGATCGCCGTCTCAGCGGGTCTGGCGACAGGCTTAAGTCTGTTGACGCTGTTTAGGATGCCCCAAGGCGGATCGGTTACTCTGGTGATGTTGCCGCTTCTCTATCTGTCGCTCAGGCACGGTGTGGCGGTGGGCTGCGGCGCAGGTTTTTTGGTGGGGGTCGCGCAGTACCTCGTCGGCGGGTTTTTCGTGCATCCGATTCAGCTGGTGATGGACTATCCTCTGGCGTTTACCGTTGTTGCTCTGGGTGGATTGGCGCGAAAGATCGAATATGCCTATATCTCAGCTATAATCGCTGTAGTAGTAGGTGGCACAGCGCGTTTCGGTGTCCATTTCTCCTCTGGAATTGTGTTTTTCGGACACTACGCGCCAAAAGACCAGCCTGTCTGGCTCTATTCACTTATCTACAACGCGGCCTATCTCCTGCCAGAGATGCTTTTTTGTGCGATTCTACTCCCTCCAGTCTTGCGACGCATGAGATCGGCGATAGACGGCGGCTGAGTCGTTGCTACACACTCGAGTTTGCTGCTGCTGTCTATTGCTTATATTTTGGTGCGACACAGCTTTTCAACCGCTCAAGTGAGGCCTTATATGGAGTTGCTAAACGGTGCGTTGATTACAGCCAGCGGCTGGGTGTGGGGGCCGGTGACGATCCTCCTGCTGGTGGGCACCGGAATATACCTCACCATCCGTTTGGGGCTGATACAGCTTTTTAGTTTTCGCCATGCTATCGACATAGTCAGGGGAAAGTTTGACGACCCAGACGATGAGGGTGATGTAAGCCACTTTCAGGCGCTGTCCGCAGCCCTTTCCGCCACCATCGGCGTCGGTAATATCGCTGGCGTGGCGACCGCTATCGCCGCTGGTGGGCCTGGAGCGGTGTTCTGGATGTGGGTCACTGCGCTGGTGGGCATGGCAACAAAATATGCAAGCTGCCTTCTGGCGCTGAAGTACCGCGTCATACACTCAGACGGCACAGCAGGCGGCGGTCCCATGTACTTCCTTGAGAAAGGGCTTGGCAAGAAATGGCTGGGGACAATGTTTGCGGTGTTTGCAGCCGTCGCCGCGTTTGGGATCGGCAATATGGTTCAGGCCAACTCAGTCGCCGACTCGCTTAGAAACTCGATGAGCGTCCCAACATGGGTGAGCGGCCTCGTGATGGCGGTCTTGGCGGGCATGGTGATTGTCGGGGGCATCAAACGGATAGCAGGATTGGCGTCGCGACTGGTTCCGTTCATGGCTGTGGCCTACGTCTTAGGAGCCACAGCGATACTGCTTCTGCACATAGAGACGATACCTCAGTCGTTGGCGCTCATTTTCAAATACGCTTTCACACCCACCGCCGCCGGTGGTGGATTTTTGGGTGCTGTCGTTGCGCAGACCATCCGTTTTGGTGTAGCCAGAGGGATATTTTCTAACGAGTCCGGTTTAGGGAGCGCTCCTATCGCCCATGCGGCTGCGAAAACCAAAGAGCCGGTGCGCGAGGGTCTTGTGGCGATGGTCGGGCCGTTCGCGGATACCATCATCATCTGTTCGATGACCGCGTTGGTGATAATATCCACTGTGATCGCCAAGCCGCCGCCTGAAGGCAGAGGACGGCCGACCGACACCGCATGGTCGACTCCGCTGACCCGATCGTTCGAATCATGGCCCACCGAATACGTGTATGATCCGGCGACGGGTTACCCACGTCTGAACTCAGACGGTAAGATCGAACAACGCCGTTTGACCGGTGTACCGCTCACTACAACCGCTTTTTCTTGGGGATTGGCGAAAATCGGTATGGATGGTGTCGGAGAGATGATTGTGTCGTTGGGGGTTGTGCTTTTCGCATTTTCCACGCTTGTAAGCTGGTCATACTACGGCGACCGCTCCATAAGCTATCTGTTCGGCCTTAGAGCGGTGATGCCTTACCGAATGATATACGTTATCCTGATCGTCGTAGGTGCTATTATAAAGCTCGATCTGGTATGGAACCTATCTGACGTCGCCAACGCATTGATGGCTGTGCCCAACCTTGTGGGGCTTTTGGCTCTGTCAGGTGTCGTTGCGAACGAGACTAGAGGCTACCTGCTTAGGCGGCAGGAGGGAGAGTTGCCGTAGCAGAGATGCTTTTTTGCAGCTACTACACAAACAGATTCCCAGGGCGGACATCACAATATTGAGGGAAGTTCAATGCCAACTGATCGCGACCTAGCAGCCTCCGTAGAGAGGATCGACGGTCAGGGATATCGCTCGTATAAACAGATCAAAGGGCGGTACGATTTCGGAGATTTCGTCCTGGTGATCGATCACGTCCAGGGCGATCCGTTCGCTCAACCGAGCCGATTGAGGGCGATCGTACCCCAAACGACCGCCAAAATCCCTCCAAAATACTTTAGCTCCTTCAGTCGCGAAGTGGGTTTGAGGGACTTTCTCACGCGACAGTTTTCATCAGCTGTCACAGCCACACCAGCCCGCCGTAGAGGTTCGGGCAAGAGCGGGCTTATAGTCATCGACCGGCCCCCGCAGGAAATTCTGGAACGCACAAGTGTGATGGTTGACAACCGTGAAGTCGAGGCCAGGTTTTTGGTTGGTCTGCCAGCAGACGGGCGACGGATATTGGGGAACGACGCAAAGGTCATTCTGACCGAGATCGTGCCAGAGATAGTCCGAAAATCGTTGATAATGGATGCGTTGGATGATGAAACGCTTCAAACCCACGTCTGGTGTAACGAGGATCAGGACGCGTTGAGGGATCAGTTGGACCGGCTCGGACTGTTGGCGTTCATCCCCAACAACGCCAGGTTGCCAAGACGCTCTGGGATCGATCCTACCCCGATGCCAGAGAAGGGAGTAATGGTGTTCAAAGCGCCGCCGACGATGGAGGTGAGCGTCATAGTTCCTCATCTGGGGGAGATCAAAGGGTTAGGTATAAAAAAGGGTGTGACACTGATAGTTGGAGGCGGCTACCACGGCAAATCGACACTGATGCAAGCGATCCAACTAGGTGTATACAACCACATTCCCGGCGATGGGCGCGAGATGGCGGTCACCACGCAGTCGGCGGTAAAAATAAGGGCTGAGGACGGTCGGTCGGTCACGTCGGTAGGTGTCACTCCGTTTATATCAAACCTACCGGTGGATAAGGACACCGACCGGTTTACCACTGAAGACGCCTCTGGCAGCACATCGCAGGCCGCCAACATAATTGAAGCGCTGGAAATCGGGGCTGAGGCGCTGCTGATCGACGAGGATACATCTGCTACAAACTTCATGATTCGCGACCACCGGATGCAGGAGTTGGTGGCGAAGGACAAAGAACCGATCACACCGTTCATCGACAATGTGCGCCAGATATACGACGAGCTGGGGGTATCCACATTGCTGGTAATCGGAGGCTCCGGCGACTATTTTGATGTCGCCGACTCCGTGATTATGATGGATGAGTATCTTCCTCAAGATGTGACAGATGAGGCGTTGGCCGTGGCAAAGAAACACCCCACCGCCAGGCAGAAAGAGAGCGGATCGACTTTTGGGACTCCAAACCGGCGGGTGCCCGATTCAACGACGTTCGATGCTTCGGCTGGCCGGCGCGACGACCGCGTTCGGGTCAGGGGTCTCAGGACAATCGAATTCGGCAGGCGTGAGATCGACCTGACGGCGGTTGAGCAGATCGTCGACGACAGCCAGCTCAACGCCATAGGCGATGCGATTCTCTACTGCCGCGACAATCTCATGGATGTCAATCAGTCGATGGCGGATATACTGCGAAAAATGGACGCAGCCCTGGAAAAAAATGGACTCGATGTCCTATCACCCTATCCAGTTGGTCATTTTTCCCGTTTTCGCCGATTCGAACTAGCTGCGGCGATCAACCGCCTAAGATCGATGAAAGTGCTACATATTGAGATACACTAGATATACACACCTACATCTATGTCTATCTCCGTGCACAATCAAAACTGGTTTTCTTCGCAACTCCCCTGCCTTGTGACGCCATCTATTTTTGCTACCCTTATAACCTCATAACGAGCGGACTAACGCGAACGCAGTCGGCGACAAGGTGAAGTGCACCCTTCAAGCTGGATAGATTTGGTATGAGTGGTGCAGGCTGTCCTGAGTTTGTGTGATGCTCTGTTCGAACTGCTCTAGACTTCGATAGCTCGATGGCCGTGGGAATGTTTTTCGGAATCTATCCAGCCTGGCGGGCGTCCAGGCTGGATCCGGTAGAGGCGCTGCGACGGGACACAGGTGTGATCGAGGTTGAGCTAGTGCGCGCAATGCCTTTCTATGGCTGCTCTATGGTGTTGCGCATCAATCCGCAAGGTATCCGGTTCGGCCAACCCGATCTGTCGAGAGCGCTGCGGTTCACAGGCGGTCTACACGCCTATTCTTCCCCTCCTCAAGGTCGCGTGTTTGGACTGGGTCCCACACAAAAAGCCGTTGAGTGCATGACACTTCTGCGCAATGTGTGTATATTTGACGGGTAGAATAGGGAAAAGCCTTGGGCCTCAACTGCGGAGTCTTCACACACCCGCTGGCTTGAGGTTGAGTCCATCCGCTGACAACAGCTTCTCGCAACGGCTCCATTGCGAACTGTTCTATGGTTGTCCCAGTCACAGCCGGTCGGATGCCTACAGCGCCTCAACGTCTGGTGCTGGGGTTGCTTCTGGTGGGGATGCGTGCCAGCGGGAGGAGAACCGTGCGGCTGCCTGATCTGCCGGTGTGGAAGGACGCTCTGGCGTGTCGCACTGAAGACCTTGTTGAGATGTTTGAATACCTTCTTGAAAGTGGCTCGAGATTGTTGGATGGTATAGGGTTGGACTGTCACCTGATAGACGCAATCGTGCAGGTCCACGATCGCAAAGCTGGCACTTACAGACGTGAAGATTGGGTATAGATGCCAACGAATGGCAATGAGGCTTGAACGGGCATTTTTTTGGAACCAAAGGAGATGTGGATGAGGATGGTGATGTGGTTGGGAATTTTGGTGCCGGTGTTGTCAATGGCGCAATCGAATGTCACGGTCTCTACGCCTGATACGACCATTGTGGTCGGCCAGACGTTGTGGGTGCCTGTGGTGGCAACCGACCTGGATAGCGGATATACCGCCTACCAGATTACGGTCAAATATCCTAAGGACACCCTCAAAGTGGTGGGCGTTGAGGTGCTGAAGCTCGCACTAAGTTTGAAGGGCATAGAGGTCCCGATGGATGGACTGGTGAGGCAGCTTGGTGGATTTGGCAGCCACAGTCCGACCGTGAATTGGAATCGCGACAGTGCAGCAGCAGACAATGTGCTCACTCCAGGCACGTTGGTGATCGTCGGAGCGGGTGTATACAAGATGTCTGGTTCCGGGCCTCTGTTCTACGTCGGGTTTGAGGTCCTTCCGGTCAAAAACGGCTCTATGGTGGCTGTGACACCTGGGCCACAACCCTCACCACCAAACAACACTCTCTATGCATTTTCTGAAGTCCGTGAACTGCCGACTTTCATCTCTGGAACACTGACGATAGACAATCCGAATGACACGACGGTGAGTGTGACGAAAGACGTGCGGATTGAGCCCTTTGAGGTGAGTGTCGCGCCGAACCCGTTTAACAGCAGACTCGTGATTACAGCTCCGGCTGATGAGAGAGCAGCGACAGAGATCGTTTTGTGGTCGGCGTTGGGGCAGCAGGTGCGAACTTGGACGTTGGACCCAGGTTCTGGAGTTCGTCGAATTGTTTGGGACGGTACAAGTTCGGGTGGGCATTCGGCTGGTAGTGGAATTTATCTGGTGGATGTATGTCAAGTAGAACGCCGAGCGACTGTGCCGGTGACGTTGGCCCGGTAACAACCAGCTAACAGGCTTGTGCAATTTCAAAAACACGGCTATATTAACATGAGTTACAATGGATTATTCTTCGCACTGGGTGTGATATAGATTACATTTTGGGGAGTTCGGTGTGACACATACGCGGTGAGAGTCGGTGCCCCACTTTTTAGATGGTGGCTTTCGGCATGTCGACGGTCTGATGCCGTCGGTAAGTTTCAACAAAGGGACGAATTCTATGACCCGCATACGCACAGCACTAATGGTGGTGATGGCAACGGCATATGTCTCCGCCGCTGGACCGATCGACATTTCGGTCGGCAACGTGCAGACAGCATTCGGTGCATCGATTGTAGTGTCGGTAAACGTCTCCGAGGTAGTTGCACTGGACAGTTTGCGGGCGTACGAGTTCGCGCTGATCTATGATCCGACCGTTCTGACCCTGACAGGGACCGACGTGCTCGGTTCGCTTTCAAGCAATATAGCCGTTTACGCGGGCGTACCCGATCTCGACGGTTTAATCGAAATCAACCCCACTAGTTTGGCGGATGGGGTGGCCCCGGACTCGTTGGCGATCGCTGCGGGGTCGGCTGACGTCCTTGTAGGCGGTGGCAAACTTATCGGCTTCAAATTCGATGTGATAGGCGTACACGGCGAATCCAGCGCTATCGGCATCACGGGTATTGACGGTTCGCCGCTGTTCAACGAGAGCGAACTGCTTTTGGGCACAGTCACAGGCGGCGTTGTCACTGTCGTCAATCAGGCACCCACTCTGGCCCCCATTACAAACAAATTAGGCAACGAGGGCGTTGAGCTCAGTTTCACCGTTCAAGCGAACGACCTTGATCTAGACATAATCACTTACAGTGTGACAGGCGCACCTGGCGCAACGATTGACGGAGAAGGCCGTTTTGCGTGGACGCCTAACTTTTACCAGGCTGGTACCTGGCCGGAAGTGGTGGTTACCGCCAGGGATAACGGTCTTCCAGAGTCGCTGTCGGCCAGTCGGATGTTTGAAATTGAGATTGGCAACTTTAACCGCTTGCCAAACATTATTGCGCCAGCTGGCACCACCCTTTCGGAAACGGAAGCGATGAGTTTTGTCGTGACCGCCACCGATCCAGATACCAACGACAACCTGACGTTGAGCGTCAACGGTAAGCCGTCTGCAGCTATTTTCACATCCACGCCATCTAACACACCTAATACAGGCGTTTTCAGCTGGACCACAGACAACTTCAGTGCTGGTGTCCACAATGTGAGTTTCAGTGTATCCGACGGGGTGGCGCAAACATCTGTCGGAAGGAAGATCACGGTCATCAACGTCAACCGTTCGCCGGAGGTTGGCGTATCCGGTACGTTGACCGTGGCTGAAGGCGAAGACTTCAAAGTCAATATCCAGACGTCTGACCCAGACAGAGAACCGGTTCGCGTCAATATAGTCGGCTTACCGCGACAGGCGATCTATAGCCCGAGCGCTGTTGGTGGTGGGGTGATAACGTGGACCACGACGGGCCGGGACGCCAACGAGTATCCGCTGACCATCTCAGCGACCGATGTAGTGCCAAGGGGCACCACTCCGATTACCGTGACACAGCAGATCACGTTAACTGTTACGGATGTTCCGTTTGCGCCGGTCTTCACCAGCGCCCCAGACCCACCACCAGCGCAGATTGTCCGTGAGTTGGGTCAGATTTTGACCTTAGCCGTCAAAGCGGTTGATTCTGATGGTGGCACGATCACATACACCGACGACGCTGCATTTTTCGTTATCAACCCAACCACTGGCCAGATCTCATACCAAGCGGTGCAGGCCAACGCTGGCACGCACGACATCACAATCACCGCCGACGACGGCAACCAGCAAGCCACCACGGTGTTCAGGCTGGTGATTAGAGGTGATCAAACTCCGCCGCATATCGTCGGAAACTTCGTCAAAGCTGAAGTGTTGGGAGAAAACAGCGCCGTTATCTCATGGAAGACCAACGAGCCCGCCACCAGTGTTGTCAACTATGGTATTGACGGAGGGGCTCGCGCACCCGCTGGCAGCGGCGACTTGGTCTTGAATCACGTCGTGACCCTTGAAGGTTTGACGGAGGGGCAGCCCTATGGATTTGACGTGAGTTCGGCGGATGAGGCTGGAAACCCGTCCGTTGCAGTTGAAGGAACGTTTCAGACCAAGCGGGCGGATCACGAAGCGCCACGCCTGGTGGGCATGCCATCAGTGATCCCGTCCACGACCAGTGCGATCGTGAAGTGGGAGACTGACGAGTTCTCCACCTCCCAAGTCCGTTACGGTCCAGGATTTAGTCTCGCCACACCGTTGCATTCGGATCTACTATTCAGCGTCAATGGAGCAGATGGTTCGGTTCACACAGTTGAGATTACCGGTTTGACCGCTGCGACTATATACAGCTTCCAGGTTGTTTCGGTGGATAAAAGCCTTGGCGAGAACACTCTGGAAGGGCCCGTACGCAGTTTCCGTACTTTGGCGCTGCCTGATGTGACCGCGCCGGTGATCACCAAGCCTCTCACACTGGCCAGTGTGAGCCACAATCAACTCACCGTGGCTTGGATGACCAATGAGCCAGCCACCAGCATTCTTGAATACGGTAGATCGACCGCTTACGGTGATATCATCACCGACAATGTATTGACCCTGAAGCATGTTGTCACAGTCTCGCCGCTCGAGCCGGGTACTCTTTACCACTTTAGGGCAACCGCCTATGACGGAGTACCTAATGGTCCCACGGTTGGAGCCGACTTTGAGGTGTGGACACTCGATGCGCCTGACGTGACTCCGCCAGCGTTTCAGGAGGTGCCAGCGATCTCTGGTATCTCAAACGTGTCTGTGACGGTTTCCTGGAAGACCAACGAGGCCGCACGCGCTGAGATAAAGCTGTTCGATCGCAGCGACGTTAGGCTTGCACCGGTTGTGATAACCCGTCCGCTGGCGCAAAGCCATTCGGTTCGGCTGACCAAATTGACGCCCAGGTGGTTTTATAATGTCGAGGTCAACGTATGGGATGCGAACGGAAACGGCCCGACGAGTTACACAACTGAAGACTTCCAGATGCAGGCTAATCCAGACACCGACGCGCCCAACCTGTTGGGTCGTGTGCTGGTGCAGTCGATTACGGATAAAGGTGCCCAGGTCGGCCTAAAAGCCGACGAGCCACACACTTTGAGGATTGAGTTCGGCACTCATCCTGACAGTCTGTTGGGGCTCATTGACGTTACAGATGCCGCACCTGCGCACAATGTAGCTTTGAGCGGTCTCAAACCGAGTCGAATCTACCTGCTCCGCATCACAATGACTGACGCCAGCAACAACAAGACTGCCATCAATGACATCACCTTCCCGACTCAGGCCGAGCCGGACTTTGTGCCTCCAGTGGTCGTCGCAGGGCCTTTTGTTGAAGCTCAGCTCGTGGACGAGGCGACAAACCAAGCGATCGCCAGCATCTACTTGAAGACGGACGAACTGTCCACAGTTATTATCGCGTTTGGGCAGGGCGGCGAACTCAAACGGCAGACCAGTAGTTCAGATGCTGCAAGTGAGCACCACATTCGTCTCGACCAACTTGATAC
The DNA here is from genome assembly GCA_964627605.1 of uncultured bacterium. Taxonomy (GTDB): domain Bacteria; phylum Latescibacterota; class MWCZ01; order MWCZ01; family CAZVGZ01; genus CAZVGZ01. The sequence continues at coordinate 9,414 of CAZVGZ010000032.1, read as the reverse complement.
GAGGTCGGTCTATAACTACCAGATCACGATGATCGATGACTCCCAGAATCATGTTACGGTAGACTCGATCTACATAGTTCGGACGATCAGAGGTTTGGACAAGACCCGACCGAGCATCTTGGCCGGTCCATCAATGACTGCCGCCAGCTCAGACCAGATCACGATTCAGTGGGAAACCGATGAGGTTGCTTCGGCGGTTCTGGAGATCGGACCTTACACGAATAACTTGAAATCAAGAGCTAGCAGAACGAGCTTCAGCAAAGAGCATACTTTGACTGTCACAAACCTCGATGCTGCTACCGAGTATTCTGCGAGAGTAATCTCAACCGACCCGTCAGGCAACACGGGCCGGTCGTTGGTTTTCCAGGTCGAAACGAAGGCAGTACCGGATGTCACTCCTCCGGTCTTCAGCGAGATGCCTTCAGCGGGTTGGTCTGGTGCCAACAGGGTGAAGATTGATTGGCGCACAGACGAGGTGACGGACGGTCAGGTGTTTTATGCCCCATACGAAATCGACGACTTCAAACTTGTTTCCGATCAACGTTTTGCTCAAAAAAATTCCATCACAATTACAGGCCTTCAGAACGGCACGTCATACAAGTTCCTGGTGGTGAGCGCAGACCCGTCAGGGAATATCGCCGCTGTCGGTGATCCCGCCGCGCTGCAGTCCTCTCAATTCAAAATCACTCGCGTCGCCGGTGGTCTGTTCCGAATCGCTGCGCCTGGTGCCTTCGGCAACTTTACAACGAAACAGTCCGTAGACAATAGGGCTCCGGTTATCACAGATAACCCTTCCGTCATAGCTCCAACAACCACCGGGGCGTCGGTGACGTGGGGTACCGACGAGCAGTCGTCGACCGGTGTCTATGTTATTCCCACTGACACACTGAATTCGATCGTCGCTGCGAAGGTCGCAGCCGGTGCCAAAGTGGCTGCGGATGGGGAGTCTCCTGATGTGCAAGCGCTTCTCGACAACGGTACTCTGATAACCTCGACACAGGTTAATATGTCTCATATGCTTACGGTCTCGCAGCTCGAGTCGAATACCCTCTACTCGGTGATGACTACAAGCACCGACCCGGTGGACAACGGCGAAACGCTAAGCCAGATCTTTAATTTTACCACCGCATCGGCGGTGGACCTGTCGTCACTACAGGTGGATACGGCGTCAATCAATTCCAATGTCACCAACGTGCAGGCGGTCGTGCGGTGGCGCACGGACAAGCTTTCGGACAGTCGTGTGGAGTTTGGGCTTTCGGAAGATGCACTCGATCGCGAACAGGTAATTCCGGAGAGGACTCTGGACCATTCGGTCACGCTTACCAACCTGACCGCTGAGACGCAGTATCATTTCAAAATATTCTCGTCGGCCGGAGATGGGTTGTCATCAGGCGAGTCTGGATTTCGGAAATTGACAACGCAGCAAGCACCGGATGTGACGCCGCCAGCGATATCATCACCGTCGTTCATCAAGACCTTCACGGATAGAGCCGTTGTAATAGAGTGGGACACCGACGAGCTGTCTGACAGTAATGTCGAATATGGGATTTCGAAGTCGTTTGGCCAAGATCTCACTAACCTTGAAGACGTGACCCATCACAGAATGACTGTGACCGGTTTGTATCCCAATACGGAGTACTTTTTCCGTGTCGCGTCGATTGACAGGGTCAACAACGGTCCGACTGTTGGTGAGATTCTGTCGCAGGTTACCGCTGCGGCACCTGATAGTATCGCTCCAGCTCTGCCGACAGGCATGACTGTGTTGGCGGGATCGGAACAGTTAAAACTGACATGGTCACCTTCGCCAGACGACGATATTTCCGGCTATACCATCCGCCGCCAAGAAGTCGGCGGCGAAAGCTTCGTAATCGCAAGCGGTCTGTCTGATCATGAATACCAAGACAACAACGTCGAAAACGGGGTGGAATACCTCTACACGATCGTAGCGGTGGACCTTTCGCTGAATGAGACTATCGAAGCGGCTTTCCCTGCAGTGACGCCAGGCACGGATGAAGCGCCCAGCAGGCCGTACATTAGCCTCATTGAGTTTAATAGTCGTGGTCAAATCGTCGTCCCGGTCGCGGCCGTAACGCCCGCAATGTCCAGGCCGGACGACCCGATCACCTACACGTTTATTCTGACAGAGGACGCGGCGCTCCAGAACGTCATCGCCACGACAAACGTTTATTGTTCATGCTACTCAGTGTTCACGAGCCAGGTTGACGGCGTCACGAGGTGGACCATCTCCATGAGCGGAATGGGTCTTGAACACAACACCACCTACTACTTAGTGGTTCAGGCAAACGACGGCACGTTCTCCAGCCCAGTAAGCCTCAAAAAGTCGTTCAGGACCGAACCAACTTCAGTCGAGCTGTCCGCTTTGGCCGCAGTCAGCAATCCAGGCGGGATTAACCTGTCGTGGGTCGTTGGTGGCAATAGCGATGAGGTCACTAAGATGCTCGTCGAGCGTGGCGAGAATCTTGACGGCCCGTTCGCACCTGTTGGCGATCTGAGCCGTGAAGGCACGATGGCAGGTTCGTGGACCGATCTAGGGGTCATCGCCGGGCGGGATTACGTCTATCGCTTGGTGCTAACCTCCACAAACGGAGCCAGCCAGACCGCAGGCCCGGTAACGGCTTCGGCGTGGGTACCGACTGAGTGGGCTTTGGGTCACAACCGTCCCAACCCGTTCAACCCGTCCACGATCATCCCGTTGGCGGTGCCACAGGCTGACCAAGTCCGGTTGGTGGTCTACGACTTCCTAGGGCAGGAGATTGCGACTCTATATAGCGGCCACATCAACCCAGGTCTGCACAGCTTCCGTTGGGACGGTCTAGATTCTCAGGGCCGTGCGGTAGCCAGCAGTGTCTATCTGGTTCGCCTGACTAGCGAGTCGTTCACCGCGACGAGAAGGTTGCTACTCGTCAGGTAGTCCAAGACGGCAATAGCACAAACGACAAGGCCCCCCATTCTAGGGAGTGGGGAGCCTTATCTGTGTGGGTGACTCTATTGGACAGTTGTGGTCCGAATACCTCGAAATTGAGTGATTATCGCACTCAAATCCCGCAGTGCAGCTACTCATAATGCCGATTGATCCAACTTGGCGATTCGAGGAAGTGAGGCCAGATTGTGCTGAAAGATTGGGGTCTACCGCTACATGAAAAAAACCCGTGGGAAACACACGGGGGTCTTCATGCGGTTTTTTTCACCGATAGCTTAGGCACCAACCTCCTCGGCGACATCGACTAGCGCCATGAACCCACGAGCGCCTTGCTCGGTGTAGGTCCCCGAAGCGGTGCCACCCAACACGAAACCTCGGGTCCCTGCCTGGGCGATGCGTTCGCGTCCGATCTGCTGCACGACCTCCAGAGGCTCTTTGTCGATGACCTCCATGTCATCCAGGTTGCCCACCAGACACACGTCTGGCATGGCCGCTTTAGCTTCTGAGAGATCGCAATCGCCCCACGGAGATGCCTCCAGAGGGTCCAGTGCATCAAACCCGATCTCTGCGAACATCGCGTAGTACTGCGCCGTTGGGCCATGATTGTGGTAGTAGGCTATGGCGTCGTGTCTGTGCATGATGTCTACCATCTGCCTATCGAACGGCACCACCAGCTCGGCGAAACCCTCTGGACCCAACTGCACGCTCGCGTACTCCCCGCCTACTATCCGAAACCCGTCGACACCGAATTCGCAAACACGCGTTACGTAGTCGTTCAGCCTTTCAGCCCCCACGCGGGTCATCTCGCGCATAAGGTCTGGCGCGTCGAGCCAAAGCAGGCAGAAATCTTCAGGCGACAGATAGTCCGCTGGAAAACAGATGCCGTCTCCAACTCCGACTATCACAAGCGCTTCCTCGCCCACCCGTTCGCGCCAGTCGTTGTACTGGCTTATGTCAAGCTCCGGTGGCTCATATGGCATCGCGAGGACGGTCTCAACATCTGTGTGGTTTTTGCAGTAGAACTCAACGACAGCGCTCGTGATGTTTGTGCGCTGATGCACTCTTGTTAGCGGCCCTTTTGGGGTGTGAAGCGTCATGACGGTGGCGTCGATTCGCTCTTCGGTGGTGACCCTTCGATTGCCCCCGCCGATCGCGTCCCCGCCAGCGCCTGGTGAGATAAACGGGTCCGTACGCTGAATGAAATCCCAGGTGAAAGGGTCATCGGGGTTCAGGTGTCCGAGTCCGAAGGGCCCAACAGGCACCCGATCGACGGGTTCATTCTTGATCGCTGCCAACAGGCGCTCTCTCGACGTCATCGTAACTCCCCAGGTTGAGTTCTAGGCGAAACGTTCCCAATAGAGCAGGTCACCCAACGATTTTTTGGGTTTTTGCGGTTCTTGCGCAGCTTTGCCGAGGGCTATCAGACTTACCAGAGTGTGATTCTCAGGCGCTCCGAGCAGATGGAGAACGGTTTCAGCATGCGGCTTTTTGTCTCCAGCGACCCAGCATGAGCCTAGACCAACGGCGTGCACCGCGAGGAGGATGTTCTGCGTCGCTGCGCATCCGTCCTCCAAATAGTAGGTCGATTTTTCGCAAAATACCGCGATGCATACAGGCGCTTGGGCGATGAACTCGCCGGACCCGTCGCACGCGTCGGCTATCTGTTTGCGGACTTCGCCGTTGCGGACGGCAACGAACTGCCACGGTTGGCGGTTTACCGCCGATGGGGCGAGTCGGGCGCAATCGATGATCTCTTCCACTACTTCGGTCGGCACCGCCTCATCTGTAAATGCTCGAATACTGCGCCTGGTTTTGAGGCATTCGATGGCGTCCATTGTCAAACCCTCCCGGTCAGACCGGTGACTCAATCTGCACAATATCGTCGCCGTAGGACGGAACTATCGACATGCCCGGCTCCACGGTCAAAAAGGCATCATCATCCCAATCACCGCAAACCCACCGCCGCAGAAGGTTCAGGTCCCCCTCTACATCTTTGTATTCCCACTCGTTGCTATCGCAGATTTCGTGGACGCGTTCCCTTGATTCGTCGTCGCATCCAAGCCCCTGTCTTATCAGTGTCCCGTGGGTGTAGTTGGTTCTCCATCCTCCGAGTGATTCCAAAAGGTACTCCGCGTTGTCCTCACCATATTTCTCCACTAGCTCTTCCCACGTACCGGGCATTCCAGGAAGGCTCACGTTGGTGGCCCTGGACTGCCGCGAAGCATGTGAGGAGTGATCGAGCCAGCCAGCAGTATAGTAGTAGGTGCCTGGGTTAGCGTCGAAATAGTCTCTGTATCGCTCCTTTGACCCCAAGAACCACGTGATGCAGTCGTGGCTGCGAGGTACGACCATCGGAGCGTGTCTGGCTTGAATCCCCGCCAACATGTTGTTGCAGAGCCCGTAACCCAACAGGATCGCGTCGCAGGCGTCAGGTGCCAACGCGTCGATCTGGACCTGGATGGCCGGATTGCCCACTGCAACGTCGTTGTGGTACCCCTGTTCGAGGTATTCAACGGTCACTTCGTGCGGGCTTGAAGGCAGTACTTCGGCGATCTCACGCCGGGCGATCTCACAGGCGATTAGACGAAGACGCATTGTCTGTCCTGAATGGTGGTGGGTGTTGAGGATCTGGGGATAGGTCAGTTTGTCGTGCACACAACCGGCAATTCAGGTGCCATGGTAAGATATGGTGACAATGTGCGTGAGTTAACCCTAGTGTGGGACAGATTGTCATGATCGTGTAGTGCAGGGGGGACGCTATGTCGCGTTTGGCGTGTCTACAATAGGGGCATGTCCAAGATTCGCCGGGACGAATTCGCCCTTCTACGGAAGCAGCCAGTCGGTCTCTACCCACGTCGCGTTTGGAGAATGCAACGGTTCTCTAAATCTCTATCGGCCTTATCAAGTCTGGCCCGTCGTTCTTTGTATTGCCCACGCTAGCATCTACCGGATAGGCCTCTATCTCGTCGGGATTGACCGGCTGTACTATCTCCGTCAGATCGGAGCGATCTGACTCTGGATCCGCCCAAATCCTGTGATGTTCCGGCCTCAAAATGACCGGCATTCTCTTGTGGATGGGTCTCATGATCGCATTGGGATATGTGGTGACGATGACGCAGTGGGGAGTAGCGCCAGCGGTGTCAGACTGCACGAGCCTGTGCAGCCCTGCAAAAAGGAATGGCGCTCCGCCTTTCAGTTGGATGTACATCGGCTGTTTGTTGCCACCTGGCTTTGTTTGCCATTCGTAAAATCCAGACGCCGGGATCACGCACCTCGTAAACTCAGCCCAATAACCTCGGTCAGGTGCGACGTATTTCTCCGACTGGGCGTTGATGAGCAACGATTTGGCCCACGACGGCTTGAGGCCCCAGGTCATCGGCGTAATCATGAGGCGGCTGTTATGCCACATTGCGGTCTGAATGAGTGAACTAGGTGCGATGTTGAACCGTGCGTCGAGCGGCGGCCTTTCATCGAATGTGTCGCCTCCGAGAAGGTCGTGCAGATCTTTCCACGACATCATCTGTGCAAAACGTCCGCACATGGTTCGCTGTCCTTTCTGTATGAAGAGTAATAAACGTCACTAATACTACTACTCCCACTATGCGCTACGTGGACCGACCATCTCCTCTGCCAGCGTGCGCAGAGCTGACCGCGCTCTCATTCGCTTACGGATGCGTCTGGAAACCATCTGTATAGATATGGCACAGCCTTTTGTTTATTATTTAAACTCACTTATTATGTGATACACTTTATATTATGTGATTCATGACATATTCTATTGATAGCCGCATTATTACGGGCATGCACTTTATTCTACGGGACGGCGCACCGAGCGTCAAGTTCCCACAACCCATTTGGGAGGTAGCATGACCAGTCAAGATCGTATCCAGCAAGACAATGTAGACAGAGAGAGGGATGAGAGCCTTCAGATGACAGAGCGGTTGGGCGTTGCGCTCCGAGGTCAGGTTCAGACGCTTAGATTTCTCGCTGAGAGGGCGCCTAGCGAACACGCTTGCCGTCCGACCAAGAGCTCGGATCTGAACGCTCTATCCGCGTATTGCGGCGCGTTTGATCGCGCGAATGCTCTTCTGTCTGAGGCCGATCCGATGACCGGTAATGGTGATTCACTGCCAGAGTTGTGTTAGACAAACCCTGTGCCGCCACACAACTAAGGAGTTGAGGAGCGGTGTTGGGTTGTCAGGAGGGGTGCCTTGTAGTCTCGCAGGCGTCGTCAATATCTTTACATAAGTAGAAGTGCATCCAAATAGGAGGAGTGGCCCGCCGGGGCAGGGTTCGCGTCTCCTACCCACGAACGTATCGGTTTCCAAGAAGGATGGCTCGATGGCCAACGTCGTACTGCAGAACATATCCAAGGTATTTGACGACACCGTGACAGCGGTGGACGAAGCGACGTTGGAGGTCGCCGACAAAGAGTTCGTGGTGTTGGTCGGGCCTTCGGGTTGCGGCAAATCCACGACACTTAGAATGATCGCCGGGTTGGAGGACGTTACTTCAGGCGAGATTTCCATCGACGGCCGCACGGTGAACGATGTCCCTCCCAAGGACAGGGACATAGCGATGGTATTCCAGAACTATGCACTCTATCCCCACATGAGCGTCTACGATAACATGGCGTTCGGCCTCAAATTGAGGAAATTTCCCAAAGACGAAATCGAAGAGCGCGTAAGGGGAGCTGCAGAGATTTTGGGGATAGACGACCTCCTTGAACGCAAACCCAAAGCTCTGTCGGGAGGCCAAAGGCAACGCGTCGCGGTCGGTCGGGCTATCGTCAGACAGCCCAAAGTGTTCCTGTTTGACGAACCGCTGTCGAATCTGGATGCCAAGTTTCGCGTCGCGATGCGCACAGAGATCTCGAAGCTGCACACCCGCCTTGAAGCCACGATGATATACGTGACGCACGATCAGGTTGAAGCGATGACCATGGGCGACCGTATCGTGGTGATGGATCAGGGTAAAATTCAGCAGATTGACAGCCCCCTCAACCTGTACGAGCGCCCAGTCAACCGGTTTGTCGCCGGGTTTATAGGCTCTCCGGCTATGAACTTCCTGGAGGGCACTATCGAGCGCAACGGTGGTCTGGCCTTCCGGGACAAAGAGGTGAGTCTCGCCATCGGACCAGAACACGAAGATGTTTTGGGGAACTTAGTTGACCAGGGGGTGACGCTTGGAATCAGGCCAGAAAGCTTCTCCCTCTCTCAGACCGACGCCACTCTGTCTGTCCAGATCGAAGTAGTGGAGCCGATGGGCAACGAGACATTTCTTTATGTGAAAGTCGGTGACCAGTCAGTGGTCGCCAGGGTAGGCGCAGGTCACGCTGCCCACGCGGGCCAAACTATGGATATTGGTGTTGATCTAAGCAAAGCCCGGTTCTTCGATCAGCAGTCCGGGGACGCGCTTTAGGATTGTCGCTTCTATAATGACGCAGACCGTGTACGGGCCGGTTCCCGGCCAAGAGCGTGCACTGGCGATGGTTAGCCGAGCCAGACAGCGCAACCGCTTGGGGCATGCGCTACTCATCGTTGGTCCCAATGGTGTCGGAAAAATTGCTCTGGCTCTGGAAATCGCTCGCCAACGGCACTGTACCAGTCCAGGTGAAAATGCATGCCAAGAGTGTGCCATTTGCAGGCGGATAACCTTGCTGGGGCACCCAGATGTGTTCGTGGCGACACCATTGGCGAGAAAGGATTCGGACCAAGGTGAGATCCTTGAGCGGTTGAGGAAAGACCTCTACGCACCGGTTGACGGCGGCGGGTCCGCAAAAGTATTTATCGGGCAGATTCGCGACCTGAACCGCTGGGCGAATATGCAGGCGTTTGAAGGCCATAAGACAGCAATTGTATGCAACGCCGACCACCTCCGTGACGACGCCGCAAATGCGCTCCTCAAGACTTTGGAAGAGCCGCCTGACGACACGCTCATACTGCTGACCGCTGAGAAGCCGCACGCGCTGCTTCCTACAATCAGATCGCGTGGGCAGATTGTGCAATGTTCGCCTCTGTCATCAGAGGCGGTGGCCACCATTTTGCGCGCCAGAGGATTTGCCGAAACTGAAGCCACCTCGTTGGCACAGGTTGCTGCTGGGAGTGTTCATCAGGCGTTGACGGCTGCTGGTGATCAGGGCTCTGATGGAGGCATTGACCCGAGAGAAAACGGTTTGGCCATGCTAAACCTTGGTCTTTCCGGTCCCCCGCATCTGATAGTGGAAAAAGCTGAGAATGTAGGGCGGAGTTCGAGCTCCGAGGAGCTTGATAGGATGTTGGCGTGGATGTTGCTTTGGTTGAGGGACGTGTGGAGCGTCCATTGTCAATCTGCGGATTCACTGGCCAACGCTGATCGTGTTGAGGACGTGTATAAGCTTTCGGAAAAGATAGATATACCGTTGGCCACATATATGGCCGAGAAGGTCGAGACGGTTCAGGAGATACTGTCACGCAACGTCAGCCCAGCAGCAG
>CAZVGZ010000031.1:0-43000 GCA_964627605.1 uncultured bacterium | reverse complement strand
GGATTTGCGGCGGCCTCGCTGGCGACAAACTCTCAGGCATCGAAGGCCATCCACGAGGCGGTGGTCATCGGATCGGCGGTGTGTTCGCTTTTTCCCCTGAGGGTCGAGAGTTCATACGAGCCACGCCGCCAGGGATGCGTGTTCCCGTAGGCGGAATGCCATCACCTGAGACCGATCTCGCGCAGACGCTTCAGGAGATGATCAACAGCGGCGTCGAGGTGCTGGCGACAGAGACCGACGGTTACCACATAGACATCGATAAGCCCTGGCACATTTTAGAGGCCAACGAGGACGTCGCCACGCATATGAGTGCAAACCTCGAAGCCAGCGTCATCCCCGTATCAGCGACAGTTTCCGAAGCCGCAGAGATTCACGGCAAAATCGTCTTGGGAGAGAACGCTGTGATCGGCCCACGGGCGGTAATAAAGGGTGACGTATGGCTTGGTGATCGCAGCCAGATAAACAACGGACCGATGGTCGGCGGGCCGACAATCATAGGTGCCGACACCCGCGTCAGCGACTACTGCCAGCTAAGCGGTGTTGTAGGCCCTCGATGCGTTGTAGGCCACGGAGCGGAGATGTCCGGCCTGATGATGGAAAAGACCTATCTCTACCACTACTGCGAGATGTACGGGATCTTCGGTACCGCCTGCGACATCGGCGCAGCCACGGTCTGCGGCACGCTCAGATTCGATGACGGTCCGACAACACATCGCATCAAAGGCCGTAAGGAGACCCCGCCAAAACACTCCAACGCTTCATATCTAGGCGAATATACCCGCACCGGCGTCAATGCCATACTGATGCCCGGAGTAAAAGTAGGCCCCTGGAGCGTCGTAGGAGCTGGCGTCGTCCTCAACGAAGACGTCCCTGCCCGTAAAATGATCCTGGTAGAACAGGAAACCGTCTCCATCGACTGGGGTCCCGACCGCTACGGCTGGTAGACCCTTCGGGTCGTCTTTGGGCCCGTGTCTACGCCACGAGCCTCGTGTTGGTGAGTATTCTGCTGATCCAAATTGGGCGTTTACGCCAGGTGCCTTGGGATCGTCGAACTCTCTGTTGATCCCAAGCGGTTAGCGTAGACACCCGCAAAAAGGGTGCTAGGCATCCACCTACAGGGGAGCAGTTCGCTTGCCACAATGAGTTGTCAATCAGAAGGATCCCGTGATGTCAAACACTTTCGTGTTCGGCTCTCCCAAAGCGTCCTCGTGATTGTCTGGACCGACGCGCACGATCAGATCGTCACCGGTGATGCCGCAGCACATGTTGCCGTGATGCAGGAAACAGATGCCGCCAAACATCTTTTTCTCATCAAGTCCATCTGTTCCCTCATGGGCGTCTCTCACCCGACCGGCCAAATCCTCGTCATACGCCATAGAATCCCTCGTTGTATGGTCGTTAATCGGCTCTAGACGTTGAGCGCCTCATCGACCATCGCTAAGTAGTTGTCCACCGATACATAGCTGGGGATCGAGCTTCCTGATCCAACGGCGAAACGACCGCGAGCGCCGCAAATATCGATCAACTCACGGGTCTTTTTCCTAACGCCGTCCTCGCTCTCCCTTGCCAATACATCAACATCCACACCGCCTAGCACAGCGATGCGATCGCCATATATCTCCTGAAACTCGTCAATGGGCAGGATCGCGTCCTCGTAAGAGTGTTTGCCGTCGAAGCCAACGTCGTTGATGAGGTCATCCATGATAGGAACAATATTCCCACACGAATGGAGGAAATATGGCATCCCCCTATCGTGCGCCATCTCGGCAAACCGTTTGTGCCAAGGCAGCGAATATTGCCTAAGGTGTTCTGGGGAGATCATGGTGCCTGTACGAAAACCCATGTCGTCGCCTTGAAGCACGCAGACCAAACGATCCAGCTCTAGAAGTTGCGAGTAGAACTCAACCATCCGCTCACCGACGTTGTCAGCGACCGCTTGAACCAGTTCGGGGTCGTCGTGAAGCAGGAAGCACAGCCGCTCCAGTGAAAATATTGAAGAGACGTTCTCGAAAATGCCTCCTGCGTGACATGAAATAAGCCCCATGCCTTCTCGCAGGTGATGGTTTAGATACTCCAACGATGAGAAATCGAAATCTGATACCTTGGGCCACCTGTAGCTCTCAAAATCCTCCCAGCTTGTGATCGTTCCGCCATGTTCGTCAGACCAAGATCGCATCTTTTCTGAGCCTTCGGCGGTGTCCGGGGCGTCCAGGCTGGATGTTGGAAAACCCAAAGCCTGCTCAAAACGTACAAAGTCGTACCCCAGCCGATGCCAGAATTCGATGAAGTTGTTGAGGTTGGATTCGTGGGAGCGCCCAGACTCCAGCCCCAACAGGTCGGTTACTATCGGTTCCATGAGCGTCTCGTCCACCAAGTATTCGACAAGTGGAGGGCGGGCGGTCGTTTGGCGGCCCATGAGAACGTCCACGAACCGTTTGGAATCAGGAGTGGGGTTTTTGAGCGGTAGATTTTGAAGCATGGTCAGATATCTTTCTATTCGCAGCGTCGATCTGTAATCCAGCAGACTCGAGTGTTGGATTACGAAGGCTCTCAGCTTTCAAGCACTTTGCGGATCGCTTCGAGCATGTCAGGCAGAGCGTAAGGTTTTGGCACAAATGTCACTGCGGACTTAAGGACACCGTGGTGGACTGTCACACCTTCGGTATAGCTAGACGTGAACAGCAGCTTCATGTCGGGCCTTTTTTCGATAAGCTCGTCGGCGAGAACCCATCCATTGGTAACGGGCAAAATCACGTCGGCTAAGAGCATGTGGATTTCGCCTTCGAACTCATCCACTATCTGGTGGGCTTCAACTCCTGATGCTGCGAGAAGGGGAGAGTAGCCGCATATCTCCAGCATCTGCCCCGCCATCTCAAGAATTCCCGGTCCGAGACGGTCGGCATCTTCTCGCCGCGCCGGATCGTCTCGGCGGGATATATCCCTGTGCTCCTCGCGATCGCGTGGGCTGACCCTCTCGCGCCGGTCGTAACTGGTGTCATCAATGATCTGCATTGGACTCTCCGTTTACCCCTCCCGAAGAAGATAGCACCATGTCAAGGTCAGTAGTGAGACCTCGCGGCACGATACTCGATATCATAGTGGGTGAGTTGCCTGCTAGTAGTCGCTCTTGACAACCGGCGAGCCACAGGCTCTCTTTTGCCCGTGTAGGCCTCGCATACCGGTACCGTGTAGTGGATTACAGATATTGTAGGAGCGATGGGATAAGTTGCGATGGACCCAACCTTTTCGGGCAATGGCCCGACATATAGAGTAGACACCAAACAGAAACGCATTTCAGAATGAGAAATGACCTTGAATTAGTGGCCAACGCGTTGGCCGGAGAGCCCAGTGATTTTGCGCCGATCGTCGATCGGTACCAGGACGCGGTTTTTGGCATCGCACTGGCTCGTGTAGGGAATTTCCACGATGCGCAGGACATTGCCCAGAGTGTGTTTCTGGATGCTTACACTGGATTGGCGCATCTTCAGGACCCGATGAGGTTCGGTGGGTGGCTCCGCACATTCGCCATCAACAAGAGCATCGATAAGCTGAGGACGAGAAAAGACACAGTTGATATCGACAGGATCATCGAAAGTAAGGAGTTGGCAGCACACCTCGACGCTACCAGCGGGGGCGATTTGCGAGACGCTGTCCTGGCGGCGATCGGGAAGCTGAGCGGACCTCAGAGAGAGACGGTTGCGCTGTTTTACATAAATGGCTACACAGTGGATGAAGTCGCCGACATGCAGGGGACTCCCGCTGGCACAGTAAAGTCCCGGTTGCACGACGCGCGGAAGAAGCTGTGAGAGGATATGATGGACACCGTCGAGAACGTATTGAAATCCGGCAGGCCGAAGAAAGACGCGGACTTCAAGGAACACGTTTTTTCGCTGTTGCTCCAGCATGGGCGCCCGAAACATCTCCGGTCAAGTGACTGGACCCACCAACAGTATCTGGACGTGGCGGACGAACTAAAGCAACTCGCTCGCGACAACGCCGATGGCTCCATTGACGGTTTTGCGAAGGCGCTGGAATCGCCGCACTCTTTGACTCGTAAGGTAGCGGTCGAGATGCTCAACGAACTTGCCACCTCAAGCGAAGTGGCCGAAGGCCGACAGGCTGAACGCATTCGAGAATTCGTGAAGAGGGCACTCGCAGATGCGAACAGGAAAGTTCGATGCTCAACCATCAATACCATCCGCAACATGGCCATTGATGACAATGTGAAACGTAAAGAATTCGCCCCGTTGATGGTCGATCTACTTGCTGACGCAAGCAAACGGGTTCGCGGGATGGCGCCGTGGGTGCTTTCCAAATGGCCGGAAAGTGTGCCGTTAGAGGCAGCAGCGCGAGTATTGGTGATGGAAGACCCGCAGGCGTCACACGGACTGAGAATGCTCACTAACGAAATCATCAGCGCACCGAATTCACACTGACGCACGAAAGGTGGTGGAGAAAGCAGCTGGACCCAGTCATCTGAAGGGTGTCATTCGGAGAAAAGGCCGACCGCTCCCAGGTGCCGATGCGACACACTCGGCCCCGGGCCGCCACAGCATTTTGCCACTGCCACCCAACCTTCCCGGTCATCCACCATCGCCCCAGCGTCGCAACGCCCTAAATATGTCGCATGTCGCCACAACTGTCTGTACCGCCTCAGGACTGAGATGGCATGAAGGCCAGGCGGGCAGCGTCGACCAGCGCAGCCGTACCTAATCGGCGATGGCGGATTCGAACATCACCAAAAGAGCGGTGGCACCTGGATCGGCGACACCTATCGATCGTTCGCCAACCCAGCTTGCGCGGCTCACCTGCGAGCGCATGGGTATGGTCTCATCGACGCCCTGGCGGCATGCGTCCAATGCCGCACTCAGAGCGTTGTCAGCAGACGCTCCCTGGGTGATCGACTCTTCGAGCGCATCCACCAACGGAACCAGCGCATCCAGCACAGTCTTGTCTCCAACGTCAGCTTTGCCACGCTCCTTGATCCCCTCAATCGCCACACGGCCCATCTCCGGAAGGTCTGCCAAGGTTATATTGTCCTGCCCCTGCACCGCTTTGCCTGCGCGCATGAGAGCGGTGGCGAAAATAGCCCCGAAAGTCGATGCTGCAGCTTTGTTGAACGCCACTCCGCTCTTGGCGATTATAGTACCCACATCCTCACCGGAAAGCGATTCAAGACTCTCCTTAACCGCTGTTAAACCTTTCGTGATGGTCACGCCCAGATCACCATCGCCAATCTTGGCGTCGAGTTCCCTTAGACGATCGGCGTGGGGGATTGCGCCCTCAGCTATTTTCCCAAGAACACCTGCAACATCCGACGCTGACCAGTTATCTGACATGGCTTCATGTTCCCAATTGCTGAAGGAGAAACGGCGAATGGGCAGGGGCGTCGATGAGGCGTGTTAGATCGTCGTCGAGCTTGAGCAGGCTGATCGATGCGCCAGCCATCTCCATCGAAGTGGCGTACTCGCCGATGAACGGGCGATGGATCGAAATGCCTTCTGCATCCAGAATCTCGCTCACCTTTCGGTAGAGGATATAGAGCTCCTCAGGCGGTGTCGCGCCTAGACCGTTTATTAGAACCGCAACGCTGTCCCCGCGGCTGAACGGCAGGTCTTCGAGCGCTTTGCGGGTCATGGTCTCGGCCAGCTCATCAGCGGTTCTTATTCCTGTGCGTTCGATGCCTGGTTCACCATGGATTCCCATTCCAAGCTCCATCTCCTGGTCGCCAAGTGTGAACGTGGGCTCGCCGACCTCTGGTATTATGCACGGCGAGAGCGCTACACCCATACTGCGTGTGTTGGCTATCGCCAGCTTGGTCGCTGCGTGGACCTCTTCCAAGTCACCGCCCTCCTCGGCACTAGCGCCGGAGATTTTGTAGGCGAAAAACAGCCCGGCGACCGCTCGCCGACCGTCAGCTTTTTCGTGTGGAGCAGACGCGACATCATCTCTAACCCTCGACGTGACCACCCTGATATCTTCGAACTGCGCCATCTCGGCGGCCATGTCAAAATTCATGCAGTCGCCAGAGTAGTTGCCATAGACATACAGTACGCCTTCGCCACTGTTGACGCTTTTCGTTGCGGCGAGCATGTCGTCTGCGGAAGGTGAGGAGAAGACGTTTCCAACTGAAACGCCATCCAAAAGCCCTTTGCCTACGTAACCCAGAAATATCGGGACGTGCCCCGACCCGCCGCCGGTTACTACAGCTACTTTGCCCTCCACCGGCGCATCGGCTCTTACCAGCACCCTCTCAGACTCCTCACCCCGCCTCAGATAGCCTGGCCACGCGGCCAATATCCCATCAATAGTCTCCTCGACGAACTGCTCCGGGTCGTTGATGATTTTTTTCATTTTGATGTCTCCATTGGCTGATATACACCGATCTTGTCACCCACTAATGTATCGTTCACGAACGATCCGCAAAACAGGGTTAGATCGAACCCGTTGCAGGCGACCTCCAATCTGGCCTGGCCAATTAAGAGCTTTGGGCAAACGTAATTCTACGTTGTAGCGAGACCGATTTAGGGTGAGCCGCTTTATGCCTCCGCACGTTCTGCACGCTCTTATACCG
The DNA here is from genome assembly GCA_964627605.1 of uncultured bacterium. Classification (GTDB taxonomy): domain Bacteria; phylum Latescibacterota; class MWCZ01; order MWCZ01; family CAZVGZ01; genus CAZVGZ01. The sequence continues at coordinate 36,426 of CAZVGZ010000031.1, read as the reverse complement.
CAAGTGCGTTGGGGCGTTGTCGGCCATCTTACGCAAGGTCGGCATCTTCTGCGGTCTTTGCAGACAGGAAGCCATATCTCTTAGGTTTTTACCTTTGCCGGGTCCGTTTCACTTTTCTAGAAGGGTTTTTTTCCGATGCCCATCGCGCTGGGCTTAGACGCCGGTGGCACCTACACCGACGCGGTCCTCTACAACATTGACAACGACAGTCTGATCGCCTCTGCAAAATCTCCAACTACGCCGCCTACCTATCTCGATGGGATAGCTGGTGCGATCTCGGCACTACCTGAAAACAAGCGCAACAGAGCCTCACATGTCTGTCTCTCCACGACATTGGCGACCAACGCCATTGTTGAGGGAAGATACGCCCCGGCGGGATTGCTGCTCATAGGGTACGATTCCCACGAGTCCGGCTCCATCACATGGACCCCCAAACGTGTTGTGCCTGGGCGACACGCCGTCGATGGGAGCGAGGTTGAGTCTTTTGACGAAGACGCGTTCAGAGTCGCGGTTGACGATCTGCTCAAAAAAGGTGTAGCGGGGTTGGCGCTGTCGAGCATGATGGCTGTGCGCAACGCCGATCATGAGATAAGGGCGGCGGAGATAGCTAGGGATTTGACCGACATACCGGTGGTGTGTGGGCGGGAGGTTACAGACACCATCAACTCGCTGGTGCGGGCAGAAACTGCGGCGTTGAATGCTGGACTTATTCCGATCATCACACGGTTTTTGGGCGCGGTAGAGACGGTACTGGCCGACGTCGGGCTTGGCGACGCGCCGGTGTTTATGGTTAGAGGTGACGGCAGTCTGGCGTCTGCGGAATCCGCCAGGTTGGCTCCTGTGCATACGATCTTGTCGGGACCGGCGTGCAGCGCAGTTGGTGCCGCACATTTAGCAGATGTGAGCAGCGCTGTGATTGTTGATGTCGGTGGCACCACAACCGATTCGGCGCTGCTGTTCGATGGGAGACCTAAAATGGCGGAGAAGGGCGTCACAGTGGGAAATTGGCGCGCAGGCGTCCCGTCAGCGGAGGTAGTCACCCGTGGATTGGGAGGAGATAGTGCCATCGAAGTCGGAAGGCGGGTCTTAGTGGGGCCAAGGAGGGTGATCCCAGCGTCATGGGCTGGTGAGAACCATCCTGGCTACGCCGATGAGCTTCAGAAGCTCTTGGAACGCGTCACCGCCGGAGAGTATCCGCAGGGTGATTGGGGTTTGGTGGCTCCCACTGAGGGTTTCTTGATGCTCACGCCTGACGCGCCAGCACCCCTGAACGAACAGGAATCAGAGATTTTGGGCGCGCTTGGGGATGGGCCTAAAACTAGGGAACAGCTCTCGCAGATGACCGGCTATCCTCACATGTCGCTCTTGAGAACTCCTCGACTGGAGCGGTGGGGCCTCATCCAGAGAATCGGAGTGACCCCCACCGACATCTGGCACATCACTGGTGAGTTTGCACCGTGGCATATCCCCACCGCCAAAGCCGCTGTGGGAATAACCGCCGAGAGGCATGGGGTGACGACCGATGAGTTAATAGAGCTAGTTGGGCAGTCTACAGTCCAGGCGCTTGCGCGGCAGATCGCCCGGACTGCGCTGGGGACCGGAGATGACGAGTCGAGCGAGCGATCGGTTGCCGATCATGTTGGCCGTGTAGCGTTTACCGAGGCTGCTTGCGACACCCTGGACGTCTCAATGTCGCTGGGTGTTCCGCTGGTGGGCGTCGGCGCGCCTGCGAACCAGATGCTGAGTAGTTCTGCCAAAACTTTTGACGGCGGCTTAGTGGTGCCAGACTATGCTGATGTTGCCAACGCGGTTGGTGCGGCGGTGGGTTCGGTTGAGGTGGTCAGCACCGCTCTTATCCGCCCTGGGCGCAAGGGTCAGGTGGTCTGCTATGGTCTGGACAAACCGCTTCTTTTCGACACTCGGGATGAGGCGGTGGATCGTTGCAACGTGGTCCTATCACCACGCGTTGAGGAGCAGCTTTTCGCTCGTGGTGCAACGGCTGTGGCGCTGACACTCGAAGCGGACCACATCGGTGGGGAGGCCGGCATGAGCAGCTCCCCTATCTGGTGGGAGACGGTGGTTACAGTCGAGGGAAGCGGGCGTCCTGCGACTGCGGTAGATGAAGGCGGCCGCGATGATGTGGCGGTCACCGTTGTGGAGAAGTGGTCTGAAGGGCTTGAGGAGGCCGAGGCGAAGCGCAAAGGGAACTAGTGGCGTCAAAAGAGTCTAGCCCAATAGGTGAGGCGAGGATTTAGGGATTTGGTCCACCATGTCCTCGCCACGCCTGTAGGTCACTCTGAAATCAAGAAACGTGGAACCACTGTGAGATCGATTGTCGCCCATCCGTTTTGCGCGTCAATCGTTTCGTCTTCCGCCAACGGCATGACCGATCTGACGCTCAATGATCTCACGGGTATCTGACGTTTGATGTTTTCGCCTGACGTCCAGACGGCAGTCACCCCATCCACTCCTCTGCGAAAACACAGCACCTCTATATCGCGCGCTAGCTCGACGTATCCGTCTGGCTCAAAATCCTCCAAAGTGTTGGCCACAACTTTATAGGCCTCATAGACCGCTTTTGGCAACAAGTCGTGGCGGATTATACCGAAGTTGTTCTCATTTGTAGTCAGCGATTTCACCGTCGTCGCGAAAGTCGTACCAGAAAAGTTTTTGCACTATCCCACTTGCCCACGCCAACAGATAGGTCCGCATCAGCATTGCGCCGGACCACCACTCCGCCGATCCGCCTGGTCCTACGATGGGTCGCATAGCCCACCTCGGTGATCCACACCGGTTTGACGCCACCAAACTCCGCACATAAAGCCGCCAATTTACTTAGATCATCCAGTAGATCAGTGGTCTCTGGCGTGTGAGGATAGGGGTAAGGATGGACGCTGATGATGTCTGAATATTCGTAGCCGCCCTCCTCAAACACACCTCGTATAAACGGCAGGTCCACATGCGCAGTGTTACATCCAACTATCCAGCATTTGGGGTCCGCCGTTTTAGCCGCTTCGGCACCAGCGACAAGGAGGCTACAGTACTCCTTCGGGCTTGGTTTCGGCATCCAAAAACCGGTGCCGTTCGGTTCGTTCCACATCTGCCAAACTTTTATCCGGTCGCTATATCTCTCAACCACTGCCGAACCTCCAGGTCAGGCAGACTGGTAATAACCGATTTGCCGTCGTCTGATCTGAGTTTCACCGCCCACGGGGCAGCGTAGGCCAAAAGACCCACTGTGTGGACATCGTGGTCGCACATTGCGTTAATGGCGTGATCGAACCGCTCCCACCGCCACTCCTCGCGCGATGGCTGAAGGTTCCCCCAACCTATCTCGTCTCTGGTCCATCTGATGCCTGCGGTGTTGGCTAGTTGGGCAGCTTTGATCGTCTCCTCGCCGCTGGTGCGGTGACTTGGATAGATACCCATGCCGAAGACCGAGTTGTCAAGCTATGCAAGCTGCATTCTGTTCTCTCGCTCGCTGGTATGAGTCGGAGTGTGTTAACTAAGCCTCACGGGCGTTGACGACGGCGGCGGTTGCTCAAGTCACCTACGCTCAGGTCTTCCTTGATATGATCGGGAATTGTGGCGATGTACGCCTGTCCCAAACCAGTTCGGTTGGACGTGTAGACGACTTTGCTGCCAGCGCGATTGAATCCTGGATGGGGATGGTTGTACTGCGGATGGCCGTTGGCGCTTCCAGATTCACACAGCGGCGCGAACCGTCCGCTTGGGACATGCACCAACATCAGCCCTTCGTCAGGCCAATTGGTGTCAGAGATGATCCACTCTCCATCCCAGCTTGATCCTGCGTGCCAGAAATATGGTCCGCCGGAGCAGACAGGAGTGATGGTCTCATCATCGGTATCCAGGATTACGATACCCCTATCTGGTGGCAGCAGAGGACCTTGGAGCTTGCTCGTGTTTCCGTACCAGCACGAGTGAGCGAACTTCCACCAACCGAACTCTTTGAGTCCCGTTCCGTCTATGTTGCAGACCATCGGGGCGCGCCGACCGTCCTGAATCGAGTTGAAGGACATCTTGCCACTCGATGAGTTGGCGTCGAGATGGCCGTGGGGCACACCTTCGAAAAAGACTTCTGTCTCGCTGCCATCAGTGGCGAACCTGACGACTGCCGAATCACCGTTTTTCGTGAGTGTGGCTTTGGCCAGATAGTACTTGTTGTCTCTGGTCAGAGTGCCGTTGCTAAGAGCCGTGGCCTCTTCGCAGCGGGCGATCTCGACCTCCTCGAAAGTGTCGATATCCAGTGAGAGGAACGAGTTCTTTCTCAGGCAGAAAATCCGTCTGGAGTCGTGTGCCGGAGCCGGACTGTTAAGCGGATGCTTGTCGTCGCTTAGCTGTACCAGGTTATTGCCATCTTCATCCACACGATATACATCCCACGGCGCACCGCGCGACGAATCGCGCATCGACATCACGATCAGCGAGCGGTCATCGTAAGTAAAAGACTGAATCTCAAAATAGAGCGCGTAGGTATGCACCGCCGCTTGAGTGAGTTGGATGTACTCGATTCCAGTATCGGGGTCGGTGAAAAACGCCCGTTCGCTTCCGTGATCTTTTCCCCGCGCTGTTATCAAGACTGCCTCCGGTGAACTCGTGCGATTTACCGCCATACCTCAACTCGGCAGGGGCTTTCGTTGATCATCTAGCCACAGGTCAAGGATACGTTCCAATCAACGTCAAAACATCGGATAACGACTCGATGCTCGGTCCGCTCCACTCCTCCACATCAAAGCGCAGTGGATCTTAGGTGTCGTCGTGAAGCGTCTCTATTAGCACGGGGTGCATCCCCACGTCGGCTGTGCCACTTAGCTCCTTACTGCCGCCGTCGCCGACATAAAGAGTTCGGTCGGGACTCACGTCTAGTCGCTCGCATGCGCGGCGTATAGATGGCTGGATCGGGCTTTTTGATCCGCTCAGTGCAAGAAAACAGTTCGACGTCAAAATGTCTGGCGAAGGGAGTTTCTGGCCACAGCAGTGGCACCTCGGATGTGCAGTCGGTAATGAGACCCAATAGGTGGTCGGCGCTCTTGATCGATTCTAGCGTAGCCAAGGCATCCAGACGTGGTTCGAGACATTGACGCGTGAATTCGCGTCGTAGGTGCGCAGAGCGGGATATCGCGCTGTCTGATGGGTGTATGTCGAGCTGTCGACAGATGTGAGCTATCATGGACTCGGTGGTGGACCAACGGCCGGTGAAGCGGTCGGTCACCGACTCCGATCATACTCTCGTAAAGCCCTCTGTCGGTGCCCAGGCGGAATCCGCCATGCCCGCGAGCATCGTCTCAAATTCGCCGATGGAAAAGTTGTCCACCAGCGTGCCGAAAAGATCGAATATCACTGCGTCGTATTTCATAGAACGAGAGCTTCAGATGGGCGTGACATCGTGGACGGTGAGATTGGCGTACTCAGCCATGAGGGGCGCCATCTGCCTGAAACCGATCTTTCCGCCTCCAAGCACCCGACCGTATGACTGTCCGTCGTCCTCCCACTCAAATATTAGTAGGTCGTTAATGCTGAAAGCGACATTAGGCCCGCATTTGACTATCTCAATGCGGTAAGGGCCCTGACAGTCGGGCACCGGAGGGATCGGATCGGCACCCTGGCAGACCAGATGAAAACCGTGGGATTTGCGAAGATTGCAGGTGTGTAGTGCGCGCTCGCCAAGCCAGCGACGTCTGAAATACGAGATGTGAAGAGCGTTTAGGTCGCTGGAGTGGTACTGGCGGTAGTCACCAGATCGCCCAAGCAGTTCCGATTCCAAAATATCCTCTCCACCGCGCCCTTGAGCGGCGAAGAACATTATGCTCAAACCCGGCTCGCGCACCGGCCAGAAATCCCACGATATTGCGACGTCGCTTGGAAACTCTTCGGGGCAGAAAAGAACGAAGTTCCCGTGGTTGTCATCGGTGGGTTCAGTAAAGTTTTCAAGGCGCATACGGGCCAGCGGAAAAGAGGCGACGCCCTTGCCCTCCATCACAAACCCGTCCAGATCAGCTTCTGACGACAGTGAATTCTGGTAGATGGTATCTTTTCTTTCAAAACCTGCCATCATAACGTCCCTCAGCCAGATGAGTGCTGTCGATACCGACGGTTGCGCCACCCTCAATCGTTCCGGTTTCAAAGTACCCAGCGGTGCGGGTGTCTGAAAGAGAGATGAGGAGCCCTCGGCGGAACTCGAGATATATCGCGTCGGTTGGATGCGATTGTAGCTCTTCAAAACGCTGGATGCGTATCCCTTTCTGCCCATAGCGCAACCTTCCCACAGAGGGGAGGCCATTGCGCCAAACCCACGCCCCACCAAAGTTATCCGGCAAACCCAGTACCACCACCAGAGATTCGCTGGGCAGTGTTGGCACGATCCGATCGAGTTGGGCGACAACAGTTTGGCAAACACCAGATGCTGCCTGCCACCTGTTGATACTTCGCTGCCCAACAGCCACATGTCCAGCCAGTACAATCGCCATCACCAAAGCCAACAACCACCTGCGTCTGCCTTCAGCAGCTCGCCAGAACCGATCCAACGTCGCACCAACTGCGATGCAAAACCCCACTGACGGAAGATAGACAAACCGCTCTCCAGCGCCTTTTAGAAGCAGGAACGGCAATGCAGCGATTGCCATCCACAACAGCCCCAAACGGGTTGAAGAATCTACGCTTCGCCACCAGTAGGTGTAGATGATCGGCGCGAAAATGATCGCAGCGAAAGAGCCTGGGTGGGCTGCCAATCCTGAGATCAGTAAAGCAGGTTGACCTCCAGAAACCCGCCAGACATCAAGCAGCCCGCGAAAATCCAACGACATCAGAGGGCTAATCGCGATGAACAGAGCGTTTTTTGGGATATTGAGGCCGAACTGAAGCGCGTATGCGTCAGATGGCGATGGCGTGACGACGACGCCTGACAGCGCTCGCCAGATGAGAAAAGCCACAACCACCAAACCGCTGGGGATTATGATTCGGAAAGACTCCCAACTTCGCGGCGCTCGATGACCGAACCAGATCAGGGTCGCCAGAAGCGCAGGAGCGACGACCGCTGCCTCTTTTGACAGAATCGCGCACGCAGTTCCCAAACCTGCGATCAACCACAGCTTTGGTGATGCTTCGTCAGATGTGGCGACCAGTGCCGCCAGACAGACTCCTGTGGTCATCGCCAGTGTGGTCATCGCTGACAGCCACAGCACCGGCTCGGTATGTATGTAGTGCACCGCGAAAAGTACAGAGCCGAACCACGCCGCACTGTTTGATCGCGTGATCCGTGCGATGAGGTGCCACACCAGTACCGCGTTGAGCGCATGTATCGCCAGATGCGAAAAATTCCAACCCCAAGTCGCCCATTCCATCAGCCAATATCGAATGCGGAATGACACTAAGATCAGCGGGCGGTGCAGTGCGTCTGTGCTAGACAGTATCTCATACCACGAGCGCGTCAACGCCCATTCCAGCAGTTTGAAATCGTCTGAAACGAAGTACCGTCCAAGCGCCCGTCCGTAAAACGCCAGGACCAGTGCTGGAAGTGCTAGCGTGTTGAGAACGGTTCGGCGCACGGACGTATGTCTTTTGGAAGAGTGGGGCGCAGGTCTGGTTCTGCTGTCACTTCAGAATGTCGCGGCGTTGACCCTACATCTCAACCACTGCACCAAGCACCTATCGTAACTCCATCTTGGAAAAGCCAGCCACAAGCAATATTTGAGCCGCAAAGTTGGCGATCGCGGTTGACCACTTCGTGCATCGTACGGTAGTTTTGGTTGTGGCGTGCCCAGCCAGTGCCAGCCTACGTCATACCGACCGCATTATTCATACCGATCTGTGCACCTGATAGTTGGCGGGCGATGGATATCCGACCGGCACGCTGTTTTATTTTAGCTAGTGATCCACCAATCAGACCATAGAGGGGGAGAGATCAATGGCGTCACCAGGATGTGGAACAGTAGTGATCATACCCACCCGCACTGTAGGTTGGTCAACTGCCGATTGGGGTACTGCGGCGGCGCATATTGCCCAGCTTGGGTGTCGGCGGGTGATGCTGACTTGGACCGAGGCGCTAGGTCACGCGCTCTACGATTCCAGAAATACCGGTCTGCTCCCAGGGCTAAAATGCGCTAATCCTGTCGCAACGCTTCTGGATGCCGCCGAGCAGAATGAGCTGGACGTAATTTTGGGGCTGGACGGCTGCCGCACCACCGCCGAGGAGCATCACGATCCGGTGGACGGACCCTCGCTTAGAAACCGCCGCGCAGTCGACGCACTTCTATCGGCTTTTGGCGACGCTCCGGCGCTGGTTGGATGGCATCTGCCCTATGAGTGGCGCGATACACCGAGCCCTGAGGATACCGCGTTGGTAGCGGCGGTCTCATCCCATGTCCGTGCGATAAGCCCGGACCTGCCGCTGTCGGTGTGGATCACACGCGACCGGATGGGGATGGATGGTCGTAACCACCGCATTGATCCTGAAGACAGGCTGACTCAATATGACGAGTCGCAGCATCGAGGGTGGTGGATTGATGGTATGTGGGAGTTTTTGGCAGAGGCGAATCCAGATATCGCGATTTTCCGCTCCGAGATGTCATCTCTGAGATGGACAGCAGAGCAGGTGTCAGAGGACACTGAGCTACTGGCGGATCTGACCGCCGAAGAGGGTGTTCGGTTGTGGGGGCAGGCCGGCGGATATCGAGTCGCTCCCGTTGGTGAGGCTGCCGACCCGGCCTATCATCCTCCAGCTTCCCAGGAGCTGCTAACAGAGCAGCTGGCGGCGCTTGGGGATGCTGAAGAGCGGGTGCTGTTCTCATACCACGATCTGATGACCGGAACTCCTGGGTTTGAATCCGAGCGTTCTGCTCTGGCGGAAGCGCTTGCCGAGTCCAACAGCGCACCGTCCACGAATGAAGCTGGACCGTCGCTGCCGTCGTCGATGGCACAGCCAGGCGACCCAGACCCCAACTCCATGTTGGGCAAAGCTAATACTTTGGACCAGGAGCTCCATGAGCGCAAAATGCTTTTCGGGCAGGTTCTCACTGTCATGAGGCCGCGTTCGACCCCAGAGGACACTATCAACCAGTGGCAGGAAGACTCCGACTGGCTCACAGGCCTCTACACCGCAACCGAAGCGTTCCACTACAAAGTCACCGATGACCCCCAAGCACGAGCCAATGCCAAAGAGTCGTTCGACGCACTTCACCTTCTGTCGACAGTCTCCGGCGTGCCAGGGGTGGTTGCCCGCTGCGCCAGGAAGAATTTTGCAGGTGAGCTGCCTACAGAAGGCCGGAAAGTCTATCGCAAGACAGGTGATTGGTACTGGGTGGCGGACATCAGCCGCGATCAGTTGACCGGGCACCTGTTTGGCTACGCTGTCTACTATGATCTTGTGGCGGACGAGGCCGAAAAAGAGGTCTGCCGTCAGGACATTGAGGACATCGTTGGTAAGTTGCTTGAAGATGATATGTGGGCCAGGGACTTTGATGGTGAGCGAACTATCCACGCCAACTGCTGGGCCTCGCCCCTAATGGCGCTGTGGGTGCTCAAGGTAGCGAGCAGGATTACCGGGGACGAGAAATACGAGGCGGCCTACCAGAACCTCATCGACCCGCACTTCCTATTAGGTCATGCGTTGAAACAGGCGCAGGCCACCGAAGACGCGTTTTTCCAGCACTACCATCACGATTCGGTGTTCTATCATATCATGCTGTATGAGTCCGATCCGAGGATCAGAGGACTTTTGGCTTGGGCGCTCCAGATGCTATATCGCGACACGCGGGACAACGGCAACGTGCAGATGGATTTCAACTATGCGCTTTTCAACCCGGAGACCGACGCGGAGATGAGGGGGATGGCCGAGTTGATGGCTGCGCCTCTGCACGTCCAAAGCGGTGAGGGGTGGCAGGCGGCCATCGCCGAGCGGATCACGCAGGGAGATTGGCCCTATCCCGAAGATGTGGTTCGCGAAGTGATATTTTGCCACGACCCTGAAGCCACCGAATCATCGGAGCGCCCGGTTTATATACCCATAGAGATTCGCGCACCTCGCGAGTACGAATGGAACTACCATGTCGGTTCAGAGTTTAGTCGGCGGACACCAGGCGTTGGTGCACAGCATGGTGGCTATCCTGAATACTCTGGAATCGGCTATCTACTTACGTACTGGCTCGGTCGCTACCACGGGTGGATTCCGGCGACGTTGTAGCTTAGATTGCGCAGTACCCGCACGCCCACTGCACTCACCTAAAATGGGACGAGGAACCGATGGCCGAAGTTTTTGGATCAGTGAACGTCCATGGGTGGGACCTGGATATCTGTGTAGAACCAGCCTCATACGGCGTGGTGATCGCCTACACAGACGATCCCAACCAGAAAGGTGACGAGCCATCGCCACATCTTTGTGCCTACTGGGATCCTGAATCGTCGACCTGGGAATATGAGGCCTACCGCCCAGGCCACGACTGGATGAAAAATTCGCCCACCCCGCTACCCGAACACCAGCCGCTCGTTGACGCGGTTCGCAAATATTTGCGGGAGAATTAGGAGTGAGTATCACCCTCAACGGCCGGGGGGCGGTCATTTCCAATGTGAGTCTGTTCTCATCATCTACGCCACCTCATAGGCGGTGGCGATTGTTCTAATCGCTGACACCGGGCGAGTCCGTGCCTGTGCTCAAGCCTCATTTATGGGACCCGAAAGCTCACGCCTGTCGGCGCTTCTCCTCCGATGCTCTACGCTTCCCCCTCAGCAGCATCCTCAACGGACGAGAAAATTGGCAGGACGGTCGAGATTTCGGCGATGTCGAGGGTGTGTCTGACCTGTTGGCTTGCACCGATGACAGCGCATGAGCCGTCGGTTTCCTTGGATTGTATCACACCCACCATCAGAGCGCCGATCACCGCCGAATCGATATGAGTGACCTGTGAGAGATCGACGAGGGCTTTCGAATCGGGATCGCTCTTGAAGAGGTCTCGCAGTGCATCTCTGAGGTCGTCTGCGATGTTGGTTATGGTCGCCCGTTCCGCATGGATGCGGAATATCAGGAAACCGCATTCGTGTTTTTTGGTGATGAGCATTGTGCTTCCCTTGCCAACGCGCTGCACGGGTGCCGACCCCACCCGTGCAGCGCGTTGGACACACCTATCGAAAGCTACATCTGAGAGCGAAGGAATTCGACGGTTCTGGTAAGCGCAGCCTGTTTATCCGGGTCTGGGACACCGCACTCCAGAGCCATATAGCCGTCGTAACCGATCTCTTTCAGCGCAGCAAAACCGGGCTTGAAATCACTATTGCCATAGCCTGGTAGAATGCGGGGATGATCGGCCAGATGCACATGGCAGATCCAATCTCCGGCCTCTTTGATTGCTGTCGCAACATCAGGCTCTTCAAGCTCCATGTGAAAGAAGTCGGCCATCATTTTGGCACCTGCGGGGTTGTTTACCTGCTCGCATATCTCCACCGCATCGGAAAGTTTTTTTATCAGATGCGTCTCGTAGCCATTGAGCGGCTCCAGAATCACCAACGTGCCTGCCTCAACGGCGTGCTCAGCCCACCTACCCATCAGGTCAACCAGCATCGCTTTTTCAAGTTCCACAGCGGTTTTCCAGGGGCTCAAATCCCCAATACGCGGCGGCCCGAAAACTGGTACGAGGACCATCCCTACAACGCCGATCTCCCCGCCGGCGGTGAGGATGCGCTTGATGTCATCGTCGGCCTTCTGGCGCTCAGCCAGCGTCGAATCGAGCGGGCAGCCTCCAAATCCAGCGCAGATGGTGGCTGGCTCCAGCGACGACGACGCGAAAGCGTTCCTAATCTCGCCGACCCTCTCCCAGATGCCACTACCACCAAACTCAACGCCTAGATACCCAGCCTTCTCAATGCTTTCGAACCTTTGGGCAAGTGTTTCACCTGGTGCCAAACCTTCTTGACATGCGAGTTTCATTTCTTTCACCTCGTTTGGGGTTGTTTGCCACTGTGCACCACCCGTCTATGTCACACGGGAAATATACCACGCGGCCCTTGCCGTGAGTCCTCCTCACCGCCAGCGTCGATTTTTTCGGGGTCGTTCTCCTAGAGGTTGAGCTGCCCCCAGAGGGCGCATTCGCCCCACCATTCCGCTGAGTCTGGCATCGCCGCAGTATCCCCTCGGTTTCAGTCTGTCCGATCACGTCCATGCGCCCAAAACCCAAAGCTATGCGTTCATCGAAATCGCAGCGGCTCTGGGAGTCGCCAGCCGGTCTCTCATCTCATCGGGTAGGTAGGCGACATAGACCTGTGTTATTCCGGTCCTATCAGACGCGAAAACCGCCATTGATCCGTCATCGCTTAGGTTGGGGTGCGGATGGGTGGTCTGCGGATGGCCCTGTGATGCGAACGAGAAACAGAGACGTTCGCGCTGTTTTGTGGCGACGTTGATTAGCCACAGACCCTCATCGGGCCAGTTGCTGTCAGCGACAATCCACTCACCGTCGTCTGACGCCCCTGAGTGCCAAAAATAAGGGCCCTCGGCGACGATGGTCTTTTTTCTCCGTCGCGAGGAAGAATCTGCACACATCGTCCTGGAGGCTTGAAAGTGGAGTGGTACCAACCTGTCTTACCGAGCCAGTTTTTGTGCGCCGTAGGGTGTGGGCCTTGAGGGAAGTTGACCTCGATCGGTTCCAATGTCTCGCAGTGGAAGCTGACGCCGACTTTGGTCATCGTTCCGTCGGCCTGAGTGGTACCGACAGAGTACGTGATTTCCGGCCCGCCTGGAGCGACTTTTGGATGGTTAATACCGTCAGACTCTGTTACCACCGCCTGATCTCCAGTCGTAAGGTCCCACCGGATCATCAGTACCCTATCGTTTTTTGTGACCTGTGCAAAATAGTATCGCCCGTCCCACGACCGCATTCCCCGGTAGTAGTCCCTGTTCGATGCGCCGTCTACATGCCCAATCTCAGTGTCTTCACAATCAGACAGCCGCGTCATATGCGCGGTGGCACCTTCCATATACAACGCGTAATCGCCATCGGTGGTAAGGCACGCGTTTGACATCCTGACCTCGCTGTCGCCAGAAACCTGGGTGATATCCATTCCGTCGCTGCCGCAGGTCATCAGGTCCCAAACAGAGACCCTTTGGGCGTACCGTTTAGCCACAAAAATCATACGCTGCCCGTCAGGGGCGAATGTCGGCGTCTCGTAGTGCAGATGAAGACACGCCGTCTCCGCGCTGGTGATCTGACGCACCAACACCCCAGTGTCCGCATCGACCCTGTCGATCCAATCTGTACCGAATCTGTGTCCTCTGGGCATGACGATCCTCAGTTCAGGAAAAGATGACTGCTCGGTCTGAGCACTTCGTTATTACGGCAAAAAATAACCCAGGAAGGCCAGACAGTTTGAAAAACGCTGACAGCTATCGGAGAAGCATCCCCAAAACATGGTGGATATACCCACCAGGTCAACCAGAAGCAGGAAAGGTTGCGGTCCGATCAAGGGTCCCGAGTGTGGAACTGGCGTGTTACAAGCGGGACACTTTTCTGTTACGCAGCGTTGACCCAGTTTTTCACTGATTGAAATCTTGAGGAAACACCGCTGACATGCACCTTGGATAACCTATTACTCATGCGGCGAAGGCCTGCCATTTGGGTCGATCTCGCAACCCAACCGACAACCGTTTTGCCACACTATGGAGGAAACAGAATGTTCTGCCGATTCAGATGGCGATTGGCCGCGTTATTCGTGATGGTGGCCCTTTGGGTGCTGTCCGGCGAGGTGAGCGCACAGGAGGCCACAGTGCCGCCACCTGCTGCCCATGACGGGGCCGAGCATTTCCCGATCGACTACGTATGGACGCTCATCGCCGCCTTCATGGTGTTTTTCATGCAGGCCGGTTTTGCGATGGTTGAGGCCGGATTTACCCGCGCCAAAAATGCCGCCAACATCCTGATGAAGAACCTGATGGATTTTTCGCTCGGAAGTCTGATCTTCTGGGCGTTCGGGTTTGCGCTCATGTTTGGTCCGACTTTGGGTGGTTGGATCGGCACCGGGGGGTTCTTTCTGAGCGGATATACGGACAAATCCTGGACATATGTGTTCTTGATTTTCCAGACCGTATTCGCCGCTACCGCTGCGACGATCGTGTCCGGCGCCATGGCTGAACGGACAAAGTTCATAGGTTACCTATGCTATACGGTGGTCATCACCGGACTAATCTATCCGGTATTCGGATCGTGGGCGTGGGGTAGTCTTTTTGCTGGGCAAGGCTGGTTGGAGGATCTCGGTTTTATAGATTTCGCTGGATCGACGGTCGTGCATTCGGTGGGAGGTTGGGCCGGGCTGGCCGGAGCAATCGTCTTGGGGCCCCGCATCGGCAAATACGACTCAGAAGGCAGACCACGGCCGATATTGGGGCACAACCTGCCCTTGGGCGCGCTGGGTGTGTTTATACTGTGGTTCGGCTGGTTCGGGTTTAATCCTGGAAGCAGCACGGCCGGTACTGACTACAGCATCGCATCCATAGCTGTCAACACCAACTTGGCTGCAGCGGCAGGTGCCATTGGAGCGATGATAGTAGCCTGGTTCAAATTCAAGAAGCCAGATGTCTCCATGTCGCTCAATGGTGCGTTGGCGGGTCTGGTTGCCATAACCGCTGGATGTGCAAACGTGTCGCCAGTCAGTTCGGTGATAATTGGCCTGGCAGCCGGGATGATCGTGGTGTTCTCTGTGTTGTCACTTGAGAAATGGGGTTTGGATGATCCGGTAGGCGCTGTGTCGGTGCATGGCGTGTGCGGGGCGTGGGGCACACTCGCGGCTGGTATGTTTAACTCCGGTGGATTCTCTTTGGCGATAGTCGAAGTGCAGCTGATAGGGATCGGTGCGGCGTTCGTCTGGACATTTGGTACCGCGTTTATCGCGTTTAAGATTATTGACGCCGTCGTCGGTCTGCGCGTCAGCCCGGAGGAGGAGTCCGCAGGACTGGACTACACCGAGCACGGTGGAGAGGCGTATCCCGATTTTCAACTGACAAACGTGCACTAATTCGCGCCACGTTCGCAAGGAGAGTAGATCGTGAAACTTCTAAAGTGCATCATCGCTCCAGCACGCTTAGACGAAGTAAAAGAGTCGCTTGACGCACTCGGTATAGCAGGGATGACGGTCGGCGAGATCAAAGGGTACGGCCGCCAAAAAGGGCATGCGGAGGTGTATAGAGGCAGCGAATACACCGTCTCATTCGTGCCCAAGATCGTCATCGAGGTTGTCGTCACCGATGAACTGTGTGATAGAGCGGTCGAGGCGGTTGTGTCCGCCGCCCAAACCGGCAAAATCGGCGACGGCAAGGTGTTCGTTCTGCCGGTGGAAGACGCCGTCCGAATCCGCACAGGGGAAAGCGGCGACGAAGCCTTGTAGCTTTTCCAAGTTTGACTGCGATGACGAACGCCGCTTCCTGGGAAACCCCGGGAGGCGGCGTTCTATCGTCCAACCGCCAGCGAAACGGACTCTTGTTAGAAATAGACTCTGCCACTCTGTCGGGGGCGAGGAGTCACATACCAGGAATAACGCAAGCGTATGCAGCGTTGTGCTGAGGCACAACAGTCGCATTTTTGACGGGTATGCATGCACTCTAATCCTACTTCGCAACCGCGGCGGAATAGCGTCCGATCTTCTTGCGGCGCATTACCCATGCGAGCCAGATGATGAAAAGTATGCTAGTTCCGGAAAGCGCAACACTGACCCAAAAGGTCGCTGATATCCCTACGAGATCGACAAGCATGTTGCCGAGATGCGGGCCGACTAGAGCACGGATGCCTGTGAGTCCGACGTGGATGCCCATATAGAGCGGCACTTCATTCTCACCGGCAAACTCAAATATCCCGACGTGCCAAAGGATTTGACCGCCAGCGCTGGCTATACCCCACATCACCCCGGCGATTCCGAGCACCCACAACGAATCGCTAGTAGCCCACAGGATCAAGCCCACTGTCGTCGCCACATGCACCGGCACCCGTACTGTTGTCGCAGGAAACCTGTCCAACAGACCGCCCCACAGTCGCAGTGTGAGGACTACGACCGCTTGTGGTAGTACCACCAAAATAAGGAGCGACGCGGTGTACGACGCTGCGATCCCATAGGCCGGGTCGGTGAGATATTTCGCTTTGACCGGGTTGACTAGATGGTTGCCGAACCCAAAGAGCCCCCATACGGCCATGAACGCCGCAAAGGGTTTGTTTGTCTTCAAAATCCGCCAGAATACTGAGAAAGACGGTCCAGCTTCCCCGTCGCCGTTTTCGATCTCTCCTTTGCTGTCCAGCACCCTGATACGGCTGAACACCCACACACCGATCAGACCGATAAGCCCGATCGCTGGGTAGGCGTAGAGATACAGGGTCGGCCTTGCGTCCAGTAGCATCCCTATTAGCTGCGCGGCTACGAGGTTTGTCACCATCATGCTCATACGCACTAATGAGAACACCGAGCCACGTGTAGAGTCAGGGTAGTTGGATTTATAGACCTGCGCCAGCGCGGGCTGAAGACTTCCCATCAAGGCGTAGGCCGTGCACAAGAGCAGCGTGAACATCCACGACTGAGCAGCGAACGCCACCAGCATAAACAGGATGTACGCCAACGCTTCTGGCACCACCACCAGCGGCATAGCGCTGAACCGTTTTACCCAACGCGATGTAACCAGGGTTGCTAAGAAACCGACACCAGTCGCGCTGTAGAGAAGTGCCACTTCAGCGTTTGAGCCGTCAAACTCCTTTTTCAGAACAACAGCGGCAGTGGCTGCGCCGCCGGTCATCACCAAACCCCGAGCTATGCCAGCGATAGCGTCATATTTGAACGTGCGTCTGACGTTGGAGGGAAGCGCGCGCACCGAGGAGGGCAAAAACACAGACCGGCCTTGCGTAGATTGGCTTGCCGGAACCGGTAGTAGGTGGTCGCAATGCCGGATTGCGGAAAGCGGAGAGCGCTGTGTAGGTATCAAATACGATGATTGTGACTGTTCGGTTTCTATTCTATCAATATAGTGCGAGCGGGTGGTGATTTGCTACGCCAACAAACCCACATTGCGCAACGGAGCGCCGAATGATTGATCGGTACAATCTCAGAAGGTTTACGACCGCAGGATGCCATCTGTCGGCAGGTAGCGCAGGTCCGGCAATGAGGTTCTGGGAGACTTACCATGCCCCGTGGATCACTGTTTCCCTGTTTTTTTCGGCACTCTCAGCACATCGCCTCAAACACCGCCTGCGCCTCATGCAACCGGCCGATGATTTTGTCGTAGAGCGGCTTTATATCGGGTTCTGATATCGACTGAAATAGCTCCTCACAGCCGTCGATGGCCTCTTTATAGGCCTCGATCCAACCTACGAAGTATCTGGCGGCATTTGGGTCTGGTGTCATGTCCTGGCCGTCGCGGCGTATGTAGATCGGGCTAGTGTGGGCGAACTGGCCATCGCTCTCTGGCCATGTTTGGGGCAGAATGGAGGAATCGACTTCAGGAGCTGGTGGGCCAAACACGCGAGCCGCCAGCCAGCCGCTAGACGGTACTGCTATCTCAAGTTTTTCGTTGATCGCCCCCTCGGCGTCGGGTGTGAGTGTCGGCTGCTGCGGTGAAAAAACAGGTGGACATGGCTGTCGTCGCCATACCAGCCATCGGTTGACATCGGAAAGCAGTGTATTAATCGTGGAGCGCTATGAGTCACTCGACCAGGGAGTATATCCACCACCTCGGACCAGACGTCGTATTCAAAGCCCCTGGCTATCGTCAACTCTGCGGGCCCCTCAGGAAGTGCCACCTCAAAAGGTCGCCCCTCAACGTGAAAGGAGCCATCCTGGAACTCGCAACTGTCAGCAGGGGTGTAGGTCTGAGTGTCGGCGGCGGTGATTGTCACGCGACCGCCGAGCGCTCCATCGCCCAACGCGCTTCCGATATCGACCCTCAGCAGGCCAAAACCTGGTTGGAGCGGCAAACTGACACCAGCCGCCGTCAGTGACACATCATCAATCATCACTGACCCGTCTGTGTCTATGCCCGCTTCTCACACAAACACCACACGGCAGGCGGTGGCGTCATCTGGTGCGTTAACGCGGACCCAAGCCAGCACCCATCCGTCAGTACTGATGGACCTTATTCGCCGCTCAAACAGACCGCATCGACCTCCAGCGGCCTCGGTGAACACCACCCTTACGCCAATAAAACTTGTATGTTAGCTCCAGTGCCACGGCTCGCCGCCGGACATCTGCGTCCACCACTCCAGAATCAGGTTGTCGCCATCCATTATTGGAACTCGGTCGCTGGTCCATGACAGATGGTCGGTCCTGGCGTTGAAGCGGATGCAGCGGGAGCCGTCGTGTGCCAAATCGCTGGGCCAACACTCCATCAGTCGCGAAGACGGCCCGCTGTAGCTCCAACCATTCGGGCCGTCAGTGCCGCCCTCTTCGAAGGATGGGTTTGGGATCAGTTTCATAGCGTTACTATCAGTTTTCTGCTTGGGGAGTTGCCCAATCTGTAAGCCACCAGTCGAGAGGTCGCCTCACCGTGCGATCGTACCCAACTGGTGGTGTGCGATCAAGGCGCGAACGTCTTGACGTTGAAATGAGCGTGGTGTTGCAGTATATTTTATTGCTACGTTTCCACACCGCTCACCTATCAACCTTGGGCCACACGATGTCTGCCGATTCCAACGGCTCGTCTAACATTGTAAGAAATCGCAAAGCCAGACACGACTACGAGATTATCGATACGGTCGAGGCGGGTCTGGTGCTGCAAGGTACTGAGGTCAAATCGCTGAGAGGGCGACGCTGCAACCTTAAGGACAGCCACGCCCGCGTCCGCGATGGAGAGATGTGGCTGTTCGGTGTGCATATAAGTCCATACGAGCAGGGCAACCGCAACAATCACGACCCTGAGCGTCCGCGCAAGCTGCTCTTGCACCGCCGGGAGATCGCACGGCTAAAATCCGGAATAGATGAGCGGGGTCTGACGTTGGTGCCGCTGTCGATGTATTTCAAACGGGGAAAAGCCAAAGTCGAACTGGCGCTGGCCAAGGGCAAAGCGGAATACGACAAACGCGCCGTCATCGTTGAGCGGGAGAATCAGCGCAACATCGCACGGGCGCTCAAGGAGTACTGAACATCGAACCGATTAGGATAGTAGCGTCAGAGCGGGCGGAACCCCGTTCCGGCGGCATAGAGTCAACCGGCCCGCGAAACCTGATCGACGAACAGGGGCGATCAATCACCAATCTCCGGGTGTCGATCACCGACCGATGCAACTTGCGATGTACCTACTGCATACCGGAGGACGCCACGTTCTTGCCGGAAATCATGAGTGTCAATCAGATCATAAAGTTTGTTGAGGCGGCGGTGGGTGTGGGAGTCACCAAAGTCCGCATCACAGGCGGTGAGCCGCTGATGCGCAGAGAGTTGCCGGAGATTATCACCCGCCTCTCGGAGCTGGATGACGACCTCGACATAGGGTTGACGACCAACGGCATTTTTTTGGCGAATCAGACCAAAACTCTGTATGACGCAGGGCTTCGCCGCATCAATGTTAGCTTGGATACTCTCGACGAAGAGGTTTTTGGGAAGATCGCCCGCCGGGAGGGATTGACCGGTGTGATGGAGGGTTTGCGCGAAGCGCAGGAGGTCGGTTTCGACCCGATTAAGATAAACAGCGTGGTAATGAAGGGTGTGAATGACGAGGAGGTGGTGGCGTTGGCAGAACTGTCTAGGGAGGAGCCGTTCGAGGTGCGTTTTATCGAGTTTATGCCGCTTGATGGAGAGCACCACTGGTCTGGTGGTAAGGTCGTTATTGGTAGTGAAATTCTATCGCGAATTGGCAAAAAGTATCCGCTGGAACCGTTGCCGTCCAACGGATCGGTAGCTCCGGCGAAACTCTACCGCTTTCTCGATGGAAAAGGGCAGTTTGGTATAATTCCATCGGTGAGTCAGCCTTTTTGCGATACCTGCAACCGCGTACGCCTCACCGCCGACGGAAAGTTGCGGACGTGTCTGTTTTCGCTAGACGAGACCGACTTTATGGACCTCTTGTCTGACGATGAATCACAAGAGCAGATCAAAGACAGGCTCTTGGGCGCGGTTTGGCATAAAGAACCGGGGCACAAGATCGGTAAAGCCGATTTCATTCAGCCAGAACGTATAATGAACAGCATCGGTGGCTAGTGTGAGCGTTACTGACAAAGCCAACTACGCCGTAAAACAGCTAGAATCGCTCGACAGTGTTCGCAGCACATGCGGTTTCAAACGCTCGCTGTTTGATGGAAACGACTCAGATGCCATCTCCCTGTCCGTTCTGGACGGCGACGCGGACGCCTTTGGTGCAATTGGTAAGGACGTACCAGAATGTCGCGTACGCTACTGCCCTGACCTATATCAGAGCGGCGGACGAGGCAAACGATATAGTGCAAGACTAGTTAGTGGACGCGTACAGCAGCTGGCGCAACTCAAGAATCCAGAGAACCCGGCTATGGAACACGACCCGCCAGCATCGTCGGCTAACCTGCGTGATCGAGGTCGGTCGCTGTGACACACGAGGGTGGAGAAGAGTATAAAGACACACGGTTGGCGGTTCACAAGGTTCATGGATGTCCGAAATATTTTCAACAGCCGGTACATCAATCGGGGCTTCTTCACCGACTCCGAATTCAATGACCACGTCTACCCTCTGCACACCAACCTCAAGAACCCGACCCTCCAGGGCAAGCCGTTGGGCGAGTGGGCCACTGATTCCGATGGCAAGACGCTTCTTACCGGGCCAGACCAGATTGGAGACATGCCTCACTACGCCGCTATGCCTGTGTTTGACCGTTGGGCTCTCTGGCTAGACCCGCGCTACGTCAGATGGGGAATGCGCATCAGTTTTTGAATTGGGCCATATGTCCAGTGGAGGGCGATGCGGTGCCAGATTCCTGCACGGTGGGATTGGGTTTTCTGAATAGATAGGCGATGCTGCTGCTTTTTGCGCCGATCTTTTCCAGAACAGAGTCGAGCGCCAGGAGAATCCGCCAGGAGATTAGCTGCGCTGGCAGAAACGCTGCCATACGAGGTATATCGAGCAGAAGCCTGATGACGATATTTGCTCGCGATAGCAGAACGAGATACCTGTGTTTGAACGGTCGGTCGAACCGTTGATTTTCATCGACCGTGATGCGCTCCAAGCCATAGGTGCAGAGCCTCTCGGAGAACTCGTCGACGTCGTAGGTGCGAAGATGCTTTGATCCTTTGAACAATACCTCGTTGCTCGGAAGATATAGTAGGAGGTGCCCGCCTGGTCGCAACAACCTGATCCACTCTGTGATCGCTGCGCCATCGTCAGGAAGATGTTCGAGCACATGTGCAGCAGAGACAAGGTCGAAACTTTCGCTGTCCAATCTGGTGTGGGTGCAGTCAGCCCATTCGATCATCTCCCAATGTGGATGGTTAAGAGGCGCAATTGATCTCGCCCTCTCGACAGCCGATGGCGACGCCTCCATACCCACGACCGCGCTGGCTCCACAGACCGCTTTGAGTAGGTCGCCGTTGCCGAACCCATACTCAAACGTTCTGAAGTCGGGTGAAAAGATATCGACACCGGCATCGACGAGAATCTTTTTTGCTATATTGGCTCGATAGCGCGTCTCATAGCGCCATCCAACAAACGGGTTGCGGTAGAACCCAGCGTAGAATTTCGAGTTGAATCGAAGCGCGCTTTCTACGGCTCCGTCCTCAACGACATCTTGTTCCGGCATCAGTTATCCCTGGACGATCAAGTGGTTACCTGACGGGCGTGTTATGTGAACGATCAATCACGGTCTGCTGCAACTTGTATGCCGCCATTGCTGCGTCGGTAACGCGATCACATCTATCGTTCCCGATATCTATGTCGCTGTGTTGCGAGTTCTATCTACCGAGCGACGGTTCAATTCCCAGAAGCTCATGACAGCCCATACTTCTCCATTTTTGATAGCAGCGTCGTGCGATGCATCTTGAGAGCGCGGGCGGCTTGGGAGCGGTTGCCGCCATGCTCGTCCAAAGTACGGACTATCAGATGCTTTTCGACATCGGCGACCGCCTCATCCAACGATCTGCCGTCCAAGCCGTCGTCGGTTGGTGATCCGTCCGGTTCTCTGACAGCGTCAGGGAGATCGTCTAGCGCAACGGGTTTGCCTTTGCCCAATACGACCGCCCGCTCTAGGCAGTTCTCCAGTTCCCTAACGTTGCCAGGCCAGTCGTGGACCGTGAGTACATCGAACGCCGACTTTTCAATAGTTGGTACCGGGTGTCCTAGCCGGTTGGCGACTGTGGCCAATACGTGGGGCACCAGCAGTGGGATGTCTTCTTTGCGCTCTCTTAGAGGCGGAAGCTTCACCGGAATTACGTTGAGTCTATAGTACAGATCTGCCCGGTACTCCCCATCATCCACCGCCGCCTCCAGGTTGCGACTTGTCGCCGCAACAATCCGAACATCCACCTTTTTGGTCTCAATGCCGCCGACCGTCTCGAACTCTCCTTCTTGAAGTACCCTCAAAAGTTTAGTCTGGAGAAGAGGTGAGATGTCCCCGATCTCATCCAGAAACAGGGTGCCTCTATCAGCCAGCTCGAAACGACCCTTTTTAGTGGCAACCGCCCCAGTAAAAGCGCCATTCTCGTGCCCGAAAAGTTCGCTTTCAAGCAAAGTCTCTGAAAGGATAGCACAGTTGACTTTTACGAACGGGCCGGTCGCTCGTGGGCTCTGATGGTGTATAGCGTGTGCCACAAGCTCCTTTCCGGTACCCGATTCGCCTCTTACAAGGATTGTTGAGTCGGCCTGCGCCACATCCTCAATCAACTTACCCACTGCCAACATCGACGGATGCTTACCCACCAGAGGTCTTGATGTCTCACCGCGTCCCAATTCCCGTTTGAGTGCAATGTTTTCCCGCGTAAGGCGTTTCATCTCCTTCAAACGACCTATCAACAGCAGTAGCTCCTCAGGAGAAGCCGGTTTAATGATGTAGTCGTATGCTCCAGCTTTTATGGCAGTCACCGCGCTCCGGACATCGCCGTATCCGGTTATGAGGACCACATCGGTGTCAGGGGTGCTCTCCTTGATCCGCTCCAAAAGCTCCATCCCATCGACATTGGGCATCTTGATGTCGGCGATCACGAGATCAAATACCGCTTCTGAGAGCCTCTCTAGCGCCACGGCACCATCTGTCGCAGTAGCGACTTCGTTTCCATGCCGGGCCAAGACAGCTCCCAACGTATCCAGAAGATCGACCTCGTCGTCCACAAGGAGAATTCGCAGCGTGTCGTTCATCTGTCATCGCCTTCCTGCTCGGCCTGAGGCTGGTCCAGAGCCAACGGAAAAGTAACTGTAAAGCGGGTACCCTTGCCCAGTGCGCTGTCCACCTTAACGTCCCCTCCAGCGGATTCAATCGCCGAATGCGCCAGCGAAAGACCAAGGCCTGTACCCTGCCCAGGCGACTTCGTGGAGAAAAACGGGTCGAATATCTGCGGCAGGTCGTCGGATCCGATTCCGCCGCCGTTGTCCTTGATGGCAACTGTGAGGCGAGGCCTGTCTCTCCCAAGGCGTGCTGGCGACTCCACCCAAGTCGTAATCTCAAGCGTCTTTGGCGCATCCGTTTCGACCATAGATTGAGCGGCGTTGAGGAGCATGTTGAGGAACGCGTGTTTGAGCGAATCTAGCCCGGCCCAGATCGGAGGCACATCACCCCAATCAGTGGTGACGCTGATATCGCCCACCTCCAGGTCTTTTCTGGCGAGTGTCAGGATCGTCTGGAGAAGGCCGTTGACATCGACCCACTCCCGGTCATGGGCCGATGGGCGGCTGAATGTCAGAAGATTGGTTATGATCTCACCAGCCCTAGCCACGTTTCTCGCAATCGTCTCGAACGCTCCACTGATTTGCGGGTCATCATTCTCAACCTGTTCTTCGAGTGAAAAACGGGCTGCGTCAATGATCCCCAAAGGGTTTCTCAGCTCGTGGGCGATCCCGGCGGAGAGCTGTCCCAACCCAGCCATCTTTTCGGCCTGGATGCGCCATTTTTCCTGGCGGGTCTTCTCCGTGACATCTCTGGCTACATACTGCATTCCGACCATCTGCCCGGCCTGTCCGATGACTGTCTGAGTTAGTTCCAGCAGCACATTGCGCCCGGTGCCGGTGGACGCCTCACAGGTCCATGATGTTGTGCCGGTACCCACAGATTGGCGTTCTCTGACCGAGTCGTTGATCGGGTGATCGGTGAGGACCGCGTCAAACCCCTGTTTTTCAAACGCCTCTTGCGGGATCTCCAGAACTTTGGTGACCGCAGGACTGACATATGTGATCTGCCCTTGGGCGTCTTCTGAAAAAACGATCTCTTCCAGGTTGTCAACCAACGCCCTCAGCCGGGCCTCTGACTCGTGAATCTGAGCTTCAGCGCGGGCCATCGCCCTTAGCCGCTTCGACTCTTCAGCTAGACGGATGCGGGAGCTGTTGCTCCTGTAGAGGACCACGCCCAAAACGCCGTTGCCCGACAGCAGGAGCAGCAGTAGAATCCAGTCTATCCGCCGTTCAGCCTCAAGTGCGCTCAAGATGTCATCGTTGCGAGTTGCCAGCGCCAATCGCCACGGAGGACCTCCTGGCATCGGGATCGGAGCGTAGGAGACCAGCGTAGAACTCTCCCCACGTCGCGCTGTAAGCCCCCCCGATCCAGCGTCTGTGGCAGCTATCCCATTTTTCAGCGCTGCAAAAAAAGCAGCATCTGGCCGACTTCGACGGGCACTTACCAGAGGCCCCTCCCCCAGAACTTGAGAGCCGTCTTCAGTTACGATCAATCGCGCGGTTTCACCGCTGAAAGCAAAGGGCTCCAGTCGTTGATCCAGCAGCAGCGCGATTGTCTGCCTCGGCACGATCGTTCCAAAAACACTCGAGGTATCCTCTTTTGGGTTGGGTCCAGCTGACACAACTACACCCCATGGGGGCCTCGGCCTGTCGCCTGCATCCATGTGTGCCAAAAAGGACCGTGGCCGCGCCAGCAGAGCTTGGGCGGCCACGGTGACCGCGTCAGCTCGTTGCTGCTGACTCATCCATCCAATCGGATCGCCTCCCACCGGATGCAGCAGATCCGATTGCCCCAAAATACTGGATAACCCGGTAGCCCGGTCGTATCTCCAAACCTGAGTTATCCTCGCCTGCCGCTGAGCGCTGCGAAGAATAGTGCGGACACCCGCCGGATCACTCAGTCTGATGCCGTGGGCGATGAGGTCGAGATCGGACTTGGTATTGAGAAACCATCTTGCCGCATCGGCGGCGCACTGTCTGGCGAAAGTCTGCTGCTCAAGAAAGAAATGCTCCAGGTTCTCCTCTCTTAGCAGCCGGTGGCGCCCATGGCCGATCCAAAGGACCGACCCGGTGTAGGCCACCATCGCCAACGCCAGGAGCGTGGTTGTGATGACCGAATGTTCGTTGGGTTTAGGAGCCATCATCGACCCCGGCATTCAGATCGGCGTCTGGCGCGGTGGTGGCAACCTCAACCGACAGACCACAGCGGTTGAGCGCCCGTGTAAGCAGCAGCTGCCACATGTGTTCTTCGTCTACGACCACTATATCTTTTGCACCCATTGGGCCCCACCATCTGCGATGTCAATTCGTTCTATCAAAGTACCGCTTGCTCAAGCTGTAGAACAGGCCGAACGTGTCGAAAAACTCGACAGCACACAAGGGAGGTGCCGCGTCGCCAACCAACGAACCGTGCGCCGCGAACCTTTTGGCAGGAGACACCGGCGTTGGGGCACGCGGCTTGGGGAGGGGGAAAAAGTAGAGGGCCGAACGTGTGTGTCCACGGTCGGCCCTCTAACAACAAGCGACGGACGGGATTCGAACCCGCGACCCCGACCTTGGCAAGGTCGTGCTCTACCAGCTGAGCTACCATCGCGCTGACAAAAAAAGGTTACGAATAGCGCACCGCTATGTCAAGATCGCTCACAGGTCTCCGCCTATCTCATCCTGCTATCGCTGCGACCTCCTGCTCAATGGCCGCGATGGAGTCGCTGTCCGGCAAAACCTCAATAGTCACTTCGTACTGGCTCGACTCACCTGGCTCCAGAAATTTGAGAATGCCGTTCTCTCTGTCTATGTGGCGACCCTCCACCAGACAGTTCGCCGGCTCTATTCCTACGACATACTCGCCCTGTCCCATCATTTTCCACTCAATGAGACGCGGCAACTGCTCCAACCTGTATCTTACCGCGACTCCCAACCCAAGATCACGGTTGACAATAGCGGCCAGAGTCATCCCTTTAGCATCGGCGACCGGTTCGTGGTAGTACACTTTTTCAACGTAGTTTTTGGTCGGGCTGTCGAACAGGTGCGAGGTCTCTGCACCGTCTACTGCGTCGGCATCACGGGGTGTGACTTTTGAGGCTGGAGAGAGCCACTCTGATCCCTCATCAATTACCGGAAATCCCAGATTGATGTGATACAGAAGCTGGTGCGGCGATGTATGGAAACCGGTGTTGACCACCTCGTCGTGGATCGTGAGTGCGGTTGACCCAAGAGATGTGGTAATCGACCGCCTAAGCTCCAGGTTGTCCTGAAATAGCCCACCCTCGCGTATTGTACCAGATGCTGTCATAATATACTCGTCGCCATCCCATCGACGTTCGATACTTATCGCTGACGCCGGTGTATTGGAGTAGCGACCGTGGAGTCCAAGTTCTTTGTAGTCGTCTTCAGAAGGAGCGCCAGCGTTGCTGAGACCGCAAGTAGCCACCAACCCACCGAAAAACCCCCTTAGCCACTCCAAGCCTTGATTCATGTGAAACGCCGAGTGAACCTCACCGCTTTGGGAATGCCACGACAGCGACTGACCGTTGTGGTGCGCTGCGGAGATATCCATCCCTCTGCCTGGCAGAATAACAAACCCCAATCCACCGCCAGTGCGGACATCGATCACCTCCACGTCGCGGTGCGGGCCATCGACCAGCATTGCAGGACGCATGTGCGCCAACTGCGACATATCGCCAACCCTCTCCAGTAGCTGTGCGCGGCTGTACGCTTTCCCCCAAATCTCGGCCATCTGTTTTTCCTTTCCTTGAAAAATTCGGCTCAACTGCGTTTCGCGGAATTTCTGTCTTACTCACCGTCCTTGATTCCGAACCTTACCTGACGCGTTGGCTGTTCATCGCCGGTAGTTTCTGTAATCGGTCCGTAAAGCTCCGGTCGCCTAGCTTTGATCCACCGTTGTCCGGTCGATTCGGGGAGCAACGAAAATCGAGATCGGCGATGACGGTTCGATCCTCAGCGGCCCATGTCTCGGCCAAAATTCGACCGTAAGGGTCCAAAATCATCGCGTTGCCGGTGCGGATTTCGTCGTCATCAGGGCCGACACCGTTGCTGAATATCAGGAAAAACCCGTTGTCGTGCGCACGGGCAGGCAGCCATCGCATCAGCCACTCCTTCCCGCTGCTGCCTCGAAACTCGGCCTCAATGGCTGGCGGGTCTTCGCTGCGCCGCTCCCACAGCGCCGGGTCGATGAGCTTCATTGCGTGGGGACTTCGTGATCTACATCCGCCGGTCTGATGAGGTGCAAGCAGAATATCTACTCCCATGAGCGCATTGATCCGCGCATTTTCGGCGATGTTGTTGTCGTAGCAGATCAGGACGCCGATTTGGCACCCCAACGGCGAGTCGAAGACGGTGAACTCATCACCGCTGTCGATGTGCTCGCTCACAAAAACATGGAGCTTGCGATGCCGATGCACCGATCCGTCGGGCTGCGCTACGACGTATGTGTTAAAAAACCTGTCCCCCTCCGACTCCACCAGCCCAGCACCTACTACGGTATTATGTTTTTGAGCCAATCCTAGAAGCGCGTCAGTAGGGGGGCCATCGGGCACCGGTTCCGCGATGGCACCGAGTGCCTCCCGATTGAGCCGCCGCAAAAACCAGTAGCTGGTCAGACAGCACTCCGGGAACACAATTATCTGAGCCCCATCACCGACTGCATCTTCAGTCAGCCGCTTTACAGTGGTGAGATTCACCTCTACATCTCCAGCCACCGGAGTAAACTGCACCGTCGCCGCTCGAATTCTGTCTTTCATGGCTTTGCCTCAAACCAGTTCAACGTCATCGTGCGGTGCTAGAAATCTATATCGAATACCCGACCAAAAATGACCAGAGAAAGTGACGGCCAAAGAGGTCGCTGAGCTCGTGGAAGCCGCGAGAATGCCGTATTTCGAAACGGGCTTCGCCAAAGCCAAGCTTGATATCCGCACCGGCTCCGACCACCAAGCTTCTGCGGCTTTTTGGTCCTGCATTAGGGAAATCCCGCCTGGGAGTTTTGGTCTCTTTCGCAAACGCTGGCCCGATGAATGCGCGGATTCCCAAACGACCAAATTGCACGACCCGAACATTCGCTAGGACCTGCATGTCGACGAACGAATAGAACAGTTTGGTATTGGGGCACGGATCCAGAGGCCATCTTGGGAAGTCTCTTGCCTCAAAATGACAAGGATAACCCGTGTCGTCCCACCATGCGCTTTTCAGCGTTCCTCCCCTTTGAGTGTAGCCGATTTCGGGTTGGATGGAGATGCGTCTAGTAATCTGATAGCCCACGAACGCGCCAAGAGTCATGCCCATTCGTGAATCCATATGTTTCGATGCTGGATGGTCGATGTCCGATGTGGGTACGCCCGCGTAAATCCCTTTATCGACTGGACGGTCGATGTTGGATATGGTGATACCGGTGTATACACCCACATCAAACCGGCCCTCTGCTCGCGCCATATTTGAACTCAGCAGGAGTAGCAAATGTAGTGTCAGCCGTTTGAATCCCATCTTTCTGCCCTCTCTTGGCCCACCTCACTGACCTATATCACCCCATAACGTCGCCGCCTGGGCCGAATGCTGAATATTTAGTCGCACGCGGTTCAAAGGGCAACACGGGCGTCCTGTCTGAACTTGGGAAAGAATGCGAAGTTTGCTGTACGATCTTGCTTATCTCCGTGTTGCGGGGCGTTATTAATGCAACCTACATCGGGTAGCGCTGCGGCAATTTCCATAGAGGAGTGAAAGTGCAGGAGCATCATTCGTCCGAACGCTCGTTGACACTAAGGGCGGTGGCGATAGGTCTATCGCTTATCGGCCTGTTTGCATGGTGGATTCAGGAAAACAACCTCGTTCTGGATGGCCCCAAGTTAGTGGAGGTAGTCCCACCGGCAACCGCAGTGGTGGCGTTGGGACTGCTCGTGGCTTTCTCAGCACTTCTGGGGCGGCGAGGGCTGCGCAAAGGCGAGCTGCTGGTGATCTATGCCATGCTCATGGTCGCCACGCCGCTGGCGTCGATCGGTTTGGTACACAACTTCTTTCCCGGCCTGGTGAACGGAGCGTACCTGGTGGGGGCAGGCAGCACCAAATACGTCGCCTATCAGCTGATAGTACCAAACTGGCTGCGTCCCTGGACTGAAGTATGGGAGCAGGGACGGATGATGTCTATTTTCATGCCGGAATCGCTGCACCCGGCGTGGTTTCCGGCACTTGATTTCTTTCAGGGTCGCGCTACTGTCCCGTGGAACGCATGGATGGCTCCTCTGATCGCCTGGGGCGTTCTGTTTGCGACGACTTTCGCGGTCAGCCTCAGTGTGGCGACAGTGCTTAGGGTGGCGTGGGTGGATCAAGAGCGACTGGCGATGCCTCTTAACCAGATTCCGCTCTCAATTACCGGATCAGGGGAGGCATTCTCGGCACGCCTCGGTGACTTCTTCAAAGACCCATGGATGTGGGCTGGCGCATCCATTTCGGTGCTGGTCTACGGCGTTATCGGGTTGGGCCATTATGTTCCGGAGTTAGGAGATCTGCCTCTGGGTTTGGATATGGCGATGCTCTTGATTGAAAAGCCGTGGAACGCGATGGCGCCGTTTCATGCGCCGTTCGTTTTTGCCATATCTCCGATGTTTGTTGGAATCGCGTTCCTGCTCCCACTGGATATACTTTTCAGCGTCTGGGTTTTCTTTCTGTTTTCGCGGTTAGAGTTGCTCGTCGCCGACCTATTCGGATATGGCGACGAGAGGCTTAGCCGAGCATTCGGTGTCGAATGGCCTCCATTGGCGCCATATCCGTTTGCTCAGGCGCGTGGTGGGCTTGTTGCGATCGGTCTCTTGAGCCTTTGGGGTACTCGCCGCCATCTAAAACGCGTGTGGCAGATCGTCGTGGGCAGAGCCACGGACGCGACAGACGCCCATGAACCCATGTCCTACAGAACCGCCGCTGTAATGGGCATCACCGCTTCCGTGGTCTGGATTGGTTGGGTTAGCGCAGCGGGCCTGTCTCTCTCTTTGGCGCTGGGATATTTCGGTCTGCTGGTGCTCATGATGATCGCCGTGAGCAGGCTGCGGTTGGATGCTGGCATGCCGATTTTCATTGGGCTTCCGATGGTAAGCCATTTTTTCCACATCACGTTCGGCACGGCGGTGTTCGGCCGGCAGGACTACGCGATCATGGCGATGTTAAACGTCTTCGGCTACACCATGATCGGCTCGATGTTGATGGTTCAGATGGAGGGTTTTGGTCTGGCTGGTGAGGGGAAAGTGCCACAGAAACAGATGACATGGGGGCTGACAATCGCTTTCATAGCCGGGTTGGTGCTGGCGTTCGTGCTCAGCCTTCAGACTTTTTACGAACATGGACTCAGCGATCTCGACGCCCAGGGCGGGGCGCTGCACGAAGCGCGGATCGGTCGCTATTACGACTATTCCTATCAAACCGCTGGGGATGATTCGTCGCCCTCGGATTCTGGGCGACTTCTGGCGACGGGAGTGGGTTTCGTTGTTACGTGGTCACTGACGATGTTGCGCCGCATCTGGATCGGGTGGCCGCTTCACCCTTTGGGCTATGTATTCGGTGCAGGGTTCCTCAACCAGCTCGCTAAGGACATCTGGGCGGCGATGCTTGTGGGATGGTTGGCCAAGGTTCTGGTGGTCAAGTACGGCGGTGGGAACCTATTCAAACGGGTCCGTCCGCTTTTTTTAGGGCTGATCGTCGGCGAACTGACCATGAGGATGTTCTGGGCGGTGATAGCTCTGATTGTCGGCGAGATGGGGCAGCACCTGCTGCTCTCCTATAGACAGTGGACCTGGCTGCGATAGCCGAGTTGGGCCAACCGAATACTGTACTCAGCGGCCCAGATAATGGCCGCCAGGTCAGTTAGGTTCGTTGGCGAAGTTGGCGCAGAATACGCACACCTTTGACCGCGTAGGCCGCTGATGATAGCAGCACCAAAGCCCCACACACCGGCACCATCACCGTAGCCGCCCAGGCGAAGCGGAGTGTATACCCGATCAGCATCGCCGACATCATCACGGTAGTGACTCTGCCTAACTGGTTTGACGGCAGCACTATATCGTGTTTTCTCCCCAGAATCACACCGCCGCCGACGATCAAAACATCGCGAATGATGATTAGCGCCGGTACCCAGATCGGCAGGTCTCTTGTCAGGGTGAGGGACGCCGCCACCGAACCGATACAGATTTTGTCCGCCAGCGGATCGACGATCTTCCCCCAGTCAGAGACCACATGAAGACGCCTTGCTACGAACCCATCCAGCATGTCGGTGAGAGCAGCAAATAGCATGAGCCCCACAGCCCACCTGAGCGGCTCTGGACCTGGTTTTGTCAGAAAATAGTGGATGAACGGCAGCGCCAGAACACGAAGAAAGCTGATCCCGTTAGCGGCGGTCAGTCTCAGCCGTTGTTGGCGTCGTAGCTCATCAGGGGAGAGGTCAAGCGCCGCGCTCTTGCGCTCGAATTCCTTGGGAGAGTTCATGCATCTTCCAGCATCGCTCTTGCGTGCTCAAGCGCTGTATCGGTGATCTTGTCGCCACCAATGAGCGCCGCCAGCGCATTGGTGCGCGCCTCGCCGCCTAGAGTCTCAACTGTGGTAACCGTGCGTCCGCCACCGATTTTCTTGCGCACTTCAAGATGGTGGTCCGCCAGGCTTGCGATCTGCGGCAGATGGGTGATCGACAGAATCTGACGGTGCTCGGCGAGCTCTTTCATCCGCTGCCCCACACGGTCAGCGATCCTCCCGGAGACACCGTTGTCGATCTCGTCAAATACCATCGTCAGTACGGGGTCGGTATGGGCGATAACGCTTTTGATCGCCAACATAATCCGCGATACCTCTCCGCCTGAAGCCACCCTGGCAAGCGGTCTTTCCGGCTCGCCTCTGTTCGCCGTGAAAAAAAACTCTATCGACTCAACGCCTGTTGGCCCTGCAAGATATTGCTTTGCCCCGACCGTCGCAGCGACAACAGACTCATCCCCAGCAGTTTGACGATCAAGCCTCACCGACATGAGCGCGTTTGACATCCCCAACGTGCCCAGCGACTTGCTCACCTGTCGTGAGAGTTTTTGTGAGGCTTTTTCTCTTGCATCGGATAGACGAGCGCATGACAGGGAGAACTGTGACTGCGCGAGGTCTGATCGGCTTCTGGCCTCCTCAATTTTGAGATCAAGATCGGCTTCGTCATCAACACCCTCTTTGAGCCGAGCGTGTTGCGTAAGCGCTTCGTCGATTGAGCCGTATTTGCGCGTCAGTCGCCTCAGATCGTCCAACCGGTCGTGGACCTGCTCAAGCCTGTGGGGATCGACCTCTAGCGATGCCATGTAGTCAGCAAGTCCCAATGAGAGGTCGCTAATGAGAATGGATATCTGCTCAAGGTCGGCTGCCCTGGCCGATAACGTGTCATCTATGTCCACCGCATCTGACAGGTGGGTTTGGGCCTGTCCAATCTGTACGACGACCGCCTGTTCGTCCTCAGACAGAAGCTGAGTCAATCCTGAGAGCAGTCCACTTAGTTGCTCGACCCCCTCCAGACGTTTTCTTTCGGATTCAAGCTCGCCCCATTCGCCTGATTGGGGGTCTATCTCATCCA
This sequence comes from uncultured bacterium, assembly GCA_964627605.1. GTDB lineage: Bacteria > Latescibacterota > MWCZ01 > MWCZ01 > CAZVGZ01 > CAZVGZ01. Next base: position 3,535 of record CAZVGZ010000031.1, on the reverse strand, counting down.
GTTCGGCCAACTGAAAATCTGCGAGTTCTCTTTTTTCCGATAAGTCTCTCTTGGCCGTTTCAAGGCTCACTAGCTCCCTTAAAGCGTCCTGTGCGGATGTGTGAGCTTTGGCGACGTCGGCTAGCTGGCGTGTATGCCAGCCAAAACCATCGAGTATTGCGGTGTGTTCGTCAGGAGAAAGAAGAAGCTGGTGGTCGTGCTGGCCGTGGAAATCCACCAATCGGTCTCCCACAGCTTTGAGTTGACTGACGGTGGCCTGGGCACCACCTATCCACGCACGACTTCTGCCTGACGTGTGGATCTCCCGCCGGAGCAACCAGACACCTTCGTCACCCTCACCGCCCACCTCCTCCATCAGCTTGATAGCGGCGTGGTCGTTGGGAATCAGGAAGCGCGCTTCAATTATAGCTTTCTCGGTCCCGCTTCTAATGTCGTCGGAGGATGTTCTGGTGCCGAGGATCGCCCCCAAGGCACCAGCCAAGATCGACTTGCCAGCGCCGGTCTCGCCTGTGACGGCGGTGAAACCCGATCCGACTTCCAAGTCGGCGGCTTCAATTAGCGCGTAGTCCCTCACTGATAGGCTCAGCAGCATGGCATAGTTCGCGGAGTGCGCAATCGCACCCAGTCATCTGAGTTTCTTGTCCATTCCCCAGTGCATCTTCTGGCGGAGGACATCATAGTAAGACGTGTGGGCGAATCGGACCAGAAATGTCTGCCCCTCCCCCTTGCCCACCTCGACGGAATCGCCATTTGACAGCGAGCAGCTCTCCTGGCCGTCGGCGGTGAGCCTCATCTGTTTTCCCTCAGCGCCAGCCGCCGATATTCTGAGAAGCACATCGCTCCCAAACACCATCGGCCTTACAGTGAGCGAATGTGGGGAGATCGGCGTGGCGATCATTGCGTCCACACCTGGCTTCAAGATCGGGCCTCCAGCCGCCAACGAGTATCCGGTTGAGCCGGTTGGGGTCGCGACAATCAAACCGTCTGCGACGTATGTATTTACCCACTGCCCATCCTCTCGCACGTCGAGGGAGATGATGCGCGACTGGTCGCCTTTGTCTATAACTATGTCGTTCAGTGCGGTAAGAGTCTGCTCGCCGCCATCAAGCCTCGCCGTAAGCGTCATCCGCTGATCGATAAGGAAGTCGCCAGCCACCAACTTTGAGACAGCCCATGCTAGCTGATCGGGTGCAATCTCCGCCAAAAAACCGAGGCGACCTAAGTTGACTCCAAGAATAGGACACAGCCGTCCTGCTACAAGGCGTGCGGTGCGAAGTATTGTACCGTCGCCACCAAACGCCACCAAACACTGGACCTCCTCTGCGAGCTCATTCGCCACACACAACTGCATCGTGTCGGTATCCAGATGGTGGCCCAACTCTTCCTCAAGTGTGACCGATATCCCCTGCCTATTTGCGACCTCTAGCAGCTCTTTGACCGCAGCAAGCGCCGCTGGCTTAGTGGTGTTGGCGACGACGCCCATACTTTTGACCGGCGCGGGCATCCCCAGCAGAACTTGGGACATCACGCCGCAGCCTTGTCAAGTCGTCTGCTCCAACGCCCCGTTTTCGTCCAGCGGCGGATCGCATCGGCGACGGCGTCGGCGGTGAGGCCAACATCCGCTAAAAGCTGTCCACGAGTGCCATGTTCGATGAAGCTGTCAGGCAGACCCATAGCGTGGACCTCCAACTCTTTGATTCCGAGTTCTGACACATACTCCAGAACGCCACTGCCAAATCCGCCTGCGGCGACACTCTCCTCAATGGTCAGCCAGCGGGTGTGGCGGCGGGCCAGATCGTCCAGCATTGAGAAGTCCATTGGTTTGACAAATCGGGCGTTCACAAGCTCGGTCTCTATTCCCTCATCGGCGAGCGTCTGAGCTACTTCTGTGGCCACTTCAACCATCGAACCCACGGCGAGAATGGCTACATCACCATCCTCTCTGAGCTGTTCCCACGAACCGATGGGCAGCGTCGGTATATCATCACCTTCAATGAGCTCAACGCCAGGGCCTGTTCCTCTGGGAAAGCGAAACGCGATGGGGCCGTCCCAGTAGTCGAGCGCAGTGGCGAGCATCATCTGTAGTTCCGCCTCGTCCTTAGGAGCCATCACCACCATTCCTGGGATCTGGCGTAGGTAGGAGAGGTCAAAAGTACCGTGGTGCGTTGCGCCATCGTCTCCCACCAGGCCCGCGCGATCCAGCGCAAAGACAACCGGAAGCCTCTGCAAAGCGATGTCGTGAATTATCTGGTCGAAAGCTCTTTGCAGGAATGTCGAGTAGATTGCGACTACCGGATGCACACCTTGGGCAGCCAGACCACCAGCGAATGTGACGCCGTGTTGTTCCGCGATTCCCACATCGAAAAACCGGTCAGGGAACTCCTCTGCGAAATATTTCAGACCTGTACCGCTGGTCATGGCTGCGGTCAACGCCACCACTTCCGGCCTGTTTTTGGCCAACCGGGTCAGTGTCATTCCAAAGACGTCGCTGTAGGCTATGTTGCCTTTTGATTTGGGCATGTCACCGGTCTCAGGGTCAAAACCGCCGACACCGTGCCACTTGAGCGGGTTGTCCTCCGCCGCTGCATAGCCTTTGCCTTTGACCGTGTAGACATGCACTAGCCTTGGGCCTTTAAGAGGCTTGATGTTTTCGAACGCTTCCACCAGCTTGTGAACATCGTGTCCATCGTACGGGCCAAAATAGCGGAACCCTAACTGCTCGAACCAGACTCCAGGAACGATGAGAGATTTGAGCGCCTGGTCTACGCGACTGATGATGCCCCTTACGTCTGTTCCCACGAGCTTGAACCGGCCCATCAGGTCCCAGACGTCATCTTTGAATTTGTTATAGATGCCTGTGGAGATAATGTCGGTGAAATGGGCCGAGAGCGCCCCGACGTTGGGTGAGATTGACATCCTATTGTCGTTGAGGACGACGATCAGATCGCTGAGCGATGCCCCTGCGTTATTGATCGCCTCGAACGCCATGCCGCCGGTCATCGCTCCGTCGCCGGTTATGCTGACTACATGGTGCGACTCGCCGCGCATGTCTCTGGCGGTAGCCATCCCCAACGCTGCGGATATCGAAGTGCTTGCGTGGCCAGCCCCGAATAGATCATACTCGCTCTCATCGCGTCTCAAGTATCCGCTGAGACCGCCATACTGACGGATTGTATGGAACCGGTCACGTCGTCCGGTTAAGAGTTTGTGGACATAAGCCTGGTGGCCCACATCCCATATCAGCCGGTCTTTAGGGGCATCAAACACACAATGAATTGCCAGCGTCAACTCTACAGCACCTAAGCTGGAGGCCAGATGACCAGCGTTCTTGCTTATGACACTAATTATCTTCTCTCGGATCTCTTGAGCCAGGTCGGGGAGCTGTTCTGCGGAAAGCCGTTTGAGGTCCGCCGGGCTATCTATAGTTTCTAGCACTGTATCGTATCCCCTTCGACTCTGAACCGCTTCTGTTTAGTGGTACCTGGTGACGATGTAATCGGCGATCGTGCACAGCGGCGAAACCTCTGCGCCGGTG
>CAZVGZ010000030.1:0-44477 GCA_964627605.1 uncultured bacterium | reverse complement strand
AAGTCGCCAGCGCCGAAGCCAAGTTCCCAGCGCAGTCTCACACTCAGGTAGAGTCGGTTCCAGTCGCATCTTCAGACGACCTGATACTCGAAGCAATCGATTTCACCGACACGAACGATCCAAATATCAACACACTGGTCCTAACATTCAACAACCAGATCGCCACCGGTGTGGACTTGACGTTCGACATGCCGGACTACTCTCTTCCCAAAACGCCAACAATGACAGTCAACGGTGTGGCGGTAGACCCCAGCGACACCAGCAGGTTTGTAAAGTCGCTACTGAAAGACGGCGACTATGCCAAATCGGTATTCGGCATCGGCGGATTCGACATTGTCGAGGTGTTCTTCAACATCGGCGGCGGAAGCCTGGCCTCCCGCGACAACGAGAGGGCACTGACTGGTCAACCGCTGGATAGCACGCAGATCATCACTACAGTCGACATCCTGGGCACCTCAAATTTCGTCGTTATCACCTCAGAGGATTTCGTCGAAGTCAGCGTCGAACTGCGCCAGATGGAGATACAACGCGTAAGGGGCTTCATCCCCACCAACGCCCCCATCATCCGCGACATGGGCGTGACTGAGGCGAGTACGAAGTTTGACGAGGTGGAGGGTCTCGAAGGCCTCAAAGTCCGTGAGGTAAGGTTCGAGGCTCAGTTGACATCATCCACCAACATCGGCCCCAAGATCGACGTACAGGTGGAAGCCATCAAGGGTGGTCTGGTGACCGCGACGTTCCAGAAGACGATTACCATCGAACGGGGCACCACCATCGGGACATCGACGTCGATCGTCATCGACGAAAAGGCAGACAACCCACCTGTCGGCACCAACCAGAGCCTGTTGGCGATCCTGAACAGCATCCCCGATGAGATACGGGTATCAGGCAATGTGGTTATCGACAGCACTGTTGAGATAGTGCGGGGCGGTAGCACTATGGATTTCGATTTCTACAGACTTACAGCACCGTTGGATTTTGAACTCCCACTGGTTACGATCGACGTGAAAGACGGCGACGAATCAGGCTTCGACATATCTGTGGATGATGACACGCGCAACGACATCATACCACGGGCCAAAAGCATGTCCATCGCAGTGGACATCGAAAACTTTTCGCCTATAGGTGGCACGATGGCGCTGTTCGTGAGCACGGATTCGACGTTTTCTCAGCTGCGGAACACCTATCCGATAGAAAGGCGTGATTCGTTGAGCACAATTCCCGATCGGCTTCCAGCAGGTGCCGATCCAGACAGCCCGCTAAACGGTGTTTTCAAGCTCGACACCGTGACCATGACCCCTGCGGCTGTCAACGCCGATGGAGTCGCCGACCCTACTAGTCCAGGCTTGTCGTACGCAACGATCACCGTTGAAGCGTTGATGCCGCTGTTTGAGAGCGAGTTCCTCTATCTCATGCCCAGAGTGCAGTTGACCCCTGCACAGGCGGCACGACTTACGCTTACGGACAGTTTCAACGTGTCGCTCTGGATAGAGAACGTTAAGGGCGAGTCAGATTCGGAGGACAACTGATGTATAAAGCGACACGGTTATCCACAGCGATACTCGTTTCGGTAAGCCTTTTGGCCGCTGGCGCAAACGGCGAACCTGAAGGAGCGCAAGCGCAAGCCCGCGCCGTTGGCATGGGCCACAGTTTTACCGCTGTGGCCGATGGCATCCACGCTCTCAACTGGAATCCAGCCAATCTGGCCGCGTTTGACGGCCCGATGATTCAGATTCCGTTGGGGTTCAGTTTGGGCATGGACATTCGCAACAACACCTGGTCCATCGACACCTGGAACAGCGCGGTCAAAGATACCGCCGGGCGCAAAATCATCACCCTCGAAGGGTGGAGGTCGCTCCTCGGTGAACTCGGCGACGGCACCTGGGAGGGATTGACTACAATCACAATGCAGCATGTCCCGACGATGGTGCTTGGCAACTTTGGGCTGTCGATGTCGATGCTTGTCGCCATGGAAGTCGCAGTTCCAAGAGATGTCTTCGGCCTCGTCGTCGATGACGTCGCTGTTGGTGAGGCCCGCTCTTTGGAGGGGCTCACCGCGAATATGTGGGTCGCCGAGGTGATCGGTATATCCCACGGAAGACAGGTGCGGATCGACCCGCTGTATGACCTCGGCCTCGACCAGGTATCGTTGGGTGCCACCATCAAGACCTACCTCGGCGCATCCTACATGGGGCTCTCGGAGACGACCGGTACTTTCACTGCTATCAACGCCCCGTCAGCCGGTTTTGATGTGGACACCCACGCAACCATGCGTCTGTCTGGGGCAACTTGGGACAGCGAAAACGACGAGTTGGAGTTCAACCCCGGTGTTGGTGGCTGGGGCATGGGATTGGATCTGGGAATAGCTGGCGTCTATCAGGACATCTACAACGTCTCAGCCGTCCTGCGCAACGTGCCGATCCGCTCCCTGACATTCGACACCGACGAGGTCCACCATTTTGACCTAATCAACCCCACATCGCCACCGTTGATGGACATCCTCGACAGCGACGACAAGCCGTTCCGCGAGCACGCCGACTCGCTTTTCCACCCAAGCGGGCAGACTGGTGTCCACTCCAAAGAGGAGGGCGGCAGCTTTTTGCCTTACGCGATCCCTCTGGCCCTGGAGATCGGGGTTTCCAGAAACCTGCTCCTGAACCAGCTAACCGTCGCCGCCGACTACGAACAGGGGTTCTCAGACACCCCGTTCAGCTCGACGACACCGCGGCTGTCCGCAGGGGCTGAGTTTCGCCTGATCGGTGTCTTTCATTTCAGAGGCGGAATGTCGGTCGGCGGGCGAACAGGCCACTACTCGTCACTCGGTTTTGGCCTCAGGGTTCCGGTCTTCTACCTGGACTTTGGATTGCTCAAACGTGGCGGTCTCGTGCCGCTTGACGTGCCGTTCGGTAGTTCAGCCGACGGCTACGGTTTGGCCTTCGAGATGGGCTTACGATTCTAGAACCACCTAAGTTGTCAACAACAGCGGCAGGGGCGTGATCAAAGCGCCCCTGCTACTTTCCCGGACTTCGATCTGAATTCCCACCTGGACAACGAATAAAGTGCGGTTTGCGAACTCCGGTAATTTTGTGTCGATTCCAACCTGGCTGAAGCGAAATCCCATGTGTTTGAAATCGCCGAGGTGCCGCAACAGTAAGCGCCAAAGCCCCAAGCGGGAAGACTTCATCCCAAACCAAGCCTCACTACGCTTCCCAGTTCTCAACATCATCGACAGTAGTCGCCTATAAAAACATCCACCCCAACACTCGACAAACAGATCAGTTAAGGAGGTCGTCCGTGCCCAAAGTCGTGGCGTCGGTAGCACTTGGAAACGAGATCAAAAGCGACGGTCTAACCCTATTGGATGGTCTGGCTGGAGCCGAAGGAACCATCGACGACGGCCGCACAGAGGTCGCCCTTGCCGGCGGCACCGTCTGCCGCAGAATGCGGCACATCAAGACATCGCGAGGCGGCAACGGGTTCTGGCGCGGCCCTGATGCCAGGGAGACCGATCTCTCAGCAAAGGGGCTCTGTCTCAGAGCCGACAACCCATCACTGTGGAACGCACCCAAATGGGTGGAAATCGAGTACTACGACGAAGGTCTGGAGTATGTACGGGTCAACACTTGCGACGGGGTGCCTCCAGAGCCGAACCGGTGGTTTCACTTGGTGGATTCTGGAAGCTGGCAGACAGTCGTCATTGAGATACCAGCCCTCAAGAGCGGCGGTGGATTGCCACTGGACGCCGACATCCGGCTTGAGAGCGACATTGCGCTCCATATCCGCTCGGTGAACGTGCTGGACTCAGCGCCTGAGGGTTTCGTCTCCTGTGAAGCCAGCTCAAGAGCGCGCTGCATCGAAGTCCTGTCGTCAAACGCCTCCCACGGCATGTTTATGCAGATCGGCAACATAGGGTCCATAGAAAACGCCAGCGACGAGGCGGATTTCGAGCGCCTGCTCCCGTGGTTGGCTATCTACAAAGGGTTGGGCGCCACCGCTATACAGTCCTACGTAAAATGGAGTAGGGTTGAGACTTCGGAAGGAGTCTGCGATTGGGAGTTCTACGACCGAGGTGTAGAGGAGCTGCGAAAGCACGATCTCAGGTGGGTGATATTCGTCATGGTCGGGCAGTCCTACTCCGTTCCCAAATGGGCTGTCACAGACGACAAAGCGGTGTTCGCCACATGCGTCGAGCATAACCAGCCAAGCGGTGTCCAGTCTATCTGGAACCCAGAGATGCTCCCGATGGCTGACAGATGGCTCAAGATGCTCTCTGACCATGTGGACCATGATATGGTCGAGGGGATCATGCTAGGACCGTCTGGCGACTTCGGTGAGACCACCTACAACGGCAAATTCATCAAGAACGTCTACCACACACATGTAGGTCACTGGTGCGCAGATAAATACGCTTGTGACGACTTCAGGCGATTTCTGTCTGACAGGTATGACGATGTGAGTGCCATAAACGCTGCTTGGGGCGCTAACTATAGCGCTGTTGGTGACATCACACCGCTCCAGCAGAGCGATGCCCCGAGCGACGCAGCGTGGATGGACCAGATTACCTGGACAGTCAATGCCATGACAGATTTCGCTGGTAGTTGGGCGGAGATGTCCAGAAGACATTTTCCCAAAATCCCGATCTATCACGCCGCAGGCGGTGCCGGTGACCCCATCAGGGGAAGCAACTGGTCCGACCAGACCAAAGTATCACTCCCCCACGATGTCGGTGCCAGGGTGACCAATGAAGGCGCCGATTACGAATTCAACTACGTCTACACGAACTGGCAGGCCACCGCCTGTCGCTTCTACGGCACCCCGTTTGGAAACGAGCCGTGGGGTGGAGACATGTGTGGCAACGGCGTTGTGGGAAGGGCGTTTAACGCAATCAACTCCTACGCCGACCATTTCTGGCTCTACTACTCCCACGTAGCCACCCCCGACGGGCTCGAGGGGTTGCGACGCTCACTGAGACACTTGAAGCCCAGGCCCGACAGAAAAATAGATGTAGCGGTGTACTACCCGTTCACACACTTCAAACTCACAGACGAGAACGGGTTCAGCGAAGCCAAACCCCGTTCGCTATTCTGGCCGAAGCTTGAAGAGCTGAGAGACATCATCGACGCAGACCTGATCGACCAGACGCTCGCCGAAGACGGTGCCTTGGACAACTATAAAGCGCTGATACTGCTCCACGGCCCTGAGATGACGTTGGACGAGATCGCTGTATTGACAAGGTGGGTGGAGGGTGGCGGCGTTATAATCACCGATCTCGACGCCAGTATATCACCGCTTTCAGGTGACTGGACCGCGTTCGGCGAGTTTTTTGAGGAGGCCTCCAAGAGTGAAAGCGGTTTCGAGGTCCGCGAGATCGGCAGCGGTCGCACGGCGGTGTGGCCTGGTTCGGTCACTCTAAACGGCACTCGCCACGATGAGCGGTGGGCGGACGACCATCCCGATCATCCAGCGACAGACCCAGTCTTTTGGGACGACCTTGTCGCGCTACTAAGAGGTTTTTCAGCCCTTGGCGACGGGTTTGCCGATCTGCTGATCCCAGACGGTGAGCGGGACGAAGTCTACGCCACCTCATTTAGCGACGGCATCCTGTTCTACAACCAGTCCGATGAGGACGTTATAAAAAGCGTTCAGGACCTCGATGGGGCCACTCATACGATCACGGTTCCTGCGGGAGACATGGCGGAACTGTCGATCAACATTGTTTGACAGTGAATCGTTGTGGGGCGCACCTGCGCCCCACAACGATTCACCTATCCCCAGGTTGGATGGTCAGCGCCCAAATCATCCCATCCGGTCGTCAGATACCGCTGGTTTCCGCCATCTGCGTCCATCACCCACAGCTCTGATGGGCACCCGATTTTCGAGCGACAGAACGCTATTTGGCCACCGTCTGGTGACCATGTGGCTCGAAAATCCCAATAGAACTCGCCAGGTTCGGTCAACTCGGTCACCTCCCCTGTGAACGGGTCGAGAACACATATCTGGGCACCGCCACGGGCCATCTCTGGATAGTAGTCGCGGTTGAAATGGTCGGTGTCAGGACGGTCGGTCTGAAACTGCCATGCCGTCTTCGAGTGAGGCATTGTGCGAGTATAGGTGCAAACCAACTCGTTTGGCGACCATTTTGGAATATTTGATCCGCTGCCCCGTGTTTCAGGCCCACCATACGAGATCCCAAACCATTGGCGCATCCCTGTGGTTGCGACCCTGTGTTCCGAGCCGTCTGGGCGTCCGATGCAGATATTAGCCCAGTCGTGACCGGGATCAGTCGCTGGTGTGCAGTCCACGTATGCCAGCCACTGACCGTCGCAGGACCAGGACGGTCCGAAATAGAGATGCCCCACCCCTCCTGCCACCTGTCTGCGGTCATCGCCAACCAGATCGGTGGTGTATACCTCATATCCGCCGGGGCCAGCGGCGTGGAAAGCCAAACGATCGCCGTCTGGACTCATTATCACGCAATATGTATAACCCTGCCCCTCATGGGTGATATGGACCTGGTCAGAGCCGTCTAGCTCCATAGAGACCACCCTCTGTTCGCCGTCAATGACCGGGTTTACCACCATCCGGCTGTCGTCATTGTAGAGAAAACAGCACGGCATGTACGCACCAGGGCGCTCTCTGGTGGCTATCTCGGTCAGCTCGGTCGATATGATGTCATACACCCAAAGATGTGAATCCACCACTTCTGACCAAGGCTTCCCCTCCTCAACACTGAACAGAACCACCCTTCGCCCATCTGAAAACAGCGGCCCTAAGTTCCAGCTGACCTGATTAGGGATGTCAAAATTGAGAAACTCATGTCTCTGGGTGTCTGAGTGGGCAACAGCGATCCGCCCCTGGCTGCTAAAAAAAATCCGATCTTCTGGCACAAAAACCTTTCCTGATTCCGACCCACACGTTGCCTGGTATACACGCGGTGGGGTACCCTTCAGCATCTAAGAAAACGCCCACTATCAGCGCTCCAAAGGCGAACAGTTGCCCCAAACCTACGACATACAAGAGGCGCTCACCCGCTATTTCGGCTTTTCGGAGTTCCGCCCTGGCCAGAAAGAGGTTATTTCGCAGATAATCGACGGCGATGACGTTCTCGCCGTGATGCCCACCGGCCACGGCAAATCGCTCTGCTACCAGCTTCCTGCACTTCTTCGCCAAGGGCTCACAGTTGTCATATCGCCCCTGGTCGCTCTGATGAAAGATCAGGTGGACGCCCTGGCGAGAAAAGGCTTCACCGAAGCGACGTTCATCAACAGCAGCCTCAGCACCGATGAGCAGCACCAATGTTTGGCGGCGATGAAGGATGGTGTGTTTCGGTTGGTATACATAGCACCAGAGCGGTTCCGCAGCCGCGCGTTTTTGAACTCACTGAGAGCAACGTCACCATCGCTTTTCGTGGTGGATGAGGCGCACTGCATCTCACAGTGGGGCCACGATTTCAGGCCGGACTATCTAGTTCTAAGCCAGGTGATCAAGCAGATCGGCAGCCCTCAGATAGCGGCGTTCACAGCCACCGCCACACCTGATGTAAGGGACGACATTGTTGAGCATCTAGGCGCGAAGGAGATGATCCCCTATGTGCGAAGCGTGTCGCGGCCAAATCTCGCGTTTAGAGTGTTTAACGTCAGCGATGATGAGAATAAACTGCTGTGGGTCCACAGAGTCGCTAAGTCCATGGACGGCAAAGGGATCATCTACTGTGGCAAGAGGCGCATCACCGAATGGCTCGCAGGTTTTTTAAGGAAATCTGGGATACTGGCCCAACCGTTCCACGCCGGGATGTCCAACATCGACCGCCGCAAAGTTCAGGAAGGCTTTATCCGCGAGGAGGGGCAGGGGCGGATCGATGTCGTGTGCGCCACAAACGCCTTTGGATTGGGCATCGACAAGCAGAACGTGCGCTTTGTAATCCACTACAACATCCCTGGCACAGTAGAAGCCTACTACCAAGAGGCTGGTCGAGCAGGTCGCGATGGCAATCTAGCAGCGTGCGTGCTGCTATATCAGTACGAAGACAAATCGCTCCAAGACTGGTTTATCGACAGCAGCCTCTTATCCCGCCAAGAGCTGGAGACCGTCTTCGACGTTGTGGTCGAGTCGACTGGTGTTGGCGGATTTCGGATCGTAACCGAAGACTCCCTGGAAAATCCGCCGAACATCTCATCGCACAAAGTTAGGATGGGCCTGAGCGTTCTTGAGAGAAAGGGATTTGTTCATCGCTATCCTGATGTGTGGACAGGCATAAGCGTCCACGTTGAGAACGCACAACCACAGGATAGCCTCGATGAAACTCTGTTGGCACTTTTTGCACAGCAATCCGATTGGAGCCTGCTAAAGTTGACACACGCGGCCAACGTTCCGCTTGGCGAGGTTGTACAACAGCTTTACGACATGGAGTTCAGGGGACAGGTCAGCATCCGTGGGGATGGACGAGCGTTGATGTTTGAACTGTTAAGCAACTCTGAGAAGTTGAGCGAGACCACCGACGACACCATCGGCTTGGAAGCGCTCAGAGACTCGCGGGACTCAAAGCTTCGCAGCATGTTAGACTACGCTGCTACCAACGACTGTCGAGCCATGTTTATCCAACGCTATTTTGGCGAGAGCGACTTAGAGCCATGCGGCAGATGTGACCGGTGCAAAGCCTCAACATCAAGCGATACTTCAGCGGCGGGAGACAATGCAGATACCGAAGTCGAACGAAGTGATGACCACCTGACACACGCGGTCTTGTTGGCTGTGAGGTCTGTAGAAAATGGGATAAGCAGATCGTTGGTAGCCAAGGTTTTGACCGGGTCGCAAGACAAAACAGTTCGGCAGTTCCGATATCAGGAGCTTCCCACATTCGGACTGTTGGGCAATCACAGCAAGCGCGAGCTTGAGCGGCACATAAAGCTGATGGTCACCAAAGGCTATCTGGAGGAGAGGCGCCATGAATCGGGCAGATTTCGCTTGCTTTTCGTATCGGAGCACGGCGGACAGTTCCTTGATCTCAGCGGCCGATCGGTAGACGCGTTGAAGGAGCAGATGGCCCAAGGTGGCTCGAATGAGTTGGACGAGGTCTTGATGGAGGAGCTCCGACAGCAGCGGCGCAAACTGGCCAAGCGCAGTGGTGTTCCGGCCTACGTCATCTGCCACGACAAACATCTAGCCGAACTTGCTACCGAAAAACCTGCCACTCTGGGCGCACTGAGGGGTCTGGTTGGTATGGGTAAGAAAAGAGTCGCAGAGTACGGCGAGAGTTTTTTGGAGGTCATCCACCTCCACTCAAACGACCCATCTCCCCGCCGTAAGAAGCACACATTTGAGCCGGAAGCCCACGAAACCGTGTCTACGTTCCTCAAGGAAAACCCATCGCCAGACCGTAAATCCGGCAGAGGACGCGGCAGAAAAAGTTGCCAATCAGCACCAGTAGTCAGGCGTCGATAGGCGAGTACGTTGGTTGAACAGTAGGCCGCAGATTGGGTCCGATTTGGATAGACCTCGCAGCGGAGCCATACGGTTGAGATGGTGCATTTCGAACAACTCTATCAGACTACCAGAGGTTTTGCAGCTATGTGGATGGTGGTGTTGATACAGCTTCTGTGATGTAGCCGCGACATAAAGCCATATCCACCAAGTTCAACACCCGATACGAAGAGTACGCCGATTGAGGAGGCAAGGGAAAAAATGCCAGAGCCGTTTGAGATTCTTCCGGGACACTTGCCGCCGCTAGAAAGCCGCGAACTACCGCCGCCGCCGTCCTCAATCCGCGGACTGATCGGGCCCAGTGTAATCATGATGGGTCTGGCGCTGGGATCAGGCGAACTGATCCTATGGCCATATCTGACATCGCGCTACGGTCTGGGGATCATCTGGGCTGCTGTTATCGGACTCTCCACACAGTTTTTTCTGAACATGGAGATAGAGCGCTGGTCGCTAGCCACTGGTGAGAGCGCAATGACCGGCATGAGTCGTGTGACCCGCCATTCGTCTTGCTTCTTTCTCGCAGCGGCCATTTTGCCTTTTATGTGGCCTGGATGGGCGATGGGTGGTGGGGTCATCATGCAGAGCTTAGTCGGTGGCAGCGCAACGACCTACGCTGTAGCATCACTGATTCTCGTCGGCGCTGTGCTTACGATGGGTCCAGTTCTCTACAACACTGTCGAGCGGGTGCAGTGGGTCCTCATGGCCGTTGCGGTACCAGGGGTGGTCGTACTGGTGATCTCGTTGGCTGGTCCAGAAGACTGGTGGGCACTTGCCAAAGGTGTCGTTGGGATCGGCACCGATCTGCATGGCCGCTCTTTTTGGGGGCTACCAGAAGGGTTTGGTGAGTTTGTAACGCTGTTGGGCGCGTTGGCCTACGCCGGCTGCGGTGGTGCACTCAATCTGGCCCAGTCGCTGTGGGTAAGGGATAAAGGCTACGCGATGGGTGCCCACATCGGTCGGATTACCAGTCCTGTTACAGGTGACACCGAAGCGATCCCCTCCACCGGATTCGCCTTCGCTTTAACTGAGGAGGGCATCGCACGCTGGAAGGGCTGGTGGCGAGCCGCGAACAGAGAGCATGCCATCACATTCTGGATTGTCGGCCTTTCTACTCTCCTTCTCTTAGCGATGCTGGCCCATGCAACGCTGCTGCACCCTGGTCAGCACCTGGCTGAGACCCGCGATGCGCTTCTTAGCGGCGAACTTGTGGGAAATATAGGGTTTCTTACCACTGAAGCATCAATGCTCTCCCTACGGTTAGCCTCCGGCGTCGGTCTTTTCTTCCTGGTACTGGCGATTTTCATCCTGCTTTCCACTGAGCTTGGGGTCATCGACGGCGTCTCGCGGATCGTCACCGACATTCTATCCGTCAATGTCATCCCCGGCACCCCTGTCGGACGGATATATTTCACCGTATTGTGGGTTTTCATTGGTCTCGGTGTTGCGATTATCACTATCGGCTCGCAGTTGGACCCCTCCCTCTCACAGCCGCTGGTACTGCTGATCATCGGTGCAGCGCTCAACGCATGTGTGATGTTTCTCTACTCCGGACTTCTGCTCTATATGAACTGGAAGCGGCTGCCGTCGCCCCTCCAACCCTCTCTAGGCCGAAAAATCGCACTGGCCTGGTCATCACTTTTTTTCGGCGCGTTTACGATCATCACGGTCTGGAACTATCTGTAATAGGTCTTACTGATTTCGTCGCGAATCATATCTCAGCATGAGCGACAGAGTGAGCGCGCGGCAGCAGAGTGGACAGCATTCGGGTGTCTACCTCTATCTGTGGGCCGTGCGCGATCTTCACCGCACTAGTATCTTGGTGAGGTGAGATTCTTGTGTCAGCAATATCGCTGCGAGATGTCGGCGCACTGTCGAACGATGGCTCGGATTGGGCTGTTTCTTGGATGTTTGGCGCTATTGGGTTGCGAATCTACACTTACGCCTGTCCATCCAGACGTCGCGATTCTCTCAGGCCCTCGACTCTTCACGTCGGCAGGCTATCTGCACTCTGAGCGAACCGCCGAATCGTTCTTTGACAAATATGGTGACGACTACGATTTTCTGGTGATTTTCACCGCCGACACCACCGGAATCTATGAGCGACAAGGCAGTTCGATCCCAACCTACGTCAGCGTCTTCAACGACACCGAGGGTATAGGGCTATCTCGCTTCAGACAGCAAGTAGATGGCAGCGATGGACGACTCCAGGGTATTGTATTCATGGGATCTGTCTACCAGTGGGTATTGGGACCGACCGGGCCTGTCACAGAAAAAGGTGCCTACGTTTTGGGACATGAGATCGCCCACAGATGGGGTACCTGTTTTAGCATCAAATACCAGGGGCAACCGAAGAGCGCTCGAATTCTAGATCTTTTTGGGCGACACTGGACCTACAGCATGGACACAGACGCATCTCCGCTTGGCGGATACGACTGGATAGACAACGGCGACGGGACTTTTACCGCCTCCGCAAGGTGGACCGGACTATACAACGGTTTCGATCTTTATCTGATGGGCTTGGCAGCGGCAAGGGAAGTGGAGCCCATGTTTCTGATCGATGCGATCTCAGTGGATGACGACACTGTCGATGTCGGATCTACGATAGAAGGCACTGCGGTCTGGATATCGATCGATTCACTTATCGCTGCCGAAGGGTCGCGCCGTCCAGCGCTCGATGACCCCGAAATACAGAACCGTTTCAGCGCTGCATTCTGTTTGGCGTCACCAGAGCGACGTGACGTTAGGGGAGACGACGTAGAGGCGGTCGAGTCTTTTAGAAGGATGTGGGGCGAACATTTCTCCTATCTGACCGGCGGCAGAGCAGAAATGGATACACAACTGCAACATTAACTCGGGCTTGAAATAGAGCTAGTTGAGACACCAATTTTAGTCTAAGGAGAACATAAAATGTCAGCAGCGGCATACGAGGGTCTAGCATCTCAGATTGAAACACGCGGGTTCAATACCGGAACCATCGAATCGAAAATCAGAGCGCTTGAGATTGAGACACCGTCTTGGGGCTATGGCGACTCGGGGACAAGGTTCGGTGTATTTAGAGAGCCAGGCGCTGCAAGAGGCTTGAGAGAACGGCTCGAAGATGCCGCGCAAGTCAACAACGTCACCGGTGCCTGTCCATCTGTCGCCATCCACATCCCTTGGGATATGGTCGACGACTTTGCCGATCTGGCTGGTCAGGCCAGGGAGATGGGCGTTAGAATCGGGGCGGTGAACCCCAACGTATTTCAAGACAAAATCTACAAATACGGTAGTCTGTGCAATGTTGACCCCGCTGTTAGGGCGACAGCGTTAGATCAGATTCTGGGATGCGTGGACATCATGAAACAGGTCGATTCAGACCTTCTGAGCCTCTGGTTCGCCGACGGGTCCAACTACCCAGGCCAGGTCAACATGCGATACCGAAAACAGTGGATGCACGAAGGCCTCAAGACGATCCACGATGCGCTGCCCCAAAACGCCAGAATGTTGGTGGAGTACAAGCTGTTTGAACCGGGGTTCTACCACACCGACATCGCCGACTGGGGCATGGCGTGCACTTTCGCCCGTCGGGCTGGCGACAACGCGCAGGTGTTGGTCGATCTGGGCCACCACGCCCAGGGAGTCAACATTGAGCACATTATCGCGACCCTGATCGATGAGGATATGCTTGGCGGCTTTCACTTCAACAACCGCAAATCAGCCGATGACGACCTCACTATTGGGTCGATCAACCCATACGAAGTGTTCCTGATCTTCTGCGAAATATTAGCCGCTGAGAAAGAAAATCTCCCAAGTCGCCCCATCGCCTACATGATCGACCAGAGCCACATCGTAAAAGGCAAACGGGAGGCGGTAATACAGTCGATAATGAATATTCAGACCGCCTACGCAAAAGCTTGTCTGGTGGACTTCGATGAGCTGGACGATGCACGACTGAGAAGCAACGCCGTTGACTGCGAGCGGGCTTTGATGGCGGCGTATGAGACCAACGTACAGCCTCTTTTGCAGAAAATACGAGAGGACCGAGGGATCGGACCCGACCCGATAACCTCACATCGGGCCACCGGATATGACGAACGAGTCGCCAAGGAGCGGGTCGGACGGTTGGAAGGCACCGGGAGTTGGGGGTAAGTCGATAAAGCCCTATAAACGCCCTGACGGCAGGTGCGCATAACCATGACGGCGGAAGGCTGATACAAGGCGGAGGTATCTGTTGTGACTTCAAGAGAGAGGTTTCACGCCACGTTTAGGTATGAGAATCCAGACAGGGTCTTTCTCATGCAGCAGTGGGTGTTTGGCGACACCAGACAGAGATGGCTACGAGAAGGGATGCCCTGGGATACCCATTTTGCCTCCTATTTCGGGTTCGACCGGATGGAGATGATCCCAATTGAGACTGGTCAACTTCCAGAGCTTGATTGGAAGACGATCGAATCCGGCCCTGGCTGGCATGTTCGCGAGGATGAGTTTGGCGGGAGGATGAAATGTTGGACCGATAGAGGGATCGGGATGCCGCAGTGGCTCACCTATCCGGTGCGTGGAAGGGAGACCTGGGAGCGGCTAAAGAAGCGTCTCAACCCTGACGCCCCAAACCGCTATCCAGAGTACTGGGACGATATCAAACGCACCTACAAGACCCGAGACTATCCGCTGGGCATCCACGCTGGCTCTTTTTACGGGTGGATTCGCAACTTGGTGGGAATGGAGCATCTTGCGCTCTGGTACTGGGACTGCCCTGACCTGGTTCACGAGATGACAGAATACATGGCCGATTTCATGCTTAAACTGATTGATCGTGCGCTCAACGAGATCCCAGACATCGACTATGCTCTGATGTGGGAAGACATGGCGATGAAAACCGGATCGCTTATCTCGCCAAAACTGTTCCGTGAGTTCATGTTGGAGCCGCTGAAGAGGGTCACAAAAACCCTGAATGAGTACGGCATTGACATCATAATGCTCGATTGCGACGGGAACGTTGACGAGCTCATACCGCTGTGGTTGGAAGCGAATGTGAACCTGATGTTCCCGCTGGAGGTCGCCGCTGGGTGCGACGCGCTCAAATACCGTGAACAGTTTGGTCAAGACCTGCTACTACTTGGCCACATCGACAAGCGGGCACTAAGGGATGGTTGTACAAAAAAAGATGTTGAGGATGAGGTGATGTCCAAAGTGCCAGCATTGATAGCCCAAGGCGGCTTCTCGCCGATGGTGGACCATGCGGTCCCACCTGACGTGCCCTACGAAAACTTCAAGCACTACCTGGATTTAGTTACCGAAATCTGTACAGCAAAGTGATGCGGCGGTATCACTATTGACGTTGGTTTTTCCTGCGCTGGCAGTGTACAGAATTCGGGTCCGGTCTATCGCGACGTAAGGGGCAGCCGCCGCTAACAGATGGTCGCAGGCAGGAAAATCGGGCCGACTCAAGTCGTACGAATTGCCGACCACCCTAGGGCGCTTTACTATCTACGCCTGCCACTCGTTGCACCACCACTGCGCCACGACCCCTTCGGTGATAAACGGGTCAGCTGCTACTAACGCTGCTGATTAATCGTCCTCAGAGGCAAACAGAATAAGCCCGCCCAACCGGTCGGCGAATGGCTCGATCTCCAGCCACTCTGGGTGCAGGACAGGGGAGACAAGAACTCGTTTGTCATCCTGGTCTCCGCCCAAGTAGGCTTTCAGTGGTCAGAAAAAACCGACGAGTGGGAGGCAGGCGACCGGCCAATCGGCGACGGACCGTCAGTGTCCACCAGCGGTGTTATAGCCAGCGCCGGGATCGGCTTCGGTTGGGGCAGATGGTAGCGTAATAGGCCAGAGTGTCGTTGATGGCCAGGCAAGATTTTGGCAGAGGCGTGTTTCTCAGGGAGAGGGCACACCGCCCTACGACATCACGCAATCAGAAGATGTTGGCCAACTTGCCGGGCGAACAGTGGTGATTTCCCGCTGCTCGCCCAGCCGAATCTTGAACCTCTATCGCTCGTGCTCTGTCCTGGCGATGATCTCGTCTTGGAGGTCTTCCCAAAGCGATGTGAACGGCGCGCTGTAACCTGCAACTCGGACCATCAGATCGCCATACTCCTCGGGGTTCTCTTTGGCGTCAAGCAGCGTTTTGCGGCTGACCAGATTGAACTGGCACTGTTGACCACCGGCCATGAAATGCCCCTCAATCAGCGCTGCAACCCGCTCCACTCCACCTTCGCCCGACAGTATTACCGGGTCCATCTTTACGTTCAGTGTGGTGGCGGTTGGCAAGAGGCCGTGAGGAAGCTTGGCGACTGAGTTAAGAAGTGCTGTCACCCCATGCCTGTCGCGCCCTTGAATAGCCCCCAGACTGTCCGCAAGCGGCGATCCATCCTGCCTGCCGTCAGGCGTGGCACCGGTCAGCCTCCCAAACTCCATATGCATATTCTCACCACCAGCGGTCGTACCCAAACAATATTCGCCGCCCCGAAAAGGCGTCAGCTTCTTCATTACGCCTGAAAACACTTCAATGATCTTGGCAGCGATAAGGTCAGCATTGTCGTCGTTGTTGCCGAAATGGGGAAGGTGGTTTAGAACTCTCTGTCGTACGGTCTCACTGCCCTCCCAGTTGGACTGACACATTTTCGCAAACTCAGTAACGGTAAGCTCTTTGGTCTCGAACACCAGAGTGCGCATCGCACCCAACGCATCGGCTAGATTGGCGATGCCGATCACGTCCCAGTTGCAGTGATTATATCTTGCACCGCCCTGCGTGTACCCGGTGACATTCTCAATACAGTCGTTCACAACCAACGAGGCCGCCAGATTTCCCCCTGCCATATCTGCGGCTTGCTGATCGCGTTCGATGCTCGCTCTGTGGGCACCCTCAGCTACAAACTCCATGCTCTCTTCCAGCGCTTCCCACAGCGCGTCGTAGCTGTCGATCTTGTTCAGGTCAGCGCCAGGCGCAAGGGATGGCTCTAGTCCCAAAGCTATCAGCAGCGTTTTGGGGAGGTTTATAAAACCCTCGACAGATCCCATCTGCGCCTTGCCGGTGACTATGACCTCATGGCAGCCGGAAAGCGAAAAGTCCCGGGCGTCCTCAACTGCGATCCCGATATTGACCAGTGCAGGAACAATCTGCTCGTCATTGCAGAAATCAGGACTGCCTGAGTTTGTCTTCAGCACGCTCACAGCCAGTTGGAGAATCTCGGGCGGTGTATTGCGATTCCACCTGAGGCCGATCTGCGGACGGTTGAGCATCAGCTCGTCAGTGACCTCCAGACACAGTTTGGTCACTGCGTTGCAGGCGTCGGTTCCGTCGGGATTGATCCCACCCAACGTCAGATGATGGAACGCGCTAACACCAGCTTCTGCACCGGCAAACTCAAAATATTTGATCCAGAGACAGCTTAGCAGCTCTTCGGCCGAATCAGGTGTAATCGCTCCACTTGCCAGGTCTTTTTCGTAGTAGGGGTTCAAATACTGATCCACGCGTCCAGGAGCGTCAGGCAAAAAGAAGAAACACGACCACAAAGCCTGACACGCCTCCCAAAAGCTCGTCGGCGGTCGCCGTGGCGTTTTTGCGCAGTTGTCAGCGATCTTCTCCAGCTCGCGCGCACGGTCTGGGTCGGTCTGCGTCCTGGAGAGCTCTCGTGCGTGTTCGCCATACCGCTCGCAAAAATCTATATAGCCTCGCGCCACAATCTCCAGCGCATCCAAAAACTCTGTTCTACCGTTGTAATCAGGTTCATCGACAGACAATCGCGAGCGACGTTTAGCGATCTTGCCCAAAAGACCTTCAAATCCGGTATTCACGACCATCTGATAGTCCATGGTCGTGTGGTTTCCCGCCCCGCTCAACACACCACTTTCAAAAAGCATCCCAACATCGGATGGCACCGGCCACGGGCTTTTGAAACCCTGGCGACCAAAAATCCTGGGAACCGAGTCCTTGTTGGTGTTGTGCTCCAGATTGTAGGGCGATCCTACGAGAAGCTCACCATCCTGAATCAGAAGGGCCCTGTTGCGGCTGTAGTGAGCGATGGCTTTGGCTTCACGAATGACATCAGACTCGCCTTCGGTCTGCGCGAAAGACTCTTCCCGAAACTTGGCGCTCTCATCGTCAGCGCCTCGTTTAGACCTGAACGCCCGGGCACGGATCGCTGAAATTCTCTCATTCATCGCCCATCGACTCCTGTTTTGTCTGTCTTACGCTCATCGGACTGGTGTTCGACCGGGACCGGCATAAAAAAATCGTCTAAGACATCCACTGTGACAAGGCGAACGCGGTCCCAACACCGCAAATAGGTCACACACATCACCTGCGTTGGCAGGTAGGTGACACCGAGAACAGCTACAGTCCGGTTGACGCAAGACGTCCCGACGTCTACTGTTTGCGAGATGAAATCAGAACAGAGAAATACCTCTCCAAGCCGTGTCCGAGACGCCATCATTTGGGTGATGTCGTTCACCTCAATCCCGCTTTCAGTCAAACAGATATCTGATCGTGTCTGCAGAGCGATAGGCCCGACGCCGCCATCCTCCATACGTTCGTTCCTGAGACTCAACACCCCTAAGCTTTTTGTGCGTCACCGACGAGGCGTCTACTCACTGGCCGCCGACGGATCGCAGAGCGATACCAACGGCGGGCCGCTGAATTGGCTCAATCCGTTCTATTTTGGCAGCGGTACGATGGTTCACGCAGACTGCTTCGATTGGCTTGAGTCGAGAGAGGATTGTAGCACACACGCTGTGGTAACAGACCCTCCCTATGGCCTTCATGAGTACACCACCGACCAGCAGGATAAACTTCGCAGCGGTCGAGGCGGCGTCTGGCGGATTCCACCTTCGTTTGATGGACATGAGAGGTCGCCGCTCCCACGATTCACGACGCTGTCTGGAGGGCAACTCGACGATCTTCGTTCTTTCTTCCTCGTGTGGACCAAACTTCTGTTCCCCAAGCTGGTCCCAGGCGCGAACGTTGTCGTGGCGTCCAATCCGCTGGTCTCACACATCGTGTCTACAGCGTTGGCAGATGGCGGGCTGGTGCGCCGCGGTGAGATTATTCGACTTACGATGACCATGAGAGGCGGCGATCGCCCCAAAGGAGCACACGACGAGTTTGACGGCGTCAGTGTCATGCCGCGCTCAATGTGGGAGCCGTGGTTGATCTTCCGCAAACCGCTCGAAGGCAGAGTGCAAGACAATCTTCGAAAATGGAAAACTGGCGGCTTCCGAAGGCCCAACGGTGATAGGCCGTTCGGCGATGTGATCGCTTCGGCACCAACAAGGAAGATTGAGCGCGAAATAGCCCCGCATCCCAGTCTGAAACCGCAAGCCTTCTTGCGTCAGGTGGTTCGGGCGGTACTGCCGTTGGGAGAGGGGACAGTGCTGGACCCGTTCGCTGGCGCTGGCTCTACTCTGGCCGCCGCCGAAGCTGTGGGATACCTAAGCGTAGGCGTCGAAAAAGACCCCCACTATTTCGAAATGGGCCAGGGAGCTATTGGCAAACTCAGCGAGCTTGAGATCGATTCAGACGCGTCCTAGCCCCCCAGAGCCTAGAACCAAACCACCATCTCGCGCGCCGCCCTATCGCTAGTGAACCGCGTGAGAATACTCTCTAAAGAGCTTCAGGTAGAGCTGGTACTGATCGTATGACACCCCAGGCGGAGTCTGATGGTCGCACGAGATAATGAGGCCGCCCTGGGACGCAACAGGCAGCAAACGCTCAAACTCTGCTCGCATTGCAGCCTCGCCCCTGTTCATAGTCATCTTATCAAAGCACCCGATAAAACACATCTTTTTGCGATCAGCCCTGACTTTGGCTACATCTACACCAGCCTGCCGTTCCAACGGCAACATCCCATCGACGCCGACATCCTCAAACCATTTCGCAGGGACTGAGATGTCCCCATCTGAATCGACCACAGGGATAATCCCCAACTCTTCTAGCCTGGGCGTCACCTGCCTGTAGTATGGTGCCAAAAACTCATCAAAGAGCTGTTCTGAGAGCATCGAACCGTGATTGTAGCTCATATCCTCGGCAAACGTCATAAAATCCGGCGTGCATACGGTGGTGATCTCGTCGATGGCCCTGAGCATCCAATTGACCAAGTCCTGATTCATACGATGCATCAGCTCAGGTTGATCGAAGAACGCATAAAAATGGTTCTCAATGCCAAACAGCGTGCGCGGATACCAGAAAAACCCCACCACAGTAAACCACAGCGCCACATCGCCGCTGGCCTGCTCCTTCTCCCATCTCCTCCACTGGTCCAGATCGACCGCTGGCCAGGGATATAGATGTTCGAGGACGCGCTCGTAGTCATCCATCGTCTCTACGATGCCCAAGCCGTGGCCCTTGGGGCTAGGACAGTCCGGGCCGGTCACCCCGAGATGTCCCTGATAGTAGACGTCCAGACCGAAATGGCGACAGATGTCGTAGCGGTCTGTGATGGTGGTCGGCAGCGATTCGGTGTGCCAGCGATCAATAGTCTGGTTCCACCATCCAGCCCATTCGACTATAGGCAGCCTATCAACCGGCTGAAAACTCATTGTCGCCCGAAACCGCTCCCTCGTGGTCATCTCAGTCACGTTGTCTTCTTTCGTTCGCATGCAGATCGAGGGGTCGCTTCAACGCCCAACACCCACGGTCGCCTAGAATATCAACAACAGAACTACAAAGCCTACACCGGCAGCAATCCAGTATTTGCGTCGCTCTTGTGGCGTAAGTACCGACCACCAGCGACCTAATCGCGTAGACATGATACCCCCAAGATTAGTGGCGTTGAGACGTAATTCAACGAGCGCCGACGCCGGAGGTCAAGGCGTCTGCCAACTGTGGACGCTGGATGTCCCACGGCGAACCCTTTGTAGTCCACACACTCATTGTCGATTTTAAGGGACTTGGTGGTAGTCCAGTCGTTGCCACCCGATTAACGAGCTTGATTTTTTTAGGAGATCTAAGTGCCGGACGACCGATATTTGGCCTACATGGGCCTCGCGCCCAAACGCATTCCGCACTGGGAGCACTGGTCGTGCCCCGATGCAGAGACCTATCTGGCCGGGATTGACAGCTATGACCATCCGCGAGAGTGCCGCCTAAAACTCAAAGAGCTATATCCGCAACTTGGGCTCGGCGTACCTGACATCGACGAACCGATTGCGCGTCCGACCCTCAGTGCAGGCGGAGACAGTTCGTCGGTGGACAGTGACGGCCGCAGGCATGTCAGATGGGGCACCGGCGAAAGCGGACATTGGGACTGGGGTGAGAGGTTTCACTCAGCGGAGGATGTATTCGCATTTTCACCTCTTGAACAAGGCGACTTTACCTACATCCCTGTCGTCGAATCGCAGGATTACAGCGACGAAGAGGCTCTTTACGAAAAATACCGCAGCCGCTTCTCATCCGATTTGGAGGACAGTGCGCCAGAGGGATCATCCTCCAGTGTCGGATTCTACAACACGATGTTCATGTGGCCGCTGCTGACGTTCGGGTGGGAGCTGTTTCTCGAAACCTGCCTCGATCCGCGTTTCGATCGAATCATGGATGAGTTTGCGGAGATAAACCGCCGAGTTTTTCGGACGTTCGCCCGTCTACCGGTGGATTTTGTCCTGTGCCATGACGATATAGTCACCTCTAGAGGCCCGGTCTGCTCGCCAGAATGGATGCACAAACACATATTCCCCCACTACGAAGAGCAGTGGGATATAGTGCGTTCTGCTGGCAAAGAGGTGCTGTTTATGGCGGACGGCTGCATGGATCAATATGCCGACGACGTGATGGCGTTGGGGGCCAGAGGGATCATCAGCGAGCCCTACACCGACTTCAAACGAATCGCCCGCAACCATAAGGAAGCTTTTATCGCCGGAGAGGGCGACAACCGTGTTCTGATGCGCAACGATGCTGGCGAAATCGACGAGATGGTGCGGTCGATGGTTGAGACCGCATCGATGTCAGGTGGCTACATCATGTGTATCGGCAACCACATCCCTTGGAACATCCCGCCTGAAGCCATCAAACGCTATCTCGACCAGTCAGCCGAACTGACACTGCGCGCGTAAGAGTTTGCGGTTTTTTATTTGGGGAAGCGAGGCCAGCAAGCTGCTTCCAAAAAAAGGTTCAACATCCCGCCTGCCGTCGCAACTGAGGTTGATCGCCACCTGACTGAGCCAGGAGATTCTAGCTTTCGAATCGCTTCAGTAGCTCAGTCAATGTCGGCTCGCCATACCCGGACAAAATGCCGCCGAACATCGCCCTGGGGTCGTCATCAAGACCGATGGTGACATCGGCATCAAACACCCTATCTGCAAACTGTTCTATGATCGGCAGTAGCCACTCTCTAGTCTCGCTGGTGTTGGGAGCAACCAGACGGTCCTCCACCCGCAACTCCATCCTGCTTGTGTCGATACTGATTGACCCCGCTAGTTCGACATCATTTTCGAGTAGCTGCGCGGCCATGATGGCCTCACCAAATACCGTCTGGAGACGATCTGACCAGTCGCCACCCAGAAGCCGTTTTCGGGCATACTCAATCCCCAACTGCCCATGTTTTTCATCCATGCGGTAGTGCGCTTCATTAGCGACAAGCATGACCCCTGGGCCGTCTGGTACATGGGAATAGTCGTGAACATCAATCAGCAGTTCGCCGACGCTGCTCTCCTGAATCCAGCGGTGAAACAGGCCGATGAGGTCATCGCGCGCAACGGTGCTGGAATCGCCAAAAAAGATTTTGACACTGATCCGGTCTGTCACCGGTGACATCTCGGCTACCTGAGCGCTCATACAACCCCCACCTGACTGGTGCGCACGTAGCAGGCGTGGGAGGCCTCCACAAATAGCTGGGCCTCCTCAACGCGCCGCAGTGCAAAGTCCAATGTAATATCTGTGCCGTTGTTCGCCTCATCATGTGCGCGGATGTAGTACCGCACAAACTTGGCGCCGACATGTGGATCGAAAAACAGTTCGGTGTCGTAGTAGCGGGTTCGGAACTCCAGAAACACCTGTTCCGGGTCGTCTTCAATCGCCGAATACTGTATTTTCACCAGCGCCTTGGCCGCCAATACCATCGCTCTATAGGCGATTTCAGAGGCGGCTACAGGATCGTCCTGCTCCAGCCGATCCTGCGCCTGATATACCTCCCGCTGGCTGGACATCAGATCGAAATCGATGCTGTCCACCACCTCACCAGCACACTCCCCAACCCCCAGATCACCCATACTGAACACCCTTGAATCGCCCCAATCGCTGTAGTGATCGGGACTGTCGCTGTGTTCGGGAATTACGAGGAGGTCAGCAAGCATCGCACGGATACCGCCTTTGCCCTTGCGGGCCACATACGCCTGAAACGTCTCATCGCCATCGCGTTCCTCGACGAACTTTGACGTGATGCGATCTATCACAGCCGGAACGTTCTTTGAGGGCGCTGCGGCGATAGCTAGCCCAAACGAGCCTATATTGTTAGCCCACTCTCCGCCCAAAACCAGTTGGAAGTGGGGAACAACGTAGCTGTCTTTGTTGCGCGAGACTCCCCAAAAACCGATATCCGCTGTATGGTGCTGCCCGCAGGAGTTAAAACAGCCGCTCGCTTTGATTCTAAGATCCTTGACCGCCGGGTCCATCTCATCGGTACTCTTGGACAGATGGGAGCCAAGCTCTCTCGCAAGCCCCCTGGACGCCGCGATTCCCAGCTTACAGGTGTCCGTGCCAGGGCACGAGGTGACGTCCACAATCGTGCCAGCGCCTGGTTGAGCGAGTCCCACGGAGTCCAATTCGGTGTATATGCCCTGAAGGTCTTTTTTTGGAATCCACCTAAGGGAAATATTTTGCTCCACCGAGTTGCGGACGGTGCCGTCGGTGTATTTGCGGGAGATGTCTCCAAGTGCCCTAATCTGCGTGGCAGTCAAATCTCCCAACGGAAGGCTCACCACCACCATCGCAAAACCGTCCTGGCGCTGCTCAATTACGTTAGTCTGCCGCCAGACCGTGAACGGTCCACCTTGGGCGATGTCGCCCTCAATGTCAGCCGCCTCGCGAGATGGCGCATCCCACGGGTTCAACTCCGCAAGGAAATCCGTCCATCTGGAGTCGTCTGTCAGTTTCTCTCTCTCCTCACGAACGAGACGACGAAATTCTTCAACGCCGAGTTTTGCCACCAGAAATTTCAGACGTGCTCTAGCCCTGTTCTTCTTTTCTCCTAACCGGGCGAACACCCGACTGATCGCCTGGCACAACGGGAGAAGTTCCTCTTCTGGCAGAAACTCCTCATACAGTTGCGCCTGATATGGCACAGGGCCCAAACCTCCACCTACATAGACCTCGAAACCCCTTCTTTCCTGACCATCTACCTGCACGGTTCTTGCTATGCATCCAATGTCATGGATGGCGGTTAGCCCGCACGCCTCATCAGCACATCCGGAAAAAGCGATCTTGAACTTTCGGCCAAAATCCTGAACATCTGGATGTCCCAGCAGGTACATGGCGGTGGCTTGTGCATAGGGAGTCACATCGAACGATTCGCCTTTGCAGACGCCGCTTCTCGGGCACGCAGTCACATTGCGCACCGAGTTGCCACAGGCTTCGAGTGTCGTGATCCCCACCGCCGCAAGCCGTCGCATCAGGTCTGGCGTATCGTCGATGTTGACGAAATGGAGCTGCATATCCTGGCGGGTCGTAATGTGGAGCACCCCGTCAGCGTACTCCTCGGCGACTTCGGCCAAAACGTCCATCTGGTCTGCATTCATCCCACCGAACGGGATTTTGATGCGCATCATCCCAGGCGCGTCCCACACCGTCCCAGGCCCTTTGGTGAGGTCGCCGCACGGGAATTTGAGGAGCGCGGTCTCGTTTCCGTTGTCGCGCTTGCCGTTGTCGTATCGCTGCCCGTACACACCTCGCCTAAGACGCATTTCGGCTATCATCGGGTCATCAATCTCGCCGCGACGTTTCTGCTCAAGTGTCTGCTCGTAGACATCAATCTCGCGACCGAGCGCATCGGGAACCTGTTCACCCAAGCTGATTTTCCAGTTCGTGCTCATTGTCATCAAAATAGCCCCTATTGGTGACTAAGTGTATCGACTCACTCCGCTTTAAATGGTAACATCGCAGCCTGCGTGTGAGAAGTATTGCAGGCTCCGTGCGGGGCGCACAACATGGACAGTCAAAAGTAATATCGCTGCCTGCTAGTGCGCCACGGTGAGATCACGTAGTATGCAACTATCCGCATTGGACATATCCGCGCTCGTTCGTTTCGATGTCCGTGTTGATCAGAATAGAAACAGAATCACGCCTAACCCACTGGACGCTGCGATGTGATAATTTCTTGGGAATTCCACAGGGCGCAGCAGAGCCTGTGAGGCCCACGGTTTGCGGTGTTTACAGCCCTGTTTCAATCGTGTAAGCACGGAGTCTTGGCCATGTCAGGTGATAGCCTCTCCCCTCGCGTTTGGTGCACACTGGCCGTCATCAGACTATCCTTATTGTATCACCCACCCCAAGCCACACACAGGGAGGTTGGCGATGGCACCGCAGATCATGTCGTGGATATTGATCCTTCTGGCTACCGCTTTAGCAGGCGCAGAGGACGCTGCTCGATCTTGGCGGGTCGCTGGTCCGCAATGTGTCCATTCTGGCGACGTTGGAATCACTAGAAATGATCTATCTCGACGGCTCCCGCATCCACAATCTGACACCTTTAGCGCAGCTTGCCAACCTCAAAGTCATCGACATTGAGGGCACCAAAATCACAGAGCTCTCAAAGGGATGAGTGAACTTGAGTGGCTCGACATTCACGACACCCGCGTCGATAGCCTCATCCATCTAAGGGGTCTTAGCAGTCTAGAACGGTTGGATATGTCTGACACTCATGTCAGAGACTTGGGCCCGCTCGCTGGGATGTGTCACCTGGAGTCTGTCAACCTGGGGCTGACCACGGTTGGCGATCTGTCGTCGCTTGCTGGACTGCCGCGCCTCAATGAGCTGGACCTCACCGGTTCGCCCAAAGCGGACATACTGCCGCTATGTCGCCAAGTTCGCCGTGGTATGCAGATCATAGGGCATCAGACAGCGGTCTGTTTCGGGAACTCTAGAGACGGCTCGTAGAAAAACTACTGATCCTGCCCACCGGTCTCTTCTGCGCCTGCGGCTCCGAACAGCCCCAACTGAGTTGGCGGCGCAGTATCTATTGGCGGATGTTTCTTGAAAAGCCTCTCGACCATGGGTCGCATCTCAGAAGGGAAAATAACCCGCCAGCCAATATACTCTGCGTCCTCGATCTCCACCCGTATCCCAGGGACAGCGGCCAACCGGTCGCGGGTCTGCTGTGAGCGAACGCTCACGCGACACAACCCTTGGCCGATTTCGACAACTTTGCCTATCTGTTCGCGGCGCATCTGTAGTAAAGGTCGTTAAGGGGAGAGGCCAAACCTACGCAAAAAAAATACGCAGATCAGTGGCGATTCGCCAGACAACAGGTGCGATCTGCTATGGGGTCACTACGATCTTGAGCCCATCAAGCGATTCCGCCACTTCGAACGCTTGGGCGATATTGCCCAAACCGAACCTGTGAGTTACCAGGTCAGCGGGATCAATCGTGCGGCTCTCAAGCAGCGCCAAAGCTTTGCGACCCTGATCTACCGACGAGCCGTAGGAACCCAATATCGTCCACTGCCTGTAGTGAACCTGGTTCATGTCGAATAGAATCTGATCCTCACCCTTTGGAAGTCCAGCGAAAAGCAGTAGCTTAGCACCCTTGGCAGCCACCGAAAAAGCTGTCTGGTAGCCCTGTTTTGCTGAGACCGCCACAACAACCAGATCGGCTCCGCGCCCGTCGGTCAACTCCAAAACCCTGTCGGTGATCGGTTCGTTTGCGGCGTCTATCACCACATCCACATCCCTTAGCCTAGCAGCAGCGAGCCTCTGCTCGCTCACATCGCTGACGATCACTTTCGAGATATTGGCACTCCTCAGCAGAGCCGCGTGCATGAGGCCAATGGGACCTACTCCTATAATGAGCGCCACATCGTCTCGGGAGATGGTGAACTGCGACTGGCCGTTGATGCAGCACGCCAACGGCTCAACAATCGCCGCCTCGTCGAACCCAAGCCCATCTGAGATATGATTGAGCGCTCCTGATGCAACCAGCGGCGCAGGCACCACAACTGACTGCGCAAACCCGCCTGCCCGCTCATATGATAGCCCGGTGCGCTCTGGACAGAGGTTCTCCAACCCATTAACACAGTGATAGCAGTCCCCACAGCTCCACGCCGGAGGTGACAACACCACCCGGTCGCCAATCTCCACACTGTCTACGCCATCTCCTAACCGCTCCACCGTCCCGGCTATCTCATGACCGATAATCGCAGGAGGACTGATCCGGTGGTGCCCACTGCGCCATATACGCACATCGGTACCACATACCGCACACGCCCCAACCTTAAGGACCACCTCCCCTGGGTTGGCTTTGGGGTCAGGGGCCGAACCCAGTCTCATCTGTTTTGGACCGTCAAAAAAAGCTGCTTCCACCAGGTAGCCCCCTGTTATTTCGAAGTCGTTCTATACGCTGAAGATAATGCCGTCAAACCACTGGCGGCCATCGCCACCGCCTATGTGACGTTATTGATAGAAGGTGACACAGGTCGGTAAACGCCGCTTGCCTTGTCTTTGCGAGATAGTATATTACATCTCAATCCAATCACCCAAATCAAAGGATGCGTGGACATGCGCCTGATCCTGATTCGCCACGCCGCTGCCGAAGCGCGCGACTCAAGCAAATACCCCGACGACAGCCAAAGATCGCTGACCCCAAAAGGCCGAAAACGGCAACGCAGAGTCATAAAAAGCCTCGCGAAAACATCCCTCACTTTCGATTTCTTAATAACAAGCCCCTACGTCCGCGCCGTTCAGACCGCTGAAATCACGACTGAAACCGCAGGTTTTCTAGGCAAAGTTGAACAGACGCCGATCTTGGCAGACGAGTTTTCGCCAGCGGCGGTCATCAACTATGTCAGCCAGTTCCCACTTACTGCGACGGTAGCTCTGGTTGGTCACGAACCCAGCATGTCCGCTCTGGCCTCTGAGCTGTTGAGCGGTGGTGACCAGATGGCGCTCTGGTTTAAGAAGAGCGGTGTCATGCTTGTGGATTTTGACGCACATCCGGCACCTCGCATCGGCAGGCTGGTGGGCTATGTAACCCCTGCGCTGGTCAAAAAGTCTAGGTGAATGCGGCAAATTGCAGCCCACAGACCCACCTTTTTGACACTGTTTCGTTCAACCTATGTCGAACAGGCTTGAGCACCCGCCTGACTCATACCGACCGAGCGGGGCGCAATCTGGTTGGCAGTAAGAATTTCGCAGCGCAGACCGGTGAACCGAGCGCAACACGACACTGATGACAACCAGTGTCACCGGAGCTTTCCACGCTGCTCTCAGCACGCTCGAACCTCGATCCAATACAGAGTTTGCTAGACCGCTATCACTCCTAACAGCGAGTTGCTACGGACTATATACAGCCCCATTTTTGTCGTCACCGCTCTGGTTCCAGACACCCATCTGTCAACCAAAAAGGCGTCAATTACTAGTCTGGAGAGCGAGTTACACCTCCATTTTTGGCGTTTGCCTTCGATTTTCGTATCTTTTTTAGGTCGTTGTTCCATCCAATCACAAGTCATGCAGCCTTTCCGCAGGTGACATAACGCGCCCCGGATAGGTCAAAGTTGCCGCGCCAGCCTGTTGGACAGGCCGCCGCAGGAGGGGTCTGTGTCCAAAACCGTTATTCTCGTTAATCCTGATCGCGGAAAACCACCCGTGTCGCCTGCGACCCTCGACTACCTGTCCACCGCTTTGATCGAAAACGGCTACGAACCTGACCTGCTCGATCTCTCATCAGAGAGCGACTGGTACTGCGCAACCAGCGAAGCCGTCGCCGGTCGCGAGGTTTTGGCGGTTGCCATCTTGCAGCGCCACCTGGATGACGGGCTCTTGTCAAGCCAGACGTTCTTTCTTCCCAAATCAAAAACGTTGGTGGAATATTTAAGGAGCAAAACCAAAGCTCCGGTGATTGTGATGGGCGGCGCATTTTCCATCTATCCAGAAGCCATTCTCAAGTTCTGCCGCGCCGACTACGGGATTGTGGGCGACGCCGATGATGCCCTGCCTGCGCTAGTTTCTGCGATAGAGACCGGCGGCGACCCGTTGGCGATTCCCAACGTCGCCATGATTGTCGATAAAGTCTACCGCCAAGAAAACACCAAATCTGCTGATTTGAGCCGCAAGCCCTACTCCTCAAGGCACATGATGGATAACACGCGCTACCAGAATGAGGGTGGACAGGTCTGGTTTGAGACGAAAAGGGGCTGTGAATCGCAGACTACTTATGGCGTTGACGCGCTCACCGCCGGTCAGACGATTCGCCTTCGAAACCCCAAACATGTAGCCAAAGAGATAGAAGCGCTCGCCGATGAGGGCATATTCTGCCTTGAAGCGCTGGATACTGAGTTCAACCGACCCCACGACCACGCCCTGAAGATCTGCAAAGCGATGCAGGCCCTGAATCTGCAAGACAGGGTGCTCTGGTTTGCCACATGTAGTCCTCTCGACTTCACGGCTGAGTTGGCGCACGCGATGGAGGACGCTGGTTGCAGCGGCATCAGGTTTAGAATCGACAGCGGCGATCCTGAACAGTTGGGCCGCCTCGGGCGTGAACATGGGCCCGAAGATGTTTTGCGGACATTTGAAGCCTGCCGAGACGTCGATTTCCTCACGATGTACGAAGTTGTGATGGGTGGCCCAGGTGAGACCAGGAATACAATCGCCAATACATTCAAGCTTTTGAGACAGGTCCGTGCCGACATGGTGACGATCCTCTACGGCGTCAGGGTCTACCCCAACACTCCGCTTGGTGAGTCTGTCAGACACAACGGATCGCTGAGAGAGAACTATCATTTAAGAGGCGCAATCTATAACAACGCCAACCTTCTAAGGCCGGTGTTCTACGTGGAGTCTCTGTTGGGCAGAGGCGTCGAAGAGTATATTGAGGGGCTGATCGACGGGGACCCGACCTACCTTTTTCCGTTCCGTAAAGATATCGAAAAGATCTATAATTACAACGACTCTTCGGTGCTGATAGAAGCGGTGACGCTCCACGGCCATCGAGGACCGGAGTGGGAAGTTTTTTGGAGACTCATCAATAACCTGCCCCCTCTCAATAAGAGCGACCTTGGCCGGGCAGCAGTCGCTGCGTAACAGCCACATCGCCCGGCGTTGGTGGTCTGATTGCCGTAGAAAAACAGAGACCCTCACAGAACAGCGTTCGATGTGCCTGGTGCCCAGGCTGGCTACCATGCCCGCATCTACCGTATCGACATCCCGCAAAAGGGGTTAGGACCTCCTTGGATCTCACTTGGAGAATGATAGATGCGGCTGATCGTGGCGGCGGGAAATGGTTATTTTTTCTGGTGGCGGCGCTGCTTCTTGCCTACGCGTTGATCCAAACCCCATTCGTACTGCGCTCACCGGTCGCCTCCGACAAGGCGCAAATCTCCTCTATCGCCTACGATGTGACCCATTTCGGCAGAGCCTCGGCATCGTCGTTGGGGCTAGACGGTTTTGAGGAGCGCTACTACGCCCATCCTCCGATCTATTTCTACATCCTCGGAAATGTCTACTAGCTGTTCGGACTGGATGTCTGGCAGGCCAGGGCGGTAAACCTGGCGGCAATGATGGTGGTCATCGCAGCAGTTGCGGCGATAACGTGAGAGATGTTCGGTTCGGCGAAGATTACTCTGATCGCCACTGCGATCAGCATCGGCGATCCACTTCTGTTTTGGGCGGCTCACTCAGGGCGGATGGACGGACTCTGCGCGGCGTTTGCTCTGTCCGGCGTCTGGCTAGCGCTTCGATGAATATCAGCGGAAAGTAACCTGACGTGGTGGTTTGATGGCGCTGCAGTTACTATGTCAATCTGGGTAATACACATCATGCACGACCCCTATGAGTTTCTGCGGCAGTTCACCAACCAGTTGAGCTGGCACGCCAATTTTGACAGAGGGGTCCTGCTGGAACTTGGTCGATACTATAACTACTTTCGCCACGCCCCGACTATCCTGATCTGGGCTGTCGTCGGGGTCGATATCCTTTTGTAGCAAGGCGACGGACACCATGAACTCCTGGCTGCCATGACAGTTGCCGCAGTGATGACTGTCGCTGCGGTTGCTGCTGGGCCGTACCAACGAAATATCGTCGGCGTCGTGCCGTATTTTGCGATTGTATCAGCAGTCACACTCCTCGGCACCTATCGAAGAAACCTCTCTGATCGATGGAGGATAGCAACCCGAATAGCGCTGGTACTCATCGTCACTAACATCGCTGTGCTTGGGCTGCTACACGGCGTGCGAATCGCCAGGATATGGCCCTACTGCGACTACGACAAGTTCAGTGAGGAGCTTTTGACAGCGGTGTCTAAAAGCGAAACGGTTATGGACACCGGGCTGTGTTTCTATGCGCTTACCAAAGCACGTAGACGGTCCTACCAGTGGATCGATGTAATTTCAGACCACCATTTTGATCGGTGGGACAGCGTTAATTTTATATTTCTGACAGATTGGGAACAGGCGTCGCTCTTGAGGATCAACCCACCGTTCGCAGGGCTTATGGAGTAAGTCAAGGAACATGGGCAGCTTGTCGGTGATATAGGTGTACCAACGCCGCCGACATCGCTTCCAGGCGGGGATCAGCTTGGGTACCATGGCTTTCTCTATCGCATCCCCAAAACCGTTCCCGATCACTAGCATCTCACTGCTTGGCGAACAGAATCCCCACACCGCCGTGTCCCAGCCAAGCTTTTAGGAACTCATCGCGTTGATAGACTACACTATCGCCACGGTTGTCTCCAAACGACGGGTCGTTGCAGATTACGTCTCCGTCAGCGTCTACACCCTTTAACACCACTAAATGGCCGTCGGTGCGCTCCAACGCTGCGCCAGACAGCGCTCCACCTTCAAACGCTATACTCAGAACAGCCAGCCCCCCGCTCCTGGCGTGTGATGCGATCGCTCCCAGACCGTTAAAACGGCTGGCCCATCCCCAAACCCCGTTCTCCCCAGCAACTGCCACCATCCGGGACCAGTTGCCATATATATCTTCCTCGGCATCGTAGCACTCCTTAGCCATCTCCTCTGTGCCGACGTTGGTTCCGCACGCCTCAAGCACCATCGCCAAACATGTCGGGCCACATATCCGCAAAGAGATGTCAGGATTGGCATCCATCTGCGAACGAAACGGAACATCCACTAATACCGGGTCTATAGGACCGTCGTGATCTTTTACGGAATGAGGGTTTGCGGATTTGGAACCAGACAGGATGAGACTTTGAAGCGAGGTCTGCTCAACGCGGGCCCGAAGCAACGTGACAGGGCGTCTGAGCAGGATCGTGTCGATTTTGCACTCGACCCAGCCAGCAGACCGATCTGGCAGATGCGATCTGGGCGATCGCCAACGCCAACCATCTATCCAGTCTGACCAGCCTGATCCATCGCCAAACTGGAGCGCGACCGCCACACCACCTGTGATAGAACTAGCGCTGACGATCAGTTCGTCTGGCTCGGATACTGAAATAGTCCCAGATTCCCAAACCTGCCCCTCACTCCAACTACTCTGCGCCAACGCTTGGGACGCCGGGTGAGACAAACCCTGGAGTGTCCATCCGTAGAGCGTTGAGTGCACGTACCGCTACCTCGCCAATGCGACACGGCGGGTGATCACGGTCTGGTCGCCGAAACTGTCGACCGAAACAAAGCGAACGAAATAGACACCGCTGGCGACAGATCTACCAGACATATCCTTACCGTTACAAGACCAGACCGTTGTGGTACCACCAGAGGCAGAACCAGTGTTTTGGCTGGCGATTCGTCGTCCTCTCACATCGTACACCGAAACCCAAGCAGCCCAACCAGAATGCTCTATCTTCAAACTCGAATTGAAAGGGTTGGAGGATACAGCGGCGACATTCGGGTCCGTCGGCACCGATACACGCACGGTTCTGATGTCCGAGACGGCACCGTCCAATCGGAGCTGTAGGCGGTAGTTCCATATTCCCGACTGAGGCGGCTCATCGTACCACGTCACGCTGCCAGAAGTCGTGGGGGTCCCCCCCCTGGGCTCTCCCCACTCACGAGTCCCCTCCTGGCGACGTGCCACCGATATAGCGTGTTTGTCATGCACCATATCTGGCGCGAAATCCCACTTTATTGCCACACGATCGTTGACCTAGCTCCCCTCCACCGAAGTCAACAGGGCCGCCGCCAGCGCTCTGTCCTCTCGACTGGCAATCCAGACAGTCGGTCGCTCGCCTTGCAGTCGGGCTACAAAAGGCAAGAGTCTGCCTCCATCAGACGTAGCGCCGCTCACCTTACCGATCGCCCTCACCTCCAGATCGACCGCTTCGATGGCATCCAACGGCGAGGCGTGCAACCAACCGCTCCACGCATCCCATCCAGTCTGCACATTTGGAAGTCTAGCTGTGCTATCGTCCCTAAACACAGCATCGAGTTGGTTGTCGCCAAACATCCCCACAGATAGATCGCCAGCCCCTGACACGCCGACACTCGATAACGACAGATCGCGTCCTGGCTGGGGTGTCATTGAGTGAACCATTCTTAGGTCTGGGATCGTCTCAAACCACGCAGTGAGGACGCCGCCATCAGGCGACAGAACCATCCCAGGTGCCGATCGGATGACGCTCGAGCTGGAAAGCGCCCTGGTTCCGGCTTGGGCGTCGTACAGCATTACGTCCCACGAGGTGTCTTCGAGGTTTCGTTCAATCCAAACGACGTATATCACATCGTTTGGATCCACCACCATAGAGGGCATCGCCGCAGTGCGGCCCTGTGTCAAAATCTGGAGTGGGGGTGAAAAATCGCCGGATGTTTTTCGAGTTGTGAGTGCGACGTATGGCGGGTCGCCTCGCTCCCAAGCAACCGCAACCAGCCCAAAAGATCTAGTCGCAACACAGGGGTTCCTATCGTCCTTGTTCAGATAGTCCGCGCCTTCAGCCACAAACATTTGGGGCTCTATGGGATCGCTTACAACACCACCTGCCACAGTGGCGTAATGATGATCCAGTCGGTGTTCAAACGTCTGCACCCAAACGGCATGCACTGTTCCAGCTGAATCGATGGCTGCCGCCGGGGTGGCGACGTCGGCGTTGCCACGCGTGATATTTTCGGTGGATTGTGAGAGGGCAATATTCCAGCTTATATCCTGTCTCGAACCCCACGAATCATTCACGCTTCTGCGATACCATATTCTCTCAAAACCTTCGGTGGTTTCTGCCCAAAACAGGTGCAGTGCGCCATCCTTGCCTATGACCAGCGCCGGATCGCTGCCTGCGTGACCCTCCGATCCAACAAAGGTGACCTGCCGAATGGAGTAGGGAGCGTTGTTCGAACCTGCGGATAGGGTCGTGGACGCCACCGCCAACAGGAGTGTCAACCCTAGAGCGATCACGGTTCAAGCCCTGATTTAGTGTTTTCTGACAACACATGACATCCAAGCCACACCGCTCGGGTCTGCGCCGCACCCCGTTCGCTATCCCCAAAAGCGTCTACAACCCATCTTTCCGCCTCCTCCTCATCGCCACCAGTGGCATGCTGCACATCAACCGCTAACACCCGTCGCGGACGGCGAACGCTCGCAACACCCTGTAGAAGACCGGTGATCCGCTCCAGACGCCGGAGTCCGTCATAGTCCATGATACGGTGAGAAACCGAAGAGCTGCTGACCTTGATGCCCAAAGCTCCATGCCACTTGGAACCCTCTCGCTCCTCAGACGGCGCTGCGGCGGGATCATCAACCGCTATCATGTTCGGCAGGTAGTGTTGCAAAATACTATTGAGCCATGTCGCTATTTCGCCCAGCATCAGATCACTATCATCGCCAAGAGGCACCGACCCCTCATCTGTAAGCAGATCCTCTCTAACAAGCGCCCACCCAACAAGGTTGTCGTCGATGCTGATCGCTAACACCGAACGACCGTCTTCAGTAGTCTGAGTCGCCTGCGTCGCTTTTGGCGCAGGCATAATCTCGGCGCTGCGGCCCAACGGGCCCACAACGCGATTGTGATACAGACAGACGTTGTAGCTGCCAAACTTGCCGCTAGCGGGCCACCACGTCACCCCAATAATCTTGCACTGCCGAAAGTCGGTATCAGCACACCATTCGTGTGGGCGCGGCGCGACCTCCAGATCGCAGCCCATCCGCTCTCTAACCGCCGCAACGTCAACGCCACGCTCGGCCAGAAGTGTCATAACCCGCACCATATCCAACTGATTGATTAACATGGTCGATCCTCCAAGAAGACGTTCATCACCACCGCCCAATCACCCACATTACCGCTGCCGCTCAGGTTGTCCGGCTGTTGTTATATTAATATACTCTAGAGCGGCATTTAGTCCACCGTGCCAGGTCAGTTAGGCCCGCCAACAAAGCGTTAGAAGAGAGATGGATATGCGATTCAGCGCCTGCAACGAGATGTTTAAGGATTGGGAGTTTGGCCGCGTGTGTGAATGTCTGGCCGAGATCGGATACGACGGTGTTGAGATCGCTCCGTTCACCCTGGCAGAATCGGTAGTTGACATCTCCACCAAACGCCGCGCGGAGATCAGGTCAGCCGCCGCCGACTCTGGACTGGGTATTGTAGGTTTTCACTGGCTGCTCCTTAGCCCAGGAGGCCTCTACGTAAACCATCCAGACCAGAGCATCCGCGAGACGACACTAGCCTACTATCATGAGCTGATAAGGTGTTGTGCCGAGCTTGGCGGGGCGGTGATGATAAACGGATCACCTAAACAACGCAACGTGCATGAGACTTTGGACTACAGTCAGGCGTGGGATTACGCAATCGAGTTTTTCAACCAGGTCGCCCCGGTTGCCAAGGAGTGCAACGTTACCGTCTGCATAGAGCCGCTCGCACCCACTGAGACCGACTTCATTAACACCGCCAAGGAAGCCATACGTTTCGCAGAAGAGGTCGATGGCTCCCACGTCAAGATGATGTTGGACGCCAAAGCGATGTCGTCCGAGGAGATTGCGATTCCGGAGATCATCAAGAATAGCGCTGGCTGGTTTCGTCATGTCCATGCGAACGACCCAAACCTACTTGGCCCAGGAATGGGCGAACTCGACTTCGCCCCTCTAGCCACAGCCCTTGATGAAGTCAGCTATGAGGGCTGGGTATCCATCGAACCATTTGACTACAGCCCAGGCCCGGAACTGATCGCCAGAAAGAGCCTTGCCTACTTAAGAGAGACGTTTGCCTCAGCGTGATAGCCCATACCCGCTAAGCAAGACAGACAACCCCCATTTTTGACTTTGAAGGACTGATATGGCCAATCAGATTGAGATCGCCGGCGGACCACACGACCGCCGCAACTGCCCAGTGACAGCAGAAATGCCCGCAGCCATCGCCAAGAAAGCTCTGCGAGTGGTGCGGATGACCAGCGAAAATAGTGGGGTCGATATTCTCGGACAGGCGGTGCTGCCTGAGGGATCCGACAGTTCGGCAGTTTCGTGCATTATCCCACATATGCTCGCTGGAGAGACGCTGACGCTGAATGTCGAACCCTCTGATGCACCGCAGGACGCAGGTGTGGAGATGATTGATGATGGTCAGGGGAAAGTGAAAATCAGCGTGGACGGCGTCCACTTTACCACCTATCACTACGGTGACGATTGGGCGAGGCCGTTTTTCCACCCGGTGGTCGGCCCCTACGGCGCGTCAGTGACCAGAGGATTTCCTGTGGAGCCACGCACTGGTGAACACGAGGACCATCATCACCACAAATCGCTCTATGTAGCGCACGGCGATGTCAACGGTGCGGACAACTGGTCAGAAGAGGAGGGCAGCGCCACTGTCAAGCATCTAGCGTTTGAAAGCTGCGAGACAGGGCCCGTGTTCGGGAGGTTCGTCGCGAGAAATGCGTGGTTGGACTCCAAGGGGCAGACGGTCATGCACGAGACGAGAACCGTGACAATCTATGCGGTACCCACCGCGCTTGCCCTGATGGACGTAGATGTTGAGTTTGAGGCGACAGAAGGCGAAGTGAGTTTTGGTGACACCAAGGAAGGCGGCATACTCTCAGTGCGTGTTGCCACACCGATGGACGCGTCGCTGCACGGCACTATTGTGCAGTCCACCGGCGCTACGAACGAGGCCGAAACCTGGGGCAAACGCGCAGCGTGGTGCGACTACTACGGACCTGCGGACGACGGTAATGAGGTGGGCATCGCAGTTATGAACCATCCCTCGAGTTTTAGGTATCCGACCTGGTGGCATGTTCGCAACTACGGCCTAATGACCGCCAACCCTTTCGGTTGGGGCGATTTCTACGGAACTCCTGAACGCGACGGAACCCATGTATTGCCAGAGGGCGAGTCGCTTCTTTTCCGCTACCGAGTGTTTGTGCATCCAGGATCGACACAAGCCGCAGATGTTGGTGGTCGCTTCATGGACTATATCCATTCACCGAAAGCGTCAGCATCATAGTGTAAATCACCTACATTTTATCACAAGTGGTCGCGCCGAACGACGCAGAACTTATGCGGCGTCGACACGCGTGCAGTAGACGGCAACAGGTTTTTCAGTATATTTCTTATGGATTGCCCGCCGCATCACATTTGGCAACCTGTTAACTGCCGATGGATCAGCGGAAGAGTTAAAGTGGAGTGTGCTCGGGATTAGTCCGGGGAAAGCGCGAGATGGAACACCCTCATACAGAGCATCGACAGAGCTATA
Organism: uncultured bacterium; assembly: GCA_964627605.1. Classification (GTDB taxonomy): domain Bacteria; phylum Latescibacterota; class MWCZ01; order MWCZ01; family CAZVGZ01; genus CAZVGZ01. Next base: position 7,245 of record CAZVGZ010000030.1, on the reverse strand, counting down.
CGCTGTATGTATTTGGCGATGGTGAGGCCCGGCCATTCGCTGAGCTGGGTGGGTAGGTCGCTCCGCCTTTCAGGTGGACTGCCAATAGAAGGCCAGGTGGGTAACAGGCCAGATACAGACGATAGGTGGCTGCGGTCAGTGGTGGTCGGACTACTGCTGACCGCCGCCGCTCTGTCTGTTTTTGGTGCCACCGGGTGTGGCAAAGATGTTCGACGCGACGCTGGGAAAGCCGCCAAACGAGGCAACTGGCCAGAAGCAGCGCGACTGTTTAGGGAGTTTCTGTCCGAGCACCCAGGGCGAAATGACATACGCCGCTCGTTGGCAGCCATTGAGTGTCACAGGCTCAAGGTGGTGGATGAGTGTCTCGAGCATGCTGAGAAGCTGATTAGCGTTGATGTCGGCGATACAGCCGCAGTGGAGATGCTGCATTTTGCCCGCTACATGAAAGCTGTCAGTTTTTTAGAAGCGGACAGGATAGTCGAAGCTCGGGCTGAACTCCACAAAGCTGCCGATGCATTCTTGGCGGCAGCGCGCTACTGGTACGAGCGCGAGTGGTACTCCTCTGCGGTCGGTCTGGCTCGCCGGGCGACAGAGCTAAACCCGAATGGCGTCGAGCTCTGGATGTGGTTGGGCACAATGGAACACACCTTTTCCGGTGTGGAACCCGATCGTGCCGATTCGGCCATCGTCGCTTTTCGTCGCGCCATTAAGCTCGCGCCCTACAACGTCGATGCGCGGCGCAATCTGATGGTGGTCTACTACGAAGCAGGTCGCTACGACGACGCAGACGATGCTTTCAACCAGTTGGTCCGAGTGCAACAGAGCGTCGGGGCGGAGCCAGCGCTTGTGGAGACCACTTCGGTCGCACGGGCGGACAGTGGCATTATCGTTGAATACGTCTTTCCGACGCAGGAGTTCTTGATACCGTCTTGGTAGAACATATAGTATCGGTGAGATGATCAGCTTGGTGTCTGCCGATTCGGTTTGCTGATGCATGATTCAGGTCTGTGGAGGAGGTGCCCATGGCAGAGAACTTATCAGGTATCTGGTACAACATTGTCGGTTTTCTGGCAATGTTGGTAGGTGTTGGGGCGATGCTTGTGTCGCTGTTCTACGAATACAATGAGATGATGCTGATTGTCGGAGTAGGTGTCGCTATCGTTGGGCTGCTTCTTCAGAGGGTCACCAATGCACAACTCGAGAGACAGCGCCGACGTGGGGCATAGCGGTCGCTAGCTCTGACTGTTGTGATGTTGACCGAGCGGCTTCGGATCAGGTATTTTCTGGTGGGATCGCGGAAAACGCTTTCTGTCAGAACAACATCCGTCCAGCCGGAAAAAGGGTGATTGAGCTCAGGCTAGATTGCCAGAGTGCATTTTGGGCAAGGGCTTATATCGGGCACTAGACATCGGAGTTTGACCCATGAAACAGAGATTTTGGTTAGCTGTTTGCGTCGCCTCGCTATTCGGGTTCGCCATGTGGGCCAACGCCGAGTTCCCATTTCAGCTCGACGGCAACGTCGTCGGCGAAGGCGCCGAATGGAACGACGCACTTTTGGCATTCGACGACGGCGACGACGCCCGCGATGGTGACTCCGGGCCCAGATATGACGACAACGAGGATATCAACACCGGACACCTGTGGATCGACCTGGAAGATCGGCGGATATACTACACTATGGGGTTCATGGATCAGGTGTTCCCCAACAAGCAGTGGGCCTACATGGAGGGTATTCGCGACAGGGGCTACCACGGCTGGTATTTCGACATCGACAACAACCAGGAAACCGGTCTTTTGACGGACAAAGACCATCACGGCGAGTTGACATTTGCGTGGCCCCTCATCGGGTTCGATTTCGGATTCGATCTCGGTTGGGATACGCGGGACCTAGGAGACGGTGTCTACGTCACAAGCGAGCAGGGAGTCGCCGGCATCTGGACGAAGATCGGTGAATACAGCGAAGCTCTATTGGGCTACGATTTCGACCAAGTTGAAGGCGGACCGAACGCAGCCTGGTTTGAGGGTTATATCGAGCTAGATCCGCTAATAGCCGCGCTCCAGGCCCACAACGGGTCTGTGTGGTTCCAGAAAGGCCAGATGATAGGAGTCGCCGGTCACGGCCAGTCCCCGGTGCCGTTCGACAACTGGGGTGAGGAGATCACCAATGGCGGATACTACCTCGTTGGATGGGGACCTGTCGATTGGGACCCCGACGAAGGTGCGATGACCTTCCATGCACCAGAGATCGTAGACGGTTTGGCGATAACCTACGACTCAGGAACCGACATTTTTTCAGTGGCGACAGACCCGGTCAGCACATTTTCAGCCTCGCCACATGTAACCCCGGTGGCGATCAACACGACAACTTGGGGCGATGTAAAAACGCTCTACAGGTAAGACCCCGCTGAACCGATGCAGCCGGGCTGCCGCCCTTCCCAAATAAGAACGGGCGGCTTTTTCTGTCGCTCGACAGCTTGCATCCGATATTCCTCACAATTACCGTACTTTGAACTGAATAGAGACTCAACTCTTGTTGGAGGCGGTCAAAATGCCGAACAGATGGTTATTTTGGAGTGTTCTTGTGGTGTTGTGCACCCTGTCACAAAGGGTCGGGGCGTTCACGTTCATCCTCGACGGCAACGTGGTCGGCCCAGGAGCGGAATGGGACGACAGCCACATCACAGTGATTGACGACAACGACGAAAGGGAAAGCGCCGATGGTGGCCTTCAGTTCAACGACCACGAAGATATAGATCGGATGCATGTCTATTTCGACATGGACCAGGATATGATCCACTGGACTGTCGGCGTATTCGATCAACTCTACCCCAACCGGCTCTGGGCCTACCCGTCTGGCATCCGCAACAGGTGCTATCCCTCAATCGCGTTTGACCTCGACAACGACCAGGAGACCGGCTCACTCACCGACAAGAACCACCATGGCGAGCTGACGTTCGCATATCCGCTAATGGGTTTCGACATGGCGATTCAGACAAACTTCGACGACAGCGATGACGGCTCCAAATTCCAGCGAGGCGAAGAGGTGAACGGGCGCTACAACCTCCCAGTGGGCCCTGACTATCCTTTTATCCGGTTCGCGTTGGGCTACGATGGTGATGGCGGCGTAGAGGGCGGACCAAACGCCAACTGGTTGGAAGCGAGCGCCGATCTTCCTGGTTTGAGGGAGGTTGTATTCAACGTGGACCAGACAGTGGCATTCAAGAAGGGCGACACAGTGGGGATCGCAGGAATCATAGGCTCACCGGTGCCTTTGGGCGATTGGGGCGAGGAGATCACCAACGCCGCTTACTATCACTTGGGGTGGGGGCCTGTAGACTGGAACGAGGACGACGGCGCGATGACACTCAACACTCCAGAAATACCTGACGGTCTGGCTGTCACCTACGACGCAGACACCGACGCTTTCTTAGTGGCGACCACCCCAGTCACCTCGTTTTCAGTCTCACCTCACATGGGCACACCAGCGTCCGTAAACCCGTCAACCTGGGGTACCATCAAGGCGCTATATCGGTAGGAAAAACACCACCCAATCGGTCGGCTTTCGCCGTCAATGCCAAATGCTATCCCACCTGTAGCTGTCAAACCGCAGCCATAATCGCACCTGATAGGCCGGCCAGCATAGCGGCTACCCCTTTTACTATGCTGCTCCAAAATAAGGCCGCGCGGCATAATCCAAAAAGCGCTGCCCCATGACTTTATAGCCCTCCGGTCCGGGATGCAGATCATCAGGCAGCAGATGCGCTTGCTCGGCACCCATCACATCGAGTCCGTCTACGTAGTGGACATTGTCGTCACCGCAATCTCGCAACACGTCCACAGCCGCCTGCACCTCTTGGCGCATAAGAACCAGATGCATTCCGGCGCTGTTCGCCACCGTTTCGCGCCCTTTGCTGATAATCGGCGACATTACAACAAACGGGGTGTCAAGGTGTTTTTCCCTCACAATCCTCACAAATCCTATGATTGACGACCGGAACGTACGGATGTTCAGGGTGCCACCGCCCATGATATTGATGCCGACGCACATCGACAGATAATCGGCTGGCAGATCGCACATCGTCATCGCTACGAGCGCGTCAAGATGGCACTGCCCTCCAAACCCAAAACAGGTGAGGTTATATCCCGCAGCACGCGCCACAACACCGGGCCACGTCATGCTAGGCGACTCTGCGGCACCGCAATGAGTAATGGAGCTTCCGTAAGTAATCCATTTTGGCCGGTCGTCCTGAAAAGGTTCGAGAGCCGCTCCATCGCTGAGTGATAGCGACCTCAGTCGGAACTGCTGCGCCACTGGCAGCCATAGCTCCATCGTCTTTTTCCCTGGCTTCAGGTTGTCATATCCGAAACGCTCCTTTTCGGTAATATCCTCTGTTCCAACCATCTCGCCGTCGATGTACAGATCAACTGCACCTTCTCCATCGCTCGGTTCAATAACTCCAGCGAGCATGATGGTGTCGCTCACGAAAGAGAGTCTTACCCCTACTGTCGTCCTTGCCCTCTCACGCAGCCCCTCTTCAAACAGTAGGGCCTGTTCGTGAGGAATGCGCCACGGCAAAACCCAATCGTCGTTGGTTTCGAGCGATGCCGCGCCCTGCCATGTGAGTCTCGGATCGGTGGATAGTATCTCATGCGCCATCGGTATCGAATCCTTTCAGTCGTGCGGGTATGGCGGTGCTGTTCTGCGAAGCCCGCCGCTAGACTGATTAATCTACTGTGGGAAGCACGACGAACGCGACGGGTAGTGTCCATCAGAACGCCCCTATCAAGCTGAGAACTGGCGGCCATCGGCGTTGCGCGTCTGTCTTCTTTGTAGCGAACGATCTGATAACATGCCCTCAAGTTTCCGCTGACGAAATACACACGCAGACAAGTGGAGATTTCCGAAGACCGACTATCGGCGGCTGGCTGTTCTTTGCCAACGACTTGCACTGTACGCTATGAATTTCCAAGCGACTTCGACATCCAGCCTACTACTTGCCTAGTAGAAACCAATAGCTATATTCTTATTGAGGATCACATGTTCCCGCAGTGACCTTTGAAGCCGCAGGTGATGGCATGTCCAAAAAAAAACTGGCGCGTTTGGTTGTGTGGCGTCGTGATCCCAATGGCGGCGGCTGCAACAGGGGCGTTCACATTCGGTCAGGACGGTAATGTTGTCGGCCCAGGCGCTGAGTGGACCGATGCTCTCATTGCGTTCGAGGACGGCAACGACGACCGTCAGAGCGACACCAACGGACCCCGTTTCGACGACCATGAAGACATCGACAAAGGCCACTTGTGGATTGACCTAAATACCCGACGCATCTATTTCACACTCGGTTTCATGGCCCAGGTCTATCCCAACAGACAGTGGACTTATCTGGCCGAAACACGCGACCGAGGCCACCACGGGTGGTATTTCGACGTTGACAATAATGATGAGACCGGGTTGTTTACCGGATGTCGAGGCCATCATAGCTGCTATGAACTCAATTTCGCCTACCCAAAGATTGGGTCGGATTTCACCTTTGAGCTGACAAAGACTCAGCGTTGGCCTACGTGGCCCAATTGCGAGCCTACGGCGACGCGATCAAAGAGTGGCAGCGACAGTATAAAGAGGCGGTTGACTCCCGCAATTCCGCAATAATCGAGCTGGGGGAGTCAGAATTTGCTAACACCGAAACCTATGGCGATGAAATCAGGCAAAGTATAAATCCGCCTGCACCACCAGCAGTACCGGAGGCGCTTGAGGAGGTGGGGCCTCTAAAGTGGGTGTACATGGATTCGACAGCAACCGTTTACTATTTGAGGCATCTCAACGACTGGAAAGACGCCATTGATGAGTGGAAGCAGAGGTTTGACCCGTAAGGACCGATAGTGACGGGCGCGCTTTGAGTGTCGCGTTGTGGCTACAAATTATACCTGCCGTCAACGGTTGCGAGTCAACCGACGAATGCCACAGCAGCGATTGCTGGAAGGTTTGGACAGTTCGCCACCTTGCTTCAGGCGACTGCGCGCACTGGATAGACTCAGCTACTCTAATGTTTGTCGGGCATAACCTTGGCGAACAAGAACGTATCTCGTAGCGCGCCTTCTGTGTGTTAGCGGGTGTCGCATCTCAGCGTGCCCTCAAGGACGAACCCCACCCTTTTAGCGACCGCAGCGCTGCGGTCGTTTTTGGTGTCGCACCTGATCTCCAGACGGTTTGCCCCCAAAGTGTCGATAGCCAACCGCACGACGCCGTTCACCGCCTCAGTGATGTAGCCATGTCCGGTCTGAGAGGTGCGGGCCCAGTAGCCGATCTCAAATTTTGGCACCTCCCAGTCACACACGATAAGCCCGCATCCACCGACTAACTTGTCTTCGCCTTTTAAGAACAGGAGAAATGAGATGGTCTCACGTGCAATGAAGCGCGCTTGCATTCGCCTGACCCACGCTTCGGAATCATCGGGGCAATAGTCGGCTGTCATCCAGGGAAGCCACAGCCTCAACTCGTCAGCCGACTCCGATGCGGCTTCATATAGCACTGCTCCATCGCCTGCCCTGGGGCACCGGAGCAGCAGCCTCTCAGTCTCGAAGGATTCTGGAATTTCGCGCAGAATTTTCTGCAACCTGTCGCCCTCCTGCGTTTCCCGCTCCTACTGATCTACCCCAACGACGAGCGGAACTCTTGTTCATGCGACTGTAAACACCGTAATCGATCGAGGCGGGAACGTCATCGACTCAAGCGGCATGGAGTCGCAGTCTGATGGTGTCACCGCGTCTGGGTCGTTAGGCGTGTTCTGGTCGCGGACATCGTCCGAGGTGAGGATTTTGACGTTTTCGGCCATCCCACCGCCGGATTCTCCAACCGAAATAGACGCGCCATGAGTTTCGGAGATGTCCCGGTTGACCACTGTCATCGTGATGGCACCGTCCTCTGATCGGCTGGCAGAAGCGCTTAGATAATCCCCCGATGTACCGTCGGAACCTGCAAACTGCGGCCCTTTGAGCGACAGTTTCAGTGCAACGCCGTTCGCATGCGCTTTGAAAAAATCAAAAACATGATATGTCGGGGTGCGTGACATCAACGGCCCATCGGTGAGCAGAAGGCACTGCAAAACATTTATCGTCTGGGCGATGTTCGTCATCGTCAACACATCGGCGTGATCTATAAACATATTGAGAGCACTCGCCGCGAACAGCGCATCCCTAAGTGTCGCAGGCTGTTCTAAACCGTTGGCGGTGTTGGCCACAGGATGCCAT
>CAZVGZ010000029.1:33123-46247 GCA_964627605.1 uncultured bacterium | reverse complement strand
ATACCTACTATCTGCATCTTACACCGGGTGTGTTTCTGGCCACGAAAGCTCAACTCCCTGATCCTCAAGCAGCTTCTGGTAGGCAGCGAGATGGTTGGCGTTTTCCCTTACCTCTCTGGGCTTCACGCTGTGTTTGAGGCAGTATGCCGCCAAAAGCCCCGACGACTCACCGATATTCCACTCCACCGGGTGCAAACGGTAGCAGCCGTTCGTGATGTGGGTGACACCGAGGTTCTTGCACGCTGGGATGAGGTTCTCCACGCGGATGGGGATCAGCGCTCCCAACGGTATCTGGAAAGGCAGGGACGAGATGTCGATGTAGTTTACGTGGCTGGTGCTTGGGTGCAGATCGATTCGATAGCACCCGACTCCTACACTGTCTTCAAACAGTTCAGCTGGCTGCCCGTCCCTCGCGTCTGTCCCGACGTGGTTTTCGGTGACTGTAAACTCTGCTCTGATGCGTCTTGATTCCCTGATATATGGATACTTCGCCAATCCGTTATCGGTGCCGACTATGTCAGACCTCAAAAATAGACCAGGATATCCGACACCACCGTCGGGTCTCTCAGCGTCGGTCTGCATCCAGTAGAGCCAGCTAAGCGAGAGCTGTTTGCAGTCGTTCAGATACCGCTCGACCTCGCCCAAAGGTTTGTCGATGATGTTGCCTTCCCAGTAGTCTACTTGTGGCCAGTTTATTAGTGACACCTCCATGGGCATCTGGCCTTCTGGGTAGTGATCTGACGTGGTTATCAGCCTGAACCGCCAGAGCGAGCTGTCGCCGTCTGACGGGAACAAGACCCTGGGGCACGGCTCAAGCGTGACAGGGTGGGTATGGGTCCAGCTCAACAATCTGCCCGGCCATGAGGGCGTTAGCTGGGGAATGTAGTCGCGCCAGAAGTCGTACTGCTGGGGCTTGTCTATAGTGCGGTTGCTGCCTGGGTCGTGTGACATCGGAAAACACCAGGTGATGGACTGCACGTTCTCAGGATCGGCGATGCCAGAGACAGCGTGGGGCTCACCGGTTTCATCCTGCGATTCTGCGCCTGAGACGTATTCAACTCCCGCCATCGGCAGTAGATCTCCTAACTCGGTGGCGTCTAAGATAAACTTGGCAGAAATAGTCTCCTCAGCGCCTGTATCGACATGGCGAAGCGTCACGGCTCGCACGCCGTCGCCATCTGCATCCACTGCGATCGGCACGCGTTTTAGGAGAACATCAAGGAGTCCCAAGCTGCGCGGGTAGGCGAGCATCTGCTCGATCACAGCCAAGCCGACTCTAGGTTCGTGGCATACTCTTGATACACCACCACCGCCTGGGTTGAGTCGAGTGTTTGACCGGGCCTCTGGCGTAAGAGGGTAGTGGTCGCGGTAGTATTGGCGGACACCTTCTCTGTAGCGTCGATAGCGCCCGGTGCAACCATGGGATTCGATCCAACGGTGTTCATCTGACGGGACGGCTTGCGACGTTAGCTGTCCACCAACCCAGTCGGTCTCATCGGTCATTACCACGCGACATCCCATGGACGCCGCGCCCATCGCCGCCGCACACCCACCGGTGCCGCCGCCGACTATCAGAATATCAACCTGTCTGTCCGCCATGATCTCTCCTGAAAAAAGCTCCCAAAACCGTGAGGTACATGCCGCCGCCATCCCTACCGGCACCGAAATCCAATCGGAGCCTCACGCCATCGTCAGTGGGCTTGAAACGCGATCCCGCCCCGACAGATATTTTTGGCTCCCCCATCCCAAAATTCCCAACACTTGAAGTCACATCGCCAACTCCTGCAAATGCCACCCACCCGATCCGCCAGAAAAGGTCGGCTCTGTATTTGGCCTGTACCAGCGCCGCTACCTTGTCGCGATAGCGCTTTTTTAAATATCCCCGCAGAAGGTTCTGCCCGCCGACGAAGGGAAGGAGGTGGAAAGGCACGTCGCCATTGGTGATCTCGCCCAAAAACTGAAATGCGAGCGAGCGCTTACGTCCAATCGATATATACTGCCGTGCGTCCAATCTGAACCTGTTGAAACCGTAACCACTGCCGACCCACGTACGATAGGTCATTAGGGTCAAGTCCACAAGACGCCCGCCTGTCGGAGCAAATGTGTTGTCCCTGGTGTTCCACGAGGCCAATACTCCAACGACAGAGGCGATACCAGTGTTGCTGCCGGGAATCCCTGAGATATCGAGTTGGCGCCCGATCTCTACCTCTAATAGGGATTGGTGGGTTGATATGGACCTGTGGTCCGACTCGCAAAGACGTTCTCAGCGCACGCTGAAACACCAAACGCGCATCAAAAAACGAGGGGCAAACTTCTCCTCCATGTCGTCTGAGTTCGTGTTTCCGACACCAAAAAAGCTATTGGGGAGCCTGGCAAACGCTATCTCAGCATAGAAACGCTTTGCCCCATCGGATATATATATCTCTGGCAACGCTGACACTACATACTGATCTTTCTGTGTGTAGATCAAGAGAGTTTGAATACTCGATGGACGGGAGTTGGGGGCGTTGGCGGTAGTAGTATCCCACGCCGGTGCCAAGTCCGAGTTTGGTCTCCGGCGTGTACATGATTACCGGCATAGAGAACCAGTTCGCCGGACTCACAGCTACTGAGTCAGTGATTTTGCCTGAAGCGATTGATAGGCTTGCGAAAAACAGTACAAAAGCGACGGCTACGTTATTCAACTTCAGGCAGCCATCTTCTGCCGATGAGCGGCGAATCATGCAGCACGCTTTCGAAATCTGGTCTGGCAGATTATTGTGTTTCTACAGCAGCTCAATGTCTTCTGCGCCTACAGGAACCGGCAGCGTGTCCTCGTGTATCGGCTGCACCTTCCCGCCCCACTCCGTTAGGAGACGGTTATCTCGGTTGTAGGTGGCGATGCCTTCTTCCACGGCCGACGGGTCCCACCCATCCATCAGCTTGTCCATCAACTCGTCCCGAACCATCTGATATTCCTTGTCAGCGCCAAGATCGTTCATCTCTCCTGGGTCGGTGTCCAGGTCGAACAAGGCTGGATGCTTGTCACCGTGGTACTTATGTAGTTTCCATCTGCCGCGACGAATCATCCGCGAAACACCTCCGCTGTCGTGATGACTCGTGTGTTCGCTGAAGGTCTCATCGCTCAGGTTTGAGTCCGCTTGTCCCTGAAAAGTCGGCCACAGCGACTGCCCATCGACTGCTGGCATCGGATCTGCACCAGCGACGTCTACCACCGTCGACCCCAGATCCGTCAGATTGCAGATCGCACTAGAACTGCTTTTTTCAGCGATGACACCTGGCAGTGTAGCGATCATAGGCACCCCCACCGATCCTTCATAGTAGTTGCTTTTCCACCAGCATCCATGCTCCCCAGCGGTCTCACCGTGGTCGCTTGTATAGATCACTAGTGTGTTTTCACTAAGGCCCGTCTCTTTCAGTGTGTCTAAAACCTCACCGATGCGCATATCCATATACTCGCAAAGCCCGAAATAGGCAGCGCGGGCAACCCGAATACGCTCATCGCTCAATGGCTCTTCCAACAGTCGAAATTTCTTGAACCTTTTCACCGACGCCGGCTCATTTGCCGACTCCTGGTCTGTTGGTCGGGGAATATCCACACGCTCGTAGTAGTAGTCAAACAACTCTTTAGGCGCGACGAATGGGCAGTGGGGCAGCACATATCCCACAACTGCCGCAAACGGTCTGTCGTTTTCAGTAGATTTCTCTTTGAGATACCCAACCGCAGCATCCGTAATAAGGTCATCCATCGCCTGGTAGCTAGTCCGTCCCCGCCCTGCTACCTCCACCGCCTCTCTGCCCTGCCCGGTCGTTCCCAACGAAATTTTGGTAAACAGAGGCGCTCCCAACCGGTTTGAACCTGGATGTGCCGAAAAATACTCGCCTATAGGTCGCCTCTCGAAGCCATGACGCTGGTCGGGCCCAACGAAGTGCATTCGCCCGACCAGTGCGGTCTCATAGCCAGCTACACCCATGGCATGCGCCCAGGTTGGGATGGCAGACGACAACACATGCGAGTTGTCCCACACCCTGTTGTTAGACGGATAGCGCCCGGTCATAAACGACATTCGGCTGGGCACGCACAACGGTGAGGGGCAGTAAGCGTTGTCGAGTCTCATTCCGCTCTGTGCCAACACATCCAAGTGAGGTGTCCGCACCAAGTCGTTGCCATAACTGCCCAAAAAATGTTTGCTGCGCTGGTCGGACATGATAATCAGTATGTTGGGACGGCTATCCACTTTATCTACCACCTCTCTAAATTCGATCCTCGGAACGGTGTTAATTCACTTGATATAAGGCTCGTTTTTTGGGTCGACGATGGGACCCCAGCTCTCTTTTTTGAGTAGTTGGGTGCCATCGGAGAAACCGTCGTCGCGCTGCGCGAGCCGACAGATTAGACGCTGGCGCCACATCGCCAACCGGTCAGCTTTGGAAGTGTCACCAGAGAGATCTTTCAATTCGTCGCGGTTCTGGGTGAGATCGAAAAACTCTTCGCTACCGTTGGTTGGGAAGTAGATGTATTTCTCTTTGCCGTCGGTGAGGTACTGCATCGCCGGTTCAGCGTCATAGCAAGGTGAGTGCTCACCTTGCAAAAACTCTCTGGTCTGCTTGCCTGATATGGCGTCAAACACACTTCGTCCGGTCACACCCTCTGGTATATCGACACCAACAGAGTCCAACACTGTGGGGAGCACATCCTGCAGGCCAACCACCTGGTCGAAGGTCCCTGAGGGCTTATCGACAGTCCAGGGATACCCTATCAGGAACGGAATTCGCGCAGACCCCTCATACGCATATGTCTTCCTGTGCAGGTGATGGTCTCCTAACATGTCGCCGTGATCGGCGGTGACGATTATCAACGTGTTGCTCGCCACACCGAGTTCGCGCCCTAGAGCTTCCAGAAAACGACCAAAACTGTCATCCAGATGCGTGACTGTTCCCATATAGCCGACCTTGCCGCGCCTAATCTGCTCAGGGGTCAACCTGCCCTTCCAGGCGTTTTTGTGCAGTCCGGGATTTGGGATGTCGTACCGATCGGCCCAGTCGCCCACCGGTGTTTCAGGCAGATCCATCCGGTCGTACATGTCCCAGTATGGTTGAGGTGGATCGTAAGGCGAGTGAGGGCGTAGGTGCGAACACCACATGAAAAACGGCTTTGTGGGATCGCGGCGACGGAGCATGTCTATCGCGGTTTCCGTCGTCCAATTGGTCGAGTGCAGATGTTCAGGCAGGTGCCAGGGCCTTGCCGTCCAGCCGTTTGGGTCCACGCCGTGACCGAATTCGCTCACCAACGGCCCAGCCTGGTCCTTCAGCCAGGTCATGTAGTCATCTTCGCCCTGTCTCAAGTCATGGGGTTTGACATGATGAAACCCAAACAGTTTGCGGCGAGGGTGGAGGTTGCGAAATCCAACATTGAGGCAGTGGTAGCCCGATCGGGCCAGGACATGCGCAAGTGTGTTGGGTTCGTCCCACTGGGCGGCAGCATAACCGGTCAAACCGCAATCGTAGCTGCCCTTGCCTGACAGAAGGATTCGCCTGGCACCGGTGGTTGACGGAATCTCGGTGTAGGCGTTTGGGAAATAGGCACCGTGGTCTACTAACCCATCGAAGTTGGGCGTCTCAAGCAGCGGGTGCCCTGCGATGCCCAAGAAATCTCCACGATGCTGATCGGTTGTGAAAAGCAGGACGTTAGGACGGTTGTCAGTCATGTGATCCTCAGCAGGCTTGGGTCCGGCGACAGACGCCGGAACGGATTCAGGATTTTTCTTATAGAGTCCACTACGTTTGGAATATCGGGGTCATACCCTCAGTCGAAACCAGAAACTCCTGTCGTTCTATCACACTCAACGGTTCGAACTCCGATGCGATATCCATCGCTAATCTAAACAATCGAATATCGCCTGGCGGCACCGCAGCGGTGATCTCTTCTGAGAGTGTAAATCGCAATGACAAGCGCGCGCGCTCAGGCTCATGGACTGGAGTGTACCAGCAGTTTGGATACGGGTTCTCTGTGTCTTTCTCACGCGCTCTCGACGCCATCGCTTTGAGCGCTAACCTTGCGACCCCACGCTCTTTGGCGCGTTCGATGATTCTAGGCCCGAAGTCGCCTTGAGCAAAACATGTCGCGTTTATTGGGAAGAGCGCCGAGTCCAACTCTACGCGATCCAAAAGCGAGATCGCCGCCGCTTCAGAGTGAGCGGAGAACCCCAAATACTCAAACTGCCCATCATCCCTGGCCTGGGCGTAGGTCTCCATCGCCCCGCCTAGTGCCAGAATGGTGTCGACCTCATCCAGAACTGTGACACCGTGGAACTGATAGAGGTCGAACCGGTCGGTCTTCAGCCGTGATAACGAGCGCTCAAGCTCCTCTCGTGCGCCTTTGGAATCTCTGCAAATTGTTTTGCATGCCAGAAAAACGTCGTCCCTATATGGCTGTAGTGCGATACCCAGTTTCTCCTCGGCCTCGCCATCACCATAGGTCGGAGCGACATCGAAATAGTTGATCCCTCGCTCCACCGCCTCTGCGACTATTGAGTTCGCTTCTTCCTGCTCAAGCCCGACGACGACCATGCCTCCAAATCCGACTAGAGAAAGCTCGACATCGTCACTGTACCGGCGGCGTGGGATCTGCCTGATATTGGACATCTGATCCTCCTTGTGGTCTGCATTGGTCGGCCGAGAAATGGTACACCCTATGCGGGTCCAGCGAAAGGTGCCAGAAGTGCAAACCTATCACATCTCGCCACCCCGATAGTTTCCGAGGTCATAATTGTTATTATTGAAGGTCTCACTCCCCAACCTATCGCTTTCTAGCCCATCTATCTCCATCAGCGGGAACGGTGTGTTCCTTGCAGTGAGGATTGCAGCACATGAGCCATCTTTGTGAGGTCGACCCACAGGTCTTTGACTTCGCTCAACGAGAATCAGACCGCCAGAGGGACTCCATTCGCCTCATCGCTTCTGAAAACTACGTCTCCCACGCCGTCTTGGAAGCGACAGGTTCGGTGTTCACAAACAAATATTCGGAAGGCAATGTCGGGCGACGTCACTATGAGGGGCAGCAGCTAGTCGATCCGCTCGAAAAACTTACGATAGATAGAGCAACTTCGCTTTTCGGGGTCAAATACGCCAATGTTCAGGCATATTCAGGCTCCCCGGCGAACATGGCTGTCTGTTTTGGACTGCTCGATCCAGGCGACTCGCTGCTTGGTATGGCGCTTTCCCACGGCGGCCATCTCACACACGGTTTCGATCTCAATTTTTCTGCTCAATACTATGACGCCCACGCCTATCACATAGACACCACCACAGGCTTGATCGACTATGATGATGTTGTCAGGCAGGCTGAGAAAGTCAAACCCAAACTGATTATCTGCGGGTCATCGGCCTACCCACGGACCATCGACTTCGCCAGGTTTTCTGCCATCGCCAAAGACGTAGGGGCATATCTTTTGGCGGATATCTCCCATATCTCAGGATTGGTTGTCGGTGGGATGCATCCATCTCCAACGGGTTTGGCCGACGTAATTATGACAACGACGCACAAGTCACTGCGTGGCCCTCGCGGTGCGTTGATTTTGACGGACGACGGCGAAATCATAAAAACCATCAACCGCGCGATTATGCCAGGGCTTCAAGGCGGCCCCCACAACCACACCACCGCCGCTATCGCGGTGGCTCTATTGGAGGCATCCGCTCCCGAATTCAAAACCTATGCCGCGCAGATCGTCGCCAACGCCAAGGCGCTGGCCGAAGCGTTGCTGGCGCATGGGTTTGAGATGGTGTCAGGCGGTACGGACATCCATCTGGTGCTCATCGACACGACCAACAAGGGTATCTCTGGTAAAAAAGCCGCCGTCGCATTGGACAAAGCCGGAATCGAAACCAACGCCAACGCGATCCCTGACGATCCCCGGCGACCGATGGACCCCTCCGGCCTTCGGCTGGGCACACCTGCCACAACCTCTCGTGGTATGAAAAAGCCCCAAATGATCCAGATCGCCAACTGGATCAATCGGATCGTCAACGACCCCACAAACGAATCCCTCATCACCGACATCCGCACAAAAGTCGCCGACCTTTGCGTCAAGTTCCCCGCGCCGGGGATCGAATGATTTGAGCGCGTGTTCTCGCCGACACTACCAGGACGCACTGACCGCATCTATTCAGTGATTACTATGGCGACTCCACTGGGCATTTGGTGGATTCGGCAAGCGGTTTGCTCTGGTAGAGTACAGCCGTCGTCATGCTGCCAGCGAGGAGTGTCTCTCGTTGCCTGAGCGGGCGAAAACACGGGACTCATAGCATCCCTCGCCAATATTCCATCTGGGCCAAATGATTCAACTTGGTACGAGGATTGCGGTATACCTAGCAGTTAACATTTGACATGGGTAGGAAATGACGATGGAAGTCACGCAACCAATGCAGCGAAAAAAAGGCCCGCTCATGACGGGCTGTGGGGTGTTATTTGGGGTGTGTTGTTGTTTTTCGAAGGTGATTTCGTCGGCAGTTTGGCGTTTGAGTCTGCCGATGTCGTTGACTGTTTCCTGGGGTTCGATTGTCGGCACCGACTTCGGCGAAGAGAATTTGTGCTTCGCAGTTTTTGGTTAGGGCGCGTCCGGCCTGTCCAGCTTTGTCGTAGGCGATGGCCCATGCTCTCAGTTTCTCGGCTGATCCCAGCGGATTTTCGAGGCTGTCGGTAACCTGCAGACTGTGTCCGAAGAACTGCTCTGCGGTGTCCCACTCGTCTCTTGCTGCGAAGATGCCACCGAAGACGCGGTAGGCCTCAGCTGCTCCGAGCTGATCGCCTTGGGACTCGAATGTCTCAAGAGCTTTGCTTGCGTAAGATGCGGCTGCTGCGTCGCGCCCCATCTCAAGTGCTGCTAGACCGCGGCTTAGGCTGATCGTGCCGATGAGCGCCATCAGACTCTCGTCCATGGCGATCTGCCAGGCCTGATCGTAGGCGTCGTTGGCGTCGTCTCACTTAGCTGCGCTGGCCAGTGTCATTCCTAAGTTCTGGTAGGCTCCAGCCACTGCGTCCCATTCCTTGCGGGCTTGGGCTGCTGTGATAACCTCGTTGAACATCTCTGCTGCTTCGTCGTTCTGTCCTCTAATGCTGGCGATGATCCCCAAGTTGTCGCCGACTTGGATGACAATCTCCTGATCGTCCTGCTCTTTGCTGGCCTCGAGCACCTCGGTGTAGCAGCGGTAAGCCTGATCTAGCTGACCGCGCTCGTATGCGATGGTGCCCAGGTCGTTTATAGTGTCGATCGGACCGGTGCTATCATCTATATCGGTGAACTGTTTTAGCGCTGCGTTTAGCTCTTTAATGGCGTTGCCCCACTCTTGCCGCGATCCAAGCGTCTTAGCGCTTGAGTGTTGTTAGAGCTGTCGTCGGCCTCTTGTGAAGCCTCGGCAACTTGGAGGTACATCTCGTCGGCGCGGCTCCCAGTCTTGTAGCGCGAGAAGTGGTTCAGCTTCACAGTGATTATTGCTACGCTTTGACCACTCTCCATACTCACCGGCTCGATAAGGTCTCACGTTCCTTGATCTTCGTTGTCGTAGTAGGTGCTGCCGACATCCAAGAGGAACGCCACCCTCTGGACCAAACTCGCCGATGCCGACCTGGACGTTGATCTCTTCATCCCACTTTTCAATGGCTGCGTCGACGGCTTCTGCGAGCTCTTTTTTGCGCAGCTTCTTCGCCGCCAAGAGCCGACCCAGCTCGCCCTTCATCGCCCCAATTTCGCTTTCGGTAAAGAATCCTGGTGCGATCGTGTACCCTTTTTCGCGGAAAAGGGAGATCTGTTGACCACTCAATGGAATAGACAAATTCCTATCTTCAGTCTTTGTCGGCTGGCGGACGCCTGCGAGTACACAGCGGCTGGGCCTTGTTGGCGCCCTTACTAGGTGCGACCGAGAATCTCCAGGTATTCCGAAATAGTGGTCCTAAGTCCCAACTCAATCGCCTCGGCGATAAGAGCGTGACCGATCGATACCTCCAAAATATCCGGTACAGTCCTCAGGAACGGCCCGATATTGTCCAGATTAAGGTCGTGCCCCGCGTTGACATCCATACCTAGTGATTGTGCTTTTTGAGCGGCTTCGACATATACCGGCAGAACAGTGTCGGTTTCCCCTTCGCGGAACGCCAGCGCATAAGGTTCGGTATAGAGCTCCACGCGATCTGCGCCGATTTCTGCGGCGCGCTCTATCAGTGTTGGCTCCGCGTCCATGAAAAGGCTGACCCTAATTCCCAACCCCTTGAGCTCCTCAATGACAGGCGCTAACCTGCTACCTTCGGCAACGCAGTCCCACCCGTGATCGGAGGTGGCTTGCCCTGGGTCGTCGGGTACGAGTGTGCACTGAGTCGGCTTAACATCGCGCACCAGGTCGAGGAGACCAAGACCGAACGGGTTTCCTTCGATATTGAATTCGACGTTTTGCGCGTCGGTGAGCATATCGGCGAGGTCGTGAACGTCAGCGGGCCGTATGTGCCGCTGATCTGGTCGAGGGTGGACTGTGATTCCTTCGACACCGGAGTCTATACATGTCCGAGCGGTCCGCTTGACGCTTGGGATGTCAATGTTCCTAGAGTTCCTAAGCAGCGCTATCCTGTTAAGATTGACACTGAGTTTTGTCATTACTATCTCCCATCGCTTCTCACTATACAGCCATCCGCACCAGAGGCGATTCGAAAGAGACAGCGATGCCGTCCCCATTCTCGCGCCGGGTGCCTGGTTGCATGTAGTGAATGGCGATAGCCCGGCGGTCCCGTTCCGACGTATTGGGTGCGGTACGGTGTGGTGCCAAGCAGTGGTGAAATAAGCACTCAGCTGCCCCGATCTCCAGGATGACTGTGTCCGAAACGTTGCTCACTTCAGCCTGCAAAAGTATGTCTGGACGCTGGTGATTTAGCTCCGCAAAATGGCTGCCTGGCAAAAACTGCATCGCCCCGCTCTCTACCGAAACGTCGTCCAGAGTCAGCCAACAGGATACAAGGTTGGCCGGTTTTGCCAGCCAGTAGCCGTTGTCCTGATGCCCGAACACTTCGCCCCCCGAATTTGGAGGTTTATACAGCGCTTGGTCGTGAAAGAGCATTATGTTGGGACCGATCAGGTCTTGAACAACGTCTAGAAAGCGGGTGTCATAGAGCAGTTTGAGGAAATGGCAACTCCGCTCACTCAACTGGATGATCTGCCAGACCTGCTCTGGAGCATCGAGTTGAGCCTTGATGTCACAGCTATTAGTGGAGAGGATGCGCAGATCGCCCGATCGCCAACCATCTTCGAACGCTCGGTCGCATTCCACCCTCAACTGACTTATCTCGTCGTCGGTAAGCAGTTTGTGGTAGGGTAGATACCCTGTCGCTTGGAACTTTTCGACCTGGTCGCGCGATAATGCTGATGGCATTTGGTGATTTCCTGTATAATCTCGGCGAGTGTGATAATCAAGATGTACGCAAATTCGTGGGTTTGAGCCAGTATCGGCGGGCTAGATTTGGTCCGCGAGATGGCGCTCTGAACCGATACGCCCTACACAAAACAGACCTGTAGGCTCGCCGCTGAGTGTCTGGCCGGTGGCGAACTCTCGTTGCATCGGGAACCTCGCAGGGAGTTTGTCGGTGTGGTCCAGCGTTCTCCACATTACGACCACGCCTTTGGGGGCCAGTAGTTTGTCGGCGATTGGGAGAATCTGCTCCACTCCTCCAACCGCCCTCGTGACGACCACATCATACTGCTTAGCGTGCTTTTCCTGGCGCGATATCTCTAATGTGTCACCCCAAATGGCTTCGGCTTCCATCAACCCCAGCTTGGTAAGCATCGCATCGACGGCACGGATTTTCTTTCGGGTGTGATCTACAAGCACAAGCTCCATAGATGGGACAACGATTTTGAGCGGAATACCTGGCAGCCCCCCGCCGGTGCCCAGGTCCAACACTCGGCAGCCGCTTAAATCCAGGAATTCCAGACACGAGAGGCTGTCAACAATATGCCGTTCCCATACACGGTCGATGTCGCGTCGGCTCACCAGATTTACTTTGATGTTCCAGTCCGTAAGCAACCGCGCAAAACTCTCCAACTGGGCTTTCGCATCGTCGCTGATCTGGGGACTGAATCTCGCTAAAAGATCGTCGATGTTAGCTGTCATGAATGACCGGGTCTATCTGCGTGGCAAAGCGACGGTCTCGTTCCAGAACCACTGCTAGCGCGGAGATGTCCGCTGGGCGAACGCCAGGTATGCGGCTTGCTTGGCCCAACGTCCGCGGCTGCGAATGAGACAGTTTCTGCCGCGACTCGTTTGAGAGAACGGTGACATTCGAGTAGTCAAATTCGGTGGGGATCAGTCGGTTCTCCAGGGTTGACTGCTTTGCCGCCCGGTGTCGGTCGCGGGCTAGATACCCCTCGTACTTTATCTCGATTTCGACCTGGGTTAGCACCTCATTACCTATGGTCGATAACCCCTTAACAGCGGGCAGCAGGTCGGCTAGACGGATTTCGGGTCTGCGTAGAAGTTGAGCCGCTCTACGTGGTTCCTCTATGGGCGTTGTCGAACGGGAAAGCAGAATTGGATTGGCTTTTTCAGGGGTGACGTTTGACCTGTTGAGAAACTCAGACACGCGGTCGATCTCATCATTTTTGGCGCGGCGGCGACGGTAGGTCGTACTGTCTATCGTTCCAACACTATGAGCGACATCGCACAGCCTCAAATCCGCGCTATCCTGTCTCAGGAGTAGCCGATGCTCGGCCCGGCTGGTGAACAACCGATAAGGCTCATCGACTCCCTTGGTGACGAGGTCGTCTATCATGACACCGATGTATGCCTGATCCCGTCCAATTACCACACCACCAAGCTCCTGGCACGTCCGTGCTGCGTTAATCCCCGCCATTAGCCCCTGCGCGGCGGCCTCCTCATAACCTGATGTGCCGCACACCTGGCCTGCGAGATAGAGCCCTTCAAGTCCCAATACCTCAAGTCTGGATGAAAGCTGTATCGGGTTCACGTAGTCGTATTCGACGGCGTATCCTGCCCGCGTCATCACCGCCGATTCCATGCCCGGTATAGTGTGAAGGGCGTCAAGCTGTACCTGCGGTGGCATGCTTGTGGAGAAGCCGTTGACATAG
>CAZVGZ010000029.1:0-33113 GCA_964627605.1 uncultured bacterium | reverse complement strand
AGCCCTTCTGGCTCAATGAAAACCTGGTGACTGTCTTTGTCGGCGAAGCGGACGATTTTGTCTTCTACTGACGGACAGTAGCGCGGTCCGATCCCTTCAATCTGCCCACTGAATAGTGGTGAAAGGTGGAGGTTATCTCGGAGTATGTCGTGTGTCGCTGGGGTTGTCTGGGTTAACCAGCAAGGCACCTGTTCCAATACTCTGTCTGGTGGATCAAAGGAAAAGAATGGAATGGGTTCGTCGCCATCCTGGCGCTGCATGACGCTGCGGTCGATCGTGTCGCCATCGACACGAGGTGGTGTACCGGTCTTAAAGCGACCCAGCTCCAAACCGATCTCTTTGAGCGACGCAGACAGCCCCACCGACGCCTGTTCGCCTGTCCGGCCTCCTTGGGTTTGTGTCTCGCCTGAGTGCATCAGGCCACGCATAAATGTGCCTGCGCAGATGATCACCGATCTGCTGCGGTACTCTGCGCCACCTGCGCCGACTACCCCTTGAACGTGACGGTCTTTGGCGATGATGGAATGGGTCGTGTCCTCAATGATCTCGATTCGAGGGTGTTGATTAACGATGTCGCAAGCCGCTGACCCATATGCTGCCCGGTCGGCCTGCGCCCTAGGCGACCAGACCGCCGGTCCGCGAGAGCGGTTGAGCATATTGAACTGGATTCCGGTAGCGTCGATGAGACGCGCCATGACACCGCCTAAGGCGTCGATCTCGCGCACCAGGTGCCCTTTGGCGGTGCCTCCTATCGCCGGGTTGCAGGACATGCGACTGATAGCGCGGCTGTCCATCGTCATCATCGCGACGCTGCATCCCATCTTAGCGGCGATACACGCGGCTTCAACTCCAGCGTGGCCGCCACCTACTACAAGTACGTCGGTCATGGTCTATCTGGCGCGCCTGGTTGAATGTTCGACCTAAAGAAGAGATGGCGACTTTGCGGCATGGTTGGGCGGATACGTTGCTGTTCTACTGAAATCAGGAATTGCGTCATGGGCGATATTCAAGTGGCAAAGCGTCGCGACGCGCTCGCTCACGTATTGGGCGGCCCTGGGCCTGTTCGATTCGACAGCCTTGGAAACAGCGCTCTACTCCAACATCAAGCCCTCTTTGCCATCGACCTGTTTGAGATATTTCTGAATCTCATCGACCTGTTTGGCCTCTTCAGATATGATCCCCTCGATCAGGTGTTTGAGGGGGATGTCATTGTCCGCGTCGAGCCAACTGTGAAACTCCATCAGGTCGTCGAGGCCCTCCTGTTCAGCTTCGAGAGCCTCGTGAAGGAGCTCTTCAAGCGGAACAGGTTTTGGTTCGTACACCTCGGAGAATTTTATGCTCGGAGTGCCACCAAGCGCCACAAGTTTCTCGCCCAATCGGATCGCATGTTGCATCGACTCTTCAACCTGCTCCCTAAGGAAGCTCACCGCCGCGCCTCTCTGGAACCCAAACACCATCAAGGACTGCAACAGGTACCTCATCATGGTGATAAGTTCTCTGGCAACTTCACGGTTAAGCCGCTCAAGTATTTTGTCTTGTTCCACGGGATCACCGTTCTCTCTAGGGTGCAACACAGTTGTTTGACGTTATCTTGTTATCCGGCGGCGCGCTATGAAACTATGCCCGCGAGTATGATCGGTCAAGAATTGGCGAAGGGTGTACCCAATGCGTGGTGGCGTTAGTTTAAATTGTGGCTGACAATCTTTAGATTCATAGGGAGTGGATGGGCGCCTGGTGGGTCTCGCGGTCTTCAAAACCGTATGCGGGGCACGCATGCCGTGTCCCGGGTGGGTTCGATTCCCACACACTCCCGCCAAATCTCCAACAGCTCTTTGGCCGACTCACCGATCGGGCACTTACCAACAGATTGAGGTGTTTTTTCCGATGACCGAAGGACGAGAGCGTGCCAAATACGGTGCCGATGCTGCGAAAGAGTTTGCCGGCGAACTGCCCAACCCGTTCCCACGCACGATGGGTCCAAACTGTGCGAAGTACGTAAATGAAGTGATTGAAGCTGGACTGCTGACCGACATGATCGGCCGGTTCGAAACCGCATTTACAACGGAGCTTGGGGTCAAACACTGCATCGCAACGCCTGGCTGCACCCCGGCTCTTGCGGTCCTTGCGTCGGCTTTTGGATTCGAGCCTGGAGACGAGATTATCGTCAGCCCAATCACCGACTACGGCACCCTACAAGGGCTGATATCAGAGCACTACATCCCGGTGTTCGCCGACACCGCCGAATCCACCCTCAACATCTCGGCAGAAACAGTAGAACCGTGCATTACAGATCGCACCAGGGCGGTTCTTTGCGTTCACAAGACGGGTCTAGTGTGCGATATGGACCCAATCGTCGAGTTGGCCAGAAACCGCGGGCTTGTTGTTTACGAAGATTCCTGTCAGGCGGTTTTTAGTCAGTATAAAGGACGGGTGGCTGGCTCTTTGGGCGATGCTGCGGCTTTTTCGTTCGACAGTGAGAAGACAATGGGCTCAGACGTTGGCGGGTGCATAGTTACTGACAGCGACGAACTCGCAGAACGGGCACGGTTCATCGGTCATAGCCGTGGTGCGGTAATGGACCCGCCGTTCGGGCGACTTCACACAGACTTGGGGTACGCCTACCGTATGCCACACCTGACCGCTGCGATCTGCTTGGGACAGTTGGAGATAATCCGCCCACAGGTCGAGCGTCGCGACCTGATGATCCGACGCATAACACAGCTTTTGTCTCAGATTCCCGGGATTATCCCGCTGCCAATACCTGATTATGTGGATGTGTACTCGTGTTGGATGGCCGGTTTCAGCATCGACCCCACCATGTTCTCATGCACGACTGACGAGTTCGCCGCGCAGTGTTCACAGGGCGGGCTCTCCGGTGTCGGGACGGGGCGTTACTATCTCATGCCTGCGGCTCTCACATTTCTTCAAGAAGCGGCACAGAGCAAGATCTATCCGTTCTCTACGCCGCCTGCGTCCAGGGGGTATACCTACTCTGGCGATTCATGCCCTCAAGCTCAGACGTTCTTGGAGACTTTCATACGGTGGACCTCTTTTTGCGACCGGTATGAACCAGAGCATTGTCAGCAGGTGGCGGACATTATCAGTTCCGTCGCAGATCGAAACCGGTTGTAGACTTGGCAAACCTGCTACAAGAGATGCAAGGAGAAATCATGGCCAGCGTTACTCCAGAGATATGTAGTTGGCGTGGCGGCAAAACCTGGGTGTACTCGATCACTTTCGACGAAGCGTTGTCCGAGCTACATCGGTTCGCTGTTCCGATCTTGGAGGAGCATGCAGTGCCTGGGCATGTAGAGGTGGTGGTTGGGCATATTGGTGCGGTGAGGCGGATCGGTCAATCCAGCTACAACGGGTTTCACCACATGAGTGCGGAGGAATTACGCGAGATGGTGGGGTGCGGATGGGGTGTAGGGAATCATTCGTACACCCATTTTACGGTCAACGCCGACACCGCCGATTTGGAGTTGGGGCACGCCAAGACGGTGCTTGAAGACGCTTGTGGGCAGCATGTTACTATATATTGTGCCCCTGGTTCGAATGAGAACATGAATCCAGAAGCTTTGGCAGCGTGTGGGCGATATGGCTATCTGGGGGCGATGGGGATTACCGACGCCCTTAATCTACCCGAATCGCCGACCCCGTTGTGGCTGAACCGCACTTTCCTGCACACGCAAGGATATGGCCCGTTCTTTTCTGAATTCGACCCCTACCGCAATATTCAGAACGCTCGACACCGAAACGGCTGGATCATCGACTACTGCCACTGCCCGCTAGAAAAAGCTGTGCACATCAACAAGGACTGTTCGGAGTCTGAACTCCGGGATCGGATAGAGCTAGTGGTGGGGGAAGGCGGCGATGATGTTTGGCTTGCGTTGCCTGAAGAGGTGGTTGACTATCGCCTCGTCGCCCAACACACCAAAATCACCCAAAACGCCGACAAATCGTTCTCAATTCAGGCAGAAAACCTGCCAGACGAGGTCATTCGCCGTACTGTGACACTGTCCCTTCCAAACAACGAAACGACAGTGACCGTAGACGGTAAGGTGGTAGATGTTGTGTCCAAAGGCGGACGAGCGGTTGTGGATGTTGACGTAAGCAGTCAGCGGCAGTTGCGGATCGGCGGATAGTCGTGTTTCAAGGTAATCAATCAAGCATCGAATAGATCGCCTGAGCGCAACAGAATGAGCGAAGGCTATCCCCCCCCCCTTCATCGCCCACCCCCTGGCACATGAAGGAAAGCCTTTGCTCAAAAGCGCCGATCGACGTTTTGAGTGCCCCGCACTAGGTAATCGGACCGCCGCACAGCCCACTTTTCAGTTCAGCGTCCTAGACCGTTAGGTACTCCCGAAGTACGCTGCTGCGTTTGAACGATCTGAGTTTGCGGAGGCCACGATCTTTGAGCTGTCGCACGCGCTCGCGGGTCAACTTAAACTCCACGCCGATCTGCTCAAGAGTGTGGCGGGTGTGACCGTAGAGACCAAAGAAGAGGACCATAATGCGGCGCTCGCGTTCGTCAAGCACGCCCAAAGCGTCTTCAATCTCGTCGTGACACGCGGTGTCGTACAGGTTCTCGTCGGTGGGGGCTGCAGAGGTGTCAGGCAGAACGTCCAGTAGCCTGCCCTCTTTATCACCAGCAACCGCGTCGAGGGAGTTTCCTCTGGGTACCATCGCCAACGTCTGCTCCAAAGACCTGACGTTTTCATCGAGACTATCCGAGACCTCGCCCAAAGTCACTGATCCGAGTCGTTTTTGCTCAAGCCGTTCGCTGGCTTTTTCGAGCTTGAGCACCTGGCTCAGACGGCTGGTCGGCAGACGCAGCGGACGTGTCTGTTGCGAGAGCGCCTGGCGAATCCACCAGACCGCGTAGGATATAAACTTGAATCCACGGGTCTCGTCGAAGCGCTGCGCGGCCTTGAGCAGGCCGACATTGCCTTCAGCGATCAGATCGGTGAGCGCCAAACCCTGGTGCTGGTAATGTTTTGCGACGCTCACCACAAATCTGAGGTTTGATGAGACCAGCTTCTCACGAGCCTGCGCATCGCCAGTCCGTATCCGCTTTGCAAGTTCTACTTCCTCTTCGCGAGAGAGAAGTGGAATGCTGCGTATATCGGCTAGATACTGCTGTAGTGATGGCTCGGTTACCACAGTGTCCGTCTCGTTCGTCCGTTCCTTGGCCATGTTGGCATCCTCCATTTCATCAACATCACTTTTGGCTTCAGAACGAACGCAAGAGACGTTTTCGGCGGTAGAAACCCGCCGCCTATGCCATGTGGTCGATTATTGCCTGTCCAAATTCTGAGCAACGAACCTCAATCGCACCGTCCATCAGGCGAGCGAAGTCGTATGTCACTATTTTATCAGCTATGGTGCTTTCCAGGCCGCCAATAATCAGATCAGCGGCTTCGTTCCATCCTAGATGCCTAAGCATCAACTCACCTGACAGGAGGACAGAACCGGGGTTCACTTTGTCCAGACCAGCGTATTTGGGCGCGGTGCCGTGGGTGGCCTCGAAGATGGCATGCCCAGTCTGATAGTTGATGTTGCCACCAGGGGCGATGCCGATCCCACCGACCTGTGCTGCAAGCGCGTCAGAAGCGTAGTCACCATTGAGGTTCATCGTCGCTACAACGTCGAACTCATCGGGACGGGTCAGCACCTGCTGAAGAAATATGTCGGCGATGGCATCTTTGATAAGGATCTTTCCGTCGGGCACATCTCCGCCGCAGTCGTCCCAACTGACAACCTGGTCAGCGTACTCAGCTTTCGCGAACTCGTACCCGTATCGCCTGAACGCGCCTTCGGTGAACTTCATGATGTTGCCTTTGTGCACCAGGGTTACGCTTTTGCGACCTTCCTCGATGGCGTACTCTATCGCCGCACGGACCAGACGGTTGGTGCCTGTGGCGCTTATGGGTTTGATTCCGATGCCCGAATCTGTGCGGATGTCCCAATCAAACTCACTCTTGCAGAACGCCAACAGCTTTTCGGCATCAGCGCTCCCTGCCTCTACCTCGAACCCGGCGTATACGTCTTCAGTATTCTCCCGGAAGATCACCATGTCCACTTTTTCCGGGTGCTTGACCGGGCTAGGTACACCTGTGAACCACCTTACCGGCCTTAAACAGACATACAGGTCTAGCTCTTGCCGTATAGTGACGTTGAGGCTTCTAAATCCTCCACCCACCGGGGTAGTCAGAGGGCCTTTGATGCCAACCAAGTACTCCCGAAAGGCATCCAATGTCGCTTCAGGCAGCCAGTCACCCACACTATCAAACGCTTTCTGACCGGCGAGAACCTCTTTCCAGGCGATGCTCCTGTCGCCGTCGTAGGCTTTGTCTACGGCTGCGTCCAGAACCTTCGACGCCGTATTCCAGATGTCGGGGCCGGTGCCGTCACCCTCAATGAAGGGGATGATCGGATGGTCTGGGACCTTGATGGTCTCGCCTGTGTGTGTGATTGGTGCGGCCTGCATGGTTCCTGTGCTTTCTGTTTACGCGGTGACCGAGCTGTTTCGTTTCGACAACCCCTCGCCGCTGCCTGCAACACTATCAAAGAGCGTGCCAGGCTGGTGAGAATAGCGCTAAATTATTATAAATAATGATGTTGTATATAGTTGATTGTGTTCTGGGTCACAGTGTCAATCGGATGCTTAGTGCCCGACTGCGCACTATTACCCAGCCCAAATTGTGATCTGCGTCACGCTGACATGCATAATCCGACACTCGACATATTTACGATGTCTTCGGAACTGCATCCCCGTGAAAGATCATGTGCTGGCGCCGCCAACCCTTGAAGAATCGGTCCTATCGCGTGAGCGTTTGCGAGCCGTTGAACGAGTTTGTATCCGATGTTGCCAGCGTTGAGGTCGGGAAAAATAAGGACATTTGCCGATCCGGTTACGTTGCTTCCTGGAGCTTTTTTGTCCGCAATCTGGGGTACTATCGCTGCGTCAAGTTGTAGTTCGCCGTCTATCGCTAAATCTGGAGCCTGATTACGGGCGAGTTCTGTCGCTTTTACAACAAGGTCCACTCCAGGCGATGCGGCTGAGCCTTTAGTCGAAAACGACAGCATCGCCACCTTTGGTTCTTCGCCGAGCAGCGATCGGCAGGTCGAAGCGCCTGCGACAGCGATGGAAGCGAGTTGTTCTGCGGTTGGATGTGGTACCACCCCACAATCTGCGAAAATGAAAGCGCGCTCAACACCGGTATCTGCGTAGTTGGGAACCACCATCACGAACGCCCCGGACACAATCTTGATGCCAGGAGCGGTACCGATCACCCAGAGGGCAGACCGGACAACGTCAGCTGTAGTATGAACCGCGCCTCCGATTGTGGTGTTTGCTGCATCTGTGTGTACCATCATCGCAGCGAAGGTCAGCGGATCGGCAACGGCGGCGGTGGCCATTTCCGGTGTAACCCCTTTGTGTTGGCGCTTTCTGTGGAAGATTTCGGCAAACGATTCCATCTCGGGGTCGTCGGATGGGTCGCGTATCGACACTCCCTCGTCGCCTAGTTGCAGTCTGGCGGTATCTGCCAGCGGTTCGATTTTAGACCTTGCGCCGACGAGCACTACCTGCGCAATTCCATCTTCGCAGAGGGTGGCTGCCGCCTCCACGACCCGCGGATCCTCACCCTCTGAAAGCGCGACTGTGCCTCGAACCGCAGAAGCGCGAGTTCGAATTTGTTTTAGCAATGACATCGGGACGGGATCCGGCTTTTGAGGTCAGTTCTATCTTGACAGCGCTGATTGTCGTCACAGAAATAGGGCGGTCGGGCTGATATTCTAGGATGTCGGGCTGGGAAATTTGCGGGCCAAATGGTCAGCAACGGTTTTGGGCACCATCTTGCTGATGTCGCCACCAAGGGTCGCGACCTCTCTTACAACGCTAGCGGACAAAAAGATGAACTCACTGCTGGCTACCAGAAAAATCGTGTCGAAATCGGGGTCCATAGAACGGTTGGTGAGCGCCATGGACAGCTCAAACTCGAAATCGCTGACCGCCCTTAGCCCTCTTATCACGTATGTAGTACCCAGTTCATGGACGTGATCGACAAGCAAGCCAGCGAATGACCCCACTTTCACCCCATCTAACCCAGAGACCGCTTCGCGCGCCATCTCGACTCGCTCGTCAACGCTGAAAAGCGCTCCCTGGCGGGAATCGGCCACAGAAAGAATCGTCTCCTCAAACAGCCCGCTCGCCCTGGTGATGATGTCCAGGTGGCCGAGCGTCAAAGGATCAAAAGTGCCGGGATAGACTCCCCGGTGCAGGCGAGCAGATGTCATCGGTCGATCTCTAAATGGGTTCAGATTCTGTGATGCGGTTCCAGCACGAAAATTACCCGAAAAACACGGTTGGAGACAAGCCCTGGCTCGAAGACAACGTGTCAACGCGAGCGGTCGAAAGAGAACCATTCACCTCTGCTCGGGAGCCCAACACCGTGGCCATTGGGGCATTGAGCCGTTGAGTCAGATCCGATCCAAAACGGTTCGCCGTTCCTCGGGCAGGTGAACCGCTCTAACCCGCCAGGCAGCTCGCTGATGCCCCAAATAACCAACACGGCGTCCGCCTCAGCCCGCCTTAGTGAACACGCGGCGGTGTCTTGAGCGGATTTGTGGGCCAACAGCGGTGGGAAGGAAAGAACCCCCAACAAGGCCAGCAGACCGAAAACCCAGAGCAGTAAAAAACGTTGGTTCATCTCGATGAATCCATCGACGCACCAGCGACGACCAGGTTCGCGAAATGCGATACGGTTTTTGGGCTAATTCCCCTTACGCGGGTCAGATTCCGTGCCTGAACGTAGCGGCCGTTCTTTTTGCGATCTTAGACTATCCGTTTTGCCAGGACTGGTCCGATTCCTGGAAGCGTCTCCAGATCCTCGGAGGTAGCGCTATTCAGGTTAAATTTGGCACTCACCAGCTTTTCTGGCTCGACCATGGGCACAGGAACGGCGCTTTTTGCCACCCCTACCTTCTCTGCCGGTCGTTGGGGGCGGGCCGACGAGCGGACTTCACGAAGCCCCAGTGCCACGGCAAGGCAGGCGGCAAGCACGAACAACGCTCTTCGCTCGCGTGCGGTGAAAGGGCCCTGTTTCTCTTCTTCTCTTCTAGACGTCGGGATCATAGATCAACCGTGTCAGAACGGAGCCTACAGCCTGAAGGCTCGCTGGTGAGCATTTGTCCGGGGTGTCTTGCTGCGTATGCCAATATGGGTAGCTAAAATCAATCAAGTCGATCGTCTTGATACCAGCTTCGAGGAGAGGGACATGGTCGTCAGAAATCCATGGGCCGGAGAATGACGCAAACTGAAATACGCCCTCGAGCTGTGCCGCTCGCCAGACCCGTTCGACGATCCGTGGTGCCAACGCAACGCTGGTGGGGTCTTTGGGGATCAGCAGATCCGAATCGCCCACCATGTCCAACAGGACGCCCAAACTCGGTCTATAATCAGGCCATTGTGACGCAAACCACTTTGCCCCAAGGAAATAGTCGGTGCTTACATTGCGCGCCTCGCCATAATCTTCGCCATCGAACATTACCAGATCCACTCCCATTAGGGGTTCGCTCTGCTTCAACATGTCTGCGAGAGCCATCAGAACCGCCACGCCAGAAGCACCGTCGTTGGCACCGATTATGGGTAGATCCCGAACAGAGGGGTCGGAATCTCGATCCGCACGAGGCCGCGTGTCCCAGTGGGCGCAAAACAGGTACCGGTCGGTCAGTTCGGGGCGATACCGGGCGATGATATTTGTCATCGTCGGCACCTGCTGCCCGTAGGCGTCGATGTGAGTGAACTGCTGGTAGAGAACTGTGTCGGCACGGGCCTTAAAGTGGATGCTGAGATAGACAAAGGTATTCGCGGCACCAGCCGAACCAGGGTTACGCGGACCGAAATCACACTGCGCCACCAAGTAGTCGTAGGCCGTCTCACCATCAAACAGCGGTGGGTCCGAAACACCCGCTCCGGTAACCGGTTCCGAGCAGGCTATGATCCAGCACGCAGCAATAAACGCAGACAGTTTGACGCATGAATCTCTCATCTCCAGAAATCCCCTCCGAGTCGATCTGAATGCTCTACCATGCGGTGCCTGACGTCCCTCACGATATGCTGGCTACTCAATCCAACCGTGGTAGCGTCCCATCCAGTAGGGTAGGAGAAAAACCACGCCGTCCCCCTCCTCGGTACCTCCGCCGCCATTGCCGAGTTGGTATGGGTTGGACGTCCAACGCGCCCACTCAGTCTCATGCGGTCCGAGCGGACGGTTGAGCCTCGGTCTGCCCGCCTCAACCCATTGGGGATCGACATGGACATCCTCGCGCAGGCGGTGATCGTATCCCCACCTTATCTGAGACATCGGCAACCTCTCCAACCAGAGTCTCGATCCGTGAGGGTCGGCAGTGCGACCGGTGGCAGCTTGATAGATGTAGTTAAACCAAGCACCACGCTTTTCTTTGAGAATATTGTAGGTCTGTTCCATCCCCAAGAGAATGACGCGCCTTATGGCAGGATCGGTCTCATACCTCAATATCGGGTCAAACGCCAGGACGATGAGCTCATCGTCGCTGTGATTGTCCTCTCCGGGCCAAAGCTGTCGGACGGTGATGGCATTCTGGTGAAACCTGAATTTCGTTATGAGTTTCTGGTATTCCCTATCGTATTTCTCGTCACCTGTGATGTGGTGAGCCACTTTTAGATGGCTGAGCATCTCAAGTGAGTTCAGCCCCCGGTGAAACCCCCAGGTACCGTCGAGCATAAAGGGTGAGTGAACCGCCCAGGTTGTGTGCTGCCCGTCCAGATCGATGAGGTTGTAGTCGTTGGCGAGCATATGGTCGGTTATCCGCCTGACAACCGCTGTGATCTGGCTTTTCTGGTCGTCCGTGGCGGCGAGATCATAGTACAGTGCATACGCGTAGTAATGTCCGTCCAACTCATCTGTGGATGTGTCGCCCTTCCATATCCATTTGCCGTCAGCGGACAGATGCCAGTTGAACCGCACGATTGCACCATAGGGGTTATCGACCGGGACTGAGGCCCGGGCCGGAAAGCCGTCGATCGTGGAGCGTCTCTCAAGATTGAGGAGCGCCTCGCACGACCGCCATCCGCGCGTTCTGACCTTCGGGTCTTTGGTGACAGCGTACTGATACGCGGCGGTTGCGACGTATAGCGATGTCCAAAGCCCGTCGTTGTCACTGATTTCCGGATGTCTTGGGGAGCTTGTGTCCCCTGGCGTCTCATACCGGGTAAACGCGATGTATCCGTCGCGGACGTGACGCTCCTCCAGTCGCCAATCAAGGAGCGCTGCTTTACGGGCAAGAGTCATCGGTGTTTCGCGAAACACCGATACTCCATGCTCGCTGAGCGCCCACACTTGTCCCTCGCCATCGACCGCGACGCTAGTCACTCTCGTCGTTCTTCTCGGAAACCAACGCCGACCGCTAAAAAAAGTGTAGCGCCCGTCCCTAAGACGGGTAAGCCCGCCCTCGCTGCCGATCCACACGTCACCATTGCCAGCGAGAGTTATCGATGTTACCTGTTCATCTGGCAATCCATCGTCGCCATCCAGCACCTCGATATACCCTTCACGGTCGTAGATCGCCACGCCGAAACTGGTTCCCACCCACAAAAGTCCGGTAGCATCCAGCGCCGCAGCGCGCATGTCGCCACGGTGAAGCGGCTCGCGTATACACGGCTTCCATTTGTAGCCGGTATATATCGCCAACTCGTGTTGAGAGGCTATCCAGATATGTCTTTCGTCAGTCACTGCGATGTCGCGAATTTCACGGCGTTCCATGTCGGTATTTGATAGCACATCCAGATCGCTGTCCAGATTGACTATGCCGCGCCTGTCGCTCACCCAGAGATTTCCATCGCCAAGCGTCGTAATCGCTGTGGCCCGCCCGAGTCCTTCCACCGTACGCCGACGCCAACGACTCAACCGCCTTACCGCCACCCAACCTCTTCCTGCTGCGTATATAACGCCATCCCCGGTTCCCTCAATGCAGGTAGTGCCCCGGGGAAACTCCAGCGGGGATTCCGACGGATCAGTCCACCATTTTCCGGTCATCTGTCCGTATTCTGAAGAATCGGCGGTTGCGGTCGCGACTGCTGCGGCTAGCGCCAGAAAGAGTAGGAAAGGTCGATGAAGGGTAATCTGAATTCTTTTAGCGCGCATCAGGTATCATCGGTTCGTTTGGGAGATGAGAAAGCAGGTCGCCTTCGGGTATATTACTCTTATTCACAGAGAATAGATTGTGCGATATTTTTTCTGAACATAACGGGGTTTGATCCCCTACAGCAAAGCGCGCGAGACGGGCTTATCTAACACCGGTGCAGCCGATGCCGAATGAAGATACCAAAAAGCAGGTACGCCAGTTAGTGGACCTGGTAGAGATAGTCGGCGAAAGATTGCCGCTAAAGCAGCGCGGCCAAAACTACATTGCTCTGTGCCCGTTTCATCAGGAAAAGACTCCGTCGTTCAACGTGAACCCAGCGCGGCAGATATTTCACTGCTTTGGCTGCGGTGCTGGTGGAGATGTATTTACGTTTGTAATGGAGATGGACAAAGTAAGTTTTCCTGAGGCGCTTAGAACGCTGGCTGAACGTTCAGGCGTGGCGCTGCCCAAGGGTGAGTCCAGCGAATCGTCGCGCCGCACCGGCGAAGTGCTGGACGCGATATATCAAGCCAACTCTATCGCCTGCGAGCTGTACGAGCGCTCTCTGAAAAGCTCCCAATCCGCTGCCAAAGCGCAGGACTATCTCAAAGATAGGGGCGTGACAGGGCAGACCGCCAAGAGATTCAGGTTAGGCTGGGCGCCGCCAGGTTGGAATACGCTTCTTGACTCCGCCAAAGAACAAGACTTCACGCCTGAGATTCTAAGCAAAGCCGGTCTGGTGGTGCAGAACGAAAGAGGTGGCTATTACGACCGATTTAGAGAGAGGCTGGTTTTTACTATTACGAACGCCAGCGGTCGACCAGTGGCGTTCGGTGCCCGCACACTCGACCCCGACGGTCAGCCAAAATACCTTAACTCGTCGGAAACCGATATATACAATAAATCCAAGGCGCTGTACGGCCTAAGAGAAGCAAGCGACGCCATTAGAAAGGAGAAACGACTTCTGGTGGTTGAGGGGTATATGGATGTATTGAGGCTTTCCCAGGAGGGCATTGAAGCAGTCGTAGCCACCTGCGGCACCGCGCTTACACCGGAACACGGCAAAACACTTGGCCGCTATGCCGAAAACATTATCGTGGTCTTTGATGGAGATACCGCTGGTGTCGCAGCGGCACTGAAGGCTGGGGACACGCTGCTTGAGGGAGGCGTCTCGCCAAGTGTTGTGCTTCTTCCTGAGGGCGAAGATCCAGACTCATTCGTCTCTAAAAATGGCCCTGACGCGTTGAACCTAATGGTGGACAAAGCGCAGGATTTTCTGGCATTCAAATGGGACCGCTCAGCTTTGGAGCACGGAACTGATACCGTGGAAGGCCGCCATGCTGTGGTTGCTGACATGCTCGACTCGGTGGCGCTTGTTGGCGACGACATGAAAAGCCGCATGCATGTCCATGAGATAGCCGATCGTGCGGCGGTGGACGAAAACCTTGTGCTCAAGGCGCTGTCGAGGCGCAAACAGGGCGGTCGGACACGGCAGGAGCCATCAGCCGAAGTCCCGCAGGAGTCGGTGGGCTGGCGCGCACCTGACTGGCAAAAGAGGATGTTGGCGCTGATGCTCGACCAGCCAGATGTCTGTCTAGAAGTGGATGAGATCGTTGGGGTAGATGGATTTTCCGACGAATTAGGAAAGCGGATCGCCCAAAAACTGATAGAACTAAGCAGAACAGGCGATCAGCCGTCAGCCACCCTGGTGATGGGTCAGGATACCGATCCACGAGAAACCCGCGCTGTCGCTGAGTTGGCCCAGTTTACTTTGGGCAAGACTGGGCTGGACGAAGCGCGCAAGCAGATCAGAAGATTGAGGATAGAGTCGGTCGATGTGGAGATGTCGAACCTAGACGCCAGGCTTGACGGCCTCAAAGCTGGGAGCAAGGAGCACAGAGATGTACTCAAGGGGCTGAGCGACTTGTCGATGCAGCGTGTCGAACTAAGCGAGCTTATCAGAAAAAATGAGGCGAGTTAAGAGGAAGTGCAGGCTGATCTCGATCCGCACATCTTAACTGATGTATATCTTGACAGCGAGGGACACTGCTGTGCAGGGCGCTCCCCTGGCGTCCATAACACGTCAAAACCACCTTCAAGTCCTGTAATCGGCACAAAAGAAGAAGAGGGACGCAAACGGGTTATCCGCAGAGCATCCCTCTTCTAAGGCACGCAGCCCGCCGGTATTGGCCGCGTCCTCTGCCAAATAATATACACGCACATCGGAAAGGGTGCAAATCCAGAGCGGAA
The DNA here is from genome assembly GCA_964627605.1 of uncultured bacterium. Classification (GTDB taxonomy): domain Bacteria; phylum Latescibacterota; class MWCZ01; order MWCZ01; family CAZVGZ01; genus CAZVGZ01. Next base: position 18,695 of record CAZVGZ010000029.1, on the reverse strand, counting down.
AAAATTCGAAAAAAATCTTCGATTGCTGTGCACACTTTTGTAAGTATAGAGAAATCATATAGTAACATCCGCTCCATATTTTGACATTGCTTCGCCGACAACTATGAACGAACCCGTCGCTACGATAATTTCTCCGCCTGTCGCACGCTCTTCAGCATATCCAAGAGCATCACTCACCGATGGTGCGCTCACAACGTCAGTATCGTACGCGCCGAAAATCTCGACAACCTCTTCGTTGGGCATCGCTCTAGGTGAGTGAGTTTCGTCTGGTAGAATCACCGCGGAGCAGTGCGGGGCGAAGTGGCTCGCCATCATGTCAGCTCGCTTGTCCCTCCCGCAGCCGAACACCAGTACCCAGCGTCGGTGGGGCCACCGGTGCTTGATCGCCTGAAACAACAGGCCCGCTGATTGGTCGGTGTGCGCCGGGTCTACCACCACATCGGGATTGCTGTGAACTAACTGCACGCGGCCCGGCAGAACTACACTAGCCAAAATATCTCTCGTGGCGTCGATATCGGGATCAATCCCCGCTGCGCACATCGCAGCGATAGCGCAGGCGGCATTGTCCTGCTGGTGAGGGCCCCATCCTTTAAGAAACATCTCGTCGAACCGACGACCGTCTACCTCAATATCGCACAGTACAGAGCTTTTTCGAGTAACAAGGATATCTCTGCCGATTACCCATGGGATGTTACCGGTATCCTGGCTCGCTTTCATCAGCACCGACATCGCCTCGTCAGGCTGCTCTGCCAGCACAATTTTGGCACCACGCTTGATGATACCAGCCTTTTCGCTGGCGATCTCTGATAGGGTCGATCCCAAGTGTTGAGTGTGCTCAAGAGCGATGGAGGTGACGACCGAAACATCGGGGCTAACGACATTCGTGGCATCCAGGCGCCCACCCATGCCGGTTTCCAGGACCGAATAGTCAACGTTAGTTTCTTTGAAGACAGAGAGCGCCAGCGCGGTCAAAACATCGAAGAATGAGTAGTGCTCCTCTGGATGGGTGGTCTTTCGGTTTTCGATATCCGGTTGCATCAGGCCCAGCCATCGGGTGAATTTTTCTTTGGGTACCATCTGCCCAGAGAGCCTGATGCGTTCGAGGAAGGTGATTAGGTGCGGCGATGTATAGAGACCTGTGTTGAGGCCGTGCGCTCTTAGAAGAGCATCAAGGTAGATAGCTGTGGAACCCTTGCCTTTGGTGCCAGCAATCTGGATAGATCGGAGGTCTAAATGGGGGTCGCCGGTGGCACTAAGTAATTCGAATACTCGGTCTAGCTTTAGGGACTCAGCGTAGTCGAATCCCGGCGCCTTCTCGAAGTTTATTAGAGATTCTAGGTAAGCTTCAGCCTCTGGAAAAGTATTTATTCTCTCTGTGCTCATGGAAAGGGTTGTCCAATTAGAGTAGAATACTCAACGGAACGACGAATAATAGCCGCATCGGGAGGCCCACGTCAGGGGGTGCGGGTCTATCGCGTGTGGTCTGTACCGTGGATGATAGTCGCGGTTGTGCTCATCCTATCGTTCGCCACAAATGTAGTTGCGTCGGACAAGCCGGGTTGGGCACAAAACCTGGACCTCAAAACCGAACTCATCCGCTGGTCAGTAACAGGGCTGATGGCAGGTGCCACAGCTTTTGTCTATCGACAGGATGTTTGGGTCGATGCTCCACTTATTGGAGGGAGCGTTGACAAAGCCTACAGACGGCGAGAGCTGGTTTCGGGAGCCTGGTTGGGGGCGGGGCTGGCGACAGGGATAGCCGCCGTGTCGTTGGTGCCAACCAGCGACGGGTGGATAACAGAAGGGAATTATAGGCATGGTTTAGGGTTGGTACAGGCCGTCGTCGCCACGGGTTTCGTCTCGACGGTCCTCAAACAGGCGATAGGGCGAAAACGTCCCGATTATGATGCCAGAGCTGCCCAGGGCCGCGACCTGGCCTACGGTCGCCGCTCTTTCCCATCAATGCACGCGAGCCTGTCTTGGACCACGTCCTCCTATCTGGTACTCAACATCTGGAACCGGTGGCTACCAAAATCCCGGGATGCCACTGACACCGCTCTGGCGATATCGGGGTCGGCACTGGTTAGCGCGGCGGCGGCGTACGTTTCGTGGTCCAGGCTACACGACAACAGGCATCACCTGTCTGACGTGGTTTCTGGCGCGGCTATAGGCACTATAAGTGGCGGACTGTTCTACTACTGGTCAGAGGCACTATTTTTGTCGGACAACACTGACCGCGTAGCAGCCGCGTTCAGTCCAGGCAAAGCTGTGCTGACGTTGCGATTCTAGCCGGCAAATCGCGATCTTTGGCGAGCCAACCAAAAACGCCACCATCGGGAGATAATTGATGACATCACGCGAACGCGTACTCACCGCATTCTCGCACAAAGAACCAGACATGGTGCCCATCGATTTTGGCGCGATGGGTTCCACGGGCATAATGGCTGTGGCATTCAATGAACTCAAAAAGCATCTCGGCGTTACCGACGACGTGACCCGGTTGTGCGATTGGGGCCAGCAGCTTGCCGAACCGCCTAAGTGGTTGCTGGATATGTTTGAAGTTGACATCATAGGTTTGGGCCGCAGCATCGCACCGGTTGATGATCCTGACGCCGCTGCGGAATACGATGCGAAGTGGGGCGGCGAATGGAAGCCGTGGACACTGCCAGATGGTTCAGAGTGTGTTTGCGAAACGTCGTTCAACCCAGAATCAGACGGAGAGGGTGGTTGGTATCGCAACCATCCAGACGGCCGCTTGTGGTGTGTGATGCCCAAGGGTTGCCTCTATTTCGATGCCGGACCGGAAGGCTACCACCAACTGCAAGACGTCGAATCCATCGAAGATTTGGCAGATTGGCATCCTGGAAAGATGACCGAGGAGTCGCTTGCAGGTACAGTTGAAAAAGCGAAATGGCTTCATGACAACACCGATTACGCGGTGATGACCGGATTTGGCGGGTCAATTTTGGAATCGGGTCAGGGGCTTCGTGGTTGGGGCCAGTTTATGATGGACATGGCCGGCGATCGACCGCTTGCAGAAGAGATTATCGGTCGACTGACCGAAGCGCACGTCCACAACGCCAAAGTGTTTATGGCGGCGTTGGGTGACTACATCCAAGTCGTCCAGATGGGCGACGATTTGGGAACGCAGGACGGCCCTCAGATGTCGCCGCAGCTCTACCACGACCTGATCCACCCGGCCCACAAGGCAATCTATCAGGCCGCGAAATCAGCAGCGCCACAAGTCGCGATTTTTCTCCATTCGTGTGGATCTATCAGGTCGTTGATCCCTGATCTGATAGACGAAGGGGTAGAACTGCTCAACCCTGTGCAGACTGCAGCCGCCGACATGGACCCCAAGGAGCTCAATGACGAGTACGGTGACAAGCTTACGTTCTGGGGCGGTGGGATTGAGACCCAGTCGGTCTTAGTGGACGGCACGCCTGACGAGGTGGCAGCGATGGCCAAAGAGCGAATCGAGATTTTCGGCCCCGGTGGCGGCTATGTCTTCAATCAGGTCCACAACATCCAGGCCGGAGTACCGCCTGCAAACATCATAGCCATGTACGAAGCCGCAAAGTCGGCGCGGGGGTATCCGTTAGCGCAAAGTTGAAGTTACGTCGCAGCAACCTAACCGGGAGGAAATGACCCCAGATGCGACCAGCGGGAGAGGTCGCCATAAGACATCCCTGCATCCCGGAGGAGTCGGCCCCGATCGCCACTGGTGAACCAGTCGCCTCACAAGGAAAACAGATTCCTATAGCGTTGGCACTCTTTGTAGCACCAACCAATGACACTCAGGGTGCCAGTTGTGAGACGGAAATTTGTGCCGATGATGCGGAAAGTTGTCGAAATCCAATTAAAAGCCAACTCCTTTACCACGACTGGCGCGGCCTCAAGTTCGCGTTCGAACTCCTGGGCGAATCCGTCTCGTCTGGAAGGCTCTCGCAGACTGGCGAGGTGCCTCAAGACGGCCCCAAGGCCAACACGCGACCAATCAAGCCTCCAACTTCGTCGGATAGCTATTTGGCGTTAGTTCTACAAGTCGAACGGTAATCCAGCGACTGTAGCAGTGGCAGTTTCTCCAGTCGAGAGTGCTACGACCGTCCCAGGCTCGCTCGCTGAGCGACGGACGGTGGCTAGGGCGATTGGGCGGTCAAGTGACGGCGAGAAGACACTGCTGGTGATTGTACCGGTTGTCTTGTTGTTGTAAAGTATCTCGGTGCCTAACGGCGGTGGGTCGGGGGTGTCAGGGAGGAGGCCAACTAGTTTGCGGTTGACGTGGCCCTGGTGGAGAATACGAACGATCGTTTCCTGCCCAAGATAACAGCCCTTTGAGGTGCTGATAGCGTTCACCAGCCCTGCTTCAAGCGGGATGGTCTTCTCAGTCATATCCACACCGAACCAGGGGGTTCCCGCCTCGGTCCGCAGTATATTGAGCGCATCCATCCCTGCTGGACAGACCCCATCGCCAGTGGTGAGCAGCTCCCAAACCGCCTCTGCGCTGTCTGCGCTCATCAGTAGATCATATCCACCCAGACAGGTGCGGTCATTAGCCACCACGGTGATCTGTTGGCCTCCTATCTCAAGGGCCGCGTGGTCGAACGGTCTTTTGGGCGGGACCAACCCGCCTGCTGCACCACTCACTATCTCGCCTGCTTTGGGCCCCTGAAGCGACAGCACTACCAGTTCAAGCCGCTCAAGCTCTACATCATCAGCTATGATATACCGATCAAGGTGTTCGATCAGCGCTGGAGCCCTTGCGCTATCCGTGATAAGCCACATCGTTTCATCAAGCGAGATGACAACAAAATCTGCGACCATCTTGCCTTTATCAGTCAGCAGCGTCGAATAGGTGCCCTGCACGTTCGAAAGCGCCGAGATGTCATTCGTCACCATCACGTGAAGGAACTCAACCTGGTCGTCCCCTGTCGCTTCGACCACCTCAATATGCGGCAACGCAAAAAGTGCGCTCGTGCTGCGCGCGGCCCGGTACTCCTCGATTACATCACCAAAGGAGGTCGGAATCGGCACACCTTGGTACTCACTCCACACCGCGCCGACACTGCCAAGTCGTTGGACAAAATCATTCATAAGGACGGTCCAAAACCTCGGGGGGTGTCTTCAAACATCAACTCGTCTCTCGCTATACATGGATGCGACGACGGGTGGGAAACCAGTATCAATCGGCAGCGGAGTAGCTGGCCGGAACTGTACGAAGCCCATTCGTACATTGGTCATAGGCGGACAGAAGGTGCTCCTGCTTGATCTGCGTCTCAGCTATTGGCAGGCTGTTGGCGACGGCATCCTTGATGCACACCAGCCCGGCCTGTCGGCAGATGTTGGCGATGTCTGCCCCAGACATACCATCGGTAATTCTCGCTAGCTGCTCGTGGTCGATCGCGGCGTCGGGACCTCCGCTGATGCGGTAGATCTTGTTGTTGAAAAACTCTTTTCGCACATCGTAGGGTTTCCAGCCCAACCCATCGTCCATCGACGTGTAGATGTCGCCGTCCGCCGCCCAAATCATGCACCAGTTGTCGCCCGATTTGCCCAGACGGATCACCTCCGGATCGAACTCTGCACTAGTGATCACGTATCTGTCCCCTGAGCGCTGCACCATTCCACACCCGACAACGGTCGCCATCAGAAGAACTGTTAACCGTAAACGACCCATCCCTGCCCAATTCATTGCCCACCTTCCCGTTCTGTGGAGTAAGCTTTCCTGTCGAACACTCCGACCTTCCTTGACGAAAGCAGTTTCAGTCGCTCCAGTCAAAAACAACACCGAGAAGCTCGCCGGGGCGGTCTCTTAGTAACTCGTAGATATCAGCGGCGTAAGTGATCGGCACGTGGTGAGTGATTAGCGGATCGACGTGGATTGTTCCGAGCACTATCCCTTGAATGACCGCTTCGATATCGGATTCGGAGAAGTGGCACGACACTTCTATCGAGCCTTCCCTGGCACCGTGGAACAGGCCCCAGGGGAATGTCGTTTCGCCTCTGACTGCAACGAGACCAATGACAGGATGATCCACCGCGAAAACGTCCTGGTGGCGGGCCACTTCCATTATTACATCGGGCATTCCCGCTGCATCCACTATCACGTTAAACGGGCCTGCGTTCGTTAGCTGGTCCCAAACGTCTTCGTCTGTGGCGTCAACGACCTGATCTGCCCTCACTGTGGTTGCCAGATCCAGCCGTGAACGGTTTACGTCCGAAACTGTCACCCGCGCACCAGCAATGCGCGCTCCCTGCGCGACAAATGTGCCTATCAGCCCCGCGCCGATTACCCAGACGTTCTGCCCCACTCCGATTCGGCATCTGCGCACATGGCGCATTCCCACACCTGCAACACCCAGTAGCGCGCACTGTTGAAGGTCGATCCCGTCTGGCAATGGGACGATTAGAGGGGAGCCTCCACCGGCAAGGTTTACTACGTGGTATCCCCGGTGTCCGACGTAGCGTCCGAAAAACACAGTCTGACCCACCTTGAAAGTAGATACCTCATCGCCCACCATCACTATGTCGCCGACGCACTGGTACCCGTGCCCGTTGGGATATATGGTGAAGCCGTGTTCACCTACAAGTGCGTGCCGTTCGGTCCCGTTTGTGATCCCTGAGTATCTGGTGTGAATGAGTATCTCATGTGGGCCGACATTGTCTGGCGGTGGTTGAAGGTCAACCAGTCGCATCTGCCCTTGGGCGGGGTACTCGACGTAGAGAGGACGCATTGACGTGTTGTCCTTTGTCTTGGATTGGAGAGTGAAGGCGGGTTGCTGGTGTCAGGCGTAGCGGTCCGTTGGGATTTTTACGACTTTCAGGCTGGGAATGTAGCCGTCGTCCTCCATATAGTAATGACCTGGCTCGTGTGAGCCATCGGGAATTGTGCCAGCGAACGGAAAAATCCCTGCTTCGCCCGTGAGAATCTCGCATCCGTGCTCCACACCTGTCTCAATCATCCAGATGTCTCCCTCCTCAAGCTCGAACTCCTGGCGGCTACCATCGGTGTCGACCATGTAGGCGGCGACTCTGCCGTGTGTGATAACCCAAGTCTCATCATGGTCGTGGTAATGCTTTTCCACCGGGGTATCCACAGTGAATTTTAGCGGATCTGGTTTTTTGAAGACCGGCATTGAAGTATCTCCTTAGGCCTCGTAGTAGGCATGGCGCTGGTGATGACGTAGACGTTGCAGATGTCGCGATATAGGTATAGGTGCAGGGAGAGTTTTTCGAACATTGTCCGGTTCCCGTCGCAGAGTTGGTGGCAAGTGAGATGCTACGGGCAATGTTCGCGGGAATTTGCGTGTGCGTCAAGCCCGCGACTCGCTGTATAGAGAATCGCCCCGCCTTCGAGGCCGCAAAGAAACAGGGGGTGCCTACATCTATTGAGGCACCCCCAAATCTCTCGTGTTCGTTTGATACGCAGAAGCCTAGACTTTAGGCATCTCCACGACGCTGCTCTCTTCAATAGATTTGATCGCAGCCTCAATGATCTCCTGCACAGCCAATCCGTCAGCGCCAGATGCGTCTATCTCTTCCGGGTCGAGCCCTTCTGTGATCTGGTCAACCCAGCGATGGATGCGGCTGGTAAAAGTCGCTCCAAACCCCGACATACCCCCCATGATGCTGTTGCGGATCACAGTCAGCTCATCAGAGTCGCCAGGGTAGAATGTCAGCTCCTCGAATACGTTGTCTAGCACGAATCGGCCGCCGTCACCAAGCAGCTCGCACCGTTCGATGGGGTGCGGTCCTTTCATGTCGTACGATCCGGTGAGATGTCCCACAGCGCCGTCGGCGAACTGCATGTTGACCGACGCGGTCGACCAGATAGTCCGGCCTGGCGCTTTGGTGGCGAAGGCCTGTACGTGTGTAACATCACCACAGAAATAGCGCATGATGTCGATGGAATGAGGATGAAGCGCTCTTAGATGGAACCAGGGCGACGTCTCATTCGGGTTGTTAATCCAGAGCGTCATATTGAGCAGAAGCGGTTTGCCTATCTTACCGTCCAAAACCCACTGTTTGGCTTTTTCGGCAGGCGGAACGAAACGGTGGTTGAGATTCGTACCCAGGTAGAGACCTTTTTCCCGCGCTTTGGCCAACATCTCTCTAGCCAGCTTAATCTCGTTACATAGCGGCTTCTCTGAGAGGACACTGACTCCGGCCTCCAAACACTCCATCGTCGGTTCGTAGTGGTCGCGACCGTTCTCGACGCCGCCGGTGGTCACGCTGACCGCGTCCAGTTCCTCTGCATCGAGCAGTTCGGCGACACTGTAGTAGGCTTTTGCGTCGTTGATCGCCGAAGACTCGTCGGCCAGTTTTTTATCGATGTCGCAAACACCGACCAGATCTGCACCTGCATGGGCTACGTAAGCCCCGGCGTGTTGGTTGCCGATGCCGCGCATCCCGATGACGGCGACTTTGAGTGACATGGTCTGCTCCCTAGTTGAGTGGTGTAATTGGCGAACACTTCGTGTTTTTCCGCTCCTTGTAACCAAATATCTCTTACCCCTACACTCCAAAATCACCCAGCGTCGGATGTTCTAAAAACTACCAACCGCTCCTCTGTCATCGAATCCATAGCGTACCGGACTCCTTCCTTGCCACGTCCGGAGTCTTTGACCCCGCCGTAGGGCATCTGATCCACCCTAAATGTCGGGTAGTCGTTCACAATCACCGCACCCATATCGAGGTGGTTGAACGCCTGCCATATGTTGTCGATGTTTTTCGTAAACACACCGGCCTGAAGCCCGTATCTGCTGTCGTTGACCGCATCTATAGCATCGGAGAATATGTCGTAGGAATCCAGAATCACAACCGGTCCGAAAACTTCCTCACATACGATTTTCAGATCGGGGTCGGCGTCGGTGAAAACCGTCGGTGTGAGCGTCCTTGGACCTATCCACTCTCCCCCGGCAAGCGTTTTGGCACCACCAGCCTCGGCTTCTTTGATCCACTCCTTGATTCTAAACGCCGCACTATCGTCTATGAGCGGCCCCACCACAGTTTCGTCATCCTCTGGATCGCCGGTCTTGAGAAGCCCTGTCTGTTCGAGGAACATCGCAGTGAAACGCTCAAATATCGGGCGATGAACATAAATACGCTGGACCGATATGCACACCTGACCAGCATTGGCGAACGCTCCGAGTGCCAAACGTTTAGCAGCCCACTCAATATCCGCGTCATCGTGCACTATCGCCCCGGCGTTTCCACCTAGCTCCAACACGACATGCTTTTTCCCCGCTTCGGATTTGAGGGCAAACCCGACTTCGGGCGAGCCTGTGAAACTCAGGAGTTTATACCGCTCGTCGGCCACCAAACCCCCAGCCACATCCACAGCGCAAGGCAACACGCTGACCGATCCTGGCTCCACGCCCGCTTCTTCAACGATCCTTGCCAGCTCCAAAGTGCACAGCGGGCCCTGTGGTGGAGGCTTGAGTACAATGGTGTTGCCGGTGGCGATCGCTGGAGCGAATTTGTGGGCGGCAAGATTAATGGGAAAATTAAATGGACACACTCCAGCGATGGGCCCCAGTGGAAACCTTCGGGTGATGGAGTGATAACCAACCGACTGCGCGATGGCATCAAGCGGCATGTATTCGCCGCCAAAACGTTTGGACTCCTCAGCCGCCCAGGTGAAAGTCTGCACGCTGCGGTCGACCTCTGAACGGCAAAATCTAATCGGCTTACCGATGTCTGAAACCATAAGCCGGGCAAGTTGCTCTCTCTCCCTACCAAGACCTTCAGCGACTCGCATCAAGATGGACGATCGCTCGAACGCGGACTGCTTTCGTGTGACTTTGAAAGCCTCCACAGCCGCCGCTGTTGCATCGTCAACATCCTCTGCGCTTGCTTGAGATGCCGACGCAACGATTTCACCGGTGTATGGATTGGTACTCGGCTCCGTCAGCAACCCATTACGCCACTGCCCGGCGCACAAAAAGGGATAGTCAACAGCCATCAGTTAAGCCTGGATATTTGGGTATAGAACAGTAAGATCGGCCTTTACAATCAGCTTCGGTGCTGGCACCCTACGACCAAACACGGTGGATCGGCAAGAATCATAAGTCTATAGTCAGGCGGATTTTACCACGAAACGACCTCACCGGTGGTTGGTTTTTGCGGTCAACTCGCTCGATCTGGTAAAACGGCACTACGCCTATTCGGCCAAACTCAAAATTCCTGATCTCTGCTCTGGCTAGCGTCCTATTTTGGCTTGGGTTGAAACTGTGTGTTGCCGTCACGTGGAACTGAGCGCCATACACCTTAAACTGGTTTTTCACAAGCGAAAAGCGGCCCATCGTGGCGCCATCTTCGAGCCAGGGGGAGTAGTACGCTCGTTCGACACCCACGCCGACCCATCCATACACCTTTGCCTCAAAATAGAAGTTTGCGTAGTAAAGTTTGTCCTCTTCAATATCGCGCATTCGCCCGCCAAGCTTGAAATGGGTCCAATCGTGGGAGAGCGCATATTCCTGGTTTATGAAGTGAAACGAGTTCTGACGTTCAAACTGATAGTCCATGACAAACGCCCACCCGCCAGCCCCTCCCCTGACGCCCACCGCCAACTCGTAGTCGAAGGGGTTTTTGACCATGACGGTGGTGTCTCGGTCCGCAATGGTTCTAACGACTGGTCGCTCTTTGACGTTCGGGGTGCGGACGGAGACTGACGTGTGAAACTGGGCTTTGAGTTTGACGTCAGCGCTTTTGGAGAGTCCGGTCAACGAAAGAAGGATTATGGTCGATAACCAGAGCTGTGGGCGGTTGCGAATCTTTGAAGGGAACATACTTGTCGGTCTCAGGAGTCAACACCTTGCACTGCCGGGGTGAGGCAGATAAGGCTACCGGCCGCGTACTCGAATGGCTTCGATCTTAAGTCGCTCAATGTCGCCATCGGTAAAAATACGCCAGTCAGAGCGGTTTCTCAGGCTCACATCCGGTATTCTGCGGCCTCTGACCCAACGGTAGAATGTGGACTCGCTGATTCCGGCCAGATCCAGCGCTTCTTTCATCAGGTAAGCCCGTCGGCGTTGGCCCTGGTCATCCACAAGCACCAGACCGTCAACGGACTCCTCAACATGCTGTGCAGGCATTGAACCAGTTCGTCACATGGGGTCAACACAATGGGCGGAACGATACAAATTTAGCGCGAGCGTCCTTCAGGGTCAATCAACGAGCCATGACGCTTGTGGCAAACGTGGCGTACGTTGGCGCGAAGGGTCCTCAGAGACGATATTCATTTATCATACCGAGCTCCCAATAAGGAGCCGTAATCGTCCTTTCACGCAAAGATTTGGCGCAATCTGTGTTTGCAATTGTTGATTATCAGGGTGGAAACCTCGCCAGCGTCAAAAGGGCGCTCGAATATCTGGGCTATGACGCAGAGATTACCGACGATCCCGATCGGATCAGAGCTTCTCAGGCGGTGATCCTTCCTGGTGTCGGTGGTGCTGGTCAGACCATGTCCAATCTTAACCGATTGGGCCTCGATGAGGTCATTCGCGACGACATAGTTGGACAGGGGGTACCGTTCTTGGGCATCTGCATCGGCGTCCAGGTGACGCTGAGCCACAGCGCCGAAGATGGCGGAACAGACTGTTTGGGGTTGATCCCTGGTCAAGTGCGTCGGTTTCCATCTCAGTCGGACAGCGAACGACTAAAAGTGCCTCAGATAGGGTGGAACAGGGTTCGATTCGTTCAGGACCACCCGGTTTTTGAGGGCGTTCACACCGACCAAGTGTTCTATTTTGTTAACTCCTACTACCCCGACCCAGACTCTGACGACCATGCACTGGCGACGACGGAGTACGGCGTAAAGTTTGCGTCGGTGGTTGGCAACGGCTCACTGGTTGCCACACAGTTTCATCTCGAAAAAAGCGGCGAAGCTGGCCTTAAGATGCTGGACAACTTCTGCCGGTGGTCGCCGTGAGCTACCTAAGCCTGACCTCAATCTCCTTCAAGTAGAGTGCAATGTTGACGAAACGGCTCATCCCATGCCTCGACGTACGAGGTGGTAAAGTCACTAAAGGCGTGGCGTTCCAGGACAACGTAGATGTGGGCGATCCGGTGCAGATGGCCCGCCACTACTACGAAGAGAGTGCTGACGAAATTGTCTTCTACGACATCACCGCTAGCAATGAACGCCGAGATATTATGATCGACGTGGTAAGCCGTGTCGCCAAGGAGATTTTCATACCGTTTTCCGTGGGCGGCGGGTTGAGAACCGTCGGCGACATGCGCAAGGTTCTGCTGGCCGGTGCCGAAAAAATCAGCATCGACTCTGGTGCGGTCCGCGATCCTGACGTAATCTCGCAGGGCGCTAAAGCGTTTGGCAGCCAGTGCATTGTCCTTAGCATGCAGATCAAACAGGTGGCAGCAAGCCCAGATCAACCTTCGGGCTACGAAGTGTTTATCGACGGAGCTCGGACCCCCACGGGTCTCGACGCTGTCGGATGGGCTATCAAGGGGGTCGAGCTAGGCGCTGGAGAGATTGTGGTAAACAGTATCGACGCCGATGGTACGACTGACGGCTATGACGTGTCTATAACGCGAAAAATTGCTCAGACCGTGGGTGTACCAGTGATCGCGTCAGGCGGCGCTGGAAACGCTGACCACATCAAGGATGCCTGTGAGGAAGGGTGCGCTGACGCTGCTATCATCGCGTCAATTATCCATTTCGGCGACACCTCGATTCCCGACCTAAAAAGGGAATTGATCGCCAAAGGGGTGGAGATTCGCGAGCCGTAGTCGCGGTCCCATCAACGTTCCATCTCACCCAAAGCGCCAACAGTGCCGACGCTGGTGCGTGGTGCGGACCGAGTCGGCGACACTCCTGTCAACGGCCAACTGCGCCTCCCTAAGCAGCAGTCGGCCCTCTCTGTCATCCAACCGGACAAGCGTCTGGCCTCGTCTTACGTATTGACCCTCATCGTCTCGGAGTGAGACAGCAATTCCAGACACCTCTGATGTGACTTTGACCTGAATCGGTGCTGAGATTGTCGCGCTGAACTGCAAAGTGCTACTTATCGGTCCAGCGGCCACCGCCACGATTTTGAACGGCATCTCTTTGCGCGGTTCGGCCTTTTCCTTTTCAGTCGAGCTGCTGACAGAGTCTGGGTCCGTGGATCAGGTAGTGTCGGCTTTGGCACCGCCGCCGTCTTGGTCTGAAGCGTCGGTGTTGCTGCATCCAACGATGACAATCGAAACCAGCGGCAGCCAAAACCACAGCCCCCTGTTTGCCACTCGTGCTATCACCGGCGACTCCTGGCTAGAAATGGTGACGCGAACTGCTGTAGGAGGAGTGTTGCACTCAACATGTTACAAATGTAGTGTCATGTCGACTGTACTGAAAGCTCAGTGCCTCCCCCATATGGAAGCTGCAACTATCGGAACACCCCTGTCAGACTGCTTCCTTGGACCCTCACGAAGAAGCTACCAGGTCCCAATTTAGAGCGCCATACTGCCGGGGGTGCCACGAAACATCACTTGGTACCACACTCTCAGACGCACCAACTCGTTTATTGTTACATCACTCCATTCGGAGACAGACGTGAGTGGAAACAGCAGACCCTGAAGATCGACGCTTTTGGTCGTGCGGGCACTACCTGTCAGCTGAGCGAAGCGGAATGCAGCCGGATGGGATGGTCACACATCTGATCGGCGCTCACTGTTGAGTAGAAACGGACTTGGAGAGGGCACTCTATTTTCAAACACTGCAATAACGAGTTTCCAATTCGGCGAGGTCACCACGGGACCGTTCAAGCATCGCCCGTCGTCTGCGTGTGTCAACGGCGTTGAGGCCCTCAAATCGGCGAACCATCTCCACTAAGAAGGCCAAAGCGTCGCAGTAGTCGCTGCTGCTGATCTCCTCAGGGCACAGGCCCTGGCTACCACCGTTTCCCCCAGAAGGTTGGTTGTGGTAGTTGCCCAGCGGCAGCACAACGCCTGCGCTTCTAAAACCGAACGCCGAGAAAGCGGTGGCCTCGCAGCTTCCGCCATCCATTAGTTTCTGCTGCCACTTGAAACTCTCCCGCTCGTCTTTCATCGACGATGCCACCTGCCGCATGTACTCCACAAGCGCACCGTCGAACACCATACTTCTATCCCCCAACCGTATCACCGGACCTAGGCCAATCTGTGCTCCTGGCATGGTTTTACTCATCTCCAGGGAGATTATCGGCAGCGATGGCGGTAGTTTGCCGCTGTTAGCCAGTCCGGTGGCCCCGATAAACCCTATCTCCTCAGCTCTTGTAAATACCCCCAACACCTCTCTGTCGATCTCCTCCTCATTCAGCGCCTCAAAAAGGGCCAAAATCAGGCCGCATCCTGCCAGATCATCTATGGCGCGGCCCCTTACCAGGCCGTTTGTCACCTCGCAGGACTCTAAGTCCCACATTCCCAGACTACCAGGTACTACATCTCCTTCAGCGCGGAGTTTAACTCGATCAACGCGGCTGGTGGATTCGTTTACTGTGAAATCGATGATGCTGGCTACCACCTCCTCATCGCCACAAAAGAACCGGACATTTGCACCCTCAAAGTACTCCTCCTGAACACCACCCCGAAAGATGGCGGTCACGTTCGAACCGTCGGAATCCAAAGCCTCAAATCCTGGATGATCCATGTGTGCCACGAAAACGAGGCGGTGTTTTGAGTCACCTGGCCGTCGGGCGATGATATTGCCAAACCGGTCTTGCATTATCGACGCCCTCAGCCTCTCTATTTCACTCTTGACGTGGACGATCGCCCGATGTTCCAACATCGGAGCGGTCGGTATACCCAGAGTGGCTGTGAGAATATCTATTGCACGGGCGCGATCCATAAGCCTACCGAGCCTTTGAGCTAAAACCGCGTGGGCGTACCAGTATGGCACCGGCGCCACCGTCGCGCTGTTTCGCAGGCGCAACCTCGGCTGCGTATTTATGGCCTGGACCGGCCAGCCATTCAGGGATGATTTTTTTTAGCACTCCACCAGCCTCGCTGTTGTGTCCCTGCCCAACCACGACCCTTATCCAGCCCTGCACACCCTTGTGTCTAATCAATTCGGTTCGCAGCAGTTCGATAGCTGCGTCCCGAGTGAACCCGTGAAGATCAATCTCAATCTGAGCGTTTTCACCACGCGCGGTCTTGGGGTTTTGACGCCGTGGCTGTCTCGATTTTGTGGTTCGGTCGTATTTCCCACGAATCTCTTTGCCGCTGATCCGCATCACGGCGTCCTCGAAAAGTGAAGCCTCTTCGTCGGTCGGTCCGCGGCCCGATCTATCGCCCATTATCAACTCCTCAAAAGCGGTCGGGGCGCTGCCCGATGTTAAGCATCGCGCAAGCTAGGATGGGTTCCAGCCCCAGCTCTTCAGCCTTTTGCAGCAGCGGCCCGCTCTCGGATCCAGGGTTTAAGAACAGTTCGGTGGCTCCGTGGTCCGCTATCTCACCCAGCACACCTATCCCGACTTCAGGCGGCAGATAGATGGTAATCCTGTCCATGTGATCGGGTACATCGGTCAGCGACGGATAGACTTTCAACCCCTCCACCTCTTGGGCGTTTGGGTTTACCGGGAAGACCGAGTGTCCCTGTTCCACGTAGGCCATCACGGCTCTGTTGCCATATTTCTGCCTATCCCTGGAAGCCCCGATTATCGCAACTTTCATCGTTCCCACACACTTCAATATAACGATCGGAAAGTCGTATCCGATGAACCGAAGCCAATGGTAACAAAATTCACCACCGCGATGAAACGGGTCCATCCGGCACCATCGTTGCGGGGGTCCGTTATCCCATTATTCCAAGGTAGTTACGCAAGTAGCCTTGTTGGGGTGAAGGCGTCCTCATATATTGCTCCACCGGCCTCGACTGCAACTTTTTGCGGTCGCATAGCTCATCTGGTGGAGGACCTGTCACTTGTGTCGTGTCTAGCGCGAATTCCAGCGATGGTTGTTTTGGCGAGCGCTATGTTCGGGTGCGGCTCTAGTACCCTTTCGCAGAGGCTGACTGGCGACGCCGCCAGAAAGGCTCCAAATCGCAACCGTGGCGATTGTTGAGTTCTCAACATCAGCCGACCATCCGGTCACCAGCAGTGGAGTCAACCACCAGCTTGGTGCGTTGACAAAGGAGCTGAGTGATGCTGGTCTATTTGAGTTGATCGACATGACACAGGTGATGTTCAGCACAGCATACCAGAACTTCGGTTTGAGGCGCCCTGACGATCGCGACCCAAACAGGGATATTTCTGCCGAAGGGCTCCGCAAAATAGCGCCCGACGATAGAGGTGAGTTTGGATCGATAGCCCAAGCTCTTTGAGGTGGAGGCAGTGATGATTGTAGAAACCGGGTTCGCCGCCCCGCCGACTTTGGGTGGCCTTTTCGGTCGATGCGCTGCCGATGCAGATATCGCATACCGGGTCTACGACCAACGAAGCGACGTTGTCTGGGATAGTGGCGTGGCAGTGATTGTGCACAAGCGCTACTACTCCACATGGGTAGGCGATCTGTTCTCAGACGGTGAGGATGAGGAATACCAGATTGCACCGGACGATCCGCTTTTGCGCGCTGTGAGGGGTTTCGTCCAGGACCATCTGTCCTATAGCTGGTAGAGCCCTTCGAGGTGTCATCGTTGCAGAATTTGATGTGTACAGACCCAATTAGGAGACGAGCAATACGCTCTAAACAGAATTCAGAACGGGATTGGAAATAGGGTCGTGACGGTTAAGTCACGATGCAGATATAACGTTCGGGCACCACTATGCTTGGGTTTTCGCGGCGTTCTAACTATATTTGATCTAACTATATTTGATCAGATCGGGAGCGCTTGGGTTCAGTTTTGAGGAGGATGGCACTGCTGCCGAACCAGAAGCCAAAGAGCCGACTTCAGATGTTGACGACGGGTTCTCGGACATGTTTGGGGAGCCTGAACCTGACGATGAAAGTCAGGGCACGGAGCAGGACGCATCCGCTGTCGCCGAAGTTTCAGATGACGACCTCCCTGATGATGAGTTTGTCGTAGCCGACGATGTCGCTGGCGAAGGTGACGCCGAGGAGCTAGAGCCATCTGCAAGCGACGCGGCTAGCGGAAACGTGGAGGGTGACGAGGATGAGAGCATTCTTCCCGACCTTTTCGCACCGACGCCAGCAGCTGCGGCGGAACTAGAATCCACGGTCTTAGAAGATTCTGTTGAAGAGGACACCGACGATTCGGTTGAGGTTTCGGATGCGGACCTTGATGGCGGAGTAGAGGCGCTGACCGATGAGGACCTTCTGGCGGCAGTGCTTGGTGGAAGAGATTGCTGAAGGTGCTGACACTGAGCCAGAAGAGGTCGAAGTCACTGACCCACCTGCCGATGATGTTGGGGTAACAGTAGAAGAAGACGGAGATGAAATAGTCGAGGAAGAAGAAGGAGAAGATTACCTCGCTGTCATGGTGAGGGAGACTGCGGCTAAAAAACGCAGAAACAAGCTCGTACTGGGTGCGGCTGTTGTCGGGCTTGTCGGATTCTGGGCTGTTTCCGGATTCCTCGGCGGCGAACCAGTTGTAGAATCGACCGCAGAGGAGTCGGAAGGAACAGATATTATTGCCGTGCAGACACCTGTAGCTGCCACCGACGCGGTTGCTGAAACCGAAGTTCCTGCGGTCTCTCCTGACGCAGCGCCCGCCGCGTAGAGCACAACGGCTACTTCAGGGTCTGGAGGGATCTGGACTGTCCAAGTGGCGTCATTTAGGTCGGTCTCCAGAGTTGGTACCGGGCGAAAGCAGTGGAAGGCCCGCGGATTCGAGATAGCGATGTGGCCCTGGGTGCGACCGGCGGATGGAAGTCAATGGTACCGACTCGGAGCCGGGCGGTATCCCACGCGGCAGGTGGCACAGGAGCAGGCCGAGGTGATAAAGGGCAAATACGCTGAGCTAAAAGGGTGGGCTCCAGTCAGGCAGATTCCGCAATAAACGCGATACTATCGACTAATGGGATAGGCTGATGAGTGAAAAATCACTAGCAGAATGGGGTCGAGAACGACTAGGCCAGGGTGCCCGCTAAGGGGCCTCGGCCTAGTCTGTACCTATCGACCACTACCAGAATGGCCATTGTTATGACTGAACCCCATAAAGAGCCAGGTGTAGCCAAACGCATAACCGAAAGGTTGGCGGACAGAAACGCACGCGTAGGTGTAATTGGCCTGGGCTACGTGGGATTGCCACTGTCAACTGCGTTCGCTGCATCCGGCCTGAACGTATTGGGCTTCGATAGGCAGGCCCAAAAAGTTTCGTCAGTGAATGATGGGCGATCGTACATAGCCGATGTCCCATCAGAGGTGCTCGCGCCGCTCGTAGAACAACGCCGCCTCTCGGCCACACACGATTTCTCGCAGTTGGCCACATGCGACTGTCTTTGCATCTGCGTTCCCACGCCGCTCGATGCCAACAAGAACCCCGACATGTCCTATGTCGCCCGCGTATCTGACGACATAGCAGAGACCATGACAGAGCCACAACTTGTGGTCCTCGAAAGCACCACATATCCAGGAACAACCGAAGAGGTGATAGTCCCTCGCCTCACTCAGACTGGTAGGACCGTAGGAGAAGACGTTTTTGTGGCGTTTTCTCCAGAGAGAATCGACCCGGGTCGCACAGATTTTACCGCCGCCAACACCCCCAAAGTAGTGGGAGGAGTAACCCCGACCTGCACCGAGTTGGCGGCTGTGCTTTACAG
>CAZVGZ010000028.1:45039-47690 GCA_964627605.1 uncultured bacterium | reverse complement strand
GATTTTTTGGAGAGATCGGCAAACCCGATGGGATATTTCTCTACGAGGATCTGGGGTTCGCAAACGGGCTATTCGCATCGCCAGGGGTGCTTGACGAGCTGATTTTCCCCTACTACCGCGAACTGGTGGACTTCTATCACAGCCACGGCGTCCCGGTAATCCTTCACTCCTGTGGCGGGGTCACCGAAGCGGTGCCGCAACTTGTGGACATTGGTTTCGATTGTTTGCAGCCGATGGAGGCCAAAGCAGGGGTCGATGTGGTGGAGTTAGCACAGCGGTTCGGCGATAAGATCGCGTTCATGGGTAACATCGACGTGACGGTGCTCAACACGAACGACAGGGATCTGGTGAAAGAAGAAGTAAAGGGCAAGTTGAATGCGCTATACAAGATGGGCGCGGACTACGTGTTCCACTCTGACCATTCGGTTCCGCCAGATGTGGATTTTGACACGTACCGCTATGCGGTAGATCTGTTTTGCGAGTTCTGCAAAACGCACCCGATGAACTAGGTGCCTTGGGCGACATAATGTGCGCTCACTAGAGACGTTTGCGGGACAATGAATTAGAGTGACACAAAATTCGTTCGCTCTACCTAAGGTTTCTACGGAAGAACTCTTGCGACAATGCCCAACTCATCACGTATTCGGCTCGGATCATAGACCGCGTCGTAATCATTCCCGCCTTTAGCGAAGTGAGACAGATCCACATCGTCACCCCACCAGTTGGACAGAATATCGGCAACCGGATCGGCGACCCATGATTTGGGGCAGACCGCATTCATTGTCCTCACCCCTGGTTGGTGTTCGGATTCAGCCGCCGCAGCGAAAGCTATCACGGCATCGCTAAGAGCCATCATTGTCACACTGCCCAGCGCCCAGTTTCCTATCGGCCCAATTTTGACCCTTTCTGGGGGTGAGTCATCGGCGAATACGGAGGAGAGACGAAGGTTGATGACATCAATCTGTTCATGCTGGCGCTGAACGTATTTCGTGATCTCTTCCATCAGGTACTTAGAAAGCCCGTAACCATCTCGATCAAAACATGGGTGTTCGTCGGATACAGGAACCATGAGCGGCCTGAACTTCGGGCTCTGAATCCCGATGGCGGCTATCGAACTGGCGGTGACGAACTTTTGGCAACCGCGCTCTGCTAAGTAGCGCATGAGACACCGGGTGCCCTCGACATTGACCATAACCCCTTCACGCTCGAAACATCCGCCAATAACTGCGGCCAAATGCACTACACACTCGACGTTGATATCGTCAAGCTGCCGCAGATCCTCGAACTGTGAGAAATCACCGTAGATCCAGGGCAGCTCATTCTCTGGATTCTTGCGGCTCATGCAGACGACTTCGTGGTTCTTGGCTAAATGAGGAGCCAGCGCACGGCCAACAAACCCTGACGCGCCAGTTACTAGAACAACACTCATATCTCATCCGATGTCGATTTTGGGGGTTCAAGAACGTCAGTCGGCCCAATTAATGGTCACGCCGACAACATCGCTTGCATCGCCTCTGTTTATCCTGTCGAACAGCGCTGGCGCTTCGGGTGCGGTGATCCGATGGGTGATGGTGTTCCCCCACGGAAGCGTACCGTCGGTCATGCCTTTTATCACCGCACGCCTGCACGGCGACATCCCATCGTCGCATGGGAAGTACATCGTCAAACGTCGATGGTGAGCAGGCATGAAATCAAAAGGAAACGTCGCTTCACCATAGTTGCCTTGCCACACAAAGCTGCCGTAACTGCCGCAAAGCTCCATCGCAGGTCGGATGCACCTGGAGAGTCCCGTGCTCTCGAACACAGTATCAGCGCCGTCAGGGGCGATCTTCTTGACCTCAGCCTCAACGTCTTGCTTACCGCCGTCGATCAGGTGGTCAGCCCCCAGTTTAGCGGCGATCTCCAGTCGTACAGGGTAGAGGTCAACTGCTACCACTTCGCAGCCACGGTGCGCACACGCCGCTACGACACCGAGACCGATGAGGCCTACCCCATAGACTACCACTACGCTTCCCATCTTAGGTCCAGCCATATTGACACCAGCCAAACCCACCGCTGGAGTGACAAACATGGCGGCGGCATCGGCAGGCGCTCCTTCGGGTAGGATCGCTGCGCCGTGATCGGTATTCGGTTTGAGCACCACATGCGAGCAGTGCGTACCTGAGGCGCAGGTGATCGGTGATCCGTCGGTGGCGTTAATCTGGTCGTTGCCGCGATAATAGACCTGGTCGCCAACACTGAAGTTGCCTATGTCATTCCCAACCGAAACGACTGTGCCCGTGCCCATATATCCAGTACAAATCGGATACGGCCCCCAAGATATCTTGTTCTGAATCAAGGCGAACTCCGTGCCGATGCTAACCCCAGACCAGCCGGTCCTCACAGCGATCTGATCTGGCCCAGGATCGGGAACAGTCACGTTTTCCAGGGAGAAATTTTGGCCCTCATCACAGATAATAGCCGTGGCATCCATCAAGCCGTTCCTTTTTGTTGGTGTCGCTTCATATCGAACAGTCTATTATGCTGCAAAGATCAATCGGATCTGCCCAAAAACACGGAGTAGGAAAGAGCCGCGCCGATGAGCGACAGGTCCTTAAAGATGTTGCCCATCCCTGTGGAGTTGCCACGGACGCCCCTGCACTGTGACGTTA
>CAZVGZ010000028.1:0-45029 GCA_964627605.1 uncultured bacterium | reverse complement strand
CTGTGGAGTCGCCACCCATCAGTTTTGGCATCTGGGTCCCCACCATGAAAACGCCGAGCATCGCCGCCAGAAGTTGACACGCCAACTTCACATGTTTCTGGGTGATGATGCTCACGCAGGCTGCAATGAGAGCAATCCCGGTGAAATTCATCACCATTCAACGTCAGTCCGTGCAGAGCCCAGGTCAACCCAAATAGGGGAGCCGCCGGAGGTCAGTTATGATCCTCCAGCGGCCAACTCTCCATCGGACTGCGTCGCGTCCAAACAACTCTAGGCCTCAGACTTCGTCGCTCCACCACCGTTGCCTGCTAAGCCGGCGTATGTTAGCGCTGCGCCGATCAGCGAGATGTTTCTAAGCAGCGTCGACATCTGATTTATCTTCTGCATCATGTTGTCGGTCATCATGCCCGGGAGATGCACCGACAGCGTAAAAACAAGTAGCATCAGCGCGAGGAGCAGATTGGCGAGACCCGCCTGCTTACCAGTGATAATCGAGATCGCCGCTAATATCAACGCCATTCCAGTCAGGTACACCCAGATGACCCCTCCTGGAAGCATCACCATTCCAGCCATTGCGCCTGCATGCATAAAATGCATCATCCCAAAAATCGCGAACGGTACGGCGAAAATAATCCGTGCGACGTTGCCTGTTAGAGTCTGCATTGCCCCTCCTTTCAGGTTCCGATTCCGGCTGTCAGTCGGCAGTCGGTCGGAAACACCTGTCTCTGATATTCGGAACTCACAAAACTGCAAGTCGTTTTCGCGTCTGAGCGACCATCAGAATCCGCTATCGGAACTGAATATCATCCCTAGAAACCTTTGTCCGCCAATCGCGCCGCCTATCATAACCCGAAATAGTGCCACACCGTTCCCAGCAGCTTGTGACACTGAGTCGCCAAACTCTCTAGCCTAACGTGTTCATTGTCACCGTGTAAGTTCTCTCCGTCACATCCCACATATATCGCCGGTATCCCGCCATTGCCTACGAACAGCGAGACATCCGCCACCGACGGGAACGCTCCTAAAGGCATCGTTTCGCCGGTCATCTCTTTGTGAGTGTTGCGAAGGCTTTCAACTATTCGCTCGTCTTCTGCCACAGCGAACCCGTCGCGGATTTTATCTAGATCAAGGGCGACTCGCATCCCTGTCTCATTGGAAATTTTCTGACAGATGGCTGCCATATCCTTTTCAACCTCATCAAACGGGTGATCGAATACGTAGCGCCTTGTGCCCTGTACCATCGCGGATGTCGGATAGCGGTTGTAGAAGTCGCCACCGTGAATTTGCCCAACGAAGAGCGTTTCGCGTCCGACTACCGGTCGAGTGACCTGGTTCACCTCTCGTCCATATGATTCAAGAGCGACTACCAAGCGAGCGGCGGCAATAAGGGGATGCGGGGTTTCGGGTTGGGTTTCATTCTCGTGGGTAACCTCGCCGTCGCGGGTGATCGTGATGGTATAGATAGCCATTCCCCGCCCCGCCAAAGCCAGATAGTCATAAGGGCCTTCCATCACTACAGCCGCATCTCCAACAACTCCTCGTCCAATCATCGCCCTCAGCCCTTCACCGTGCCCTCCTGGTGCCTCATGCTGGCCATGCGTGGAAAGAAGGAGTGAACCAGGCAGCGCCAAACCGCTTTCGCTTATGACCCGCATCACTTCCGCACACACCGCGAGCGATCCCTTCATATCGGCAGCGCCTCGCCCGTAGAGGATACCGTCCTCCAAGCGAGGGGGGTCGTGCGGAACCGGCACCACGTCGATGTGACCATCCAGTTGGAGAGTTGGCCCAGTTCCGCTGGAATAGGTTGCCGCCATTCCAGGAGCCTCTGGGTTGTCATGATAGAATTCTACTTTGCATCCGGCCTCGCCGAGCAGATCGCCGTAGGCGGAGGTGGCCTTTGCAGTCTTGCCGGTGGGACTGGGGATTGTCAGAAGACTCATCGCCGATTCCGCGATACGATCTGGATTCACTGCGGCGCGAAGCTGGGAAAGGGTTGGCATCGTTGGACACCTTTCATCTGATGTTGGAAAAAAGCCGATTACAACAGAAAACTCGCCGAAACGATATTTATGGATTTGGGCGCGCGGCCGTCAACAACCATCCACCTGACATCGAGAAATCCTAGATGCCGCTGTAAATCTGTTTCACGCCGGCAGATTCTCACTGCGATTGTTCTCTGGTCGCCTCATTGAGCGACTGGAGAGCGGGGTCGTTGCAGAGTCTGAGCACTCAAACACGACAGAAGTGCGGGAATCAGAGAGGTTTGTTTGGTGGGGGCAACATAGAAACGCGGAAGAGGTCAAGGGTCTGGCTGAAACAAGTGAGATATGGGATAGAGGACAGCACACCTGTATCTCAATTCCGACCCGTTGCGGTATTCAGTTTCGAAGGATCAGCCACACCATGAGCGTCAAAACCCGTATCTATTCGGGCCAGCCAACGACCTCGCGTGGAATGTTGGTCTGCCGCTACCTCAGAGCCGCCTATTCCTGGTTTTTTGCATGCCGATCGCGAAGTGTACGGAGCAGAGATTCCCATCCCTCATCCACAACTATTCTGTGAAATGCGTCGCGGTAGTTTTGCGAAGTACTAACATCGAATTCGGGGTCGATCTCCTCAAACGTGCCTATTACCATGTCGTAGACTCTCCAACCGTCAGGGGTCTTATGGAGCATGTAGAGCACCGCTATCTCGTCGCCTTCACCTGAGGAGGTAAGCGTGGTAATAGACGCACCGCTAGAATCGTGTACCGGCGCCTGGTATTCGGTCTGACCAACCTCAAATATCTCCAGCTTTCTCAATGTAGACTGCTCCACCACCGACCCAAAAAACTCCAGATATTCCCGGCGGACAGAAGGAGAAGCGTCAGCCCAGTCATCTCCGAGCGACTCCCTGGCAAGTCGGTCAAAATCAAACGTTCCTTTGACCGCCACTAACAGTTGATCCCTGTTGGCGTCAGTCGATGAGGCAGCAAGGTCCCTTTGAGCTTGAGTAATCTGAGCCATCTGATCCTTGAGGGTTTGCAACGGACCGACGCCAAACGATGTGCCCGCCAACGCCATCAACCAGACTCCCACCAACGCCGGTGTCGCACGATGTATTCTCATGTCACACCTCCTGTATAAAGACTCTAACGCTCTGAAGTGATTCCGATATGACCAAGTTCGTCAGTCAGCGTCCAGACCGGGTTGCCCACAGCTTCGTCAAGTTTGGCGAACGCTACTCTCTGGTTGTACACCGCCTCGAAATAGCTGCCTTCGGTTGTTGCGAACGCAGTGTACGCCTCCAACAACTCCTTGGTGTCCAATAGGCCGATGTCATACTGCTCATGGCTGTCGCGCAGCCACGCTTTGGCTGCTCGGCGTGCCCTTCTGGCCGCACGAAAGTTGCTATCGGCTTCGACTACATCCCTCAACGCTTTGGTCACATCCAGATCAATGCTCTGGTGCGCCCACCTCTGCCGCCGCTGCATCTGGCGGTAGGCGATATGAGCACGTCTCGCTTTGGCATTGCTAATCCCCAAATTGAGCTCGCCCTGGATGACAAATGCCGCCCCCCCCGAAAAACTGTTCCACGAATCACCCAACCCGGGATTGCTTGGAGAAAGATCCCTACCAGGAGCCTCATGCCAGTTAAACCGACCGCCCAGCGCTAATATAGGCCACCTTTCGGCCTTGGATGCCTCCCACTGCCATCTTCGAGCCTCAACTCCTAACCGAACTTGCGACAGCTCAGGACGGTTTCTGCGAGCTAGCTCTATATAATTCTGGAGAGGCTCTACCGCTGCTCTCACAGGCCTGAGTCGGTTGTTCGCCACCTCATACGACTTCCCAGGATCAATCGCCAAAACCCGACGCAGTGCCGCTGAAGCAAGTTCGCGCCCCTTTTCCGCTTTCGCTCTCTGCTCTTCAACCTGGAACGCATATACGTCGAGCTTGTAGCGATCTCTTCTTCTGACGGTAGTCGATCCTTCATCAATCAATTCCCTCACACGACGATTCGCCGCATCCAGTTTTTCCGCAGCATCCTCGGCTACCCTAAGGACCTCCCTTGCCAGCAGCACACCGTAGTAAAGCTCTACAACCTCGCCAGCGACCTGGTTGCGCGTCGCTTGAATCCCAAAACCCTGGGATTCGACTCCAGATTGTGCGGCGTTGCGCAGTGATGTGAGCCGCCCCCACGTATACAGCGGCTGCCCTGCCTCAATGTCCATTCGGAAAAACGGGCTGAGCTCAGAGATTGATGTATTGATTCTATCAGTTATGATATTTCCTTCGGCATCAGGCACGACCCCAAACTGGCTCCTGAAAAACAGCCTTGTCAGGTATCGGCTCGCGTCGGCATGCGACCTCTGCGCGGCATAATCATCCTTGATGAGCTCCTGCTCAACGATCTCAAGATTGTCACTCATCGCCCTGTCCATGCAGTCTGACAGACCAAGCCTCAATGTATCAGCGCTCTGTGCTGCGCTGCATACGAAACTCGCTGCTATAGCCAATAGAGTAGGAGTGGTGATAGACATGGATCGCCTTCGATTGTGAGCCAGTTCCAACAGTGCCCTCGCAAAATCTTTGCCACACTGGTAGACAAACCGGTGCCGGACACGCGCAGAGGGCCACCGCGCTTTGCAGTGGCCCCCGTAAGATATGATCTCAGGCGACTAAGCCTAACGCACCAACAACATTCTCTTCGTCAGTGTCGTTCGGGCTGCGCCGCTCTCCGGTTTGAACGTGATGCGATAGAAATAGACGCCTGATGATGCGTGGCGTCCCTGTCCGTCGTCACCATCCCACCGAACTCTGTGGAAACCGGCGTTGGTCACCCCATCGACCAGTGTCGCCACATGCTGACCAACCATATTGTGGATGGAGAGTCTCACGTCGCTCTTCTCAGCGACAGCAAAAGCGATCGTGGTGGATGGGTTGAACGGGTTTGGAATGTTCTGGCCCAGTGAGAACGTAGCAGGCAGAGCCGCCTGTCCTGTAACCGGCCCAAACCAGTTCGCCACTCCAGCGTCGGCGACGGCTTCTAGTTTGTAGGAGTATTCACGTCCAGGAATTACACCCATATCTATAAACTGCCCAACACTGGTCGGGGCGATAATACGGTCTGTCACGCGGGTGTACTTGTCATCGTTCCCGCGCCACAGATGGTATCCAGCAAGCCCATCGCGTTCCGAAGCCCGCCAATTAATCTCAATGCCGTTGGCTACACTCAACGCAGTGAACGAAGACAGCGAAATAGCCACCTCGAGAGTGTCCATTGGCATATCCTGGTTGGCGGTACACTTGGCGACGCGCAGACCTTCCTCAGGTTTCGGGAAGATGCAGTTATTGGTCGCATGATCCGGCGGTACCGGAAAGAAGCTGCTCGCCCCACTAAGAACATGAGTCTGTGAGAACGGACCAAAGAACTCACCGTCGTAGGCACGCACCTTCCAGTAGTGAGTTCCCCAGACCATATCCGCCGTCGCTATCCACGAGGTGGTGTCCGGCTCAGGAGCTATCGAGTCGATAGACGGGATAAGATAGAACGGAAACGCCCCCAGAATTCTGTCGCCTTCAGGAACCAATACGCTGGTAGCGATGATGGTGTTGAAAGACGAATCCTTGGCGACCACAAACTCATAGCTGAGCTTCGCGTCTGGCCTGGACGCAGCGGGTGCGGCGTTTCCAATGCGGATCACCGGCCGTGAGGGCCAGCCCTCTTTAATCGTTGGGTCAAAGAAGATGAAGTACCTGTGTATGCCAGCATAGCTGTACAGGTCGCCTGGGACCGACGGTGCATTGCTTGGGTCTGGCGTGGCGGTAACCGCCGCCGATGGAATCGACTTGTTTCTCAGCCGAGAAAGATCGAACGCCTCCACCTGGTAGTGGTACTGCGTGCCGTTGGCTGCAGTGATGTCCGTAAACTGTGGCGAAGGTAGCGTCGTCACCACAGGTTTGTAGTTTACACCATCGGTTGAGTGCAGGACGTTGTATCCACCCAAGTCAGCCTCACTGTTCGGATTCCAACTCAGCTTGACAGCGCCGTTGCCAGGTTCTGCTACGACGCCTGTTGGAGACTCCGGCGGAACCGTATCGGCTGCCCCATCGGTCGTAAACGTGAACCGCACGCTATCTGGCAGCACGGCCCTGTTTCCACTGGGATCTTGCGATTCGTACCGATAGAAATACGTCGTCGCTGCGGTGAGACCGGTCAGAGTGACAGTATGGAGCGTGTCGTCAGTACCGCTATCTTGCGACATACCATAGGAGGTTGTGGTCCCAAACTCCACATAGCTGTCCGACCGCTCATTCGTTTCCCACTGGATGACCGCAGTCACATCGTCGGTCCTAATTATTGTGGGATCGCTCATTGTCGGCTCTTTCAGGTCCGGCTCCGCTCGCGTCCTGATGAACCCGCCATAGTTTTCACCACCACCGGAGTTGCCGAAGATGTCGTTGGAAAAAGGCAGGAATGCGTATACTGTGTCAGGTGCGAGGTTGGTGAAAATATACGTATGGTCCGTCACCAGCTCTGCATCGGTTTCCTGCTTAATGTTGTCAGCGGGGCCGCCTACTAGCTTGAAAGTGACTCGAGTGTCTGAAGCCTCGTCGGTTTTCCAGGTCACGACAGCCTGATTGTGTGTCCTGCTGACGACAGTGGGGCCCTCGGTGATCTGTGGCGCTGTAATATCGACAGCGCCTGAAGTGGTAAACACCTGGGTGTCGCTGAGCGTCCCATCGTTTTCTGAATCATCGGTAGACGCAACC
This sequence comes from uncultured bacterium, assembly GCA_964627605.1. Taxonomy (GTDB): domain Bacteria; phylum Latescibacterota; class MWCZ01; order MWCZ01; family CAZVGZ01; genus CAZVGZ01. The sequence continues at coordinate 38,271 of CAZVGZ010000028.1, read as the reverse complement.
TCATAGGAGTAGGAGAGGTTCTCACCGAGTCCGGTGATTACGATCCGGTGGGTCTCGTCTACAGAGGTTTCCCTGACGGTCTGTTCGGAAGTATCGACTGTCGCGTGGTTGTCGTTGGTCCGGGCGATCTTGCCGCTCGGCCCGAGAGGCCTTATCCGCACTACACCGTCCGCAGGCTCGTCGGTCTCCCAGGTGATTATGGTCCCGTTGGGCGACGATGACGTGGTGAAGGGGCCCTTCGTAATCAAAGGGGGCGTCGTGTCGGGGTTCTGTACGGTGGTAAATATACCCCCTCCACCGCGCGGCGGAGCTGCAATCCGGTGGATGAAGTACTGCCCGGCGACCTTGCGCAACTCCACGCCAGCGGGCCACGTCGCTGAGAGCCCAGCGGCGTCAGTGATGACTACCATTATCTGGTACGAGCTACTGCGGTCGAGGCCTCTTGCTTTTATTTTGGTTGTTATTCTGTCGTCGGCGATCTGGTTAACCTTGAAATTGGCCGGTGCAGTGGAACCAACTTTCCGCCAATATAATGTAGATGTCACAGCTTCGTTGGTTCTAAACTTGATCTTGATACTATTGTTTGAGCCGCGCCCATGCTGTTTTGGACGCGACGTAAAAATCGGCGGATCAGTGTCCGCAGTGGTCGGCGTGCGGAAGGTCAGATCGCGGGTCGAGCTTGTCAGTTGTGTCGCGCTGACGAGATCGACTTTGTAGTGATACTCGGTGCCGGCAGTGAGGCCGTTCAATATTTTGCTGTGATTGAGACCCCCAATGAGGCCACCTTCCGCCAGACTACCATAGCTGACGCTGGTTCCGAATGCGACCGAAGCCGTTGCGAGTTTGTCTGTGCTAAAGGTTATCGTAGCGTTGGTCTGTGTGGCGGCAACGGACGGCGTGCCCTGTACTTCGGCAGGCGTCGGGTCTGGGGCCGATTTTGTGAAAAAAGTCATCGTCTCCGGATACGTGACCCTGTTTTGACCCAGATCCGTCACTGTAACCCTAAACGCGTAGCGCGTTGCAGGCGAAAGATCCTGAATCTCAACGTTCGTGCCCGACGCGGCATTGATTGTCCTCGTGAAACCTGGGGACGGCAGATTGTCGAACAGGCCGAACTCCACGAGCCCGGTGGTCAGTTCATTCGTCACCCACCTCAATGAGGCGCTGGTTTGGGTTATGGAACTGGCGATAACCTCAGGCCTCTGGTCAAAACTTGGCGGCGTATTGTCAGGGGTTTCCCGGGTTGAGAAAGTTCGTCTAGGACTACTTTCTCCTTCGTTTTTGTTGGCATCTGTAATCTCGATGACATAACCGTAGGGAGTCAACGGCGCGAGTCCCGATATCTCCGCTTCGTGGCGGTCTCTGGGTACGGGTACCCTTCGGCCCTGATCAAGATCGGATATGCCGTAGCGAATAACCGCGGTGGTGTTCTCACTGGTCTTCCATCTGATCACCGCCGTGGAGTTTGTGGTCCTGACGATGGTGACTGCACCAACGATCCGCGGTGGTAATGTGTCTGGAGTTTTCAGCGTTCGAAACGACCTGAGTGGTATATCTCTGTAGTTGTTTTTGCGGTCCCTAAGCTGCAAAGCGAAGTAGTAGGTCGTGTCAGCTTCGAGATCTTTCAGCCTTACAAGATGGTTCAACGCCAAAACCGAATCGTCGTTGACCTCAAAGAGCTCCGCCGCATCCGGCGCGCCGCTGCCGTTGTCAATGGCGATATTAAGCACACCCTTGGCGAGCTCGTTTGTTGACCAGCCCAGCGTCGCAGTCGAGTCTGACGCGTGGACTCGCCCTGGTCCTGATGCCAGCCGTGGGGCGATCACGTCGGGCGTTTCCAGCAGTCTGAACCAGTTGACCGCGCTTGAGTCCTCGTTGCCAAACGCATCGGCCACCAGCACCCGGTAATCGTAGCGCAGCGCCGTGCCTTCTGGGCGGATTATGAGCAGATGGTCCTTGGTCATCGTGAGTTCGGCGACAAAGAAACGCTCGCCTTCCGCGAAGTTTGATGCGGCGTATGCGATGCCTCCCTTAGATGGCTTGTCAGTCCTCCACGCGATTGTCACCAAAGTCGAGTCGAATTCAACTACCATGGGTCCGGCGGCTATCGTCGGTGGCAGTTGATCGGGGCCGGCGCGGGTGGTGAAGGCCCACTTAGGACTGATCACCTCAGTATCGATTCCAAATTGCACGGTCCTTAGGTCGTAACGGACTCTCCAGTAGTAGGTGGTCAAACCGTCTAGATTGTCCGTCCGATGGTCCCGATAAGATATCTCGTTGTTCAGAGTGCTGGTTTGGATCAGCAGAGCGTCACCCGCAAAAGTCTGGTCTGTCGATAGCTCATACGTGTATCGGGTCGCCAACTCTTTGATTGACCAGCTGAAGAACGGGCTGACCACCACCTCTTTGGCGTCAACAAGTGGCTCATAGGGCGTCACGGACGTCACATTGGCGTCAGACAGCTTGCGTACCTGATCGAGAGCCACCACATTGGCACCAGCCGCGTCTGACACCATAAGCGCGAACAACCCATCTGCATGGGGTTCGATAGTAATCCCCAAATCTATCGGCCCAAATTTGAGGTGTGTACCATCATCAACTGTAACCCTAGGGTCTCCCTTTTGGATTATTATTTCCATGCCCTCATGAGAAATGGTCCAACTGTTCAAATCCCCGTCGAAATCGGTCACGTCGACCCACACTCGCGCACTGTCTGTCGATCCGCCGTTAGCTAGAGCGGTGACGATCCTTCTTACCTCGAAATTGGCGATCTGCGGTGGTACTGGCGGATTGTAGTCCGGTGACAGTACCAGATAGCCACGCGCGTCGCTTCCAGGCTGGCCCATCAGCACCGAGACTGCTCCAGTCGAGTTCAACTCATACCCTACATTCACACGACGATCGTTGTCAGGATCTCCTGGTGCGGCGAGCTGGTATACCACCGTGTCGCCTACCGCTAGAGTTGTTGACCCAGCTTCGGGTGTGATTTCGCTTCCGCCAATCTCTGTGAGCGTAACGACTGCTGCGTCAAAGGCGGTGACCAGCACTTTGGAGCTGTACTCTATATGGTGCGGGGTGAGGTAGTAGTGAGTTCCCGCTGCTTGGGTTGGGTCATGCGGTATATAGGACGCATCTTCATTGCCCTCGCGGCCCGACCAGCTGTAGAACGGGGCGCTACCCTTAATCTGAACGGTACTGGTACCTTGATATTCGCCAAGGCCTGAATCGTCAGGAATCAACCCCCTCACGAAGATCGCTTCCCCGGCGGTCACGGCACCCTGAAATAGCGTCTCTCTGTTAACCGAGCCAACGCCGGGTATCGTAAACAGTCTCGATATCTGCAGGTCGCCATCACCCACCGGCATCACGCCGACGTTGCCCGTGGTAGGGACAGTTGCGTCAAACCCTACAAGAGCACCTGCGATGTTGGGCATCACCTCCCAGTGGCCGTTGTCCACGAGACCCAACGCCACCGTCACCGGTGTTTCCGAGCTGATTTCCAGCATTCCTGGCCCGCTAAGCGTTTTGACATAGGTGCTTTGCGCGTTCATGCCGTGTGGCGTGTCTGTGTCGCTGCCGTCTGTCAGATCTGTGACGGTCACCAAGCCAGATTTGGCAGCGGTGATAAACAACCGAGCGCCGACCGCTTTGCCGGGATCGCCAGAAGATGGCGAGTCAACCTGTGCTGGCAAGGGGTTGTATATGTAGAAATGGGTGTCCGTATAGGAGTTCTCACCGCGCATCAGTATCAGGCGGTCGTCGCTTTCATTGTCGATGGTTGGGTCCATCGTAAAGACATACCCTTTTTCGCTACTGAGTGTAATCGTTCTTGTCCCAGCGTTTCCGATGATCTCAAAGCGGGTGCCTCTAGCTACGAGGATGGGTTCGCTGCCGTCTACAGCGACGGTTAAGAGGTCGTCGTAGGAGACAACGTAGATCCGATGGTTGTCTGCCGCTTGCTCAATGTAACGCACAGGAGCGGCCAGGGAGTTTGCAACGCATACGAAGAACAGTCCAACACACAATAACAAGCCAACGGCCCAACTGCGAAGCGTGTCATGCCTAATGAAAGCCATCTTGATTGATCCTCCCGGCGCGGGCGTCAACGACACATTTCTAGGCTATCTTATAGAAATTACATTACGTATGATAAACCGCGCAAGCTGTTCGCGGCCATGGTCAGGTCGACTTTGAGCCGCCGTAACCACTAGACATCTGTACCGATTTGGCGTAACATCTTGACTCCGTGTAACGAAATGTTACAGGTAGCAAGGTAGGCTTAAAAAGCCGACCGCTATCTGTGAACCGCTCCAGAACTGCTTTAGGCGGCGATTCGCAGGTGACAACGACTCAACTGGCTGCAACTGCTATGCCACAGGTGTTTAGATGCTACAACCCGATCTGATGGCCAACCCAAATCTCGGCCTTTTGGCGCTTTACGCAGAGATACATTTCCGATTTCCATTTCTTCCAAGCAGGCTGTGGCGACGAGAGCCTGAAATAATCGCGGACATCCCCCATCGCCTTGAACCTGGGCAGCCGTTGGCCCTACTGCTTGTGGTGACACACGCTGACAGATATCCGATTACGCTGGAGGAGATAGTCGTCACCCAACAACCAGCGAGCGGCGAGTCGTCGGTGTCAGCTTTCGCGCTAAACACAAGAATTGACGAGCAATATTGGCATAAGACACTGCATGTCCCCACCGACGCCGATGGCGCTCTCGCAGTCGATGTTGCGATATCGTACACGGTACGAAACAAGAGGCGGACGGTTCACGCCGACAACCTGCCTGGCACTTCCAGACAGCCACTAAAAACCTGGGTCGCGAACGAGCCGCTGCCGTATAGTGAAGGCTGGCTGGCCGGCGACCTCCACGTCCACAGCCGAGCAACCGCCGACCAGGTGGAGTTTGGCCCGCCTGTTGAGGGGCTGGCGGCGCTAGGGCGCGCACAGGGGCTGTCGTGGTGCGCCGTGACCGACCACAGCTACGACCTTGATGATGCCGAAGAATTTTATGTCAAACCCGATCCTGACTGGCCCCGTTGGAATCGACTGGTGCGAGAGGCTGAATCAAATTCGGTGGACGGTTTTGCGATAGTTGTAGGCGAAGAGGTCTCCGTGCGCAACGACCGAGGGCGGACGGTCCATCTACTGGGGATGGGCATGACAGACCCGCTACCTGGAACCGGCGACGGAGCCGAATCGTGGCGTCCGGGTCGGTGCGAGCTATCGATTCCCGAAGCGATAGCTGCGATCAGCTCTCAAGGCGGAATCGCTGTGGCATCGCATCCGGCAGCAGGTGTGCCCATTCTTGAGAGGTGGTTGTTTGGCCGAGGTGGGTGGTCTCAAATTGACGCATGTGCTGATGGGCTTTGCGGGCTTCAGGTTTGGAACGGTATAGCCAATACATCGTCGCGGACCGGTCTTTCGCTGTGGAACCGGAAGATTCTGGCAGGACGCCGCGTTTTGGCGCTCGCTGGTAACGATTCTCACGGTGACATGAGCCGTTCCCGACAGATCAAAACCCCTTGCTGGTCGCTCGCCGAACGCACCAACCACCTGTACGGACATCTCAAGACGGTTGTGAAGTCAGATGTTGCCACTCCGTCGGCGGTAATGACGGGGATCAAATGCGGTTCGGCGATAGTGACCAGCGGACCGTGGTTGGGACTTGGCCTCGTTGATCGCAACGACGACGGCGACAGTACCGACATCGGAGGCACCTTCGCCAAAGCGACCGGTGTGCTGACAGTCGAGACAGAATCCACAGATGAGTTCGGGAGGATAGACGATGTTCGGGTGTTCTGTGGCGACACCCAAACCAGGGTCGAGACAGAACTGTTTCGCAGCCAACCAGATCAACGCAGCAGGTGGACCAAGGCCGAGCAAGCTGAGCTACCCCGTCGTGGATATGTCCGTGCAGAGCTTGTAACAGAGACAGGCTGTCGCGCCGTCTCGAACCCGATCTGGATTGAGACATAGTAATCAACCAACCATCGCGATCCCCTCATCGGTTATCTCATATTTTCTTCCATTTACCACCGCAACCGCCAGCGCCTCAGTCTCAACCCCTCCAATCTCCATCACGTCCGACTGTCTCACGGCAATCAGGTCATCGCCAATTATTCCGACCTCAGCTTGGCCCTCCCTGCGTGTAGTTACTCTTGCAGGTTCGAGCCCGCTATATCCCGGCGACAGCACCACCCCCAACGCCCTAGTGTTGTCCACTCCGTAGGGTGTAAATTTGAGATGGTGCTGATTGCGCCAGTCGTCATCATCAGACTTCCGCATCGGCGGCGGATCCCATCCATCGCTAAGCGAGAAATAGCCCTCGCCGGAAAACAAAAAACAGCCGTCAAGAGTCCGACCGTCTCGCTGCAAACTGAAGCTCTGGGTTTGGGTGTCAACATCAAACTGGGCGTAAGAGTGGAGGTTCCACTCAAACGCCGAAGCGACACCAGGTTTCGCCACGAACTCGTCTACCAGCACAAAACATTGGTGGGATTTGAGGAAGATCACATGCCTGCGATTTCGCGTTGCCCTGTCGCTGTAGGAAGCATCAGCATTACCGCAGAAATAGGAAAGGCGCTCGTCCTCAAAAGGGTTACCCACCGATCCGACGGAGTCGTGGGAGCGCATTAGCTGGCTCGCGCCTGACAGAGTGACGCAGTTGTGCGATTTCGTATGCCACACCCAGTGGGCATGATGGTTGGACCCGTAGCCAGCGTAGTACCCACTCGGCATAGTCATCACGCGGCCTGCTACATGGAGTATAAAATCGTTGTTATTTGCGTGGGAGTGGCTTACGGCACCATAGGGAGACGACCTAAACAGGAAAGCGATGTCCTCATCAGGCTCCATAGGCGCAGTGCGGATCGCTGCCCATCCAATGTCGGAAAAAACACGACACACCGGGCCGCTCTCGTCGGTCGATGACGGCTCCTCTACCGGACTCGCCAGATATCGCTGCGGTTCGACTCCGCGCATCGCTCTTTCTGGTGGAGTTGGTCTGCAACCAGCCCCGTCCTTCCGCAATCTGTTCGCGAACGGGTACAACCCAGCGGTGTTGGTCTCGTGGGCTATCAGTTCGACTAAGTCAGCCGTCCCGTCCCAATGTCCTCTCCACGGCTCTGAGTGGTCGCCAAACCCTATCCATTCGGCGTACGTCGGTAGAAAGGATTTTCGCCATTCTGCATGGTTGGCCCAGAAAGGTCTGGCGTACAGGTCTACCCCGGCACCGCGTTTGAGCGCCGTGGCGAACATCGTCATGATCCGCACGTACGCCAGGCTGTAGGAGATACCCTCAGCCCATCCGCCGTCATCATCAGCCCAGACAGGCCAGACACCACAGAGAGTCGGTCTCAGCCACTCAAGCCACCCCACCGCCTCTGGGATCTCTTGATGAAACACGATGGCGATAAGAGCCAGAAAAACTATCTCACGGCCTGCGTGCGAATCGAATCGGTCGACACCGTAGATGCCTTGGTTGTGCATGTGCTCAAAAGTGATTTCTCCACGACGACGGAAGCATTCCACCACGATCTTCCGCTCGGACTCTGAAAACTCGTCCCACACCCAGTCAACGGCCTCCGGGCCGTTCCAGATGACGGACATATGCGCTTCATCGTTGTGTCCCAGATAGCTCGAGTCCTCCGGGTCCCAACTGCATATCGACGCCATCCGCTCGCACGCCGCGCGGGCATACCGCCTGTCTCCGCCAGCGAGAAACGCCAAAGCCATCGTCCGCGCCTCGTAAACAAACCGCCTTGACCCCCACATCGTCGGATACCAGACCGCCCAAAACGCCTCGTAGTCGGTTGTCTTGTCAGGCAGATAGTCGGGTTCGGCGATCTGGTGCTCAGTCTCTACGATGTCATCCGCATCAGCCTTCAACCCGCTCCACAACTCAGCTCGTTCGCCATTTCGAGACTCGCGGAGTGCGTCCAACTCCTCGCCTCGTACATGGATACGCGGGTGATTATCCGAAAACCGCCGCAACCACTCATCAACCGGCGGTACTTCAACCACAGCCGACGAATCCGTGATCTCAAAAGCCAACCTCTCGCCGCTCTCATTCTGAGTGCTCCACTCCCACTCATATCTTCCTGGCGCAAGCGCTTTTTCAGGCAGATAGACCGGATCAGCCAACCCGTCAAGCTCCAGCGCCAACTCTTGGCATTGGGCTTCCCCATAGACAGTGAGTTTGGAAACCCCCTCATCATCTGACGGTTTCCAGGCAAACACCGGCGGATTCGTCCTTGGCTTCGACCCATCCCTGGGCTGCCTCGGATCAATATGCGGATGTGGATGACGGTCTTTTCTCATATCGCTTTCCTTTTCGGCGGCAGAGCACAGCGCAGCGAACGCGCCGACGGTCAGTCCCTGGTGACCGGGCCTCCACCGCCAAAGAGCGGAGTCCAGTAGATATGGAGCGTCGGCGAGACACTCCACGTAAGGCCATCTTCAAATCCCCAAACGACGTCACTGTTTACCGCGAACGCAATCCCAAACCATAGCAAACCCATATCGACAAGAGCCCCGACGTAAGGACCGTGGCCTACTTCAAGCGTTCTCGTTCCGTCGAGACCGCCATAGTTAGAGCGTTGAATATACCCCGCTCTGCAGGAAATGGTCGGCGAAAGTCGACTCGTAGAAGATGGCTTCGAAAACATTCTCTAACCTTAACACGCTCGCGCTGGTCTGAAGCGACACGCAGGACTCTAGGGCGACTCTATGATGCCTCGCCCAGGTGACCACATTGTGCGGATGGAAGTGATTTGCATTGGACAGCGCCGCCTTCACGTACTGCGGGCCGCAGGTGGCAGACCTGCGACCCCGGATCTCGAAAAATTCGTTCGGATCTTCAATATGGTCACCCGAGAGCGCTACCGCTTGACCGTGTAGTTGAGCCATCCTCGCCGTGTCGCCGCAAGCGATCTGGTATCTGTAGCGGGCTTCAGGCATTGGTCCGGTGGTCGCCTCCCAGGCTTCTAGCGAGTCCTCGGCCGCTTCGCAAGCCATCGCATAACCCCGGCAACCCAGGTACTCGTGCTCGTCAAATTCCCATGCTGCTGCCGATCTGGCAATCCACAATTTCGCGACAGTGACCAATAGAGAGCCTCTCACCTTGCGCGCGCCGGGGACCCGATCTGCCGACTTGGTATTCGTCCTGGCAAGTATCGCTGCCATATCCTTCCCCCCTTGGTGTCTGGCGATGCAAAGAGGAATCTTGGCAACGTTTGATGTGTCCAGTCGCAGAACCGCAAGTGGCGTTGCTGTCTGTTGTGCGAGTCAATGGGCCAAGATCGCAACCAAGATCCTGGAGCCAGCGGGCTTCGATCACATCAGAGATTTGGCAATCTGAGGGAAAACTACAACCAGCGCAAAACGCGTGAAGCGGCCCGCAAAGCTGATCGCAAAAAACCGTGTATACGGCCACTTTAGCAGCCCCGCTAAGATGCATGTCAGGTTATGCGGCGGAATACTCGCGAAACTGCTAAGAAGCACGAACGCATCGGTGCCATATCGCCACCCCGTCAGCCTCTGCCTAGCAGCTTCGAGACGGTGTTGGTAGCGGCTCAGCGGGACCCTGAGCACCCCGCGAGCAGCAAGGTACCAAACGACTTTGGCGCCGATATGACCGACCGTAGTGAGCGCTGCCACCGCCAGACTTGTTGAAGCCGGTGCCGCCGACGATACCGCTGTGAGGTACAGCTCGGTCGTCAATCCAGCGGGCACCAGTCCAGCGATGAATCCAGCCACAAAGGAGGTCGCCCAAAGCGTTATGCCACCTTCGTGAATCTCAAAATCGAGCAGATCACCCACCGCCTAGCCGCCTACACCCATCTCATGCTCGGTGCTGATGGTCATCCCCTCAGCGTCGGTGATTGTGAGGAAATATGCCAATGGCAGCTCCTGAGGTAGCCGCGCTGTGACCCGATCCGACTCGACTGCGGCAACCATCGACTCCCAATGTTTCTCGCTCCAGCCCGCATCGTCACAGGTATAACACAGTTCGGCAGACACAATCGGTTTGGCCGATTCGAATGACGCAGATACCGACTGCCCATCTTTGGTCAGATTTGATATCGACGGCATTGCCGCTCCGCCTTTGAAGCACGAATCGGCGAACGCACCAATCTCCTTGGGTGCCCAACCTGGTTCGTGTCCGTGGGGCATCCGCACAGTAACGCACAGCTTGCGCGGGCTTCCTGGCTCGCGGTAGCTAAGCTGGTAGCTATCAAGCGGATAGGCGAAATCGTTGGTGCCGTTAATCCACAAGATGGGCATCTGTGCCTGACTCAAGTAGGCCGACGGATCGAAAATCTCGACCCAAAGATTGCGGTCATCTGTGGGCATTCCGGCGAATGTTGGCATCCACGCGCTGTTGTTGTGAAGAAAACCGCAGCCGTATACCGGCACAGCACATCCTAACCTGTCGTCCAATCCGATGACCAGCGACGTGAGATAACCTCCCCACGAGATTCCGGTAATCCCAATCCGTTCTTCATCGACTTCAGGCATCGACGCCAGCATCGAAACACCACGCATCACTGCTGCGGCGGTGTAGTACGGCCACGCCTCTTCTACACCCAACGCTATGTCATGGAACTTGGATTTTTCGTCCTGCTCAGGTCCACCGTCCTCCATCCGTTCGCCCTGGCCATCGCGACCGCTCAAATCCATCGCCAGCGCCGCATATCCCCTTTCCGCCCACATCTTAGCCCAGACCTCAAATGCTGCGCCTCCGCCTCCATGAACGAGCACCATCGCTGGTACCCCATCCTGCCCAACCGATTCAGGTGTGGCGTAGTAGGCGAATATACTTGTCGGCTTGCCTCGGTATGGCTCGCCGCTATATGTCAGCGCCTTAACAGGCCCGCCGGACTCCAGCCAAGCTTTTTTTGGGGGTTGCTTTAGGTCGTCCAAGTCCCAAGAACCGGTATTCATCTCTCCTCTTAAGTGGTCTTTATGTAGTATAGTGGTGCTGGTTTCATTCGATGCGTCCTAACGTTCTGTTGCGATCGCCACAGCCTCAGCTACACCAGTGGTCAAAATATCTCCCACGTCAGAGCGAAATCCCCACTTCTCAAAAATCCGTGGCACCAGATCGGCTTCATACGCACCAGCCTGGTACGCCGCAGGATTGGGCACATAGCCGACCAAACCTCCTGCATATCCCACCGGCACGACGCTGTAGCCAGCCGCAGATTCCCGCATTCTGAGGGAATATTCCGAAAACAGCTCAGTGGGATGCCCGGCCAAGACCAGATTCTCGATGCGAATAACTTGTACTTCCACGCTTTCAAAGTCTGCCAGCTCGTCATTACCCAATTTGCGGACCATGATGTCAGCCACTCTCGGTAAAAACGAGCCCATACGCCGCCGCTGTCGTTCTTCTCCATTTTCGCAGTTTCTCTTTCTGCTGTCGCCACGACCTCATCTGCTGTGAGCGGTGCCATCGGAAGCTCCACTACCTCGCTGTGGGCACTTAGTCTGACCACCTCCAGAGGCTCGGCCATCGCAGCAAGTGTAACCGCTCGACCAGCCGCGATAAGCCCGGCTTCCAACCGTTTTCCGGTGTGCACAAAATTGGGATTCACGTCGCCGCATGCCCCCTGCAAAAACATCGCTGTCGATCCGGGCCAGATGGTTTCGAGCGAATCGCAAATCACACCTGGAAAATCGCGGGAAACCAGAGTGTTTGTGTGGCGATTGGTGACCGCATGACTTGAGGCGTGGCAGATAATCGCCAACGGTTCTCCGTCTTCGCGGTCAGCCCGGATGACGTCCATATTTTGGTCTACCGGACCGTCAGCAGCAACTCGGTTATGTGCGAGTTCGGCTATCTCACCGCGAGCGTGGCAAAGAGTGATGGGGATCATCTCATCCATCGCAACACCCACGGAGTCGGCCAGGGATTGCGGTAGAGTCTCTGTGCACTTGGGCGACACCGCACCCCATGTGTTCCCTAGAGAGATCGCGGTTGGGCCGCTGTGTGTATGCGTTGACGCTATCATCACACTGCTGGCCGGGATGCCGTGACGCGCTTCAATGAGTTCCCTCGCTGCTTTGACGATTTCGTGATCGGTACCTACCAGATCACAAGAGATAAGCACCACCGTGGTATCACCGCTTTTTATTGCGAGAGCTGTCGCGTTGAGATCGTCTGCAACCCCGGTGGCCCGGCGCTCGCGATAGGGTCCGTAGCCACACAGTTCAACCCCCAACTCCGGTGTGATCGTTACCCGTCCTACCCCGCCGAAAACTCCTGGCATAGTCTATCTCCTGTTCTGTGTTGGATATTCTAGCAGGATATCCACCCCAAAACATATTGAAATCAGCGCGCCGTACGACCAACTCTGCCCAAATAGAGCACCAGGCGCAGTGACCTGTTATCAGTCTTTGATCAACTCTACGTACGAGTGACCAGAGGGTATCTCCCCCAACCGTCCATCTTCGCCAGCCGCCACTGGTGGTACAGAATCGCAGCCAGGGGCGATTCATCCGCAGACAGACGCCCGCCGTCAGCTTCCACATCCCACACACGATCGTCAGGCGGTAGCCCGCGATAGATTTCGCTCCATCGTTTTTGGGCTTCTTCTCCCCCTAATAGGTATGCCTCCTGCGCGAGAAGAACATCCCACCTTTCCAGCGGCTCGTAGTCAGTCCTTGTCAGCCATGTTTGACCATCGGGCCCTGCAAGCGAATCATCACCTCTCCAACGTGCTATAAGGTATGTGAGAACGTCCAATGTCATGGCGTCGGAACCGGGCCCGCCATTGCCCAAGTGATGGATATAGTACGGCAGCGTATGCTGCCCAACGACGTATTTTCAATGTCCGCAGAGCGGGTTCGGCGGGCCTTCATCCCATACTACTATCGAAAACCTTCTGTCCTTGCTCCACGGCGTCGTCTGCATCGGCGGCTTGGGGGCGTTCGGGTCCGGCTCTTTGTCTGCATCCGCCTCCAATGGTGGCAGACGTGGGGTACGAGGCGCGTCACCGGGCGTCTCGACCAGAAATATCTCTGTCTCATCTTCTGACAGCAGATCTACCAAAGTTTTGCCACCGGACAGCTCATTACCCAGTTGCGAATAGTCGAGCGAGTAGCCGTTTGGGAACACCTTGTGACCAAACGGCCGCACATACTCATCCGAGAGCGGGTTCGGCGGGACCAACAGATCGGCGGTGCTCCAGGTAGCCACCATCGGCTGACGAATGAGCGGTAAATATGGGTTTACCGAGTGGTTCCACCACTCTTGCTGCGTATCGTCAAGCGCGTTGCGTGTATGATCCACTATCTGCCTCACGACATGGATTACCGGAACCGGCCACCCATCTGACGACTCGATACCTTCGTTGAACCGGTCGTTCTTCTCTATCTGATTAATGCTGTAGTACAGATCGGTGACCGGTACGTCAGCCCACGAGCACGCCGCCCCAAACCTCATCGCTGCTGTCATTAGACACTGGTATCCACCGGCGCTGCCGCCGAATTACGCTATTCGTCTGATGTCCACCCAAGGTAGACGCCGTCCCAACTCAGCCATCGACAGTGTATGGAAAAACCCATCACCCACCAGATTGAACCCATGATCCTCAGAGAGCTCAATGGGCGCCATCACCCCCCAACTCGTAGTGCATCGAGATCGCCAGCGGCATTCCACCCTCAGGCGGAGCTGCGATGTCCGGTAGGAAAAGCCGTCCTCGACCAACCTTGAGCGCTCCATCGAAGCCTCTATATGGGAATGTGATGTCTGTCTGGGCGATGGAGACCTCAGTTTCCGAGTCATCAGTTGGGTCCGTAAATGTTTCCACAACAACAGATTCATCCACTACAGCGTAAGGTTGATGGAGGGAGAGCGGGGGTGCTTGTGGTTCCAGGGTGGTGCAGTAGGCGACTGCCCATGATGCGGCGGCGGACATGGCGATGATCCTTTCAATTGGGTGGTGTTGAGTGTGATAATACCTTTGGAAATGCGTTTGACGAAACCCAACGCGGCCTGTCATTAGCCGCGAGAAGAAAGCGATGGGGTTAATGGGCACACAGTTGGAGGAGCATGGATTTTGGGACTACACGACTCCTGGCGCTGGCGGTATGGAGAACTACGCCCTTGATGATTACATGCGACTTCTGGATGACATGGCCGAAGCTGGCATGAACTCTTTGTTTATCACCGTCAAATGGGGTACTACCGGCTACCGCTCCAATCTGCCTTACCTAGACCAGCTTCCAGGCAACCCGATAATCGAATCGGACAACGATCTCCTAAGAGAAGTAATAGAGCAGGCCCACAAACGGAAAATCAAAATCTGGCTGGGCGCAGTTGTCAGCATCTACGTTGTGGACGATTTTGGCGGCGAGCCTTACCAGACGACAAACAACTGGCAAGGCGGTCTTGAGGGCATCAACATCGGCGACTATGACGGCGAGCATCCCGGTTTCACTGAGCGGGCGGTGGAGATGGCGCTGGAGATTGTAAAAGAATTTCCCGAACTTGATGGGTTTGAAGTGGAGATGGAAGGGTGCAGCCGGGAGCGTCCCCACAGAGAAGCGCCTTACAACGCTTGGGCTAGAGAAAACGACCGCCGTCCTTTTGAAGAATTAGGTCATCCGATGGAGGGCCGCCCGTTCGATGTGCCCGAATGGAGAGATTATACGACGTCAGTGAGAATCTCAGTTTTGAGTGAGATTCAGTCGGCGCTACGCAGCGAGGGCTTTTCTGGCGATCTCTCGACAATTCTAGAGACGGGATGTACAGACTACACCGTGGGGATGGAAATAAACGCGGAGATGTTCCACGAAAAATGCCCCGACTGGTTCGGAATCACCTACGAATACGCCAAATGGCGACACAGGTCGGAAATGATGGGCCTGTGCATCAATCTTCCAAAATCGCTCGGTATCAAAACAATGTATCTGCCGCGAGGTGTGATGACCTGGGCAGGAGAGTGGCCCATGACCATATCTTTGGAGGAGAGTTGGCGTCGCGATGTGGAGGACATTGAGCGTCACCAGCCAGATGGAGTCTGGTGGTTCGGCTCTGGCGCTGTGGGGCAGGGAGCGCATGTAAGCGTCGATCGTCTGGCTGTCTCAGGCTACAGCGACGGACCTGCTGCCAGGCGAGTGCTGATTAACGCAACCAAGCAGTTGGGAAGCTGATGCCATCACCTTGCCAGGCAGCGTTGTCACCGTTACAATCCATCACTGATCCAAAATTGAGGAGCGGCAACTATCTGCAATAGAATCAGACCGCCGCTGTCAGGATGTAACATAGATGCACCACGTACTCATCGTCAGTAGCCAGGCCGAAGCCAGGGACGACATGGCTCAGGATGTCGCCTCATTCGGCTACCAAACAACCACGGCAGACGAGATGTCCCGCGCCATCGGTCTGATGGAGTCCGACCCACCTGACGTGGTATTACTCGATCTCCTCGATCGGATGCTAGGGGCAGACGCTAGCTGGCGAGAAGCGCTAAGACAGCTTCCCCGTGGAGTTCCGGTGATAGTACTCATCCCTGAAGAGGGGTTGAAGGGGTTTGATTTCCCTTCTTCGGTTGTCGATTTCCTCCTAGTCCCGTTCGGCCCACTCGAGCTAAATGCGCGTCTGGGTCTGGCGCTGGGTGTGGCGTCGGTACGTGGTGCCAGCGACGTCGTGCGCCGAGGCCCGCTTGAGATCGACCTCGATCGGTACCAGGTTTCGCTCGATGGCGCGGTGCTGGAGCTTACCCTGAAAGAGTACGAGCTTCTGAAGTTTTTGGTCGAGCATCCCGGAAAAGTCCACACGCGAGAGTCGCTCATGATCCAGGTCTGGGGCTACGACTATTTCGGCGGTACACGCACCGTAGATGTCCATGTGCGCCGCATCCGCTCAAAACTCGAACCGTTGGCTGACAACTATGTCGAAACTGTCAGGGGCGTCGGTTACCGTTTCCGCGACTAAACCCATTTGATGGTGATCCGAATAATTAAAACCGAGAAAAAAATGGCTGACAGCATTTCGAACATAAACACTGACTACATTCGCATCTACGCCAAAGACAACAACGTCAAGTTCGTGCGGCTGTGGTTTACGGACCTTTTAGGGGTTCTGAAGAGCTTCGCCATCGGAGTTGAGGACCTTGAGCAGGCCGTTGAAGAGGGGATGTGGTTTGACGGATCGGCGATAGAGGGGTTCGCGCGAACAGATGAGAGCGATATGCTCGCAGTCCCAGATGCTAGCACGTTTCAGGTGCTGCCATGGCGACCTGATGACGGCGGAAGCGTCGCTCGAATGTTTTGCGACATCCACCATCCAGACGGCCAACCCTGCGAATCCGACTCCCGGCATGTTCTCAAGAGGGTGCTCAGGCGAGCAGCGGAGATGGGCTTCACGTTCTATGTCGGGCCTGAACTGGAGTTCTTCTATTTTGGCGACCAAAAGCGCCCACCAAAAGTGCTCGACGAAGGCGGCTATTTTGACCTGGTGCCGATGCATGTCTCCTCAGACCTCAGGCGCGACACAGTAATCACTTTGGAAAAGATGGGGATAGAGATTGATAACAGCCACCACGAAGTGGCACCGTCGCAGCACGAGATCAATCTCAGGTACACCGATGCGTTGACCATGGCCGACAACGTCATGACCCACCGCGTGGTAGTCAAAGAGATCGCCGCAGCCCACGGCGTCTACGCCACCTTCATGCCTAAACCGCTCAACGACCAGAACGGGTCAGGTATGCACACGCATATGTCTCTGTTCCAGAAGGAGACCAACGCGTTTCACGACACCCAGGCCGAAGATGGTCTATCCTCGACGGCGCACAGTTTCATCGCCGGGCTGCTGCGGCACGCATCTGAGTTCACACTGCTTACCAACCAGTGGATCAACTCATACAAACGGCTAGTCCCTGGATACGAAGCACCAGCCTACGTGTCGTGGGCCAAGCGAAACCGTTCCCACCTCATACGAGTGCCTGCCATCAGGCCTGGCAGGCCTGAACACACCCGTGTCGAGCTGAGGTCACCAGACAGCGCCTGCAACCCATATCTGGCATTCGCAGCTATTTTGGCGGCGGGCGTCGAGGGGATCGAGCGCAAATACGAGCCGGTACCAGCCATCGAAAGACCGGTGGATGAACTGACCGAATCCGAACGCGCTGAAGTGGGAGCTCGCAGGCTTCCCAGCGACCTTATGGAAGCGGTGAGGGCCGCAAAAACCAGCGAATACCTACGTCGAGCCTTAGGCGACACAGTGGTAGATAAAATCTTGGAGAACAAGAAGATAGAGTGGCGACGGTTTATGAACCACGTCACCGAATACGAGCTAGACCGCTATCTAGGTGTCTTGTAGTATCGACCTCGAATCGCAGTCGGCTTTGGTCGGTCTGATAGACCAGCGTAAACGGGTTGCACCGCCTGGTGCGAACTCTTTTCAGATCTGTAGTGTTGATATACTCGAATGATGCCCAGTGCGGGCGACAGTTCTTGCACAAATAAGGATCGAGAAGGAGTTGACAATGAAGGCGGTGTGGAACGGCGCGACGGTTGCAGAGAGTGATGATATCATTGTGATCGAAGGCAACCACTATTTCCCGATGGCGTCAGTAGAAAAAATACCTCCAAGATAGTGAGACGAGTACCGTCTGCGCATGGAAAGGCGCCGCGAGCTACTACGACCTCGTCGTTGATGGCGAGTCCAATACCGATGTGGCGTGGTACTACCCTGAGCCCAGCAACCTGGCAAAAGGGGTCAAAGACCGCATGGCTTTCTGGCACGGTGTTGAGCTAGTTGCGTAAAGCGGGAGTAATAGATATCCAGGCGGCTCCGCACTCCTATCTGCGGGGCCGCTTTTTTTGTGAGCTGTAACTGATGACAGTCTGCCCACCGCTGTGAGTTGATCGGCATTTCCTCTGGACGTACCATCTTAGTGAGCAGTCTACCCAGATCAACCTATACCATTGTCGATGTAACTAAAGGAGCCTGGCGATGAACAAAATCAGTGTTGGTGTCATAGGCGCAGGCGGAAACACCCGCAACCATCACATTCCAAAACTTCAAGCGATCAACGGCGTCGAGATAACCGGAGTTGTCAACCGCAGCCAGGAATCGTCTCAGGCTGTCGCTGACGAGTTCGGCATACCGAAAATCTACGACGACTGGACTCAGGCGATCGACGATCCAGACACCAACGCCATTGTCATCGGTACCTGGCCCTACCTCCACTGCCGCGCCACATTGGCCGCGTTGGAGTCAGGCAAGCACGTGATGTGCGAAGCGAGAATGGCCAGGGACGCCTCTGAAGCGTGGCAGATGCGCGATGCCTCACAGATGAACCCGGACCTAATCGCTCAGATCGTCCCATCACCGTTTTCGCTGAACGTGGACAGGACCATTCAAAAACTGATCGCCGACGGGTATTTGGGAGATATCCTGGCGTACGAACTGCGGGTCGGTGGCAGCTTCTCAGACCAAGGTGGCGAGCTACATTGGCGGCAGAATTTTGATCTCTCTGGCTATAACATCATGGCCCTGGGCATCTGGTACGAAGCTGCACTTCGCTGGATCGGTGAAGCCAAAAGCGTCACGGCGGCTGGCAAGGTTTATACCACGATGCGCAAAGACCCTGACGGAATCATGCGTTCATGTCGCATCCCTGAGCATGTGGATGTTTTGGCGGACATGGCGTGCGGCGCGCAAGCCCATTTTCAGATCTCATCGGTTGCAGGATTGTGTCATGACAACGCCGCATATCTCTTTGGCAGCGAGGGCACCATCCGGTACGACGCATCATCCAGTTCGCTTTCAGGCGGCAAGCGTGGCGACACTGAGCTGTCACCAATCGACATTCTACCAGAACTATTCGGTGGGTGGCGCGTGGAAGAGGAGTTTGTCAGCGCCATTCGTGGCCAGGAGGCCATAACTCACACAACATTCGAGGACGGCGTCAAATACATGGAGTTCACCGAAGCCGTCGCCCGCAGCATGCAGACAGGGGAAGCGGTGGCGCTGCCGCTTTAGTGCAAGAACGCGCTGCCCAGTGGGTTGCCAGCGGAATCTACCTCTACCGGCTTGCAGCTTCTGGCCGAACTCACACTCCCCGGTTGGTGCTCGTGCGGTTGACACCGAGCGAGATAGTATTGGCAGGAGCACCCGCAGCCGAAGGCGAGGAAATGCGTCTGCATCCGAGTCTACTAATCGTTCTGTTCCTGTCCACCACGCTCTCAGCCAAATCCGCAATCAGCACGGGGGACAGTTTGCGGATAACTTACTCTCGCCACGGGCCGAACCCAGCAGTGGCCACGGTTGCAGGGACGGCTGTCTCGATCGGCGAGGACACACTCGTGGTAGGGAGTGTCGGTCTGACCGACTCGATTTCGCTCCACGATATCAGGCGTATTTACGTGCATCACCGAGGGTTACGCCCACATGGCGTGCCTGGTGGTTGGGGTCTCCATGTACCCGATTACTGGCGGGCGATATCCCAACCGCTGGAGATACGCCGAGTTGCAAGCGAAATGCTGGACGGCGGGCTTGTCGGCCTTGTAGGGGCGGCAGCTGGTTCAGCTTTTTGGATCACTGCTGATCCCCTCGATTGGCTCGGTGTTACCGCAAGCCTTGGGCTTTGGCTCGCAGGCTGTACCGCAGGGGTTTACTGGGAAGGAAACACTGGTGGCGAAACCGGCTCCTTTTTGGGCACAGCAGTCGGAGCGGTCGCGGGCATGTTGTCCGCCCTGGTACTAGCCAATGCCAACCGAGGAAGACCGGAAACCATAGTCGTAGCCCCCTTTTTCCTCCTCCCCCCAGCAGTTGGAGTTGGGAGTACCAGATATATCCAATCGTCGAAGCAAGGCGCGTGTCGCTGTCATGCAGAAAATCCGGTTAATGCAGGTTGTGTTTTAGCCCGATCGAGCAATGGAATTGGTCCACACAACATGGCCCATCGGCATCCCGAGTACGTGTTGGCTGCCGGAGGAATCAACCCAAAAATGTGATGGCTGTGACGGCCCTACAAAAGACTGATCGACACGTTCCGAAATACGTGATTGATCACCGCGCCTGACCCTATTCGACCTCCTGCAATCGCTGCCTAAGCCATGTGTAGCGCTCGGCTACCTGAGCCTGGTTGACGGCGATTCCAAGAGCTTTTTTTGTCCCCACGAGCACCGCCAACCTTTTTGCACGGGTGAGACCCGTGTAGAGAAGGTTTCGTTGAAGCATGACGTAATGCTGTGTGCTCACAGGCATTATCACCGCAGGAAACTCTGAGCCTTGCGAGCGATGAACAGTGACAGCGTATCCAAGCGCTAGCTCATCCATCTCATCGAACTCGTAGACAACCTCATCCCCAATCCCGCTGGCTGACGGTTTCAACAGAATCGTCTGCTCTTCGGCATATATCTGAGAGATGGTGCCCATGTCACCGTTGAAGACGCCCTTCTCGTAGTTGTTGCGTGTGACTATCACCTTGTCACCGATGCGAAATTCGACGCCAGCCCGGTGAACCGCCTGCTGATCTGGGTTAAGCGCCTCCTGGATGCGGGAGTTGAGAACCGAGACGCCGGTCTGACCACGGTACATCGGCGACAACACCTGAATCTCATCCATCGGGTTCAGTCCGTAGCTCTTTGGAAGACGGTGGGCGATCAGGTCGATGATAGTATCAGCTGCAGCTTCAGGGTCATCCTCCTCAAGGAAGAAAAACTCGTCGTCCTTGCGGTTGGACGCCACAGGCAGCGCTCCTGCGTTGATCTCATGCGCTGCTGCGACGATGTTACTCGTCTGATCTTGACGGAAGATGGTCGCCAAGCGAACCACCGGTACAGTGCCGGAGTCGATGATGTCCCGTAGCACGTTGCCAGGGCCGACGGACGGTAGCTGGTCCGCATCCCCGACAAGCACCAACTGCGCTGTCGGCTTGAGTGCGAGCATAAGTCCAGCCATCAGCCATATGTCTACCATCGACACCTCATCGACCATTACTACGTCAAACTCAAGCTGGTCGTCACCGTTCTTCGAAAAGCCATCCTCGCCACCGTAGCCCAAAAGGCGGTGAATCGTAGACGCCTCCATTCCCGTCGCCTCACTCAGTCGTTTGGCAGCCCTGCCGGTGGGAGCACACAACGCAATCCGCAGGCCCCTCATCGAAAGAGCGTGGATAATCCCCCTCGTGGCGGTGGTTTTGCCGGTTCCAGGACCGCCGGTGAGCACCATCGCTCCTTTGATCTGGGCCATTGAGATCGCCTGCTGCTGCGCCGTTGTGTAGCGGACCCCATCCAGAGCCTCGACCGTCGCTGTGTGCTGAGCGGTACCGACGCCAGCCGCTATCCGTCGTCGAAGCCAGTCGGCCACAACCCGCTCTGCCTCATCCAGCACCGGAAGGCATATCCTTTTGTGCTCAACGACGACAATCTGCCCGCGCGCCACAGCGTTCTCTATGCGAAGAGGCACCGGGTCTGGATCAATCTCAAGGCTTTGCGCGGTGCGCTCCACAAGCTCTTGGGTGAGCAGGTATGTATGCCCCTCGCTCGTGGCTTCTTTAAGGAGGTACCTGACCGCTGCATCGATCCGTTTGGGGGAATCCGATGGAATCCCCAAATTTTGTGCGATCCGGTCGGCGGTGAGGAATCCTATTCCCCAGATGTCGTCCGCCAGACGATAGGGGTTGGTCTCTATTTCGTGAACCGCTCTATCGCCGTAATGTTTGTGGATGCGAACCGCGTAGGTCGTGCCGACGCTGTGTGTTGCGAGAAACATCGCAAGGTCTTTGATGGCGACCTGAGCGTTCCAACCTTTTTGGATCGACGAGATGCGCTTCTTCCCAAGCCCCTCAATTTCTGACAGTCGCTCTGGGGATTTCTCTATGACCTCTAGCGCCTGTTTGCCGAACTGGGCGACGATTTTCTTGGCGGTCGCAGGCCCGACCCCCTTTATGAGACCAGACCCCAAATACCGTTCGATCCCCTCTGTAGTGGTCGGCGTTACGGGGCTGTGCCTGGCAACTGTAAACTGTTTGCCATATTGAGGATGTGTTGCCCACTCTCCAGTGATCTCCACGTTTAGGCCGATGCTCGCGCCAGGAATCTCGCCTACGATGGTAATCGGGTTTTTATGGCCGCTGTCCAGAAGAAGCCGCGCTACGGTATAGCCGGTCTCTTCGTTGTGGAACGTGATCCTGTCGATTGTGCCCAGGAGCGTCTCGGAGTCGCCCATCTGCTGAGGTCCCAGTCAAGAGATGCGCCCAACTAAAAGGTCCTCGCCTCACAGAGGAAACAGGTGAGGATTTACCAATGCTAACCCCGAGGGTGAACGCCTGCAACCCGCACCGTTTGCACGACACGCCTGACCCTTTGATTTGGTCAGGCGCATCACTCTATGTCTGGTTGAACGCTCTCCGCTCTCTGATCAGCGCCCGAGGAGTTTGGCCAACAGCCGCAATCAGTGCCAGGAGTCGTGGTAAACCAGCTCAATCCGGTTGCCGTCAGGATCACGAATAAACGCTACAGGCGATCCGTCGGGACGAGTGCTCGGTGGAACATCAAACACTGTGGAGCTGGACTCTATTGTGTCTACCGCCTCATCCCAATCATCCACCTCAATCGCGAAGTGGTGTGATCCAGCAGGAACGACGCCGCTGGTCTGGGCCAAGTGCAGCTCCGCGTTCGCTCCGACTCTAAACCACGCACCGTCGAACGAAAAATCGGACCGGTCGATCCTTTCCAAACCCAAGACGTCCCGATAGAACTGCACAGAGCGTTCGACGTCCGTCACAAGAATGTTGACATGGTGGTATCCGTTTATCTGCATTACACTACATCCAATCCGAAAATAGAAGCCACCGCGCATGTGCGGCAGACCTGCCAAACCACAATCCTCAACGCGCCAACACAGCGATCGAGGGGCTATCGTCAATCTCTTGCGATCCCAATTCTGCATCCAGACGGCTATAAGGCCTTGCGACCGCCGCAGCGATTACATCAGCCGCCCCCGCCACCCTGAGGGCTTTGGTGCATGTCGCCACCGTGGCACCGGTTGAGATGATGTCATCAACAAGCAGTATTCGCCGTCCACGTACCGCCTCAGGAACCACCACCTGAAAAGCGCCAGTTGCGTTGTGTCACCGTTCGCTGCCCCCCAACACCATCTGTCTCCGTGTCGCTCTGAACGTACCCCCTTATCTGTCGCCGCATAGGTGCCGACGGCACTGGAACGACTAGATAGGGCCGATCATCCTCCAACACCGACGACAGCCATCCGCCAGGAACAATCCCTAACCAAGGGCCGATCGACCGATAGTATCTGAACTTGTGCAGCGTCAACAGCGCGCGCACATCACCATAGAGAGTCAATATGAACAGCTTGCGGACCGTATAGGGTAGACTGCGGCAGTTTGCGCAATACGGCTCTGGGTCCGCCATCGGTATGCCACACCTCTGGCACCTGCCGCCGTCCAACACAGCTCACAGACCAGCCCAGGCTCATCCATGGCGAGGGGCTCTTCACACGCCGCGCATTTAGGCGGATATATCGCGTCGATAAACCCTTGGCGTACGACCGAAGGCAGTGTCTTCAGATCGACCACACTACTCCCACCTGGTCTCTCCCTCCCAAGCAGGCCGGCCATCACACTCCAACGCAATCACACTCACGTGGGGATCAGGTGCCGTTGCTGGCAGATCTCCTAAAAAGACTCGACCATCACCGCGCTGATCGACGCTAACTTTCGCGCCTGTGCCCAAAAGACACGCAGCCTTGACAGGCGTTGCCAGTGCCGGCAGACAAGCTGTAGTTCCGGTCCACGTAAACACATGGAAATACAGCACATTACCTTTCACAGTCGTCCTGCCGATGATCCCGCCACTGATCTTGCTCGGATCGGTGCCATAGACCGATTCGCCGTAGACATCCATCCAACGCCCGAGCTCGTGCAATCGCGCCACCGACTCACCTGGAAAACTGCCGTCAGGTTTGGGCCCGATGTTGAGCAGATAGTTGCCACCACCAACAGCGCAGGCGACTACATTCTGTATCAAAGTCGTCGCAGTCTTGTAGTTGATGTCGCCCTGAGAGTACCCCCAATGGTCGTTCATCGTCATGCACGACTCCCAAAGCCGTGGACCATCCGACGCTGTGATATGCTGCTCTGGAGTGTCAAAATC
The DNA here is from genome assembly GCA_964627605.1 of uncultured bacterium. Classification (GTDB taxonomy): domain Bacteria; phylum Latescibacterota; class MWCZ01; order MWCZ01; family CAZVGZ01; genus CAZVGZ01. The sequence goes on along the minus strand of CAZVGZ010000028.1, from coordinate 14,124 downwards.
TTCAGGTGTCTGAGCGCGGTTGTTGATGATAATCCCAGGCTGCAACTCCCTTACCATCGCGTTCAGCTTCTCAGATCGCCACGCCTTGGCATCGTGCGGCCAGCCGCCATCATACCACAGCACATCCAAAGTGCCGTAGTTCGTGCAGAGCTCCCTTACCTGCCCGTGAACGTAGTCCACATACTCTTCCCACGCATCCGGGTCTTTGTCCGGGCCGTCCCAGTATGCCGGATAGCGCCAATCAAGCAGCGAGAAATAGAAGCCACACCGCATGTTGGCTTTGTTGCACGCTTCGACATATTCACCCAACAGATCGCGCTTCGCCGCAGTTTTGGGCGCGGTGAAATCAGAGACTTTGGAGTCGAAAAGACAGTATCCATCATGATGCCGACTGGTCAGCACCATATATTTCATCCCAGCATCCTGCGCCATCGCCACCCAGTGGTCGGGATGATAGTTCTGCGGATCAAACTCATCGCACAGCGGGCGATACTCATCCGTGGGTATCCGCTCCTGATGCATAACCCACTCTCCGCGAGCAGGAATCGCATACACCCCCCAATGGATAAACATCCCAAAAGTCGCATCCGTCCACCACTTTAGTCGTTCTGGAATCTCCAACACCTCCGGCATGCATCTCTCCTTCATAGCTCATTGAAAACATCGACAGCCAAACACACCGGTACAATCGCATGCAGGCGACCAAGGGGCAAAGGGGCGGCGGTCCAGCACACATCATGCGACTGCGCCGTCGACAGCGTGCCATGGGAAACGTGGGCACCATATAGGAGAAGCGACGCAACCGAACGCGTCCAAGCCAAAGCACTCGATGGAAAATCTTCGCCAAACCCAGCACTACCAACCAAATGACCGAGGTGGATGATCGAATCGCTGAACCGAGTTTGCGCATCGGACGTAATACAGAAAGGACGACGCCCAAAACGATTCCGACTTGGCCACAGGAGTGAGTAAGATGCAATACTCATCAGGCTACGAAACGCACGCTTATATAGCGGAGTAATATGGTGTGTTCGAGCCGTTCCCGGACAAGCGGGACGTGGACTTTATATGCGGGCATGGCGGACTCAACTGGCGGGCCGGTCCTTGAATTAGGATGCGGAACTGGAAGGGTACTCATACCGACCGCCGAACGCGGGCACGAGGTCTTGAAGTTGGATATATCACCTCATCTGCTTGACAAGTGCTAAGAGAAATTGGGCGAGGTATCGTCCACTATCAGAGATCGAGTAAGAATAGTCCAGGGCGACATGACGGACTTTGACCTGGGCGAACAATTCAGGCTGATCACGATGCTCATACGCCCTTTCTGTCATCTGATTACTGTCGAAGAGCAGCTCGCGTGTCTCAAATGCGTCCATTGTCATCTTGAGGTGGAGGGCCATCTTGTCTTTGAAGTCCCGCAGGTCAGTCTCGCGAAACTTGCACGGGTGGTAGGTGGTTCCCATGAGAATTCGACGACGCCGGAGGTTGAGCTCTCTAACGGTCGTAGGGTGTCACGCAGTCATCGAATCGTCGGCGTGCATAGGGCCGAACAGGTCTACGACATGGAGATCATCCACCACGTGATCCACTCTAATGGTCGCGCCGAAGAGCAGGTGTGGGAATTCCCGTTTCGGCTGCATTTTAGATACGAGGTCGAACACCTTCTGGCGCGGTGCGGTTTTCGTGTGGCGGAACTCTACGGTGATTTCGACCGATCACCACTGACCGACGACTCGTTGCAAATGGTGTATGTCGCACAAAAAGCGTGATTCGGCTTGATTACATGGCGTTTGCCTCGCCACCCGATGCGAGCGCTCTGAATTCCCGCGCAGTCAACCAGATCAGCAGGTCCGTTCTGCTCTTTCCGCCCGCTAGTCTCCTTCTATTCAGCCCTGCGAACCCTCTTCCACCAGTCCAATAGTGCGGCCTTCAGGGTCAGCAACCATCGCGATGGTTACCTCCGGTCGTCCAGGGTGACCCCCTCTTGCCCCGATCCCACCCTCATTGCCCGTATTGACAACACCATAGCCCTCATCGACCCCATGGATATCCCAGTAGAATAGGTCGCTATAATAACTTATATAGAGCATCAACATTCTCGCCCAAAATCTCAAAATATGATACTGGAGCGCCCATATTCTGTATCTCCTTTCTGCGTAGACATCTGGTATCTGCGATAGCTTACCTGTGCGTGGGTTGTATCCGCGTTCAACGCCAAATCGCGGCGTTCTGGTTCCCATCTCTTCAATGACTAATCAATCGCTCACCCCGGCAACATCTCCCCACCCCGCGATCCCAACCCGCGTATCTCCTGCCCAGCTAACCAATCGACCAGAGAGGCCATGAGCCGGTTCTTGATCTCCAGGGATGACGGATCATTCCACAAATCGCGGCATTCAAGCGGGTCTTCGGTCATGTCAAAAAGCTGCCCTTGTGAGCCGCCGCCGGGTTGAGGGTTGTGGTAGACATTCAGCTTGTAGCGCTCGTTACGTAACATGGTCGCGTTGACTGGCGGATCAAAATAGGGAGTATCGGTTCGCGAACCGTTATAGAGGCCGCTGTTGCGGTAGACGCACACCGCTGCGTCGCGCGCATTCCCTGCCCCATCTACGATCACAGACGCCAAATCAATTGAGTCAGGCATCGTGTCCAGCACATCTGAATCTGCTCCGGCAGCAGCAAGACAGGTGGCGGCGATGTCGTGCGGTTGGACCAGATGCGGAGCACGAATGTATTCGCCCAGTCTCGCAGGCCAACGCATCATAAAAGGCACTCTTACACACGGATCGTAGAAAAACCCACCCTTTATCACAAGACGGTGATCCCCCAACATATCGCCATGATCACTGACGAAAATCACCAACGTATTCCCCGCTATCCCCCTATCGTCCAACGCTTTAAGCACACGCCCGACTTCGATGTCTATAAGCGCAATACTCGCAAAATACCCCGTACGGTGTTCCTTAATCTGTTCATACGTCATTGAGGTGTGCCCCAGAGGACCGGTACCCTCGACTACTCGCCTTAGGACCGGCGGAAACCCCTCAAGCTCACCGTCGAACGTCACAGGGTCAGCGATCATCTCCTCATCCACAAGCTCGCGCATCTCAACCGGATAGTCGTCGTAGGGATTGTGAGGATCAAAAACGCTCATCATCGCAAAGAACGGGGCATCGCCATCCCAACTCCTGATGCGGTCAGCCGTCCGCATAGCCGCCCAACGCGTCATATGGCTTTCGAGCGGTAGATGGCCCACACCCCGGCCAAGCTCGTACATGCGTTCATAAAACTGCGGGTGCTCCGCCTCAAGCCACCTTGCGTAGCCGTTGAAATCCACATCCATGTGGAAGCTCTGTTCGTGGCACATCTCATAGACATCAAAGCCGTCATTGGGATGTTGCCCAGCGGCCTCTGTGGGGTGAGCCGACACGTGGAGTTTGCCAAACAGCGATGTGTGATAGCCCAACGTCTGAAGATGTTGGGGAAAAAGCAGTTCGTCTTCTGGCAGGTTGTCGTGGAGCTGATAGACACCGTGCCCTGGCAGATGTTTGCCGGTGAGCATGCTCGCCCTACTCGGTGTGCACAACGGGTTGTTGACGTAACACTGCTCGAACAACACACCGCCACTAGCCAACCCGTCCAGGTTGGGCGTCGGGACCACCTGGCTACCATAGCACCCAAGCGTGTCGTAGCGCTGTTGATCCGACATTATTACAAGGATGTTAGGGCGTGTATCACTCAACTTGATACTCCTTGCGGTGGGGAAATATTGTCGCGCTGATTCAGGGTTTATCTCAACGCCAGAGCGTTGTACGATGGACCGCACGCCCCCTAATGCGCCTCGACATGCATCAGCCCTTGCGATGGCTGCATGACAGTTCTCGAAATGGTGTCGTTTTGAATCAGTTCATCTCGCCTGGCGAACCGAACGAACTCGTCGAACAACTGCGGCTTATACCGTTTCTGCCAGGCCTGTATCTGACCAGGGGCAACGTCATACTGGCGCGCTAGCGCTACGCGGCTCACGCCCCCTGCCAGATACTCCCTGACAACCGCCAGCTTGAATTCCTGTGTGAATCTCCGTCTGACCGCCATAAGGGCGTCTCCTTCCAAACTACAACCTTCATACGCTTTCTGTCCAGACCAGGGGGTGCACTCCAGCCTTCCTTGAGTTCTTCTGTTCTGGTTGGAAATGGTTGGTCGTGGTCTCGCTTTCTTGCATCTATAGCAAGCATGCTCGGTTAGCCCCGCTAAGCTAACGCCCCCCTTGAAAGGTTACCACCCCTGGTAGCGGAACCTGAACATGTGCAGGTCCTCCATTCGCAGGAATGGTGGTGACGTCTGAACTATCTGCCATTCGTCCCGGTGTCTGATCCAGACCATCTTCAGCGTCTTCGATTGATCGCGGAACGGATGAAAAAAGGTGTCGCTCGGTTCCATCTCGGGACCGCCTCCAGCACGCATCTCGGCTACCGCGTCCAGCTCCACGCGATCCGATGTGACGGAGGTCCAGCTTCTGACAAACAGCCTGAGCGTTGGACGGTGCCACGACGCGATTGAGCCCCATTCCTTCAAGAGCCGGTCGGTGGCTTCGGTCTGGTATCTCCGAAACAGCGATCGGACTACGACCTCCACCGACTCCACCGTTCGGCCGTCCGGTTCGCGGTAGTCAGGCGCGTAGCAGTGCACTATCCAGTCCACGTCTTCGGCCTCGATGGCGTCCTTCCATCCAGTCATCGCCGACATCACTTCCCGTTTGAGGCGTGCTTGAGGGTCGTAGGCGGCAATTTCCGGCGATAGAAGGTCTTCCACGGGCGTACATGACGCGCATCGCGACTCTTTGGCAAGCACGTCGCGAGTAGCTGGTGCAGCGGTTTCGCCGAATCGGGATGACGCCAGGCGCCTCCCGTCAACATCGACCCACATGCTCCTTGGGCTCTCGCGGCGCGAGAAAATAAGGAACTGGTGCAGGTGCAACGTCATCTCGACGGTTTCCGTGGCATCAGTGATCGCCGACACGGCGAATAGATCACCCAGTCGGAGGTCTGATATCTCCATGTGCTGAACGACCGACGGGGTCTCAGTCAGAAGGGTCTCTTCGCCATCGCGCAGACGCCATACACGGTATGAACGGTCGCCTTCACTCTGTTTCCACGACAGCACACAACTGTTCGGTTTTTGGGTCAATGTGACGTCGGTCGGCGTGCGACTCAATTCCAGCTTGACGCGCTCAGGCACATACCAGTTCTCATGGGTGTTGGCGGCGACCGCAATTGGTCCCACCAACTGACTCCACGCAGTACCGCGATCCGCTGCTGGGAAACACTCGTCGGCGATCTGACGTGCGTGTTCCACCGATTGGAGCTCTAGAGGGACGATCACCCGCTCGAACTGATCAAGCACCGACTTTGGCGTCTTGGCGGGCAGCGCCGGGATCCATCCATATCGAGGCGTGTTGGGAATCATCTCGGCGTCCCTGGCCTTGTCGAACACTCCGTAGGTTGCACGCACCAGACGACCTTCGTGGCGGTCGAAATCTAAGTCTTTAGAGACAGCATGGAAATCCTGCGGTGTCCGACATCTGGGCATGTGGTACGCAAGCGAGGTCGCAGCTATCACCTCCTCGCGATTGGGGATGAGCCGCTCTTTGATTAGTCGTCTGAACGTCGGGATCATCCATCCATCGCCATTTAACCAGAACTCAGTACCAGGTTCCACGGAGTAGACGGTCGCGCCCGCCGTGGCTCCCAGTAGGAGCATAATAGCCCATAGGGGCAGAGGCATGTTGGTCGTACCCGGAAGACACGATCCAGGCTCTTCATAGCCCGCATCCCACCAGTACCACGATTGCGCCTCGACTCCCCACTGCGCCGTCGCACCTGAAATCCACAAACCCATAGAAGCTAAGTGGCAGATATATTTGGATGTTTCGCAGTTCATTTCGTGGGTCGGTATAACCAGATTGCCATGCTCGCAGACTGTGTCAAAAAGCGCTTCGTTGTCAACCGAACAGCCCAGCGCTGCCGCGTTCTCGGTCATCTGTTGCCAACTCATAAACAGACGGTAATCAGCACAGAGCAGTATGATATCCCGCGCATATCGCGCGTTTCGGCCCAACGTATACTCCAAACCACCGCCGTGCCCCACGAACGTCCTGATGCTTGCTTCTACAATCTGAAGCCCCACGATGCAATCGAAACTGTCAACCAGCCGCTTGGCGGTCTCCATTGGCAGAGTGTCGTCCACGTCGGAGTTGTTGGTCTGCACCTGGAGTGTGATCGGAATCCCAGCTTGTTCCGCGATCGGCAACAGCACTTCGTTTCGCCGAAAGTTGTCGTCGTGGGTGCCTTCTATCTGCACGGTCACATAAGGCTTGATGTCGTCGTCCAGCCGTTCAAAATACTCGACCATCAAGCGCCCTTGCCCTGTGTAGTCGCCTGTCGGTCCGTGGGGGGCCATGACGATCAAGAGCGGATGGGTCTCTGATATCTCTACTTTCAGTGCTGTTCTCACAGTGAGCCCATCCTACGCGATTTGGCTTTGAAATGAGTAAGAGCCGATTTCGAGCATAACAGAATCATTTTGGTTGTTAACAGAGAGTAGCCCTGGGTAGAATAGAGAGAGAGGTAGCAGATTCTGATAATAATGGTTATGTGTACCAGAATTAAGTCCGGTTGTCGTCGTCTGAGTCGAACAACTACCCAACCCATATGGGACTCGACCAAGCCTTATGTCCGTTGTGCTGTGTGACCCGAACGTAGTACCAGTCCGTCCCAGCATCCTCATCCTGGGTGTCGTTCCACCTAATCTGAACTGAATACTCGCTCGGCGCCACCAGGCGATTGATGACGTAGCTTTCGCTGGTGAATACACCGGTAAACTCCACGACATTTTCAGTAAGCAACTCCGAGAGCCTTGCGGCGCTGGTGACCTCAGAGGGCTCAGTTAGACGAACCGTCAACACCGTCTGCTCATCCCCCTCAAGTTCAATAACTATCGACTTTGTAGGGTCTTCGCCCAAAGCCCCCTCGCGAGCGGTGTCAGAAGAGAGGTGAATCTCGGTGTCAGATACCAGACGCAGCCTATCCCTCAGCTCTTCGCCGAACGGCACCGACTGAAAACATCCCAAAGCTCGAACAAGCCGCCCGCCTTTTACAGCTATTGTAGCTTCCCAGTGACATATCCGCCCCAAGTCGAGCGCAGCCCACGGCCCCCAACCATACTGAATTCGGCATTTCGCACGTCCTGGCAACCGAGGCGTGCTGTCAACAGTGTCCTCTGGAAAATGTCTTGCTATGACGCTGCCGTTTCTCACAAGTTCGACCATCTGGACACTGTCCTGCCCCTCAACCCTAACGTCGATCTCCCTGTCAGTATCAAACGGCATCTCAGCGCCAATCGGCTGTCCGTTCAGGCTCACATCGAGGACGATCCTGTCCCCGGTAGCCGCATAGGTTCGACGAGCGCGGACAGCATCAAAAAGACTCATTGATGACAGATGGTCCGCCCATACCCCAACCACGCCCTCTCCGTAGGCCCCAGGATAACCCAGATGGTCGTCTGTGGACGCCACGAACCCGAAGCGAGTGCCCTTTTTAAGTTGGGCATCAATCGAAGTTGCCGTCGAGCGACCACCGTTGCTGTGGCGAATCATTGGGAACGGCGATCTGTCACTCTCGGTGCAGCCGTGCTCGGAAAATATCTCGACCACCGGCGATATCTCCTGTCGAAAACAGTCCCAGTTGGCACCTCGCCAACCCAGTTTGTACGCCACATGATGCGGTATCGCCAACGCTCTTGTTGTCTGCGAGAATTTGAGCAGGTCTTTTAAGGTATCTGGCAGGAACAGGTCGGGCTGATCCTCGCCAAATACCAGGCAGTAATCCCCATACGCGCTCGAATGCCACTCGTACCCAAGCAGCGCCACGAACTCGTCGGTATTACTATCGGCGATCATCTGTCTGGTTTTGGGCCAGTGAAGCGAGTGGGCTTTGAAGCCGTCTACCCATTTCATGTGCCTGTCGCCGGGCATCGTTGGCATATCGTGCCATGACGCATGGCCGGTAAACGCAAAAAAATCCAGATGCTCTTGCGCCAGATCAATCGAGCGCTCGAGAGATCCTTTGGCGTAGCCGACTTGATTGTGGTTGTGGAGGTCGCCCCAGTAGAGGTGCGCGCCGTCGGCGGAAACCGCATCCTGTCGCGTACGATCGCCCATTGTTGACGCCCCCGTCGTAGTCTTGCGCTCTGTCGCACGCAGTATCAGCAAAAAGCGACACAGATTGAGCTATCTATTGGAAATTACTACCCGGATGGCTGAGGCCACACCGCCGCCAGCCAGTCATTGTTGTCCGGGTTGTCGAAGTCCACCAATTGGACCCGCTCGCCCTTCGCCCGACCGTCGGTTGTAACCTCTGTCTCGACACCATTGACCTAGAGGCGGTGGAATGCGCGGTTGTTGAGAATCAGTGATGGTGAGTCGGTGCGCAGTACCTGACGGACCGACTCGTCGCTCCCGGCAGGTGGTAGATCGGAATTGATGCGTTCGACAGCCTGTCGAAGACGCCCGTCAAGCACTACCTGCCCGTACGAATCCCGCTCCGCTTGGGGCTCCCCTGGGCCGATGGACGGACCGTGCAGGATGGAGTAGCTCAACTCCTCGAACCATTCCAGATTCGCTTGTTCTAACGTGTCCTCAGAGATCGGTGCGATCACGGTTGACTCCGTCAGGGTTACTGCTGCACCAATGTCAAGAAACCTTGGCGGATCGTATCGGCGACGAGTTCACGGCGGCGCTCCAAAAAATCTGCGTAAGACATGAGATGCCAATCCTCGGGCAGCGCGTGCGACTTCAACATCTCGTCCAGAACTCCTGGATCGACCCGTTCGGCATATTCTGGGTAATAGTCAGCTGGTGACCGATCGGAGATTTCGATGTTGTCAACCCACTCGACAAGAGGAAAGGTCGCTGAATGTCCGGCAAGCCGATTTCGCCGAGTTCGATGTCAGCGATGAGTTTTGATAACGGATACGTAACGTTGCTGAAAAGCTGGGTGTTCATGTCTCTGTTCTCCGGCTTGGAACAATCATGTGAGGGATTCTGAAAAAAGTTCCGCATCAGGCACGCGCAGCTCACCGGACAGCAGCTTGGGCAGGAGCGTGTCGCGGACCTGTACGACGGTCTGTGATTCATCATGTAGGTGCTCGATGCGGTCAAACATCGGCCCCGCCACTTCATCATATCTGTCAACGAGTTCTTGGGGTGGGACAGGTAGCCTGGGTCGCTGGAGCGCGTCTTTGGGAAGCATATTCACTGTTGTACCGTTGGAATACCCAGCGACCCCATCGTGCAAACGGCCTTGAAGGAATAGTTGATAGACGTAACTTGAGGACAGCGGCGAGTTCGGCAACGGCCGTACGCGGTATAGGTGGTGGCTATACAGACCCGCCTCTCCGTACCGCTTCGGTACGATCGCTGGAAAACCGATGAGCAAGAACTCAAACTCTTGCTCAGTGTTCGCGACCAGAACATCACCAGGGCGGGCGATATGGCGTTCTTGCGAGGAGTGGGTATACGTCGAACGAGGTGGTGTATAGCGAGGTCCCTCCCCGCTACTGAGCAACCAGCGGCCCTCGTTATTGGTCGGTGATATTAATCGTCACAATCGATGAATTTGCATCCAACCGCTTTGGCAACTCCAACCGCAAGAAACCGTCGTCGTATGTCGCTTGAGCCGCCCCGTAATCCAGACCAGGAACGATGGGGAGTTCCACATCAAAAGGGCCGTATTTGATCTCCATGCGGCGAAATGTCACCTAATCCTCACGATGATGGTCGAACCGCTCGCCGTTAATGTGAAGCGCCGCTGGAGTTACCTCAATGTTTGTGTCACTGGGTTTGATGCCTGCCACTTCTATGACGACCACCATCGACGCGTCGGTCTCAAACACATCGGTCGGTGGATGCCACCCCTGTTCGACGAACGCATTGAACGGTTTTTTTGCGCCCATGAACTGCTGAAACAGCCGCAGCATATCGTCAGGCACGGCATCGAATCCCGATAATTCTGTCGATTCGGTTTGGGGCAATTGGGTTCACTTTTAGAATCTGCTTGGACTAGGTCAGGGTGTGGCAAACGAGAGTGTTATCTCGTCCTTTTCCTGTTGATCGTCGGGGTCGAAAATCATCAGATTGGCCGTTCGGCCTGGCGGCAGTTTAGGAAAGAAAAGGTAACCGACACCAAACTGCCCATCGTCCAGGCGGCCGCCGCGCCAGATCGCCCTGCGAACCGCGTTTTTTTGATGTGGCAACAGAGCGCCCATCACCGGCGATTCGTAAGCCAGTATTCGCTCGACAGATAGCGGTCGATGCGCTCGCCCCTGCGAGTCAACGAGCGTAAACCGGTCGCGCCCCACAGCTATCCCGTCATCGCCTTCCTGGTTGCGGATGTCGATCTGAACGACTTCCCACCACACAACTGGGACCATTCCCTCAACGCCCAAGTTGGGGCTGTTGAGATATCGGGCACGCAGGAACACACCACGGCGCTCCCCGGCGGCCTCCAACGTGCCATCAGCAAAGCGCGTCAGTGGCAGCAGACGGGGTCCGCAGCCCATGGCGAGCGTCATCAAGATGAATGCCAGGCCTATGCCCATCTTTGAACTGCCGCTCATGGCGTTCTCCTCGTACGCACCAACCGTCCCCTCTTTATCCCACATGATCGCATTCTATATCCCCTGCCACACAGACTATGATGAAACAGTCTCAACTCGATGCACTTTGACTAGGTTTGTTTTGCCGCTTTGGCCGAACGGAAGCCCGGCTAGCACGGCTATCTGCTGGCCCGCGTTCACCATCCCCGAGCCAAGCGCCGCCTGTGTGGCGTCCGCCAACATCTGGTCCGTCGACTCAATCGGGCTGCTAACAACCGGTCGCACCCCCCAAGACAGCGTTAATCGGCGTCCGACTACCTCGCTGGGTGTCACCGCAATAATCGGCGCTTTGGGCCTGAACCGGGCCATCATCCGTGCGCTATAACCGGTGCTAGTGCAGGTCAGGACCGCTGCCAATCCAAGATCGGACACCATCTGTGCGGTGCCGTGGCAGATAGCGTCTGTCACAGGCGAGCCGCTTCCGCTATCACGAGATTCCGACCGTCTTCCTGCAGACGCTGGAGTGGTCTCATCCGACGACTCTGTAGCCAACGCTAGCCGTGACATCATTTTCACGGTCTCCACTGGGAACCGGCCCACCGCCGTTTCGGCACTCAACATGACAGCATCAGTACCGTCCAGTATCGCCGTTGCCACATCGGTCACTTCCGCGCGTGTCGGCTGAGGGTGCTCAATCATCGACTCCAACATCTGGGTGGCAGTCACCACCGGCACTCCTTGGCTCCTTGCCAGCCTGATTATCTGCTTCTGCACCATAGGTACCTGCGCCAAGTCCGTCTCAACCCCCAGATCGCCCCGGGCGACCATAATACCGTCCGCCGCTTCAATAATCTCCTCGATGTTGACCAGCGCCTCGCGACGTTCGATCTTGGCCATCACCGGAATGTCCGAAGAGCTTTCACTCAGCAAGCCTTTAAGATCTTTCACATCCTCGGCGCTGCGAACAAATGAGAGTGCGATCCAGTCAACACGCTCCTCAACTCCAAACGCTACGTCCAGACGGTCTTTCTTCGTGAGCGCCCTCACCGAGAGTTCGGTCTCAGGCAGGTTGACACCTTTGTGAGAATCGACCACACCGCCCTGTCTAACGACGCAGACTACATCCTGATTCTCTACCGCCTCAACACCGAGCGTCACCGCACCGTCATTCAGCAGGATTGGTTCGCCGGGTCTTACCTCATCAGCCAACGCGCTGTGGGTCACCGAGGCACGATTCGACCCACCTGCCTCACCACCAGTAGTAAGCCTGAACTCCTGCCCCACCTCCAACCTCACCGGCCCACCATCAAACTCTCCCAACCGAATCTTAGGCCCGGCAAGGTCCATCAACACACCTACCTGCATGCCGTGCTTCGCCGCCTGTGACCGGATGTGCCCCAAGACATCCCGGTGTAGGGCGTGTGTTCCGTGGGACAGGTTAAGACGGGCCAAATCCATCCCGGACTCTATGAGTGTCGCCACGCGCTCAGCCGAAGCGGTAGCAGGACCTATGGTGCAAACTATTTTGGTATTCCGGGTGTCCATATTTGGCGCGCACGCCCACCGATCCGGCAGTTTTGACTTGGCGTCGAACGGGGGTCACGCCCTGTCCATTCCTGCTCCTAACCTCCATTACCCATTTTAGTATACCATATTCATCTGAGGTGAGCAAGCATGGGCAGGCGACCACGTTTGAGCAGCTCTGCCCACTGCCTGGAACGCACGACATATGGTATCTTCTCAGGGTCGCATTCTCAGGATCGCATCTTACAACACCTGACAAGGAGCAAAAATGCGTTTTATGCGAGCCCGCGTTCAGTCAGACGTGATCTGTGGGCAACTTGAAGATGATACCATCTGGGAGCTGGACGGTACGATTGTGGCTAACAACGGTCCCACTGGGCGATCGTGGGCGATCAAAGATGTTGAGCCTCTCGCCCCAGTGAGCCCAAGGACGGTAGTCGCCATCGGGCTCAACTACGCCGACCATGCAGCCGAAGCCGGGCTGGACGTTCCCGATGAGCCGTTTATGTTTTTGAAAGCCCCGGGCTCAATCATCAATCCTGGGGACCCCATCAAATTGGTGGTGCCAGAACATCGCAACGACTACGAGGCCGAACTCGTTATCGTCATAGGCAAACACGCCCACAGGGTCACATCTGAGCAGGCCTACGACTACGTCTTGGGCTACACCTGCGGCAACGACGTGTCTGACCGCGACTTTCAGCGCGATGACGATCAGTGGGTCCGCGCCAAAGCCTGCGCGACCTATGGCCCCTTAGGACCAGTCGTCACCGATGAGATCGACCCTCACAATGTTGCCATCAAGTCGCGTGTAGACGGTGAAATCAAGCAGGACTCCAACACCGACCAGATGGTGTTTGGTGTCCCCCAACTCATGAAACATGTGACTCGCTACATCCGCTTGGAGCCAGGGGACGTGATCTTCACAGGGACACCTCCAGGCATCGGCCCTATTGTCGATGGCGAATCGGTGGAGATTGAGATAGACGGGATAGGTGTGCTGTCAAATCCGGTGGAAAACGCCTGAATTTAGGTCGCCTAAGGGTCTGTCTATTTAGATCGGCGTCTTGGCATAGGGGATGAGGTCAACGACACCCGCCTTCAAAAAACCGCGCCACCGCAAAAAGCAGCTATCGCATTCGCCGCATGCTTCAGTTTCTGATCTGTAGCACGACCACGTCAGGCCAAGCGGGGCACCGATCCCGTCGCCGATCTGTACTATCTCGGATTTCGTTTTGTCGATCAGGGGACGGACTATCTCGATCTGCCTGTCAGTTTTGGTTCCGGTATCGACCGTCGACTGAAAGGCCTGGTAGAAAGATTCGCGGCAGTCAGGATAGCCAGAAGAGTCTTCCTCCACAGCGCCTATATAGACGGCGACGGCACCGATTACTTCTGCCCACGATACCGCGCAGCAAAGTAGGTGGGCGTTGCGGAACGGGACGTATGTCACGGGGATTTCGCCTTCTGCCCCACCAGGTTTAGGTACGTCGATATTGGCGTCGGTCAGCGCCGATCCACCGATCTGGGACAGATGGGACATCTCGATGACCAGTCGGCGGTCAATACCGTAGTAGTCCGCCACCGCATGAAACGCCATGAGCTCTCTGTGTTCTGTTCGTTGGCCGTACATCACATGCAAAAGAGCCGGGTCGTGGCTCCTACACGCCAGAGCGATGCTAACGCAGCTGTCCATTCCGCCTGACGCCAAGACTACAGCGGTCGATTTTTTTGGTTCTGGCATAGGCTAGTCTGTCTTTTTTAAAGAAGGTCTCAATAATTAATCGTAAGGTCGCAATAATCTTAAGGCCCAAGCGCAGTCGCTGTCCACCGACAAATTGATTTTGAACCGAGTTGACGTTGGCTGGCCACAAGCGATATTCTAAAAGTGGAGTGCACCCCCTGGTCTGGACAGAAAGCGTATGAAGGTTGTAGTTTGCCTGA
>CAZVGZ010000027.1:0-49210 GCA_964627605.1 uncultured bacterium | reverse complement strand
GGCGATGAGGTTGGCTTTGGCTTCATCGGCATACTCCTCAGCCTGTCTGCGGGATTCATCCAGCCCGAAGACTTTGGGGAAAGTCGCCTTCTGGTGGATCTCGTCCGCCCCAGACGCTTTGCCTAACTGCTCAGGTGTACCGATAACATCAAGCACATCGTCGATTATCTGGTAGGCCATCCCCAGCGCCCATCCAGCATCGCTGAAAAGCTGGATTGTCTGTTCGTCCGCGCCAGCGACTCTCGCTCCAGACCAGAGGCTCACGCGGATGAGCGCGGCGGTCTTGCGGCGATGGATGTACTCCACATCCTCACCAGTGACATCGCATCCTTCAGACTCCACATCCACCACCTGTCCACCGATCATCCCCAACGTCCCGACAGCCTGTGCGACCTCTTTTACGATCTCCGTGTCACCGGACTCCACCAACATCTCAAACGCCATCGCGTTAAGCGCGTCACCTGCAAGAATCGCCAGCGCTTCGCCATACACTTTGTGGAGTGTGGGTTTACCGCGCCTAAGGTCGTCATCGTCCATGCACGGCAGGTCGTCATGGATCATTGAGTAGACATGCAGCATCTCAAGACCGCACGCCACAGGCATCACCACATCAAGTTCAGCGCCGCACGCCTCGCCTACCGCGATCGCTAGAATCGGTCGGAGCCTCTTGCCGCCAGCGAACATGCTGTAGCGGATCGCATCGTGAATCGACTCTGGTCTGAGGTTGGCTGAAGGAAGATACTTATCAAGCGCCCGATCTACGTTCTCAGCATGGCACTCCAGATAGCCTGCGAGGTCGAAAGCCGGTTCACGAACTGTCGCCGTCATCTACCCGTCCTTATGTTATTCGCCGACAGGTTCGTCAGTGTGTTCGAAGGGAATCTCCAGCAGATCAAAGTTCCCCGCAGCGTCTTTTGACAACTGCTCAACGCGGAGGCGGGCTTCTTCAAGCAGCTTGGCGCAGCGGCGATAGTGCCCGATCCCCTCCTCAAACTGCTCTAAAGCCTCCGCGAGAGGTACCCCCTGGTCGCCGAGGTTCTTGACTATACCCTCAAGTTTTGAAAGAGCCTGTTCAAACGTCGGAAGCTCTTTATTCTTGGCCACTTTTGCTGTCCTTCCTCTCCCTGTCGCGCTCAAGGTCAATAGCGACCTCCTCCACCAAAGCGCGAAGCGAGTCCCTCTCAAATGTAAGTGCAATCTGTTCCCCGGGCGATACCTGGGTTGCTGATGATATCCTCTGCCCGCCGGGAAGCCTCTCCACAGCAGCGTAGCCACGAGCGAGAACCTTGAGCGGGCTGGTGGCTTCTAACCGCCCACCGAGCACCTCAGCACGATGAGTGCTGTCAGCCAGTCGTCGCGAAATCCGTTCCCCTAGCCGCCTGACTGCTTCGGTCATAGCGTTGGTTTTTTCATCCACCATACGCCCCAAACGGTTCACCAGATTTTCGTCCCATGCCTGGTCGAGCCGCTGAGTGTTTCGATCCAGATGGCTCTGCGCTGCTTTCAGCGCCGTCTGAATGCAACTGTCGAGATAGTTTATCACGCTCAAGACGTCGGGCACCACTATCTCCGCTCCTGCCGACGGTGTTGGTGCGCGAACATCGGCCACCAGATCAGCTAGAGAGACATCAACCTCATGCCCCACCGCCGAAACGATCGGAATGGCGGACGCGGCAATCGCTCTGGCGACGATCTCCTCGTTGAACGCCCAAAGGTCTTCCACTGACCCACCACCACGACTGACAATAATCACCTCAGAATCGCCCTGACTATTGAGATCTTCTATCCCTTGGGCGACGTCCTCAGCGGCTTTTTGGCCCTGAACCTGGGAGGGCCTAAGTATTACGCGGGTTGAGGGCATCCGTCTGTTGATGACGTTCAAAATGTCTCTTATCGCTGCACCAGTGGGGGATGTCACTACACCCACCACTTTTGGGTGATATGGTAGCTCACGCTTGCGATCCTGCGCTGTCAGACCTTCATCAGAGAGGCGCTGTTTAAGCTGCTCATATGCCTTTCCAAGCGCCCCAACGCCCGCTGACACAAGTTGATCGACCACCAACTGATGTTGGCCATAGGGCTCATAGACTGTCACGTCGCCAGATGCCAGCACTGACATACCGTCTTGAAGCGTAAACGCAAGTCTGCCAGCCTGCCTTCGCCACATCACACACCTGAGCTGGGCGTCTGCATCTTTGAGGGTGAAATAGAGGTGCCCGGAGCTGTGGCGTTTGAAGTTGGAGAGCTCGCCTTGAACCCAGATAGTGGGGAAAGCCCGCTCCAAAATGGACTTCACTTGAGATGTCAGCTCGGTTACTGTGAGGGGAGTCACCCTATCGACCGCCATGGTTGCCAGCGCGCGGTGCGAAATCAGCCCGTCCAGTATCGTGGGTCTGTTTCAGGTCTGTGCCCTCTACGCCCACCTCCCAGCAGAATCTGACCACATCGCCGTCAGGTGTGCCTGTCAGGTCAACTCCGAGCCGGTCGCCGCGCTCCACGACTATTCCAGGACAGATCGGAAATACACACTGCTGCCAATGCGTCGTTGCGGCATCGGGTCCGGTTTTAAGTTCGACGCCCCCTGGAAACCTTGCGACGAACCAACCACTGAGCCCGTTTACCATCGCCTTGCGTTTGATGTGCAGTGCCACGCCGAAGTTGATTTTGGGGTCGCTGATGCCTGCTAAATCCAGCGATCCCATTCTCTTAGCGTCGGATACCTGTTCTTCTGCCGAGATTTCGGAGGTGTAGATCTCGTGGACCGACGCGTCAGACACCGGTGAGAGATCGACTCCGTGGTCGTAGTCATCCAGCCCACGCCAGGTCTCCTCAAATGAGTCGCTGTCTATCGCAGTCAGAAAGAGATCAATATGGTTGGGAAGCATCAAGCCGTCAGGTTTGAGCCAACGGTCCCTCAACGTGAGAAGCCCTGGGAGCATGTTTTCCTGCACTGCGAACGCTCCCAGCCACTCCGAGACCAAGACATCAGCTTTTTCTGGTAGTTCTGCTGTCTCGGCTGGTTCTGGGATAAAGATGATCCGGTCTTCAACCTGGTTGGCTTCGGCCACCTGGCGAGCAATGTCGATGATGCCCGTTCGCTCAATCGCATACACCCTCGACGCTCCGGCCTGGACCGCGAAAACACTGAGAATTCCCGTGCCAGCGCCGTAGTCGATGACAACATCGCCTGCGCTGACGTTGTCTTTGATGGCGCGCTGGAACGTCTCGATGCGCACCTCATCTCGCAGCATCAATCGGTGTACGGCAAGCGCTTCGTATTTGGGGATAAACGCGGTCATGGCTGCTCCGGGTTTTCGCAGCCAGAGAACATGCTAACGCCCCTCGGACCCGTCTGATCTTCTCAGACGGGCAGCTTTTAGGGTGTTTGCCAGAAGCATGGTTATCGTCATCGGGCCGACGCCACCAGGTACCGGCGTAATCTTCCCGGCGACTTCTACCGCCGACTCAAAATGAACATCTCCCACCAGACGATGACCAAATTTGCGCGCTGGGTTGTCAACTCTGTTCATCCCCACATCAATCACTGTAGCACCTGGCTTAATCATATCTCCGGTGATTACCTCGGCGCGGCCTGCTGCCACGATCAGGATATCGGCACGGCTGGTGTGGAACGCCAAGTCCCTTGTACCTGTGTGACAGATCGTAATAGTGGCGTTGGCCCCCGCCGCTTTCTGAATAAGTAGATTGACCATCGGTTTGCCAACGATGTCTGAGCGACCTACCACCACCGCCTCTGCTCCGTCGGTTTCAACTCCGCTTCGGATGAGTAACTGCTGCACGCCGGTTGGGGTGCACGGCGCGAATCTAGGCTCGCCAGCCACCAGCCGCCCGACGTTCTCAGGATGAAAGCAGTCCACATCCTTAATCGGGTCCACCACCTCCAAAATAGCTCGCTCGGTTATATGTTTCGGCACCGGGCTCTGAACGAGGATGCCGTCCACATCATCATCAGTGTTTAGCTGCTGGACAAGCTCCACGAGTTGATCGTGCGTGGTTTCACCTGGCAGTCGATGCACGGTAGAGCGCATTCCAGCGGCGGCGAAACTCTTTTCCTTGTTGCGGACGTACACCGCTGAGGCTGGATCGTCGCCTACAAGTACAGCCGCCAGATGCGGAGTGACCTGCATTTTGGCGACCTGTAGGGTCATCTCCTGGCGCATCTCTAATGAGATGGCTTTGCCGTCAATCAGTGTTGCGCCCACAAAAAACAGCCTTTCGTCTTCGCGTATCTAGTACTGGCCCCTCTAGCAGCCCACATCTGTGCTTGTCGCCCAACTCTACTTCGCGATGCCCACCGCCCGGCTCTCGCGTATCACGACGACTTTAATCTGGCCCGGATACTCCATGTCAGCTTCGATCTTTTCGGCGATATCTGTTGCGAGTAGCTCAGCGTCTGGATCGCCTACTGTGCGACAATCGACGATGACCCGCACTTCGCGCCCAGCCTGAACGGCATACGTCTTGTCAACGCCGTTGAACGACTGAGCAAGCTCCTCTAACCTCTCCAACCGTTTTACATAGCCATCAACTGTTTCGCGCCGCGCACCAGGTCGCGAGCTGCTTATGGCGTCGGCTGCATCTGCCAAGACCGCATAGAAAGATGTGGCTTCGTGGTCTTCGTGATGCGATGCGATCGCGTTGATAACCTGGGGTGGCTCGCCGTAGCGCTGGGCAAGTTCGACGCCGAGTTCGGTGTGGGTGCCATCGCTCTCTCGGTCGATAGCTTTGCCCACATCGTGCAGAAGACCCGATCGGCAGGCCAGTTTAACGTCTATGCCCATCTGCTGGGCCATCAAGCCAGCCAAAATCGCAACCTCTTTGCTGTGCTGTAGAACGTTTTGGCCATAGCTCGTGCGGAACCGAAGCCGACCGAGCATCTTTATTATTTCCGGGTGAAGATCGAGAATGCCAACCTCGAAGGACGCCTCTTCACCAGCGCGTTTCATATCCTCTTCAAGCTCTTCGCGGGCCTTCTCGACCGCTTCCTCAATCCGCAACGGGTGAATCCTTCCATCCTCCACCAATCTTTGCAGGGCGATTCGTGCTACCTCGCGGCGGACGCGATCAAATCCGCTCAAGATGACCGCTTCCGGGGTATCGTCCACAATGACATCAATCCCTGTGGCGATCTCGAAGGCACGAATGTTCCTGCCCTCCCGACCTATGACGCGCCCCTTCATCTCTTCGTTTGGAAGCTGGACCACTGATACGGTGGTTTCGGCGGTGTGTTCACTAGCGTAGCGTTGGATCGCCATGCCGATGATCTCCCTGGCCTCTTTCTGAGCACCCTCCTGCGCCCTCTCCTTGATCTGCTTTGCCATTCGCGAGCCCTCATGACGGGCCTGCTCCTCAACGTTCGCCAAGAGCGCGGTTTTTGCCTCCTCCGCCGTCATTCCCGCGATGCGCTCCAAACGCACGTTCTGCTCATCAATGAGCAATCTAAGCCGTTCGGTCTCTTGCTCAAGCCCCCTCTCCTGTTGGCCTAAGTCCCTTTCCCGCTCGCCGATAGCCTGTTCCTTGGTGCTTATAATATCTACTTTTCGATCGAGCTTGGTTTCTCTGTCGGCCAGCAGTCCTTCAAGCTTCAGGATGTCCGCCCGACGCTCCTCCGTGTCAGCGTCTAACTTCTGCTTCTCAGATAACCATTTGTCCTTTGCCTCTAGCTCAATGCTTTTTTTCAGGGTCGCGGACTCTTTTTCCGCGTCATCGCGAATGCGTTGGGCTATATCTTCAGCCGATCCGATCTTAGCCTTGTCTATCCATCGCCGGG
The DNA here is from genome assembly GCA_964627605.1 of uncultured bacterium. Taxonomy (GTDB): domain Bacteria; phylum Latescibacterota; class MWCZ01; order MWCZ01; family CAZVGZ01; genus CAZVGZ01. The sequence continues at coordinate 43,419 of CAZVGZ010000027.1, read as the reverse complement.
TCATCCATCCGCCGACAAAAAGGACAGGCACGGCAGCCGCAATAGCGGCCAATGCCAAGTTGTCCATCAAACTCACTCCTTCAAGTTCTATGTCAAATTCAGTTTGTGGGTGAAGCTTTGGCGGCCCCATCCATCGGTTCCCCAGCGTTGCTTCACCACCGTACATCAAAACATCCCCACGTGGCCCCTTCATACAGACCAGTAGTCCACAGTGGGTAAACTCCCCACACAGGACACCGGTCCACCGCCGTCGCCAACATTAGGCGCGACGCCTGGGACACCGTCGGGATGTCAGGCACATAACCTGGAGATAAGACGCAATAACGCACTTTGCCCTTGCTTGGGCTTTGCCGTGTCTTACACTCCAGTCATCTCTGGATCGTCTTCCGCCGTCTCCATCGCTCGATTCAAGGTCTCCGCGTAACCCTCCATCTGTTCGCGGACCCGAGCGATTTCATCTCGCAGCGCAAAAAGTTCTGTACTGATCTGCATGGCTGTTAACACTGCCACTTTGGGCGTGGAACGCAGCGCGACGCTTCCGGCTACCTCCCGCATCTGCCTATCGACGTAACGGGCAATTGCGTTGACGGTTTCCGGGTCGGTCACATTTTTTAGCGGGTAGTCGGCGCCAAAGATGCTTACTGTCAATGATCGTGCCGGTTCATCGTACATGCCTGTACATCCCACCAACCTATACCTGGTCGGCTCTTGGACGTTTGCAATCTATCGCATCTCCAGATTGGAGGCACGGCGTTGCAGATCGTCGACTACGCCAATAAGGCCGGTGAGTCGATTCCGCAGATCGGCCTTCAATACCGGTGATAGCCCTTGTGAACTCAACTGGTCGCGCTGCTGGACGACTTCATCCTCCAACTTAGCGATCTTGCTGTTCGCCTTCTCCAGTGACTCCAAAGCGTTCCCTAGTTCCAGCGTCAATATCTCAATCCGTTCGGCGGCATCAGCCACCGCTTGAGCCAGATGGTCGTCCGCTGCTGTGGTGTCTTCGTCAGCACGGTCATCGGCGCGCATCCCTATTAGCCCTGGACGGGTTGCTTGAGCCGTCATGATCTCACCGTAGCGTCGTGCTCTTTTTCCGCTGACGCGATCATCCGTAGCACCGCCTCGTCAACCTCATCGTCAGCCAATGTCCTGTCGGGTGCGCGGAACTTGAGCGCCCCTGCGACACTTTTCTGGCCTTCTGAAACCCCTTGACCCCGATAGATATCAAACACAGTCACCGACTCCAGCCAATCGCCGCCAGATGACTCGAGCGTCTTAACCAGCGATCCTGCAGACACTTTCTCGTCCACCACCAGCGCCAAATCTCTCTCAGCGGCAGGGAATTTCGGGGGAGGGGTTGCGCGCTGTGTAGTCTTCCGACGGCGCTCTATCGGTTCGCGGTCTACGACTGCGATGTAGACTGGGGAGTCAATATCCGCCCAAGCTAACAGCGAGGGGCTGATGACACCCATCGTCCCTACCATCTCGTCGCCAAGCGAAATTGCTGCCGACTGGTCGCCGTACAACCCTCCCTCGTCAGCATAAGCATCCACCTGGGGGGGGTCAAGGGAAATCCGTGCAAAAATTTCCTGGATTACACCGCTTAGATCGAAGAAATCCCAATCTCGATCGCCGTCGCACCACCGGCTCCCACCGGCTTTGCCAACCAGAGCCACAGCTATCTGAGGGGTCTCAACGGTTGATCGGTCGTCTAGCTGTCCGTAAATCGTTCCAACTTCGAAAATCGCCAACCCGTCTGACGCGCGGTGGTTGAGGTTATGCCTGATTACATCCAGGAGACATGGCACCAGACTCGTTCGCATTACCGACAGGTCAACAGCGCTATAGTTCGCAAGATTGACAGAAGTATGCGATCTGTGGTGCCAGATTTTCTCGGCGGTCTGAGGCGATGTCATCGAGTTGTTCATCACCTCGGTCAGGCCTGCGCCAACCAGCAGCCTGCGAACCTCCTTGACGAACGCCCAGCTCGTCTGGGCCACATGAGCACCAGCGACCGCTCCCACAAGTCTTGCAGGCACGTTCTCATACCCGTAGAGGCGCGCGACCTCCTCGATAAGGTCCACCTCCCTCGTCACGTCCGGCCTGAATGTCGGCACCAGCACGTCGGCTCCGCTCTCATCCTGGGCATCCACTTCAAACTCCAACGCGCTCAGCAACGAGAAGATGTTTGGCCGAGGTACTTTCAGACCCAAAAGCGAATCCATTCGATCAAACCGCAGCCTGATTTTGAGTGGCTCTACCGGAGTTGGGTAGACGTCTATTCTGCCGTCGGCGATCTGCCCTCCAGCGACCTCGGAGAGAAGAGTAGCCGCCCTGTCTATCGCTATCAAAACGCCGTTGGGATCGGCTCCCCGTTCGAACCTGTAAGAAGCATCGGTCTGTAGTTTGAGCGTTTTGGACGACCGGCGAATAGAGCTCGGATGGAAATATGCGGCTTCAAGAAGCACTTTTTTTGTGCTTTCCCCGACTTTCGACCGCTCGCCGCCCATGATTCCGCCAACTGCAACAGCGCCGTCGCCGTCGCAGATCATCACAGTTCCCTGAGGCATCTTTCTGTCTTCGCCGTCCAACGTGGTCATCGACTCGTCTGGGTTGGACAGTCGTACATGGATGCGCTGCTCAGCGAGCTTGTCTAAGTCAAAACCGTGTAGCGGGTGTCCGGTCTCATGGAGGACGTAGTTGGTGACATCGACGATGTTGTTGATCGGCTCCAGTCCCACGCTGCGCAGACGTGCGGTGAGCCAATCAGGCGATGGGCCCACAGTCACCCCTTCAACAACCCGCGCCACATATCGTGGGCATTCGGTCGGACAATTTACAGTGACAGATGTGAACGTCTCTATCGCTGGACCGGATTCGGAGACTGTGACTTTCGGTTTTGTCAGCTCGCGTCCGAGCACGGCGGATAGGTCTCTGGCCACACCGATGTGGCTCAAAGCGTCCGGTCGGTTGGGGGTGATATCGAGCTTGATCTGTCGCGTGGCGAGACCGACATATTCGGCGAGCGGCTCACCGACCGGTGCGCCCTCCGGCAGCACTACTATGCCGTCATGATCGTCACCGATCCCCAGCTCATCTCCAGCGCAGATCATCCCATCTGAGACCACACCGCGAATTTTTCGTTTCTCCAGCGTGATCCCACCGGCGAGCGTCGCTCCCACGGGCGCTACCGCCACTTTTTGACCAGCTGCGACGTTGGGCGCTCCGCACACGATCGTCCTGGGATCGCCACCGACTGTGACTGTACAGACTGTAAGACGGTCAGCGTCTGGGTGTGGCTCGACAGAGAGCACTTCGCCAACCTGGACGTTGGGCAGATATGGGAAGGGGTTGGTCACACCTTCGGCCTCAAGGCCTGTAAATGTCAGTCTGTCGGCAACCTCCTGGGCGTCAAGGTCGCCTAAGTCAACGTAGTTGGAGAGCCACTCTGTGGAGATTAGCATCGTCTTAAGTCCTGGCTTCTATTCAAGTAGTCGCGGTGAGTTGGTTGCACCAGATTAAACCGATTCAGAACTGCGCCAAGAACCGCACGTCGTTTTCGTAAAACAGTCGAATATCGTCCACGCCGTACTTAATCATCGCCGGACGCTCGACACCCAACCCAAACGCATACCCGGCGTAGATTTCAGGGTCGTAGCCCACGGCCTCAAACACGTTCGGGTCCACCATACCAGCCCCGCCGATCTCCAGCCATCCGGTCGATTTACAGACTCGGCACCCACCACCGCCGCAGATGACGCAGCTTACGTCCATCTCGCACGAGGGTTCGGTGAACGGGAAGAACGAAGGTCTAAGGCGTATCGAGACATCCGATCCAAAGAATCGATGACAGAACTCCTCCAGTTCGCCCTTCAGATCGGCCAGACTCACGCCTTTGTCTACATACAGCCCTTCGACCTGATTGAAGAAGTTGAGGCTTTTGGCACTCACCACCTCGTTGCGGTAGACGCGTCCAGGCATGATACTGCGAATCGGTGGTTGGGCAACCTCCATCAGACGTATCTGCACAGGAGATGTGTGTGTTCTTAATACCAGGTCGTCAGTCACATAGTAACTATCCTGCATATCCCTCGCAGGATGGTCCGGCGGGAAGTTGAGCGCTTCAAAGTTATAGAAATCAGTCTCAATTTCCGGCCCTTCGGCGACTGTGAAACCCAACTGCATCAGGATGTTGACGATCTCGTCCATCACCACTGCCACCGGATGGCTTCGTCCGAGTGACGGAGTGCGCCCCGGTAGTGTCGGGTCGAATGTCGGATCGCCACCGGTGGCTGGTGCAGTTACTCGCCGCATGGCTTCATCAATGCCTTCAGTCACCGTTTTCTTGGCCCTGCCGCCTGCCGATCCGATGGCTGGTTTGGCGTCGTCAGGAAGATCGCCTATTCCACGCAAAACGGCTGTAAGAGTGCCTTTTCGGCCCAATAGAGCTACACGGACCGCTTCGACTTCGGACTCGTCCTGGGCATCGGATAGCTCTTGCAGCGCCCGTTCGACCATCTCGTCGATGCTGCGAATGGTTTCGTCGATATTCATTGGAAAGTGTGCCGATGTATAAGGTGCATTCAACGCGAAAGGCTCTTCCGGTCAAGGAAGAGCCTTCAAGAAGCGACCGGATCGTGTTATGGCGGTGGTCTAGGCGGACACCTGTCCGGCCTTAGCCACCTCTGCGAGTTCGCCAAAAGCCTGCGGGTCGCTGACGGCGAGCGAGGCCAACACTTTGCGGTTGATCTCTACACCAGCTTCAGCCAACCCGTGTATAAACTGGCTGTAATTAAGCCCGTGATGGTGGGCTGCCGCGTTTATCCGAACGATCCAGAGAGCGCGGAATGTGCGTTTTTTCTGGCGACGATGAGCGTAGGCATACTGACCTGCTCTATCGGCAGCTTCTTTGGCTGTGCGTAGCAGCTTGCTGCGACCGCCTCGGTATCCTTTGGCGCGGTCCAGGGCCTCTTTGCGGCGCGCTTTGGACGACGGTGCATGTTTTACGCGTGGCATTCGGTATGTCCTGCGTTAGACGTTGAGCATGCGCCGCACGCGGCGAATGTCAGAACTGTCGACGAGCGCTGTAGTGCGCAAGTTTCGCTTCTGCTTGGCAGATTTTTTGTTTTTGTTGTGACCAATGTGGGAGTGGTTGCGCTTGACCTTGCCTTTGGCGGTCAATTTGAAACGCTTTGCCGCTCCGCGACGAGTTTTCACTTTTGGCATTTTCTATCCTCGTGTGTGTCTAGTGTTGTCGTTCAATTGACCGCCCATCACAAACTGGCCTCCACACCACCTCATCACTATCCGCCCCGACCTCATCCACCACCACCCCATCATCACCTCAGCCGCCCCAGGCCCACTACTTTTTGAGCATCATGTTGAGAACGAAGTCACGGCCTTCCTGGCGGATCGGTGTTTCGACCTGTGCGATATCCTCCAGGTCGGCTTGGGCACGCTCCAGCAGTTTTGCTCCGAGCTCGCGGTGGACGTTCTCACGGCCTCTGAAGATCACCAGCAACCGGACTTTGTCACCGCGTTCCAAGAATTGCCGTGCGTGCTTGACTTTGAACTCGTAGTCGTGATCGGCGACGTTGGGCCGGAGCCTTATTGTTTTTAGCTCAGCCTGTTTCTGTTTCGCGTTGGCCCTTTTCTGTTTTCGTGCCTGATCGTATTTGAACTTGCCGTAGTCCATGATGCGGACGACGGGGGGTGTGGCGTCAGGCGCCACTTCAACTAAATCGAGGCTCTTTGACGAGGCCATCTCGCGGGCTTCGTCTGTGTCGGTAATCCCGATCTGGGTACCGTCCTCATCAACCAAGCGAACCTGAGGTATTCTTATCTGGTCGTTTGTGCGCGGCTCGCGGCCTCGCGGTGCCTGGGCTGGCTTGGATCTATTCATAGGCTCAGCTGCAATTCCCTTGCAGTGATCTCCTCCTCAACGTGTTGAACGAACGTATCGAGCGACATCGCTCCAGCGTCTCCTTTGTCCCTTACCCTTACAGAAGCCGAACCGTCTTCCTGCTCGTTTCTACCCAACACTAACATATATGGTGTACGCTGTAGTTCAGCCTCACGAATTTTCGCGCCGATCTTTTCACTTCTGGCGTCCAGATGCACCCGAATACCTCTTGAACGCAGCCGGTCCGCAAACTGAGATGCATAGTCGTGCTGGTCGTCGGTAATCGGCAGAATCGCTACCTGCACAGGCGAGAGCCACAGAGGAAACGCCCCTGCGAAATGCTCAATTAACACGCCGACGAACCGCTCAACTGATCCCAGCACCGCACGATGCACCATCACCACTTCGTGGGAGGTGTTGTCAGAGTCGACGAAGTTTACACCAAAGCGCGGGGCAAGGTTAAAATCTACTTGAATTGTGGGCCCCTGCCAAGGCCGACCGAGGGCATCCAGCAACTTAATATCGATCTTAGGGCCGTAAAATACACCCTCCCCAGGGTCGAGCACGTAATCGACGCCTGCCCTGGCTAGCGCCTGCTTCAGCGCATCTGTAGACTGCTCCCAAACCTCGTCAGAACCTATGGACTGCTCTGGTCTGGTGCTAAGGAACACCTCAATTCCCAGACCGAAGGTATCCATCATCACTTTGACCAGACCCAAAGTATCCACCAGCTCGTCTTTTAGCTGGTCGGGGCGGCAGAAGATGTGGGCGTCATCCTGGGTGAAGCCCCTCACACGGAGCATCCCGTGGAGCACGCCGCTTCTCTCATAGCGGTAGACGGTCCCCAGTTCGCAGTAGCGGATCGGCAGATCGCGCCACGAACGGACCTGGGTGTTGTATATCATAATGTGATTAGGACAGTTCATCGGTTTGACGCGGTATGGGGAGTTGTCCACCTCCATGCTGGCATACATCGCGTCATACTTCTCCAAGTGCCCCGAAATCTTATATATCTCTTCGCTGGCGATATGGGGGGTATAAACCTGCTCGTAGCCCCTGGCAAGATGTTCGTCCAGCCAAAAGCTCTCTATCACCCGGCGTAGAATCGCGCCTTTCGGATGCCAATGAACCAGGCCGGCACCGACCTCTGAATGAATACTGTAGAGATCAAGCCTTTTGCCCAGCGAACGGTGATCCCTTCTCTTGGCTTCTTCGAGAAGCTCCAGATGATCTTTCAGCTCTTTTTTGGAGGGGAAGCTGGTGCCGTAGACCCTCTGTAGCCGTTGCCTGTTCTCATCCCCGCGCCAATATGACCCAGATGACGAGAGTAATTTGATCGATTTGATTCTGCCGGTAGAGGGCAGGTGGGGCCCACGGCATAGGTCTTCAAATTCGCCCTGACTGTAGAGACTTACTTTTTCAGGCGGATCCTCACCAGCGCTCAAATCCTCAATCAGTTCCACTTTATATGGGTTATCCCGCTCGCCAAAGACCTCTATCGCTTCTGAGAGAGACAGGTCGCGCCGGGAGATCGGATGGTCTTCTTTGATTATCGACTCCATCTCGGCTTCAATTCGGTCCAGGTCCTCTGGAGCGAACGGTTCTGGGACGTCAAAGTCGTAGTAGAAGCTGTCTTCTAAAGCAGGCCCGATTGTCGGTTTGGCGTCGAGAAACAGCAGTTTGACGGCCATCGCCATGACGTGCGATGTTGTGTGTCTATAGACCTCACGCCCAACCGGATCACTAAAGGTTACTATCTCCACCTGGTCGCCGTCACTGAGCGGTTTGGTGACATCCACAAGCTCGCCATTTACCCTGGCAGCCAGTGCTGCTAAAGCCAGACGCGGCCCTATCGATTGTGCCAGGTCAAGCGCCGATGCTCCATCATCGAGTGTCGATTCGGTCCCGTCTGGCAGTTTTATCTTCATGACTACTACTCCCAAATCGCGTCGAGGGGCCGTCTGCATCTTGAATATGCCGCCTCGATCATCGTCGTTCATTTTCAGAACGACACAGACCCTAAAAGATACCATGGACAGCCGATTGCGTGCAAGTGAACGATGTGTCGGCAAGGCTGCTCCAGCTGCAGCGAGAGCAGCCGATAAAGGAGGGAGTGGGTGCCAATACTCAGTACGTCGTGTTCGACGCCACCAAGCGCGTCCTGCGGCCTGAGACCGTGCAGGTTATCTCCGATATGGCGGGATACGAGAATACACCGGACCCTGAGGCCGGATTCAGGGCGGGATTTGAGGCGCTAGTTCCTGGCGGGCGCATTTTCAGCACAAACCACGTCTTCGACACGACGGTGTTCGACGGTGCGCCAGCGTCGTTTATGGAGAAATGGTCGTACGTCCTGCGTGGCAGTTGACGTGAACTGTTGGAGCAGACCGGGTTTCAGATTGAATCGTGCGAGACTGACGAGCCTTACGACGTGCCCCCGGAGGATGGCGGGCTAGCCACGCACGCCCACGAGATAGGCATCCCGCCGCGCCGAATGAACGAATTCATCGAAGCGGTCAAACCGAGCGCTTAGTTGCGACGCTGTCCCGCCAAAAACAGACTCCCCGGATCGATCTAGCGCAATCCGGGGAATTCTTGTTAATACGCGCCGACTGACATGACCTAAGTCTGGTACGGCAATGCAGCCCGATCCTTGCCTGGTGCCCTTTCAATGCCGCCGAAGGCGTACGGAGTGCGGTCCTCGAACGTTCCCATCCCAGGCAGCGGTGTAGTGCGACCAACCTGATACCAGTAGGCCGTGCTGGACCAGTCGCCCTGTTTGTCGTTTGCATGGCCATGTTCGATTGAAAACAGCAGAGATTTCTCGAAGTAGACCGGGTCTTCGATATGAAACCGATATTGTGAGTGTTTGCCAGTGTAGTCGGCGTTGCCTTTGAACGAATAGCCGTAGTAAGGCGTGCAGAAAGGCTGCATTAGCTGAGCATAGTTCCACGCACCGCAGAAATAGTCTTCAGTCCCTGTCCCGTGCATGTTTGGCGGCCACGTCTCGCCATCTACGAAAAACATGTCGTCGCCCTCGCCCCACCAACCGGTCTCATTGGTATCGAGGTGCAAAAAACATCCGACGTAGTGACCTTTGCCTTGGGCGTCCAAGAGGACATAGTTGTTGTCGCCGGTCGTATTCAGTTTGTCGTGTCTGCCATCGAAATTTTCCCCAATTTTCTCTTTTGGATCTTTTACAGTTTCACGACGCCAGTTGGCGTGGAACAGGGCGATGTCGTCCTGGGGTTCAGCCCACTCCTGGTAATCAATGTAGAAATAGAGAAAGCTGTCGCCATCTGAATCGTTGGTGATGGTGAAATTTGCGCCGCTGGAGAAGGGCATGGAGAACCAGCAGTTCATGCCCAGCCAGAACGCCTGAAGCGGCATCGACTGATAGTAGGTCGGTTTGGCGTGCCCCAATCCAAAAAAATCGCCAATCGGACACTCCACTGACGGGGTCTCTTCGCCGTCCCAGTACATTCTTAGAATGAGTCGCCTCAGGTTGTTGTCGGCCTCGCTCGTGGTTATCCAGATGTGCCGAACGCATCCCGCACCGTCGATCTCGCCGAGGGTTAGTGTTTCTCCAGCCTTGATGGGCCACCGGTCAGCGTTTCCGCCGGTGGCGTCGTAGGACGAAAAGCGCCGCGACCTGACTCCTGACTTGAGTTTTATTAGCTCGCCCATTGACGTAAGCCCGCTGTCCATCATTCGCTCCTTTTTTGTACATTCGCCCCTATTCTGGGATGCAGATCAATCTATTGATGTGTTAGAGAGTTGATTCAACAGAGATTGGGAGGTGGGAAATCAGTGTGTCTGATCAGGAGAGTTGGCGGTGAAGGTGTCCAGCTTCTGTTGGATCGCTGCGTTTTCAGGATCTAACAGAAGTGACCGCTCCCAGTAGTCCTTTGCTTCCTCGCGGCGGCCCTGCGCCTTTAAGAGATCGCCCATGTGATCCAAGAGAACCGGGTGGTTTCCCTCACGTTCGATAGCCCTCGCCAAATATGGTTCGGCATCTTTGAATTGGCCCATTCGGTAGAGCACCCAACCCATACTGTCGAGATACGCGCCGTTTTCTGGCTCCTGTGCCAACGCCTTTCGAATCAGCTTGTGGGCATCTTCGAGTCGGACTCCGTGGTCTGCCCACATATATCCCAGGTAGTTGAGCACCCGAGCGTCGTCAGGGGAGCTGTGCAACAGGTTCTGGAACATCCTGACCGCCACGTCGAACTTGCCTGACTGCTCCAACGCCGAGGCCATTCCAAACTGAACCATCTTGTTGTCGGGGTCTTGTGCTAACAGCACGCCGTACACCCCTACAGCTTCATCGTAGCGTTCCTGCCTTTGTAGGGTCGCCGCCAAAAGCGAGCTGAGCACCGGATGAGCGGGATGCTGGATAAGTGCTCGTCTCAAAGCCATCTCAGCTTCGATGTATTTCTCGTCATGCGCCAGCCTCATCGAAAGCGACTTCCAAACCCTGTAGTCCTCACTGATTTCGGCGACACGCATCAGCACGACAAGCGACTCGTCGATCTTGTCCAACGCGACTAGCGCCTGTCCTAACTGCACTAAAGCACCGATCTCGTTGGGGCGCAGCTCGAGAAAACGACGTGCCTCACTGGCCGCTAGATCAGGTTGACCTTTCTGTAGCAGGACCTCAATCCACGCCAACCTCTCGCGGACGTCCTCTCCGTTTTCGACGGTTTGGTCGGTCACCAGAGCTATCGCCTCATCCCAACGCTCTTGTGACAGAAGCAACCACCCAAGTCTTCGTGAAATTTCGTCGCTTTCTGGAAGGTGTATCAGCCCATCCCTAAACGCGTCCTCAGCATCATCGACACGCTCATTTTCGCTCAGCAGCCCTCCGAGCTGGACCCAAGCCTCCTCCCTCTGAGGAAACTCGGCGGTGTTGTCCCGCAATATCTTCTCAGCAGCACCATTCAGGCCAACCCTTGTTGCCACCCTAACCCACTGAGATTGCGCCTGCCACGAACCACTTGCCACCGCAGCCATATCAACGACGACCCGTTCGGCATCGTCAATGCGTCCCATGCCGGTGTATAGATGAACAAGGCGCCACGCCGTCTCCTCATCCCCACCTAACGCGACAACACGCTCCAGATGCGCGATAGCGTTGGGGAAATCCGATTTTTGGCGGTACAGAGCGGCGAGAAAAGTGTGGACTTCTTCGTTGGTGGAGTCCTGCCGGGCGGCTATCAGCGCTTGGGATTCAGCGGGGCTGAGTTGGCCCAGGTGCCGGTATGCGCCAGCGAGTGAGAGGTGGAGGTAGGGCGACGAACTGTCGGCATCAATCGCGGCTTGCCATTCAGCCACTGCTCTGCCAAATGCCCCAACGCGTTCGGCCCTTTTCGCCGCCAAAAGGTGGTGTACCGCCGTAGGGTCAGCTTTCTTCTCTGGCGGCAACCCTCCAGAAACAACGGGCGTTGGACCTACACCACCGCAACCAATAAGTGCGGCGGCGACAGCGGGAAACACTCTCCACAACCGTTTGCGTCTTTTCTCTATGCCGGTCGCTGGCATAAACCCTCTTGCCTCAGCTCAATCGACTTCATCGCGGTCCGTCCAGGATCAAGCAGATCCCTGAGACCATCCCCCAATAAGTTACAAGAAAGTACCGCACAAGTCACGGCTAGCCCTGGAGCGGCGGCGATCCATGGGGCTGCGAGCATCACATCCTTGCCACTTGAAAGCATCGCTCCCCACTCTGGTGTAGGCGGTTGGGCCCCCAGTCCCAAAAAACTCAGCCCTGCCGCATCCAGTATCGCCGTTCCCAGCCCTAACGTCGCCTGGACCACCACAGCTCCAGCGCAAGCTGGTCCGACGCCAAAAAAGAGAATCCTCACCGGTCCAGCACCCAAAACCCGCATCGCGTCCACGTAGGCCAGTTTGGCCGTGGAAGCCGCCACCCCTCTCACCAACCTGGCATACTGGGGTATCGATGTCAGCCCAACTGCGATCATCGCGTTGGCCAGTGAGGGCCCCAAGACAGCGACAACTACAAGCGCCAACAGAAGGCTGGGGAACGCCATCGCAAGATCTATCGCTCGCATTATGACCGCGTCCACCCGCCCACCCCACATCCCCGCCAACATCCCTAACGGCACTCCTATTCCAACCCCGATCGCCACGGCGATGAGCCCAACACTCAACGAGTACCTACCCCCTGTCGCCACCCTCACAAAAACATCGCGGCCCAGGTCGTCAGTTCCCGCCCAATGTCTGGCCGAAGGTGCCGTAACCCCTGGAGTCAACTGTGTGGCTTCGGGTGTATAAGGCCTTAGGGCTGGCCCCACGAACGAGAAAACAGCCAGAGCGACCAGCATGATACCACCAAGCCGTGGACCGAAATCCATCTCTTTCGCGACTCTCTTTAACCGTGCGATCACGCCTGGCGCACCCGTGGGTCGACAAAGCCTTGCACCACATCCACGACGAGGTTTACGGCCATATATATCGTCGCCACCAGAAGCACACCGCCCTGAACTGCTGGAAAGTCCCTGGCCTCAACAGCGTGCCAAAGCCATCTTCCGAGGCCCGGCCATGCGAAAATCGATTCAGTAATCACCGCACCGCCCAACAGTGATCCGAACTGAACGCCAACTGCCGCTGTTGTCGCCAGAACGCCGTTTCGGAGCGCATGGAGACCAACTACCCTCCACTCAGGTAGGCCTCTGGCCCTGGCCGCCACGACGTAGTCCCTGGAAAGGACGTCAGCCATGCCAGCCCGCGTTATCCGTGCGATGATGGCCGTGGGGATGGTCGCTAACGTCAGCGCCGGAAGAATAAGGTGTTTAATGCCATCCCACAGCAGTGCTGGTTGCACCCTGATTACCGAATCCAGCAGCACAAAGCCGGTCAGAGGTTCGTAGCCCAGCGCCGCGATGACATTCTGGCGCCCTTCCGATGGCAACCATCCCAATCGGTACGCGACCAGATATGTGAGGGTGAGTCCAAGGCAGAAAATCGGGATGCTGACACCGACCGTCGATGCGGCCATCGTCCCGTGATCCGCTGCGGTACCTCGACGGGCCGACGCCAAGACGCCAGCGGGGATGCCGACAAGGACCGCAATAAACATCGCAGCGATCGCCAACTCGGCTGTCGCTGGCAACCGTGACGCCAACTCGGTCACCACAGGTTCATGAGTCACTACCGATCGTCCGAGATCGCCTCTTGAAAGCCCGACGTAGTAGCGCCACATTTGCACGGGCCAGGAGCGGTCCAATCCAAGCTCGGAGCGGATCCGCGCCAACGCCGCAGGGCTGGCACGCTCACCTAACATTATCTGAGCAGGATCGCCTGGTACGAGCTTTATCATGGCGAAAGTAATGACCGAAACGCCGACCCAGATGGGTAGCATTGCAGCCAATCTGGATGCGATCAGGCGCGCCACTAAACGAGGCCTATCTGAGTGTCCATCTGGTTTACCATCGCTGGACTTATGGATCAACTTGGTTCATATTGACCGGTGCCGCCTGCCTCCGAGTGTGGAGATCAGACGTTGAAACGGATCGTCAACACATCGCCGTCTTTGACCACGTAAGCTCTGCCCTCAAGCCTCAGAACGCCCTTGTCTCTGGCACCAGCGAACGACTCGCACTCCACGAGTTCATCGAAAGCGACCGTCTCAGCCCTGATAAAACCACGCTCCAGATCAGAGTGGATGCTTCCTGCGGCATCAAGCGCGGTCGAGCCTTTTCTAAGTGTCCACGCCCTCACCTCTTGAGGCCCTGCGGTGAAAAAGTCCACCAGATCAAGAAGCTCATAGGATTTTCGTATCAGTGTACCGAGTGCAAGCTCCTCTATTCCCAAATCCTCTTGAAAAACCGCGCGGTCGTTTTCATCTAGTTGGGCTAGCTCCATCTCCAACTCCGCGCAGATGGTTATGACCTGCGTGTTGGGTTTTTTGGCTAACTCAGCCCACTGACCTGTAACCTGCTGCCCTGCCTGGTCCTCGCCGACATTAATAGCCACCACAACCGGTTTGTCGGTGAGGAACTGGAAGCCGCGCAGCTTGAGCCGCTCATCGTCAGAGATCTCCAGCGAACGTATCGGTTCGTCTGCGGTTAGACTCTGACGGCACTTTTCCAGAATTGAAGCCTCTATCTCAGCTTCAGGATCGCCGCCCCTCAAATCTTTTTTCAGCCTGTCCAACCGTCTTTCGGCAATCTCCAGGTCAGCAAGGATCAGCTCAAGGTCAAAATCTTCAACGTCCCTTATCGGGTCCAACCCCTCATCGGGAACCGGGACGACATCGCTCTCAAAACCCCTCACCACATGCACCAGGGCATCAACACCTCTTAGCACCGCCAATTGCGATGCTCTAGAATCGCTCGCTCCACCTTTTGTGACGCCTGCAACGTCGGTGTAGTTTACAACCGCTGGCGTGATTTTTTCAGGATCGAAAATCTGCGCTAAAGCATCCAGGCGCGGTTCAGGCACCTCCACCGATCCCCGGTGGGCATCTTTGGAGGCGTAGGCCCCGGTTTGAGCCGATCTGCCTGTAAGCGCGTTGAAAAGAGTGGTCTTGCCCACTAAGGGCAGGCCTGTTATGCCGATATCCACATTATGCCTCAATCGTTGATGGCGGTTTCTTGTACAAAAAGGATGGTGGTAATCGAAGGGGCCGCCTGTGGCTCTAACCTCTAAGTCCGTATTCCTTTAACTTCCGGTAGAGCGTTCGCTCTCCCATACCCAGCCTCTCTGCGGCCTTGCGCCGATTGCCTGAAACATCTTTGAGTGTCTGTTGGATCAACCGACTCTCCATCTCTTTGACTGTGAATGGTGCACCGTACCGGTTCTCAGACCCATCGGTGGCCACGCCGTCCCTATCCGGGGGGTTGGGGCTCAACTCCACCATCTCGGCATCGACAGGCACCCCAAAATGATCGAACGTCTCGCGTTCAACCCTTGGAGCCGAACCAGCCCATCTGCCCTCTGAGAGGCGAGCCACTTCGCCCCGCAAGTCCTGGACCTCGGTTTTGAGCTCCAATAGTGCGCGAAACAGCAGACGCCAGTCGCTGGTCTCACCGTCACGGGGAAGTGTGGCAGGCAGACGGTTTCGAGCGTTGGCGTTGCCGGTGAACGAAGCTGGCAACGCATCGACTCCTACTATGTCACCATCCGAGAGTGCGAGCATCCCCTCGACTACATTGCGGAGTTCGCGGATGTTGCCTGGCCAGTCATAGCGCACGAACTCGTCAGCGACGGCCATGTCTATAGTGGGAACTGTACGGTTGTGCCTGATGCAAAATTGTTCGACAAAATGGTCAATCAGTTGAGGTATGTCCTCTTTACGCTCTCTCAATGGCGGGATGTGAATCTCAAACCCTTTCAGGCGCCAATAGACATCCTCGCGGAACTCATCGTGCTCTACCGCCTCCTCAAGATCGCGGTTGGTCGCCGCGATCACCCGTGCCTCGGTAGTCCGCGCTGTATTTCCACCTACAGGGGTGTATTCACGTTCTTCAAGAACCCTTAGAAGCCTGACCTGGGTCGGTTTGGAGATGTCGCCAATCTCGTCAAGAAAAACCGTCCCGCCGCCAGCAGCTTCAAACAGCCCTTCGCGTTCATGCACAGCGTCGGTAAACGCACCTTTTTCGTGGCCAAAAAGTTCGCTTTCGAGGATCCCCTCGTTGAGTGCGCTCACGTTCAGCGCGAAAAACGGTTCTTCGCTGCGGGTGCTTTCGCTGTGGACCGCTCGCGCGACCACCTCCTTGCCCGATCCGCTTTCGCCGGTTATCAGGACGTTGATCTGCGTCGGGGCTATCTGAATGATTGTCTCGACGATCCCTCTGATAGCCTCTGAAGTGCCTATCATGGACCACCCAGCGGCTACCTGCCGCCAATCTTTTGGACGGCGTCGAGTCTGTCCCAAAGCGGAAACTGGTTTGGCGTTGTTATCGTTCATTTCAGGTTTTTGCTACCAACTCGTTGTGGCGAGCGCAGGTGTTAGGTCTGAGGATATGGCCGCGTTCGCTAGTTCTTTCACAGCGCGTTATACTCACCACGAAGAGCTTCAAGTTCCGAGAGTTTTAGATGGCGGCCTACTGTCTCTATGAACCCCTGCTGCTCAAGCCGCTTCAGCACGCGGGACACCGTCTCGCGAGTCGTGCCTACCATGTTTGCCAACTCCTGATGTGTAGGCCGGTTCTCCACCAAGATCCCCCCATCAGTGAGCTTGCCCTGGTCCTCAGCGAGCCGAAGGAGTGTCACGACAACTCTGGAAGGGACGTCCAGAAGCGCCAAACTCTCGATTTTTCTGTCAGCTCGTCTCAGTCGGCCAGTAAACACTGAAAGAAGCTTGATGCCGATCTGAGGCACCTGTTCCAGCAGCCTCAAGAAATCCTGTCGCCGCAGCATTAGCACATCGGTGTCAGAAGCGGCGGTGACCGTTGCGGAACGGGGCTGCCCGTCCAACAGCGACATCTCTCCAAAGCACTCGCCGTCACTCAACAGCGAAAAGATCACCTCTCGGCCGTCCTCGCTGGTGATCGAGACCTTGACCCTGCCGGTGACGATGACAAAAAGGCTGTTGCCTTCGTCTTCGGCCAAAACGATCAGGTTCTCTTTGGGAAACCTTTTGGAGACGGTGACCTGCGCCAAAGCCGCAAGGTCTTGGTCATTAAGCCCGCTGAACAGCGGCACCTGCTTTAGCGCCTGTTCTGTAAGTTCCATCTGACATTCCCCTTTTTTTGCCCAACTTACTGATTTTTCGCTGCTGACGAGGTCGCTGGTTGGCAGAGCGCACCCATCCTCTGCGCGGCGGCGCGACCCCAGTCGCTTGTAGCGCCATACTGAGTCACCATCTGCTGATAGAGACGGCAAGCCTGTTCGGTCTTACCCCACTTGTCGTATGCAGCTGCGGCCCTCCATCTGGCAGTCGCGCGCCACTGCGCCATCATGCGAAACTCATCCTCACTCGTCTCTGCGCCCTGACCGAGATTGAAGTAAGCAAGTTTGAGCCACTCGACGATAGCCTCCTGGTAGCGGCCCTGGTTGTAGTAAGCCTCACCCAGCGTTATCCGCACCTCGGCCTCGTCGATACCGTCTACCTCCTCGATGAGCGACTCAAGCTGCGCGATCGCTCCAGCATAGTCCCCATGTGTGGACAGGTTGAGGCCGATCTTCACTTTGGCTCTGGCAGCGTGCTTGTGATCGGGGTACCGGTCGATGAGTTGCTGCGCAAACCGGTTCGCTGCATCGAGCCTCTCTGCTTTCTCATACGCCAGAAGTGAGTTCCAGGTTGCCTCCACCGCCAACGAATCGTCTGCGGACGCTTCGAGCACCCTGTAGTAAGCATCGGCGGCGAACTCGTAGTACCCAGCGCCGAAATAGGCGTTTCCAAGTTCAAGCGCCGAGCGGACGTAAAGGCGACTCTGACGGTAATCTCTCAACAGCCCCTCGAACGCTCTGACTGCTATCTCAGCGCGCCCTGATGAGGCGGCGCACATCCCCTGCGCATAGAGTGCGTCATCTGCCCATGCGCTGTTCGGCGATTCGTCAACGACCCTTTGGAATTGATCGATAGCCTCTTGATACCTCTTGTTCCGCCACATCGCCTGGCCCTCTTCGTAGGACAGGCGCACTACCTCGTCTGGCGAGAAAGTAAGCGCTCTTTCCAGGTCCGCCCGCAAAGCCACCGCTTCACCGGTGCGCCCGAGTCTGTAGAGCGTCGTTAGCACCCCCAATCGAGCATCTCTGTTGTCCGATTTCACGTTGAGTACTTTACGAAAATGGCCGAGCGCGGCGCTGTAGCTCTCCAAGTCAAACGACACTTTGGCGATCAAGCTCCAAACCTCGGCGGTCCGCTCGCTCAGAGGGAACATCCGCTCAAAGCCGATCAACATTCTAAGAGCTTCCCTTTGCCGTCCTGCGGCGGTCTGTGCGCGGGCGCGGACTATCGCCAGACTGTCTGCGTCTTCCGCGTTGGGGCGTGCAGCAAGCTCCTGTGCCAAAACCGCGTCAGCCTGCCCGTGGCTTCCCTGCGCCACCAACGCTCTAGCCCAGTGCCTTGCCCCCCAAGGGCTGGCAAGATCTCCTGATGTCATCCTTTCAGCCACTGAACCGCTTTTTTTGAAATCCCCCACCGCCTCCCAAGCCTCGATCAGACGCCGCTGAATAGTCTGGCGGGGCCGGGGAAGGTCATCCAACCTGAGCAGTTTTTCCAGTTCCCGCGCAGCCAAACGGTGTTTGCCCTCACGGGCGTAAATTCCGCTCAGTTGCAGCCGCCCTTCAGGCACATGCGCGCTGAACGGTCGCTCGGCGATCAGGCGCTGATAGAGACTCTTGGCATCGTCAGTTTCGCCCTGTCGTCTGGCGGACTCAGCGGCTACGTATAGCGCACGGTCCGATGCGCTGTTGCGAGGAGCCTTCTCCAGCACCAACGACGACCAACGCCACGCTTCATTCAGGCTGGCAGTGCTTGTCGTCGATATCTCCAGGTACGATTCAGCCAGCCGTACCCAGGCGTACCCCTTTCGGTCGGTCTCCGGAAAACGGTTCAAGAACTCGTCGTAAGCCTTTATTGTCTCACCGGCTCTATCCTCAGTCGCGACCGCAGTTAGGCGAGCATCGGCGGTCTCAATATAGGCGTCGTCAGCCAACTCGCTGTTAGGGTAGTTGTCAGCTAGCCGCCCCAACGCAAGTAGCGCCATCTGCCTATGCTGGTTTTCAGCTTCGGAGTCGTGCTTCAACCGGGCTTTGGTCGCCAAATAGAGGTGGCACTGAGCGAGTTTATGCTCGGCTTCATCACCTCTTGTAATCCCATCAGTCACCAGATATCTTGACAGAAGGACTATTGCGGCCTGGTAATCTTTCAGCCGCTCGACGGTGATTGTCGCCAATGTCAACGGTGCTTGCGCCTCGGCTTTGGTGCGGTCAGGGCCGTAGAGCGCCCTCACTACCGCTGTCAGGTCCTCAGTCGCCCCCTGGTGATCTTTGGTCAAAAACAGCCGGATGTAGGTGATGCTGTCAGTGGCAGCCGGGGTGAGTTCGTGCTCTGGGAAGCGGCGCCTGACCCTCCAGTAGGCGTTTTCGGCATCATCGACCCGTCCCTGTCTCCCGAGTTCTGCGGCGAGAGCAAACTGGGCTTTGGCGGCGATATCGTCCTCACCTTGGGCGATCTGACCAAAAAGCTCCATCGCCCGTTCGCGTTCGCCGAGGTGTGTCGCGTAGACCGCCGCCAACCGGTAGTTGGCACGCCTCAGCAGCCGTGTTTCAGGTGCCAACGCTACCAACCGCCTCAGGTATGCCGCACCGGTCGCTGGGTCCTGACGGGCGATATAGTGCTCCGCCAAAGTTTCAAGGGCTCCGAACATCTGTAAAGTGTCCGACGATGAGAGCACCTCCTCAAGAGTAAACACGCCTTCCTGCTCTTTACCTCCTGCGATCCTTGCGCGCCCCAGCCCGACCAAAGCTCTCGCCCGTTCTGGGCTCGAAGGGTACATCTCCAGAAATGTGTACCAGTTCGATTCGGCCATGTTGGCCGCGCCCTGCTCCTCGCGGATGTTCGCCAATGCAAATAGCGCCCTGGAAGCCTGCTGCTGATCGACCGAACGGCGATATGCTTCTCTTAACAGTTTGGCAGCGTTGTTGAGCGACTCTTCGCCGCCGCCGCGATTCGCCTGGCTTTGATGCCAGCTCGCCACTGCAATTCGCGCTTCCCACGTCCTTCGATCTCCAGGAAACCAGGAGACCATCCGGTCGGTGTAGTATTCTACGCGATCGACCTCAGATCGGACTAAGTGTATCTCCACGGCGAGCGTCAAGCAGTCGGCTGCGTCGCTGGATCGGTTGCGTCCGCCTAAAACCGCTTCGCAAAGCCTGAGTGCGCTGTCTGCGTCACCTTTGCGCCAACGCTCTGACGCCAGTAGGTAGCGGGCGCGTGGTAGGACTGAGGAATTTCGGTAGCGTTCAATCAGGGTAAAGAGAAGGCGGTCTGTGCGTTCAGGCTGCCCTGCTGAGTTGTGGGCCTCAGCGGCTCTTAATAGAGCGCGGTCAGCGAAGTCACTATTCGGATAGGTCTCCGCCAATTCTCTGTAGCTGCGAGCGGCGTCGACGTGCTGCCCGGCTTTTGACCTGTTCTCGCCAACTTTGAACCAGATTTCGCTAATGCGGACGTCACGGGGGTATTTTACCAGAAACCCCTGAAAAGCCTCTGCGGCGCGGGCAAATGCGCCGCCTTTCGCATGGGCTCTGGCTTTTTCGAGCTGGGCATCTGGGGCCAAAGAGCTGTTGGGATGGTTCTCTACGAAGCGCTGGAACTCCTGCGCAGCAAGCTCATACAGTCCGTCGCGCGCTAGCTGCCCCGCGAAATCATACTTCCCCTGCTCAGTACCGTCGGCCAAAGCGACGGCACTGCACAGCGCCATGATGGCAACCGCACGGAACCATCCGGTCAGAGACAGATCGACAGAGTTCAAAAACCGCCTCCCCAAGCGCTGCACTCGGAGTGTCAAATTGACAGGAACAAGAGGTCTGGAATATACACAATTTGCTCTGAATTGTCCATAAGACACTCCGCGTCAGAATGGCAGTGAGGGTTGAGGGTTTTCGCTTTCCAACGCATCCAACCCTGTTATGACCAGATGCTCTCCGGCCCAAGAGGGATCGCGGAGCATCAGATTCTGGATGCGTTCGTCGTGGCACGACAGGAGGATCACCTGCCTTTTGGATGCCACACTTTCAGCCAACCATCGCACCGCCGTTTCGGCGCGCTGGTCGTCGCAGTTTACGAGGGGATCATCCAGCACCACTGGTGCAGCCGCCCCACCAGCGGACAGGGAATCGG
Source organism: uncultured bacterium (assembly GCA_964627605.1). Lineage (GTDB taxonomy): Bacteria > Latescibacterota > MWCZ01 > MWCZ01 > CAZVGZ01 > CAZVGZ01. Next base: position 22,705 of record CAZVGZ010000027.1, on the reverse strand, counting down.
CGATGGCCAGCCTCATGGCGAGATAGACCTGGTCTATCGCACCGGCGCTCAGGTCCATCTCCAGCCGGTCGTGCGGCACTACGTGACCATCTTTGAGCGTCACCGTCGCATGGAGCGCCTCGTCAAATACCACCCGCCCAACCGTTGGGTTTAGATGTCCGACCGCATCTTCCATCCGTTCGTTTAGCTCAGAAGCCCACTGTCGGTGCGATTTTTCCGAAAGCTCCTCCAAGACCTCCAAAGCCAGATTGGCGGCGTTGAGGCGTGCGCGGGTTCGCTCCAACAGGTCAGCACACAAACCATATTCGGCCTGAAGTTTTGGTGCCTGCTGATGGTACTTCTGTCGCCCAGCATGGAGGTTGTGCTCAACTTCGGCCAATACCTGCCTCGCTGAGATCAGTTGCGCCTGGAGGTCGTCCAGTTCATCCTGAAGCGCCGCAGAAGGTTTTCCAGGTACCGAAATATCGGTTTGATAATCCGCGGCGAGTGATTTTCGCCGTTGCCGTTCGATCAGCAGCTCGTCAGGCATGCCCGCTCTGTTCACCCGCGCCAGCGCCTCAGGTATCCGCTCCACCACTTCTCGATATTCGCGGTACTCCTCAGCGCGCTTCTGAAATCTGGTCACTCCATCGGCAATGTCTTCAAAATCAATCGACCCACTTTTCAGAATTTCGCGTGTCTCTACTTCCTGATCCCGCCTGGCTTTTTGGGCTTTCCGGCTCTCCGTTTCTACGAACTCCCTCGAACGGGTTATATCGCGCAGCCGTTCGGTCAGTTTTATTGCTCGACCGATCTGCACCGACGCTCGGTCCAACTCAACCGAGACCTGTCGCGTCTCGTCGATCTGAATCTCGAACCGATCCAGGCGCTTCTGGGCATCGTTGCGCTGCACCGAGAGCCGCTCACCATTCGCCTGCATCTCCCGCCTGACCTCATCCAGTCTGGTCAAGTCGGTCGTAAAAGGTGCCGTCGCTTCTAGAGCCTCTAGACCTCTGTCAAGGCTTTCAAACTGATCGCCGCTGACATCATCAGACACCGACTTTTCCAGCGCCTCAACGGAAGCGGCATGTTCTTCTTTTTCACGTTCGTGGAACCTGATATCGTCGCGCAGATTGTCCAGTTCACTACGAAGGCGCGCTCGTCCTAGGACGGCCGTTGCGGCCCCCGCTGCCGCTCCGATCAATGCGATTGCTACTGCGACGCTCCACCTCACCACTGCCAGTCCAACTCCGGCAGCAACAGCCACCGCTGCAAAAGCGATAGCAGATCCAACGATCAGACTTTTGCGAGTTCGGATGTCAAGGTCGTCCAGTTTGGCGAGGTCGCTGTCCATTGCGATCTGAGCAGCCTGGGATTTTCCGTTTAGAGCTGCCAACTCTTGAGGGTATGCCCGCAACCGTTGCTGGGAGTGGGTGGGCAATTCGCTAAGAGCCGCCCAGCGGCGCTCAAGGTCGGTGAAGGACGCGCCTGCCTCATCGAACAACGAGGCGATCTCCTCCTTGCGGCTTATCGCCGATCTCAGAGCTTCTTCGACACCACCGGCCTGGGAGATCAACTCTCTAACAAAGTCGTGATCGTCCTTGGACGCCAAAGAGACTGGCCCCAACGCTCCCTGCTCAGCTATGATGCTGTCGAAATCCGATTGCAGGCTGCCCAGACGACTTTCGTGCTCGCCCAACTGATCGCCCAACGCACCGATCGTGGTGGTTAGTTCGCTCAACCGCCCAGCTCCGTGCGCCGGAAACAGTTCGATGCCGCTGTCTTTCAAACTGTTGCGCCGCTGCTCAAGCTCGTCCAGGCTATTTTTGGCGGCCTCCAACTCAGAGACGCGCTGATCCATCTCAATCAGCCACGCCGAGTCGTGGGACTTTCGAGTGCGTTCAATATTCTGCTCAAGCCCTCTGATTTCCGACAGGCGAACTTTGTGCTCCTGCCGCTCTAGTGACAGCGTTTCCCACTCGTGTTCGACCAGGCGCAGAGCTTCGGCTGTTTTCTTTAGGTCGCTTTCCAACCGTCCAATCTCGGTTGTGATGTGACCAGACTTGACTCTTTCTCCCTGATATTTCGTAGTGGATTCCCGAAGAGTCGCAAGCGCCTGCTGAACGGTGCCGTCACCGGATTCGGTGTCGGTAATCTGCTCTAGATGTGCGGTGAGGGTCTCTGCTGTCTCTATATCGGCGAGCGTGCGGTGTCCGATGAAACATGTGGCGGCGAACTCGCTTGGTGTCAGGCCCAGGATATTCCTCCCGACGACATTCCCGTCCGCGCCGTCGTAGCGATCGCAACCTACATCAGCGCCGGTTCTGGAGTCCCGCATTGTTAGAACCGGCCGTTTTCTTTCAAAATCCCAGGACAGGTTTATGTGCTTTTCGCCGACTGCGATTCTTCCCTGCACACCGAAAGGCGGACCTCCCCAAGGCCTCCATGAGAGGGCGCGTGGCAGCGGTGAGTTTGTGGTCTTTCGACCGTGTGTGTCCACTCCATAGAACAGCGCAAATATCGCGTGCGCCAGGCTCGATTTGCCCGTCTCGTTCGGCGCGATGACGATATTCAGCCGATCTGACGCGAACCGGTGCTCTGTTCCGCGCAGCCCGCCAAAGCCGCTTATCCGCAGTTCCTCGATTGAGACTACCGCCATCGGACCTGCCCGCCGGACAGAGCGTCCAGCCCGTAGTAGAGAGCGCGGCGGATGATCTCCTGGTTTTCGGGACCATCGCTGTTGTCTCGAAAGCGGTTCAGCATCTCCCGTTTAAATTCAGCCTCAACGCTGCTGCCGTCTATATCCGAAAGACCGCTGTCAAGCTCCAATCCGTAGTCTGGTCTAACATCGTCCGCGCTGACTATCAGCCTGGCGCAATCAGCGTGGAGTAGTTGGTTCAACTCCCCATCAAGCAGTGTCGTCAAATCGACACTCGGGTCTATCAGCCCTGAAAGTTCGACGATGACGATGTCGCTTCTATCAATATTCGAGTCTACCAGCGCCTTCCCCACGAGATCAAGCAACGCCTTCTGGTGGGTTATCTCTCCGACATCCGCCTCCAGTCGCACAATATCCCCACCACCGCTCGAACAGAAGACAACGTCCGACTCTTTGACAGCAGTGTCGCCTTGCAGTCCCACCAGAAGAAAACCTTTTGCGCCGGTTTCGCTCAGCGTTTGCCCCAACAGGCAACCGGAGTAACCACCAAGCAGAGAGCCGCCTTGCACCAGATGACGGCAACTGTGGTAATGGCCAACTGCGGCGTAGTCATATCCAACCTGTGACAGTTTTTCGGTGGAAAACGGCCCGACAACACCTTCGTCTCCAGGAGGTGCCCCGCCCATCTGACTGCCGTGGAACATCAAAACCCCAGTTGTTCCATCGGGTTTGCTCGGTAGCCCTTCCAACGGGTCGCGGTCTCTGTCAACATCGTGAAACGAACGCGTCATCAAGCACACATCCGGGCGGTCGGGTAATTCCACCCTCTGCCATGTTCGGCTCGTCACTATCTGAACGTGATCGCCCCAACGTCTCCCCCGGCTGCGCATGAGCGGGCCATCTGGGGACCAGGGGCTGTCGGCACCGGTTGGGTCGTGATTGCCTGGGACAATCACCACTGGGATCGGCGCGGCTTTTTCCAGCAGATCTATCGCCGCGTTGAGCGGGTCGTCAGGGGGGTCGGCGGCGTCGAAGAGGTCTCCAGGGATCAGTATCGCATCAACAACGTTTTCTTTGGCGCAAGAAACCGCCGTGTCAAACGCTGTATGAAGGGCTGCGATACGGGCAGGAGTAAGGTCGGACAGAAGCGGATGACGCGCAAAAGGGTGTGCTCCCAAATGAACATCGCTTAGCTGAACAAAACGGAACGGTGCCACGGTGGGACTCCTCGTCAAGAGGCACCTTGGACATGGTGCCAACGTGAAAATATTAGGAGCGTGTCACCATCGGCAACCGGAGCCTCGGCGCGTGTCAAGCGAGACACATGGAACACAGGACGCTATATCTCGTGCAGTCAAGTAGTTACAACTATCGCCACGCTGGGCAACGTGTCGCATGTGACACGGAGATATGAGACTTAGCTGAAAGTGCGTATATGCGTGTGTTTCTTGAGCTTCGGGTGGATTTAACTCCTAGGTTCAGACTGGCATACCTCTTGCAACAGTATTACGTACCGGATGTGTGTGCACAGGTGGGTTGCACAAAACTGAGTATTAAGGAGCGCTGTGATCTTGCACCGATTTTCGACCGATCTGAAAGGAGTCTCGCAAACACCGACGTTTAATAGCCAGATTACGCCAGATCCGCGTACTCTCATTCACATTGACACAGGAGAACATCAATGAAACCCATGCGTATGATCCTCGCCGCTTCGCTTGTCGCGTTCGTGGCCTTCTCGGTTGTGGCTCAGGCACAGGTTGAGGCCTAAATCGGCCTAGAGGCTTTCGGACCCGACGATCTGGAAGACGACACGACAATCCTCGAGTTGACCACAGGGCTACCCAACGTGGGCGTCGGGACACCGGTGTATGCGGTGGCTGAAAAATCCGATGCCGACACGGTCGCGACGGCCTATACCTGGACGCTCACGAATCCACCGGCGCCCGGCAAAATCTCGGTCCTTCCGGCTGCAGTACTCAGTTCCACGGACTCGGCCGAGACCATGTTCATTCCCCACATCCCAGGTCGCTACGCCGTCGATAGCGATGAGTTCGAGGTCGCCAGACAGATGTGGGATCATATCACGTCCCTGATCTCCAAACGCGACTCGGCGGCTGTGCTGATCGAACAAGTTGAGCACGCTGGCATTGAACTAGCCCAAGCCGAGTTTGCCCTCAACGATGTATCGGCCGCAATTACCAAGGCCCGTGTGACGGTACATGGCATCAGTCTCGAAGCCATGTTTGCTGTCACCAATCCCGGCGATTCGCTGGCGGCATTGGCGCTTGATTTGGGTCGCGGAGGACTGGCTGAGCTAGCCTCACGCCGCTCGAACTTCCTCATCCTCTTGGGGATAATCCTGATCGTCGGCGTGGCGCTCTATTTCAAGATTAAAGAGGTAGACGAGAGACGCGAAGAGGCCTATGTCAAAACAGATCAAACAGTGCGGGACGGCCACACCGTTGGTCGTCCCGTTGTTTAGTCGCTCCGTACGAACCACTGTTTTATCATGCCTGCCAGATTCGCTACCCCCCAATCCAAGCCATTACCACAACGCTCAGCAGAACAGCTAGCACTACCACAACTACGCCGCCCAAGATTGCTAGAGCCTGTGATCCTTTTGGGTCTTTGCTAGCTTTTCTGTCCGGTCTGCAATCCGCCATTCTGATTAACCTCCTTGGGGACTGACACGTTTACAGCTTAACATTACCGTCTTGTACGACCTGAAAGCCACACCACCGACAAGGAGCACCAGTGAAAATCCTCTACCTCGACATAGACACCCTGCGCCCAGACCATTTGGGCTGCTATGGCTACCATCGTGACACCTCGCCTAACATCGACCGCATTGCAGGTGATGGGGTCGTGTTCAGGAACTGCTACGCGTCGGATGTGCCGTGTCTGCCGTCCAGAACAGCGCTATATGGTGGGCAGTTCGGCATCCACTCCGGTGTCATCAATCATGGTGGAATCAATGCCGACCTGCCGCTGGAAGGCCCGAACCGCAGTTTCCGCAACCACTACAGCGAAAACACATGGATGTCCGCCCTTAGAAGAGCAGGGTACCACACCGTCAGCGTCAGCCCTTTTGCGGAAAGGCATTCGGCGTGGCACTTCTGCGCCGGGTTTTCCGAGATGTTCAACACCGGCAAGAGCGGCAATGAGCGAGCCGATGAGGTCGCCCCTGTGGCGCTCGATTGGCTCTCCCGCCACGGCCAGGAGGACAACTGGTTTCTCCAGGTGAACTTCTGGGATCCGCACACGGTCTATCGAACTCCGACGGAGTATGGAAACCCGTTTGAAAACGAAACACCGCCTTCATGGCTCACCGACGATATCCGCAGCGAACACTATGACGGCTACGGTCCTCACAGCGCCAGGGAACCCTGGGGGTACGAGCCACCTGAGAGCAGACAGCTTGATCAGCACCCACGGGTGCCTTCCGAAATCGGATCGATGGAGGAGTGGAAACAGTGGATTGATGGATACGATGTGGGGATCAGGTACGCCGACGATCATATCGGGATGATTCTGGAGATGCTCGCAAGTCAGGGAGTTTTGGACGATACAGCGATTATCGTCAGCTCTGATCACGGTGAGAATCAGGGCGAGTTGAACGTCTACGGCGACCACCAGACCGCCGACCATCACACTTGCAACATCCCTCTGGTTATCAGGTGGCCAGGGATGGCTTCTGGAGTCGAGCAGGACGGCCTCTGCTACAACGTCGATCTGGCGGCGACGGTCACCGAGATGGCTGGCGGGGAGATTCCACAGGAGTGGGATGGTTACAGCTTCGCGCCCGCTGTCGGTGGCGACGACTGGCCAGGGCGCAGGTTTCTTGTCATCAGCCAAGGCGCATGGGCGTGCCAGAGGTCGGTGAGATGGGGGCGTGCTCTGCTGATGGAGACGCATCATGACGGTTTCAAAATGCTTGAGCCTCTGATGCTATTTGATCTAAAAGACGATCCCCACGAACTAAACAACCTTGCAGAGACCAGCGGCGATCTGGTCAGGCAGGGGCTAAGTTTGCTCCACGGCTGGGAAAGCGAGATGATGCGCAGTTCCGCGCACGCCGAAGATCCGATGTGGCATGTTTTGCGCGAGGGCGGACCACATCACACGCTGCCGGGACACCTCACGTCCTACTGCGAATATCTGAGGCGAACCGATCGCGAACACCACGCCGAGACGCTCGAAAAGATTCACAGCGGCGAACATCAGCGCGAAAATCCGTACGTGGGAACGAGCCCTGCGTGCAGGGCAGGATGACGTGCGTCGGATCGTTGTCACCGGCAACAGTTGTGCGGGCAAAACCACATTTGCCCAAAAAATTGAGCGCAGCTCTGAGACTTCCGTTTATAGAGATGGATGCGCTGTTTTGGGGTGAAAACTGGACGCCGACGCCGGACTTTTGAGAGCAGGTTGATCGGGCTACGCAGGGCGAAAGCTGGGTGATCGACGGCTCGTATCTCAAAGTGAGGGACCTGGTTTGGCCCAGGGCAGATACTCTGGTGTGGCTTGACATTCCGCTCCGCGTTACACTCGGCCGGATGCTAATCCGCACCATCCGGCGTGTGGGAAAACGGCAGGAGTTGTGGAACGGAAATCGTGAGACACTTAGAGGTTCGGTGCTGAGCCGAGATTCACTTTTTGTCTATGCGATCACCACCCACATCCGGCGACGGCGGATGTTTACTGAGCTCGTAAATGGTAGAGAAGCCGCCCATCTTCCAGTATTTCAATTGCGGTCGCCCAGTGAGATCACAATCTGGTTCACCGGGAATGTTGGTCCGCCGACCACGCCTGCCGCGTTCGGTACCGCTACGCCAGCAGCGAACGAGCCATTGGAAAATAGACGATGACCCCACAGCAGATAATGGGGACAGTCACCGCGTTCATCGACCGGATGATCGATTGCGGCCCGATGTTCCCTTCAATCATTGACCTGGAGGCCTGGACCCCGTTGGAGGGCGTACCTCCTGCGATCCCTTGTCAGCGTGAGGGCGACCGCTCCCCTGGCGGGAGCAACCTCATGCACGATATTCCGCTGCTGGGCACGATGTTGGGGTTGGCTGAGGTCTTGGACCGCCCCTCTTACCAGGATGCGGTGGAAGGGTACTGTCGCGTTTTATCAAAAACTTGCACAGACACCGAAAATGGCCTCTTTCCTTGGGGAGAGCACGCGTTTTGGGATATCTCCCTCAACCGTCCAGCGCCGACGGCTCTGCGTGGTACAGCACGTCTGGGGCATGACCCATCTCCTCACATCGCTCCAGTCCGATAAGCAGATTCCTCACAAACGTTTCACCGGTGGGGGCGTAGCCGTCTGGGATGATGTACTGCGGTCCGATTATCAAGCGCCCCTGCTCAACCAATCTAGCCAACCGGTTTCGGTTCGCCGGTCAAATAGTTCTGGCGCTACCACAGCTGAGCTATCTACTCTTCGTCGGTTGGTCGGAAGTCTCTAGCGATGCCTTTTCGCCAATCAAACTCCTCGTCGAAGTCGTAGACGTCTTTGAAATCGTCGATAGAGTCCTCATCGGTCTTGCCCATGAGTCCCGCCTCGACCATAGCGAATACTATCTCGCCAAAATCTTGGGTCTCAGTAACACACCAATGATCGAATACCGTCTTTGTCATCGGGCCGAACTGATCCAAGGCGTAGTCGCTTATCCCCATGAGTAGCTCAGGGCCGGTGACGTGGCGCTGATCTTTGACAACATGGTCGTACGTGTGGGAGAGCGCCCCAAGCACAAAAAGGTAGGCGTCCCTTCTATAGCGCCCATCGCGGTCGGCTAGCGCTTCGACCCGTTGAAAAAACTCCTGCTCATCTGGTGGCATGATCTACCTTTATATTCCTCTAGTACGATCTCAGCCGAGAAGCGCGTCGTCCGGTTTTCTTAAGTCCTGTAGCCTCGCCTGGCCTGTCAAACACCCAGATGGCCTCCCCTAATCGCATCCGGTTACGGGAGAACACCAATCTCAACTGCTCTGTTTCCGCGCTCAAGAGCGGACCGCCCATAGGACTGATGCGAGAGAAATATAGGTGCACCAAACGCCTATAGGGCCCCCCAAGAATGTTTGCGCGTCCAGGTTCAGACAGTGTGTCTTTCTTTACAGCAACCACCGGCTCAGCCTCAAAGCGAACCGGTTCATACATTATCTTGTCGTCGTCCTCAATAAACATATCCCAAAAACGTGGTTGCAGCGACTTTTCAGAAAAGTTTGACTCGAGTTTTAGGTCGATGCGAAACTCTGTAGAGTCACGATGCGTGTCCCGGTATGCGGCCAAAAGGCTGTCGCAACCCTCTGTCGTCAGCGAGTCGGCCTGACACTGAGCTGCCACTGTCGCTTCAAGCAGTGGCCAGCCGTAGTGCACAGCCCTTACGATCACTTTCGCGTTGTTCGCCGCACCGATTAGCGGATCGGGCAGTATCAACGCCGCAGTCCACAACTGCGCGAGCGAGTCCAGTGCCGAACTGTCCAATGTTGCTGCGCTACCCCATTCAGCCGATCCATGGCCAGGCACAACGCGGCGGTTGTCGCCTCGGCCAATCTGGCCTTTGGGACCACATCCAACCAGCGGCAGTGAAAGAACAGCCACCATCCAGATGGCACGGGCGGTTTTCTTACTAAAAGGCATAGTATCCACCGTCCAACAATAGCCGTTCGCACGCCTCCAAGTCAACTATCGTTCGGCTTGGAGACACCTTGTAGCAGCCACACTGTGGAGCTACATTCTGACGGTTGCCACTTAAACCTCCGGCTACCGAACTTTCAGGAATACTCTCCATCGTGACTGCCAAAACAGACCTCAAAGGTCTTCTTCCTGTCGAACTTGAAGGGTTCATCACATCTCTAGGTAAAGAGAAATACCGGGCCAAACAACTGCTTCGTTGGATCTACGCAAAGGGCGTCAACGATTTTTCTTTGATGACCGACCTGGCCAAAGGTTTCAGGGAAGACCTCGAAAATCGCGCGTGTGTCAGTTCGCTCAACGAAATCGCTCGAATGGAATCAGAGGAAGACGAAGCGACCAAGATTCTTCTTCAAGCTGACGACGGCCAAAGGATCGAGACCGTGGCAATGGATGAGGGCAAACGAAGGACGGTCTGCGTCTCATCGCAGGTCGGCTGCTCACTTGGCTGCGCATTCTGCGCTACCGCCTCAATCGGGCTCAAACGAAATCTCTTGGCCGGCGAGATCGTGGACCAGGTCCTTCACACTGTGCCTATTTTTGACGATCACCGCCATCCGGTAACCAATGTCGTGATGATGGGGATGGGTGAGCCGCTTCAGAATCTCGACAACATATGTCGCGCAGTGCGGCTATTGCGCCTCGAACTAGGCTTGGCGATCAGCAGCCGCAAAGTCACCATCAGCACCGCTGGTCTGGTGCCCCAGTTCGCTCGTTTGGCGGATGAAGGCCTTAACATCAAACTGGCTGTCTCGCTGAACGCCACGACCGATGAAGTACGAAGCGAGCTGATGCCCATCAACAACCGATATGGGCTGGATGAGCTGTTGCGCGCTTCAAATATCTACGCCCGCACCACATCCACACGCGTCACGTTCGAATATGCTCTCATCGACGGCGTTAACGACTCTGATACCGACGCCAAGAGACTCGTGAAAATAACACACGGCATCCCGTGTAAAATAAACCTGATACCATTCAACTCGGTTCCAGGCGGGCAGTTTCAGAGGCCGACCGCCGACCGGATCGCGAAGTTCAAACAGATACTCCACGACAAACATATGACGGTGACTATCAGGTGGTCGCGAGGCGCGGATATTGGGGCGGCGTGCGGGCAGCTAAGAGCCCAAGAAGATTCTAAAAAACTACCCACGGTGGCTGCTTAGATTCGGCACACGCACCTCAGCCGACAAGACTCAACTATCAACTCGGAGCCACGCCTAAGTGAAACACACGACCTCCGAACTACAAGAGTTAGACGCTCAATACGTATGGCATCCGTTCACTCAGATGGCCGACATGGCGGAGGATCCTCCACTGGTCATCGGGTCGGCTGAGGGGAGCTGGCTGGTCGATACCGACTCGAACCGGTATCTCGACGGGGTATCGTCAATGTGGACCAACGTCCACGGGCATCACCATCCCACCATCGACGACGCTATCCGCAGGCAGTTGGACTTAGTCTCCCACTCCACACTCTTGGGATCGGCTAACGCCCCATCAATCATTCTCGCCGAAAAACTTGTCGAGATCACTCCTGACCCTCTGTGCTGGGTCTTCTATTCGGACAACGGTGCAACATCGGTCGAAATCGCTCTCAAAATGGCATTCCAATACCAACAGCAGCGACCAGACCCCAAACCCGGCAAGACAAAATTCATCGCTCTTTCCGACAGCTACCACGGCGACACTGTGGGCGCTGTTAGTGTCGGTGGTATTCCGATATTTCACTCTACCTACGGACCGCTGCTTTTTGATAAGATCACCGCCCCGGCACCCTATCTCCTGCGGTGCGGCCATGGACCGTCATACGACGAGCGATACCGCTGGTGCATAGGCGAACTGGAACGGCTGATGGAGAGCCACGGCGATGAGCTGGCGGCGTTTATCATCGAGCCGCTCATGCAAGGCGCTGGAGGGATGATCGACCATCGCAAGGGCTATCTGCGCCACGTCCGCCAGTTGTGTAACGAACACGATCTGCTTCTGATAGCAGACGAGGTCGCTGTGGGATTTGGAAAGACCGGAAAAATGTTCGCCTGCGATCAGGAAGAGGTGGTCCCAGACCTGATATGTTTGGCCAAAGGGCTTACTGCTGGCTACCTGCCGCTAGCGGCGACGCTCACGACCGACAGAGTGTACGAAGCGTTTCTAGGGGGGCCTGAAAAAACATTCTACCATGGTCACACCTTTACAGGCAACCAGCTTGGATGTGCTGCTGCATTGGCAAGTCTTGAGGTTTTTGGCGCCGAGCGCACTCTGGAGCGTCTGGCCGCAAAAACCGGGCATCTAGCCAGTGGTCTTGGAAAGCTATCAGAACACCCTCACATAGCCGAGATCAGACGCCAGGGAGTGATGGTGGGAATTGAGCTGATGCGCAGCGTGGAAGACATGATCGAATTCCCGCCTGATACCGGCAAAAAGGTCTGTCGCCGCGCCAGGGATTTGGGAGTGATAGTAAGGCCGCTGGGCAATGTTGTCGTGCTGATGCCTCCCCTCAGCGTAACTTTGGAGGAGATCGACCTCTTGGTCGATGCGGTGGCCACAGCGATTGACCAGGTCACAGGCGAAATCTAGTCGGCAATATGTCCGCTCAGTTTGAGCGCGCGCTGATAGCTTTGATGAACACCCTCCACCATCGCTTCGGTGCGGAATGCCGGATCGACTACTTCGGGCCCTCTGGCACCCATTTCTTCTCTTAGTCCCCGGTCCCTAACCAGTTCCACCAGCGCGTCGGTAAGCTCCTGACGGTCAAATGGCGGGATCAGGCGTCCGTTAAACCTGTCGGTTATCACCTCAGGTGAGCCATCGAGGTCGTAGCTAATGACAGGCTTGCCCGACGCCAACGCCTGTGGGATCACCCGCGCTAACCCCTCCCTTTCCGAGACATGAACCAGGATGTCCAACGCCGACAGGTAGTAGTGTATCTCCTCTGGCTCCACCGAACCGGTCCACTGCACAAACTGCGACAGCTCCAACTCTGATGTCTCTTTGATTAGCGGCTCGAGGAGGTCGCCACTTCCTATAAACAGAAACCTGGAGTCTGGTGCGAGATCGATTACGTCAGAAGCCACGTCAAGAATAACGTCTTGGCCTTTTTGCGCGCAGACTCGACCGATGGAGCCTATCGCTACCTGGTTGCTTTTGAGCCCCAAACTCTGTCGTGCAGCTGTTCGCCTATCGCTTCCACTCAGGAACGGTTCCAAGTCCATCCCGCTGCGCACTACGCTGAACCTGCTGGCTCGCCCAACGCGCCCGCTCAACGCATCAAGACGCAGCTGGTGGGTCACAGAGAGCATCTCGTGGGTCACCCGTGCGGCCATCCGCTCTACGCCAAGATAGAAGGCCTTTGAGAGCGGCGGCATGTCTGGATAGAGAGGAAGCCCATGGATGGTATGCACCACAGCCTTGACTCCGACCAGGACAGCCGCGAGTCGCCCTAACACTCCAGCTTTGGAACCGTGGGTATGCACCACATCATAACCCCCACGAATAAGCTCGGATATCAGAGCCGCAAGCGCTCTTAAGTCGTTGATGAGATGGATCGGTTTGTGAAGTGACGGGATAATCCGTACTTCGACGCCTAGCGATTTCGCCAAACCCAGAAGGTCGCCTTCGCTCTTGATAGGCGGCCCGGCGATGACACTGACCTCATAGTGTTCCATCTCCTGACAACCCGCCGCCGACAACAGCGTGTTCTCAGTCGCACCGCCTTTGCTGATCGTAGTAATGAAATGGGCTACTTTGATCGGCGCTTTGGTCTGGCGATTCATGGGGTTTTCTGATTGGCGGGTCCAGGCGTCAATATGGGCGGTGTCAACCGCTCAATAAGATAACGGCAGGCAACCACCATGGGCTAGCATCGCCGCAGCACTACTCCCGCTTGGACCTGGACCTCTATTGCTCGCTATTCCTAAAGATCGCACAGGTTTTCGAAGCAGAGACGGGCCATAGCATGCAATGGTTGAAAAGGTGGGCTCCCAATTTGGGTTTGGCTGTCGTGTCGGCGGTTCTTGCGCTACTGTTGGCCGAAGGGATTCTAAGATGGCTTGACCCCGATGCGGAAAACTACCGCAGCTTTCTGTCTGAAACTCATGTCCAGGATTCGGAAATCGGGTTTATTCCTCGTCCGCACACCTCAGCGATCCTCAACAGGATGCCAGAGTTTAGCCACGAACTGCGGTACAACTCGTTCGGGATGCGCGACGAAAAGTATAGCATCGCCCGTCCACCTGGCGTTATTAGGATGCTGGTTGCTGGTGATTCATTCGTTTTGGGCTCTGGAGTGGTGCGCGACAGCTGCTTCGTCGAGCGGTTGGAGCGCTCTGTCCAACCGGACACGCAGTTGATCTATATTGGCGTTGCGACCCGCCAGGAGCTTCTGTGGCACAACCGAGTCGGAGCTCAGTTTGAGCCCGATGCGGTCCTGATGGTGTTCTACGTCAACGACATTCCCACCAATCTCCAATCATTGGCCAGGATAGGTGGGATCAGGTACCATTCTTGTCATTGAAGACACGCACGACCATCGCATGATGCTCTGCCTATGGCTCAAACGGTTGGGCTATGAGGTTACAGAGCCGAAGGACGGTGGGGCGGGTGTCGAATCCGCGCGCGAATCGATGCCAGACCTTATCATTTCTGATGTAAACATGCCGGTCATGGATGGTCTGGCGGTATGCAATACACTCAAGGAAGACCCTGCCACATCTGATATCCCTCTGGTGTTGCTCACATCCTACGAGGATGTGGAAGGCAGGGTCAAAGCCACTCAAGCCGGTAGCCGACGCCTATCTGTCCAAAGCGCCTGATTGGCGGGTGATGCAGGCTCACATAGAAGCTCTACTGGAGGCGCGAGGGCGCTCGCAGATCAAAGTGACCGAGGAGGTCGCCACCGCCCGAGTCCAGACTCTGGGACAGGTAGTCGTCACTCTCATCCATCACAACCGCAACTCTGCAGCTGCGATAGACCTGACCGCACAGGCCGTCGATCCGAACTCCCCAGAGGACGTTGCGCAGTTGCAGAAGGTATGTCGGAAACAGACCAAGAAGATCGACGCTGTTTTGAAGGGTCTGCACAGTATGGCTGAGGAGAAGGCGCTCCGCACTACGCCCTACATGCACGAAGACACGATGTTTGATATTGCGGACATCGTGGACCCTGATGACCTGGCGTAGCCAGCGATAGCTGTCCCCATGCTGTCATGCTGCTCGGTCAGTCTATCGAACACATCTACCCTCCCATAGCATCGCTATCAAGTACTATCCACAACGGGAGATGGTCGCTTAAGTAGTCGGTCATGTCTAGGTCCGTCGCGAGTTCCGATTTTCCAAGCACCCCATATTCGATCAAACTGCCCACCAAAGACTCATGAACCCAAACTCTATCTCCCCGCCCACCCCCTAGCGACGTCGGCAGATCGCCGCTGCCGGTGACCACAGCTGCATCCAGAAAACCGGCAGACCCCATCAACTCGTCAACGCCGCCTCCAGGCTGCTCGTTGAAATCGCCAACGACAACCGAAGGGCGGTGACTAAGGATGATCGTCAGTTCCGATACCCGATCCTTGGCGGCCTGTGCCTGTCCCACCTGTCTGGCGGATGGTAGGTGCACATTGGCGATGCGTACCGACGACGCCCCGAACGGAAACTCCACTAGCTGCCACATCCGTTGAGGCCTGGCGACAGCCGACGTTGCATCCGTGACGGCGCTGGAAAGCTTACTGAGAATCGCGCCGCCGTACTGCACCAGTTCTAGACCAGGGCAATAAACCCCAGGTGCCTCCATCGTTGCGCTCCAACTGCTGAATGTCGACGCGCTTTGGACCTCCTGTAAACAGAGTACATCGGGATTAGATTCTAGCAGCAACTCTGTCAACTGATTCACAATGTCAGATCGGACGGGTCCTGGTTGGTCGGTGTCGAAGGGAGCGCCCTGTCCCCAAAAGACGTTGTGACTCACTAAACGCAACGTGGACATCAAATCTCACACTAGCCGATAGGGCGTTGTGGTTGAAACCGGAAGGCTGGCCGTAGAGTTTGCATCCATCGTCGGAAATCCACAGGTCGGCGCTGATATTTTTGGCTCGCTGTTTTCCAGGCCATCTACTCGCCGCGCAAAACCGGAAAGCTCAAGCAGAACTGCCATGCCTCGACGATGCCGCTGCGGTAGTTAGACGTGGCCACACCGACGCCGAAAGCCAGCGTGAGAAGAAGAGCAGAGGTACGAAATCGACCGTCATCCTGTATCGTGGTAGGACGAAGAACGCCATCGCCAATCCCAACTGCAAGCCGAACATCATCCACAAAGCGGTCGTGCCTGCGCCGCGCTCTGTCTCGCCGAAAAGCCACCACCATGCGCCAACTGCCAACGCGATAAACGATGGCAGCCAGAAGTACCAACGCCGCGCTATCGGGTGGGTGAAATCCGCCACCACGAAATAGAGCAATTTGGCCAGCGTCACCTGCAACGTCTTGCCCGGATTGTCCTTTATATACGACCACGCGGCGTGACGGTAGAACCGGTCGTTTTCGAGTTCGTCCGATGGGGTATGATGTCCCAACGCCAGCCGCTCCTCTTCGCCGGGGATTTTGGTACCTTCAAATTTCTGAGTGACAGAGGTCACAACACTTGGTGGCCCAGAGTCGCGAGCTGTACCGCTGGCGTTTTCGTGATGGCCGCGCAGCAGGTTGTACCCGCTGGAAGTACCGAGCACAAACTCGCCGTACAAGTCGTAGTTGCGAACCAGCCAAGGAACCAGAGGGACACAGACCGCCAGCGCGATCATCGCAGTCAGAGCCAACCTATTGCGCCAACCTACCACCCCAGCCAAGGCGGCGTAGCCAATGGGGGCCGCCGCCAGAAAGCCGTCAAACCTGAAAATGCTGTAGATGCCCAAAATCAGACCAACAACAACCGCCCGCGTCTGGGTTTGCCACGTTCTGTTTGTCGCCGCTCCCAACGCCCAGATGAGCAGCAGTGAGTATATCGGCACCGGTCCAAGGCGTCCTCCCATCGCCAAGAGCTGCGGCCAGAAGCATGCCAAAACAAACCCCAGAATCCCCGCTTTTGCATCCCACAGCCGGTGGGCGAGCCAGCCGACCGCGACCGGAATCGCGGACAGGAAGCCCAACACCAGCGTCGCTAGTATGAAGTGACCAGTGGCACCATCACCGAAGAGATAGTAGATCGACGCCAGCAGCAGAGGGAAACCTGGGGGCATAAACGCGGTGGGCACGTTTTCTGTAAAAAACGCGTAGGTACCGGTGTTGACCAGGTTGGAAGCGATGATGCCGAATTCCCACAATACCGGGTCGCCTAACACTATGTAGCGCGCCAACATCACCACTCGGATGGCGAGTCCAGCAACGGCGGAAATGACCACAATGGGATGGGTCCAGCGCACGTTTTTTCTCTGGAATGTTGAAAAAAGGTTAGCTCAAAACCACCGAGCGCCCCTCACGCCGCCCGGCCAACCCTAGGGTCACGAATCTGGATGGTATAGCTACAGCAATTGCGACTGTGGCGCTTTTGTAACCGCAGCGTCTCTGGCGCCGACAACATCCCTGAAATGAGTAGCGAAATAGATGGTCACGAAAAAGATGAACTTCTGGATGATGGGGTCGACGTCCGAATCTGCCAGATGCTCCCTTTGAAAGTAGGCATCCGAAAAATTCGACATCGAAAACTGCGTCATGTTGAGCAGCCTTCTCTCGTCCGCCGTCATTGACGTGCGAGCTTCACCTTCGCCGGGTGTAGAACCGCCGGCTCCCAGGGGTGACGACTGTTCAGGTGTCATGGCACGGACTTTGGTATAACGCGCCGGTCATACATCGGCGAGCGCATCTGTGATCGACGGCTGACATCCGCCTGTTGTCTTAACACCCCTCATTGGGTGCGCCCCGGAAAATTACTCACAGCCATCTGAGCGCGCAATGCCTATATTGTTGTGACCGGGTTGTTTCCAGCAGTATTACCGGCCGGTGTTCAACCACGAAAATCACGACCAGTTCTCATCCGAACACTGTGTTAGCAAACGCGGGACCAGTAGCACCGAACTTTGTGACGGATCGTCGCACACCGCAGTGTTGGAGCCATGGAATCACTGGGGCGTTCCCCAGGCGGACGGACTTTTTGGCCGGCAATTTTGACAAAGTGGTCGCTGTTCTGCCATATGGTCCATTCGCAAAATTCCCGCAGGTGCATATCGGCCTAATATCTTCCGCGGATACACATAGCCGCACAGATATTGCCCCGCTAGTGGCGATTTATTGGTGCGAACAACGAGTCGCGAGGGCAATTGCGGTTGTGTCCGAACCCCGCAATGCAGATATTTGCCCGTCGACCTAAAACATTAGGGGGCACAATATGAAAATCACGGACGTCCAGATTCTGGTGATGGGCACCAGCTGGCGAAATCTGATTTTTCTGAAAGTGGAGACTGACGAAGGTGTCACAGGTATCAGCGAAGCGACCCTTCACAACCGTGAAGAGGCTTGCGTCGCATATCTGGAAGCGGCGAAAAAGCGCCATATTATAGGCACCGACCCGTTTAATACCGAAGACCTTTGGCTGCGAATGTACCGCAACGATTTCTGGCGCGGTGGATCTGTAGCCGTAACAGCGATGAGCGCGGTGGAGATCGCGTGCTGGGACATCATCGGCAAAGTCACCAACCAGCCGTGCTACCGGCTTTTGGGCGGCCTGTGTCGCCCGCAGCTCAAAGCCTACGCAAACGGCTGGTACACTGTGGCCCGCACTCCTGAAGAGTTCGCAAAAGCAGCCAAGGGGGTTGTCGCCAAAGGCTACAAAGCGATGAAAGTTGACCCTTTTGGTGCCGGACATTACGAGCTTGAGCGCGTAGAGAAGATCAGATCGATAGAGCTTATCGAAGCGATACGGGATGCTGTTGGGCTTGAGGTGGACATCTTCATCGAAGGGCACGGCAGATTCAGCGCCGCTACAGCAATTGAGATGGGTAAAGCGTTGGAGCCGTTTGATCCTGGCTGGCTCGAAGAGCCGGTGCCGCCAGAAAACTTTCACGAGCTGAAACGCGTAAGCGATAAGGTCAACATCCCCATCGCCACCGGCGAACGTGCGTTCACACGTTTCGACTACGACCGGCTGTTCGATCACCACGCTGTAGACATCATTCAGCCGGATGTACTGCATGCTGGCGGCCTGATGGAGATGAAGAAAATATCGGCGATGGCGGATGCTCATTTCGTAGTTGTCGCCCCCCACAACTCAAACGGTCCGATCTGCTCAGCAGCCTCAGTACATTTTGGTTTCTGCACTCCAAATTTCAAAGTGCAGGAGATTTTTGACGATTTCATCGAACCAGAAGTGCTTGAAGCTGTGCCTGGCTATCCGAAAGTGGTGGATGGCTATGTAGAGCCGCCTACCGGTCCAGGTTTGGGCGTGGAGCTCAACGAGGACCTTATCGCCGAATACCCCTACGTCGAAGGGTTTTTCAACCTTTGGGATGACGAGTGGCACAAACGGCAGTTCCGGTAGATGACACGGCCCAAGCAGCAGAATGCGACGTTCGACGGTGAACAGGCGACATGGTTGTCCAGCGCGAAGATAGTTGGCGCACGCCGCCTCGCGCTGGTGTTTATTGTAGCCCTGGTTCCACGGTTTGCGATCACTGTCGCCGGAGTACACGAGCTCACTTTTGACGAGATCGGCTACCATACACTGGCGGTCAATCTTGTCAGCGGCAACGGCTACTCCACCTCCACCTCAGCGCCATACACCCCTGACAGCTCACGGGAGCCTCTGTTTCCTGCGGTTGTGGCTATCTGCTACACCTTTTTTGGCCACCACCCTAACTCCGTCTACGTTCTGAACGCGATACTGGGTGCCCTAGCCGCTCTTTTGGCGTCGCTCCTTGTGGTGGAGTTATTTGGCACATCGTGGCGTGGCAAAGCTGTTGTCGTCGGCTATATCATCGCGCTCAACCCGCTACTCATAGACATGACGAGCGAGTTGTTGCGCGAGACGTTAGCCACTTTCCTGCTTATCACAGCGCTGCTGTTGTTGGTGAAGGCGCTCAAGAACCCATCGTGGTGGTGGATATGTATGTCAGGATTAGTGCTGGGTTTCGCGAACCTGTGCCGCAGCAATTTCCTGCTGTTGCCGCTGTTTTTGGGGCCGCTGTTGATCTGGATATCACCGCTTCCGCGTCGCCGCGTCGCCGCGCAGGTAGGAGTGTGGATGGCGGTTATGGCGATGGTTGTGATGCCCTGGATGATCCGGAACAAGGGCGCTAGCGGCGTATTCAGCCTCTCTTCAATGGTGGGAATCAGCCTCTATCAGCTCGCCTACCCGCTCCAGCCGTCCGGGGGCACCGACCCAGACCTTCGGGAGCAGACCAGAGCGGTGGTGGAGAGACACCGGCTGGACATCACTAACGCCGGCGACATGGTCGAGGCGACCGATCGGACCCTTCGAAGCGCTCGGAAGCTGGGTTACGACTACGCTGCGGTTGACGCCCGAATGAAAACTGTCGCCATCGAAAATATCCTGGCGCACCCTTTTGGCTACATGTATAAAATCGGTGCGGGCTTTATTCGCAGATATTGGCTTGGATACCCTCAGCTGTGGCTGTTGGGCCCACGGTGGCGAAACCAGCTCTCCCAATCGTTTTTCACCAACCTGGACTCAGGGCACGCCGCGTTGGCGATCTTTATGCTGGTCACTCGCGCAGGGTTGGGGTTGGTTCTGTTGTGTATGTCACTGGTGGGAACGGTTTTGGCGTGGTCGTGCAGCAAGCTGTCTGTGATTATTACTCTGCCCATCTGGTATACCGCGCTCACGACCGTTGCAGCCGTGCCGGGATCGACGAGGCATCGTGCGCCTACCGAACCGCTGATTATGATTATATTAGTAGTCGTTGTCAGCGAAATGATCGCTCGGAATGGGCGGCGTCTATCAGCACCGACGACTGACACCGCAACCGAACTCGATCTGAATTGAGGATGGATTCTCCTACTATGACCGATGAAAGCACGCCCACTACCCTGACCATCGTGATACCGGTATACAACGAGGTCGAAACGCTACCGTCGGTGATAGAAGCGGTTGAGAACGCCGATGTTTGCGGGCTTACGAGGGAGCTGATCATAGTCAATGACGCCTCCTCTGATGGCACCAGAGAGGTCGCCGAGGGTTTTGCTGGGCGGCATTCCGTGTTGCATCACGAGAAAAACAGGGGCAAAGGGGCAGCACTTCGAACCGGATTTGCCGCCGCGACCGGCGATATAGTCCTTATTCAGGACGCCGATCTCGAATACGATCCTGCTGAGTACGGGCGGCTGTTGGAGTCGATTCTAAACGGAAAGGCCGATGTCGTCTACGGCTCCAGATTCGTTGGTGGTGAGGCGCACAGGGTGGTGTACTTCTGGCACATGCTCGGAAACCGGTTTCTGACACTCCTGTCTAACATGGCCACCGACCTGAACCTCACAGATATGGAAACCTGCTACAAAGTCTTTAGAAAGCAGGTCCTTGACTCGATGACCCTCAAAGAGAACCGTTTCGGATTCGAGGTCGAGATTACCTCGAAAATCGCGCGCCGCCAGAAGTGGCGGATCTATGAGGTGGGGATCTCATATTCAGGCCGCACATACGCCGAGGGAAAAAAGATCAACTGGAAGGACGGTGTGGCGGCGCTCGGGTGTATTTTCAAGTATGGCGTCCTTGGACGTTAGGCGCGTCGCTCGTTCATCTGACAACCCAGCGGTGGTCCTTAATCTGCTCTTTGATCGACCGAGACATTGGGCCGCTGAGCTCTGTCCCAGGATAGGCTCAGCTCTGTCGCCGCATGACGAAAATGTGTGGCGAGAAACCATAGAAAAGCTCGCCAGCCTCCATCATGGTCTCTGACAGCGTTGGGTGAGGGTGAATCGTCCGAGCGAGATCAGACGCTTTCGCCTCCATCTCGATAGCCAAAACCCCTTCAGCGATAAGCTCCCCAGCGCCGACTCCAACCACGCCCACCCCCAAAACCGTCTCCGTACCTGGTTCTATCACCAGTTTCGTCAACCCGTCGGCTCGATCCGCAGTTGATGCCCGCCCAGACGCCGCCCACGGAAATCGCACGACCTTCACTTTGACTCCGTTCTTCCTCGCTTCTGTCTCCGTCAGGCCACACCACGCGATCTCCGGGTCGGTGTAGACCACCGACGGGATCGCCTTTGGACTAAAAACGGCCTCGGCGTAGCCAGCGATCACCTCAGCGGCGATCAGTCCCTCTCTCGTTGCTTTGTGCGCCAACATCGGGCCACCGGTGACGTCTCCCACTGCAAATATCTTTTCGTCTGCGGTCCGCCGGTGAGCGTCCACCTCAATAAACCCGTCATCGCCGATCACCGCATCGGTATTCTCAATGCGCAGACCGTCGGTATTTGGCGTCCGCCCGGCGGATACCAGTATTCTGTCAAACGACTCAGATGTCAGCCCACCCTCGCCATCCTCGAAAGTGACCTCCACGCCGCTGCCACTGTCTTCCGCAGAGACCACTTTGGTGCTCAGTTTGACCTCGTTGAATATCTCCGCCAAACGTCCAGCCAATGGCCTCACCAAGTCTCGATCGGCATCTGCCAGAGGTGTTTCCAGCATCTCCGCAACTGTGATTTCACTGCCTAGCGCTGCATAGATACAGCCCAACTCAAGACCTATATATCCCCCTCCAACGACCAGCATCTTTGCTGGGACCTCGCTCAACTCCAGCGCCTCGGTCGAACTCATCACCCTGTCAGATTCCAGACCAGGTATCGCGTTGGGGCGCGAACCCGGGGACAACACGCAGTTCTTAAACGCCAGATCGGACTCGCTCCCGTCGGTGTGGCTCACCCTGATCGTGTTTGAGTCTACAAACGCCGCTGTGCCTTGGAAGTAGTCGATCTCCCTTCGGCCTGTTAGCTGCCCAAGACCTGTGGTAATCTTTTCCACGACGCTGTTTTTGAACGCACGCACCCGTCCCAGATCTATACTTGGACCGCCAAAATCGACCCCCCACTCCCTAGCGCGCTCACCATCCCTAATCACTTGAGCCACATGCAGCAACGCTTTGGATGGGATACATCCGCGATGAAGACACACTCCGCCAGGTCTTATTTCAGGATCGATAAGCGTCACCTTCATCCCCAAATCCGCCGCCCGAAAAGCCGTGGTGTATCCGCCTGGCCCGGCACCAACTACTATCACCTGTGTGGTTTCCATATCTGTTCCCGATGTGAAAGCGTTAGAAAATCGAACAAAGTTGTTGGCTATAAGGATACCGCTCTGAGCACCGCTGTGTGGAGTGCACCTCCTGGTCTGGACAGAAAGCGTATGAAGGTTGTAGTTTGCCTGAGGGACG
>CAZVGZ010000026.1:0-50019 GCA_964627605.1 uncultured bacterium | reverse complement strand
TCACATCTTTGATCTCAAGTTCGTCATCTGCTTCAACAGGAACTTGCGGACGGACAGGCGGTGGCGTTTCCTGATCCTGCTAAATCGGAGGCACTTCGACAATTTCGATATTGAGCACCTTATCCCGTACCAACTCCCGCTCTTTGGCTGGCCGGGGATTGACGTAGTACAGACCCAAATAGAGGCCCATCGACGCCACGATGCAGGCCAACAGAATCGGGTTGTGCCACCTTTTGTAGTCAGCACCAGCCAAATCAGCCGCCCTCAAACATCCGCGCCATTAGCAGCGAGCACCGATTCCCTCGCCACAAACATTCACAGGCCGCCAAACCACCCACCCTCAAACACGCAACACCCCTTCGCGCTTAACAACCCCGCAGCCCCTAGATGCCCTCAGGGGTCGCAGCGAACGTAATCCTCAGCGCCTCAGCTCGGCGCAACTCTTCGATAACGTCCGAAACACGCCCGTAGGAAGTGCTCTCATCGCTTTTTATGAGGACGATCAGTCGCGGATTGCGTCGAATCTTCGAGAGCATAAGCGGCGCCAACTTGTCAAGCGGCACTCCGCTTAAGCTATCGATCTGAATGGCACCATCAGGAGCGATCCAGAGGTTCGTGACGTGTCGCTTGTTTTGGAGCCCTTGGACAGCTTCAGCCTCAGGCAGCTCTGGCGGAACATCGGGCCTAAACCTGATAAATACAGTGGTCACCATGAAAAAAATGAGCAGAAGAAACGCGATGTCCGCCATAGAGCTGGTGGGTATCGTCGTCTCTAGCCTCTCCTTCTTTCCGCCAAATCGCGCCATACTGTATTTCCTATTTAGCCCGGCCGTAAGGCTGAGCGATGGATATTTTTGACCAGCTGTGGGCGTCGCCGACGATCTTGATTTCGTCGAGCACATCCACGAACCGACCATAACGCGCATTTCGATCGCCCAAAACCGAAAGAACCAGATTTGGGTTTTGACCAATTCTGCGATCCAGACGGTCGTGGAGCATCGTCAGAGTTACCAGCTTAAGTGGCCGTCCGCCCTCTTTTAGCGCGATGTCGCCCCGGGCGTTCACCAAGACGTTGACGATGTTCTCTTTGGGAATCGGTAGCGGCTCACCCTTAGGCGGCAGCGTCATCCCGATCCCCTTGTCTTGATTCATCGACGTTGTCACCAGAAAGAAAACCAGCAGCAGAAAAGCTATGTCGGCCATCGAACTGGTCGGTATCTCATTGGACGCCTTAACCCGACGTCCAGACAGCATTGCCATCCCGTCAATTCCTTACTCGGTGGAAGCTCCAGTTATCAGCATGTCCACGACCTCTGTCGATGTCTCTTCCATGTCGATGATGAGACGGTCGATGCGAGATATGAGGAAGTTGTTGAACGACTGTATAATGATAGCGATCACCAGACCCGCAGCCGTTGTAATCAGCGCCTGGGAGATACCCGACGCAACGATTGAGGGTTGTACATCACCGGCTTCAGCGATCGCCTTGAACGCCGCGATCATTCCCCAAACCGTCCCTAAGAAGCCCAACAGCGGAGCGACTGTAGTAACCGTCGAGAGCACAACCATTCCCCGTTCCAGGAACGACATCTCCACCGCGCCAGCGCTCTCAATAGCTTTCTCGACGTGATCGACGCCTTGGCCAGATCTGACCAACCCTTCGCCGACAACAGCCGCGACCGATCCGCGGGTGTTTGAACAGACTTCGCGCGCTGCGCTCACGCCCCCGGAAGAGAATGCCTCTCTGATCCCGTCGATGAGCTCCCGGGTGTCGGTTCTGGCGAGGCTGAGCGTCAGGAGTCGCTCCAAAGCGAACGCGATCCCCAATATGAGGGAGAAACCCAACGGCCACATAAACAGTCCGCCATCCTGCCACAACTGTTGGAGGCTCAAGACCGCGACTATCTGCAATCCACCTTTGACACCACCAGCACCTAGATCACCGCCAGTCGTCGGATCGCTCACCGATGCGTCGATGGCTACCTCGGCTTTTCCGGCCCTTCTGACCGACGCCGCCCACTTGATTACGCGGGTCTCGTGGATACCCGTATCACCTTCAGCGGCCCTAAGCCGGATTCGAAGAGATGTTTGGCGTCCCTGAATCTTGAACTCACCTGTCGCAGGGTCTTGTTCCCAAACCGCGATAAGCCGAACCGCCGACTCATCATCAATATCCGCAGCACCGCTCAGGTTGAGCGCCACTGAAAGCACTGCTGTCGTAACGGTGTCGATATTCACGTCAACCGTAGCGATAAATTCGGTCTCGGTGTCCTTTTCGACCCGTTTGACCACAGCTTCGCCAGCCTGTTTGATGGTCAGTTTAACTTTGACCGGATCGATTGCTTGCGTCGACTCTTCCGTCGGGGCCTGCGCCCACGAATGGCTAATGGGGATCATTAGAGCGACGATAAGTGACGTAAAGAGACCCACCATGCTATTCTTCCTCCTCAAACTGGCGGCGGCATGGCCGTTGAGAACGGCGCACGGCATCGAGTTGCTTTTCGGTTTCAGCGGTTCTCCCGGTTTAACCGGGAAATCAATACATGGCGCTCATTGACTGCTTTGAACTGTATAGGTTCTCACTGCGAACCAGATGCCGACCGGCAGATGTCGTGCCTGCGCCTGGCCGCAGCAGAATCTCTATTACCCATGAAACTAATCAGCTCTTTCTGTTCATCGGAGTCAGGCGGGCATATCTCGTTCATGCGACGTGTCGCTCGCGATTCCCAATCAGTGTCTTTTCTGGCCCTTTGGTACTCGCCAATCGTGTTCTGTATATGCTCCGCGTTATCCTGATCCTGCACCCAAAAATGGTAAAAATACTCGCCTTTGAGGTACCTGAGTTCGCCGTTATTTGGAGCGAGCCTCAACGCGTCATCCAAAACCCGTTTGGCGTTTCGCATACTGTTTTCGTTTAGGTAGTAGTTGGCCATCCTGGCCCGATAGTTGATGATGTTCGGTCGGATAACGAGCAGACGTTTCAACGTGGCGACTCGCAGGTCTCCCAGACCCAGATTATCCGCAAATTCCAGAATCCGTTCCTGAAGTTCCACTTCAAAGCCGCGGTCGAGGGTGAGCAATCTCCTGAATCTGGGGAGAGCGGCTTCGATGTCGCCAGAGAGCACCTCAAGTTCGGCAACCTGCCTTATAAGTTCAACGTTGTCTGGATCCTCAGCAAGCGCTTCTTTATAGGCTGGCAGCTCCTCTCCAGGATTGTTCCTGGCGATCAGATCGGCCACTTTGCGGGTGTGATCGGCATTGTCTGGTTCAAGCAGTTGTAGAGCACGATACTGCTCAAGCGCATCTTCCGATCGCTGTTGGAACTCATATAGTCGAGCCAACTGTGTGCGGTAGGTAACCAGTTTGACCGCATCATCCTCGGCGTTTACCACTCGCTCAAGATGAGTGATCGCCAGGTCGTACTCCGCCTCTTCGTAGTAGAACTGGAAGAGACGCGAGTTGGCGTTTTTATGAACTGAATCCAGACGGATAGTCGCAAGAAGATGTGACTTGGCTGCAGGAAGATCACCCCAGTCCTGAAGCTTTCTAGCGAACTGATACTCAAACTGCACGAGCTTTTCGCAGCTATGGCGGCGACCTAACCCAACCGCCTCCTCAAACTGGCGGCGGGCATCTTCTTTTAGATTGGCGCGGGCATGCTGGATGGCAAAACTGAAGTGGCGACGCGCGATGTCGCA
This sequence comes from uncultured bacterium, assembly GCA_964627605.1. GTDB lineage: Bacteria > Latescibacterota > MWCZ01 > MWCZ01 > CAZVGZ01 > CAZVGZ01. Next base: position 46,321 of record CAZVGZ010000026.1, on the reverse strand, counting down.
GCTATCGGGGCCGGTGGGCTGCCTAGGGGTGGTTGTCGCTGAGGCCTCAACACCTAGCTTGGATGGACCACACCCAAATTGAGCGGCAACTACAATTGACACACAGCCGCCCAAAATTCGTCTTAAAATCATCAACTCTGCCTTTTCTGAGCCCAATCGCATCCCATGCGCCCCAACCGGCGTAGAAGCCTCATGTATGCCGAGCGCCCCAACTTGACTATCGTAATCTGTACGCGCGAAAAACGTGGATGACTCTTTAATGTAAGACGCCTGTCCCTCCGTCTACAACTGCTAGAGTGGACTACGGCTAGAGATTTACAGCCACACCGAGATTCCATTTCAGGAACCCGACGCCCCACACCAGCCCGCCATCTAGGAAAACCTGGCCAAACGACATCATGACTCTGGGCCTGACATAGCCAGAAAATCCGTAATCTATTTCGTTGCCTGATGTGACATAGTTGGGCTGGTTGGCAAACGATGGGTTCGGCCCTACCTCATCGGTGGTCACCACCGCCCCAACACCGACGCCGACAACGAGTCCTGGGCTCTGCCGCCCCTCATTCTCCAGAACGCTATAGTACCACGACACCCCTCCTCCAAACACAGCGAACTGCTCGTAAACGTACCTGAGCCCAAACGAGCCGGTATCAGCGTAGGCATCGTTGAGCGCCTCAACTGCTAGGACCGCCTCCTCGCCAGCGTGGGCTAATATCCCATCCCATCCCCAACCACCAGGCAACCAACTCTCCTCCTTTTTGGGCTGTATATAGGTGTAGGTGACCGCCCAACCATCTCTCCCAGTCGTGCCCATATCGACCATCGATAGACCTAGAACGTGTGGGCGTTCAGCTCTCCGGTCGTCAGCCGCCTGACAGTTGTGGCCGATGCCCACCACAGTGATGACAGAAACCACTAAACAGCTTGAATATCTCATGGAAATGATCACCTCTTCTATTGATCCGGTAATAAATGTCAATGCCGAACTCAGTGAGAACCAACCAAGCGCCGAGTGTCGCAATCTCACCAATCAGTGACAAGCTGATTATACGATGCGGCAAATTTCACAGCAAAGCCGTCTTGATCGCCAGTGCGCCGCCGTAAATTCGCTCTGCGATGAATTTGTCTGCATTATAAATTTCGCGAACTTGACACGGCCAACCCCAAGCGATAAATTAGACTTGCTCATTTATTGAGGGAAGTGTAGTTTCGTTTTAAGGAGCCACACTAGGCGAGGCTAAGGGGTCGCGCCGAAGGATCGCACCGAGGGATCGCGCTGAAGGGTCACGTTGCTTTCTGTGTCCCACTTAAGGCGTCTGTCTATTATGAGGAGAGGGTAGGCCAGTGACAACGACCAAGAGGGATTTAGCCAAAACAGTCGCAAAAGATATTGGTTGTAGGCAGAGCCTCGCTGCCCAAATGGTCGACAGCATCTTTGTTGCGATGCGCGAAGCGTTGATCAAAGGCGACCGCATCGAAACTCGCGGATTTGGTGTTTTTGAAGTACGCAACACAAAACCAAAACCGACGGCGCGCAACCCGCGCACCGGCGAGATCATACAGGTGCCAGCCCGGCGCAAAACCCATTTCAAGCCAGGCAAGCTACTCAAAGAAGAGCTGCGTCGGCCACTCACGTAGCAGTTCCTGCGCGCACTGCCCCCAGTGTCACCGTCGGTTTGGGTGCCCTATCAACAGAATCGCCCTCGCTTGTCGCCAATCTACAAAAAAAGAACCGCATCAGAGCCATTGCGGTTCCTTCTGCGGTATTAAAGCGGTTGGCGTAAGGGTCGTGCTTTGCGATGAACCCCCTGGCAGTTGGCTAAGTGTACAAATATTCCGGTCTCGCCGCCCCGACAGACATCTTCAATACAGATACCCGATTCTGACACCGCCATGCTAGCTACCACTCTCGATAACATCCGCGTCAGTTTTGGGTCGCGGGAGATTCTTAGCGGCATAACGTGGCAGATTCACGACGACTCGCGTGTAGGGTTGATAGGCGCCAACGGCTCAGGCAAAACAACGCTATTCAATGTGATCTTGGGACAACTACCACCGACCTCCGGGAGAGTCCATTTCGCCCGCGATGTCGCTGTGGGACACGTTGCCCAGGATGTAGAACTAACACCTGGGACATTGACAATCTCCCACCTTATCGCCAGCCGACAAGACCTCCTCGACGCCCGTGAGCGGCTGTCCCTAATCGAAGAGCGGATGGAGCAGAGAGATGCCACAGAACGACAGATGGAGCAATACGGTACGCTTCACGACTTCTACGAGCGGCAGGGCGGATACGCGCTGGAGGCACGTTGCAAGGCGGTAATGGCGGGATTGGGGTTCGACGAGTCCAGTGCTGAGATGGATGTTGGTATTCTGAGCGGCGGACAGAGAAACCGTCTTGCCTTGGCGACGCTGTTAGTCAAAGAGCCCAATCTTCTCCTTCTGGACGAGCCCACCAACCATCTCGACATTGAGGCGACCGAATGGCTCGAGGATTTCTTGGGGAGCTATCGCGGCGGTGTCGTGGTGATCTCCCATGACCGTACGTTTCTGGACCGCGTGGCGACACAGATAGCCGAAATCGATAACGGCCAACTCTCGGTCTATCAGGGTAACCACACCGCATGGGTCGCCGAAAAGGCTAGACGCGAATCGCTTCAACGCAACGCCTATACACTCCAGAAAGCTGAGATCGAAAGGCAAGAGGATTTCATTCGCCGCAACCTGGCAGGCCAAAAGACAAAACAGGCCCAAGCCCGGCTACGACAGCTAGAGAAAACGACACGCCTGGCTCCACCTTCCAGCCCAAAGTCGCTATCGCTCAGGTTCGGCTCAGACAGAAAGGGCAGCGGTGAGGTCTTAGAACTACGCGATCTGTCAAAATCCTATGACGGTGTAGCGCTATTCGAAGGTGTAAGCCAGACCGTAAGAAGAGGCGATCGCATCGCAGTAGTCGGACCCAACGGCTCCGGCAAAACCACCCTCCTTCAGTCCATCGTCGGCGACATCAAGCCCGATTCTGGTATAGTAAGGATGGGTGTGGGCATCGACGTTGGATACTTCGACCAGCAGCGCCAGGACCTGGACACACGCTCGACTGTTTTGGATGAGGTCTGGTCGGCTCGCTCTTCAGCGACTCCGGAATCGGTACGGACCTATCTAGGCAGCTTTCTTTTCAGCGGCGACGATGTAGAGAGAGTTGTTGGTACACTTTCTGGCGGTGAGCAGAACCGGGTAGCGCTGGCCAAACTTATCTTAGCGCGGGTGAACTGCCTGATCCTCGACGAGCCGACAAACCATCTCGACCTGCCATCACGAATCGTACTGGAGGAGGCGCTAGCGAAGTTCGAAGGCACGATTATTCTGGTTTCCCACGATCGAGCTCTTCTGTCGGCGGTAGCCAACCGTATCTGGGTGGTCGGTGATGGAAAAATAAAAGTCTTCGAGGGCGGATATCGGGCATTTGAAGAGGGGCGACATGGTGGTGGCGATCTCCCGAAATCACCAGTCAATGCCGATATGGATAGCGGTAAAGCCGATCGCACCCACCAACGCCAACAGCGCAAAGACACCCAACGCACCGATCGCCGTCGCGCAAAGAAGCTCCACAAGATCGAAAAAGAGATCGCCAAAATAGAGTCACAGATCGCCGCACGCGATCTTGAACTGGCTGATCATTCGACTGCTCGCGATTGGCAGCAGCTGGCGGAGTTGACCCAGAAGCAGGAGAAAGCGAACGCCTCTCTCGAAGAACTATTTTCAGAGTGGTCGGAGCTGGAGACTGGTGACGTGGTCGGTGTCACCGCCGAATAGTGGGTTATCTCAGCGGAGGCGAACGTCGCTAGCACTACCTAATGTTTGAGGGCGTCAATCGACAGCTTTCGACGCGGCGCTAGACCTGCGAGTCCTCCTGATCGCCGACGACCGGCGGAGAATATTCGCTATCTAATCTCAACTTTTCGATCTCTTTTGTCACCTCCAGATAGTGTTTCTTGCGTTCGACCCACTGTTTGCGCCATCCAGCCTCTTTGAACGCCGAAACGAGAAGCACCAGACTCCCGAACACCAGTTGCCAGAAAAGCGCGTCGGCAAAACTTCGTCGCAGACCTGCTAGTGACGCCAACCGTTCAGCATCCATCCACTCAGTGTCGATGATTTCCTGGGCCTTATTTTCGGGCTTTGACTCGTGGGAGACCAGCGTATTACCTTGCAACACGAGAGGGGGAGACTCACGAGGCGGACCAATTTCGGTGGGCTCGCCAAACTCTGTTTTGACGCTCTCCAAATGCTCGCTGACGACACCGTCAAACTCCGCAGCGACAAACACCATTCCTGCGATGCCCGCTGTCCTGGACAACCACATCAGCCACCAACCAAAACTGCTGCGCTCCTTGCGCTCAAACATCGCTGTCAGTACGGCACTCACCGCCAATACCACCGCCGCTATCAGAATAATCTTCTGCAAAACGCCGTAGTGATTGTCAAGTATGGCAGCGGCTTGCGAACCGTCCGAAACCACCGAGGAGATGGACGACCACACCCACGAGACGTGTATCATCGACCCTATCCATGCCGCCAAAGCCAAACCGGACAACCAGTATGTCACCGCCAGAAGAATAGGTATTCCGTACAAGTTGTTTCCCTTTATCTATAAATATAGCCGACTGCGATGCCGACATGTTTATGGGTCAAACTGATCAAAAGGTGTTATCGTGGCACCGTCCTGCGGAGGAACGTAGCCGGTTCTCATAGGATCGTCAGTCTCCTCCATCCAGCTATCCAATCTGCCGCTAAGCTGTTTGAGTATGTCCTGATGTCCTGGACTTTGGGCCAGATTCTCGAACTCCTGGGGATCAGCGCAGAGATCAAACAGATACTCCGATGGTCGGTCTGATTGGGGCAGCCCCGCATCAGACAACACTGTCTTGCTGTGACCGTTGTCCGTATTCGGCAGCACCCAGCGGGGACGCTCCTCAAAGTGCCGGATGTACTTGTGGCGATCGGTCCTCACCGCCCTCGCTGGATCGTAGGACGCATGATAGGTCAGCTCTGTAAACACCTCATCGCGAATCGAATCACTTTCTCCTGTCATCACATCAAGCTGACTGACCCCCTGCGTGCCCTCTGGAACCGGGATATCGAGGTAATCGCAGAGCGAGGGAAGCAGGTCGATCTGGTGCAGTAGCGCATCGGTCACCAGACCCTCTTCAAACCCAGGGCCACGCATGACAAGGGCCACACCAGTGCCTGCATCAAACAGAGTCGCTTTCGCCCTTGGAAACGCTAAACCGTGATCGGTGGTGTATATCACAAGCGTGTTGTCAGAAAATTTTTCGGTGTCCAGTCTATCTAAAATAATGCCCATCGCCTCGTCCAGATGCCTCACATCGGTCTGAAGCTCAGCCACGTCCCTCCTGACTGCTGGAGTATCAGGCAGGTAGGGCAGCGGCGCGGTATACCGCTCATCTTCAGGCGGCTCCACCTCGCTGAACACCCTATGGGTCTCAACGAAGCCCATATTCAGGAAAAACGGCTCCTGTGGAGCTTTAGCGAGCCAATCAGCGGCAAGCTGCGCCCTCGTCAGGCTCTCCCTGGGCAGGTCCGGCTGCACATCGTCATATCCCAGAAGCTCCCCCGAGCTGTTCCAACCAACTTCGTGCTGGAATCCGAACAGCTGTGTGGCATATCCGTTGACTTTGAGGAGATGCGATAGGTGTCGCTCTGGTTCGTGCATCGAAAAACCCCGATGCACTAAGCCGATGACGCCGTTGGTGTGGGGATACTGACCTGTCATAAGAGCAGTGCGGCTCGCCGAACAACTTGGAGAGCCGCAGAACGCCTGCCGAAACAGCACGCCTTCGCCAGCCAACCGTGTCAGATTGGGCGTTGGTACCGCCCTACCGTAACATCCAAGGTGGCGACCGGTGTCGTGGGTGTGCACGAGAACAATGTTGGGACGATCATACATCTTTGGATTCCCTAATGTGTAAGAACATTGCGGACGCGGTCAGTAGCTGAATCCAGATTTGCGAAGATGGACATATGGAGGATCTTCGCCCTGCAATTCGCCACCTACCGCTTCGCCGACAAAAAGAATATGATCGCTAATCTGCATAGAGGAGTGCAGCTTGCAGTCGATGTGTGCCAGCGCGTCAGTGAGTATGGCTGCTCCTCCTGCTGTTTTGGATGTGGCGATACCGTCAAAAGCATCTTCGTCAGGTCCAAAGCCAGCGGCGAAATGGCCCAAAATTGAGTTTTGACCCTCAGCCAACACGTTCACCACAAACGCATTGCTGCTCTCTATCAAAGCCCGTATAGGTCGCCCCTCTTTGACCGCGACGGCGATGAGCGGCGGCTCAAACGCGACCTGTTGTACCCACGAGGCCAAAAGCGCCGTCGAGAGCTCATCATCTGCTGCGGTCACAATAAAAACTCCGCTGGGAATCCTCCCGATAGCGGCACCAATCCCGTCTTTCTTGTCCTCTGAACTCACGTTGTCATCCTTCCAAATGATCGTACATCTCAACCGAAACACGTTGATGTAATAAGGCAGCGAATCGTTCCGCCAAGCAAGGGTACCTTGTTTAGACGTTGGACCGCCACGCTGATATGGTGGTATAATCAACCTGGGCAGTGCTGTCAGACAATAGGAGGACGTTTCATGGTGCGGATCGGGATCGCCGGTCTTGGGTTTATGGGGGTGACTCACTTTCACTCGCTAAGCCGTGTGGAAGGCGGGCAGGTTATCGCGTTGTCAACGCGTAACCCCAAAAAACTCGCAGGAGACTGGTCAGGTATCCAGGGCAACTTCGGTGGTCCTGGCGGGGCAGTTGACACATCGGACCTCAGTCTGCATCAGGACCTCGCGGCGCTCATCGACGACCCAGATGTCGATGTTGTGGACATCTGCCTACCAACTCTGCTTCACACCGAGTGGGCCCTAAAGGCGATTAAGGCCGGCAAAGATGTCCTGATTGAAAAACCTATCGCTTTGACGATTGAGGACGCGGACCTGATTATCGAAGCGGCGGCAAAACATGGACAGAACTGTTTTGTTGCTCACGTTCTCAGGTTTTTTGGCTCGCACGAGTGGATGTGCGACGTGGTGCAGAACCGGACCTACGGCCCTGTAGCCGCCGCACATCTCTGGCGGATGACCGCTGGGGTCTGGTGGACCGGCGAACCAAGAGCCAACGGTGGCCCGGCGGTCGATCTTCATATCCACGATACCGATCTGGTAAGGCATCTTTTCGGAATGCCCGACATGGTTAGCTCAGTTGCTCAGAGCCGAGACGGCAGTTACATCAACCACCTCCATACACAGTACCATTACAGCAACCACCAACATCGCGCGATCACGTCGTCCGGCGGCAGTGTCGCTAGTCCCCCATTCAAGTTTAACCACGGGTTTGATGTCCACTGCCAGAACGCCACGCTGAGATTCGACAACCACACGATCCCTGACGGTCTGATCTATCACCGTGATGAGGGCGAATCCGTTCCAGATATCGACAGCCAGGACATGCTCGCGCCATTCACCCGGCAGTGGGAGGCGGTACTGAGTGTGGTTTCAGGAAAGGCTGAAACCTGTGGACTCGAAGCGATCCACGGACGGGACTCTCTGGCGCTCTGTTTGGCTGAAATCGAATCTGCAATTACCGGCAAACCAAAGCAGATCTAGTGATCACGTCAGCCTGCTTTACTACACCGCGCATCATGCGCACACCTGGTGCAAACAGGTCTTTCTCGTCCGGTCCAACCATCTTTTGGTGAATCAGCCCCAAAATACCGGCGCATTTCGCTCTTTCTTGCGCGCATCTCACGCATTTGGTGCGTCCCCCTGCGCGACGAGGTGGACGAGCTGCCTAACAGAATGGGCTATGTCTGACGCAGCCATGGCGTTATAGCTCTGACAACGTTGCGCACCCCACGCAGCCAACGGGCACTTCGTGTCTTCTCCTGAGTTGCGATCACTGGACACCGACATGACTGGATCACTGCACGCGAAATCCACTTGACGGCTCTGCATTTCACCCGTATTATTACGGCATCTTCGCTGAAGTTGCCTGCCCTACAAAGGAGTGTTGCCATATCACCTCATGAGTTCATCGAGTTCACTGAAGCCGAGTTTCAACCAGCACCTGCACTTTTGCACATGTTACCAGAAGACAAGCTGGATTGGGCACCGGTTGCCGAGGTCTGGACAGCACGCGAACTGATCCAGCACCTTTCCGACCGCACCGGTGTCGCCGCTCTTGTCGGCGAGAGTTGGGAGGCGGCGTTCAGGTCTCCTGAACCGGTCGAGGGTTGCACAACAGGAATTTGCCCCCATCTGACATCGCCCGTCTAACCTCCGCCAGGTCGGGTTCGGGATCGGTCCAATGATGGAAACTGTTTACCGCGAAAACCGCGCTGAACCTACCGTCGTCAAAGGGCAGTACCGGTGTTGAGGCAACAACGCTCCAATCCCACCAACCAGATGCTCCAACATCAAAGCCAACTCCTGGCGTCGGGAGCGCTCTTCAATCCACTCAGTTCTCTCTGTGCTAGTCCGCATCCAACTCAAAAGCGCGGTGGAGGACGCGGACGGCTTCTTCGGCCAGGTCACGGTGGATGACGCAGGAGATTTTGATCTCTGAGGTGGAGATCATTTCGATGTTGATGCCGTTGTCTGCAAGGGCGCTGAACATAGTGGACGCCACACCGGAGTGCGATTTCATCCCGACACCTACGACAGACACTTTAGCCATGTCGGCGTCTTCTATCACCTCTCGCGCTTCTATCTCCGCTTTGAGCGGCTCGGCGTAGGCCATGACCTTCTTCAGTTCAGAGCGGGGAACCGTGAACGACATGTCGGTTACCCCATCGGCTGATGTGTTCTGCACGATCATGTCGACGTTTATACTGGCGTCGCCCATACGGCCAAAAATCCGTGCAGCTACTCCCGGTTTATCTGGTACGCCTCGAATCGTGATCTTCGCCTGATCGGTATCGTGGGCAATGCCCCGAACCAACACAGCTTCCATCATGGCTGCGTCCTCTTGTATGAGAGTACCTGTCTCTTTGGAAAAAGTCGATCGACAGTGAATGACCACACCATGTTTTTTGGCGAACTCCACCGAACGCGAGTATAGAACTCGTGCGCCTGCACTGGCTAGCTCCAACATCTCGTCTGGCGAGATCTTTCCTATTTTTCTGGCTTCCGGGACTACTCTGGGATCAGCGGTATAGACCCCTTCAACGTCGGTGAATATTTCGCACGAGTCGGCTTTGAGCGCCCATGCCAGCGCCACTGCGCTCAGATCAGAACCGCCGCGCCCCAAGACCGTCTCGTCCTGGTTCTCGTCCACCCCCTGAAAGCCGCAGACCACCACCACCTTGCCCACATCAAGCTCGCCGATGATTCGAGTGCTGTCGATCTCGGCGACGCGGGAGTTGGTGTGCCTACCGGACGTAGTTTTGAATCCTGCCTGCTGGCCCGTGTACCCCACCGCAGGGGTTCCCAGATTGGTGATCGCCATAGCCAAAAGAGCAGTGGTTATCCGCTCGCCAGAACTCAACAGAAGAGCCATCTCGCGATCTGGGGCGTCGGACGTGATTTTTTCGGCTAGTGTGACCATCTCGTCGGTGGTGTCGGCCATGGCAGATACCACTACCACTACGCTGTCGCCTGAACGGACCGAGTCAACGACCCTCTGGGCAACACGCTTTATCATGTCTACGCTGCCAACTGATGAACCGCCAAATTTTTGAACGAGAAGTGCCATATCTTCATTGTCTGCTTTAGGTTGTGGTTAGGAGGTAAGGCCTATTTCAGCTGCGACAGACGACAGGTCAGCAGCAACCGTACGGGGTTTGGATGAGATGGCGATCGCCCGGTCTGGGTCTTTGAGGCCGTGGCCGGTCAAAACACACACCACTGTATCGCCCGAATCAAAGAAACCGCGTTGTGCAAGCTTGAATACACCAGCGACCGACGCTGCTGAGGCTGGTTCGGGAAAAACACCCTCCCTCGATGCCAAAGCCTTCTGTGCTTGAGTAATCTCGTCATCAGTCACAGTATCTATCATGCCTCCAGATTCGTCTCTGGCTGCGAGGGCTCCCTGCCACGATGCTGGGTTGCCTATCCTGATGGCGGTGGCGATGGTCTCTGGATCGTGTATCGGTTCTCCGCGAACGATAGGCGCGGCGCCTTCAGCCTGGAATCCAAACATAGCCGGACGCTGGTCTACGTCACCGGACTTCTGATATTCGACGTAGCCTTTCCAGTAAGCGGTGATGTTCCCGGCGTTTCCCACCGGGAGGACATGGTAGTCTGGAGCGCGTCCACCTAGCTGGTCGCACACCTCAAAAGCCCCTGTCTTCTGCCCCTCTATGCGATAGGGGTTGATCGAGTTGACTAGTTTGATCTGGTGCTCTTCAGTGAGTTCACATACCAGACGCAGTGCGTCGTCAAAATTACCTTCGATCTGGAGCACCGTCGCGCCGTGAACCATCGCCTGGGCTAGTTTGCCAAGGGCGATATTGCCCTGAGGGATCAGCACAACGCACTGGATACCCGCTCTGGCTGCGTAGGCCGCAGCAGCGGCTGAAGTGTTGCCTGTAGACGCGCAAATTACCGCCGACGCCCCCTCCTCCAAAGCTTTGGAGACCGCCATCGTCATCCCACGGTCTTTGAATGAGCCGGTGGGGTTCATCCCTTCAAATTTGAGATAGAGATCAATATCCACACCGAATTCAGCGGTGAGTCGCACTGCTGGTATTAGGGGCGTGTTGCCCTCAAGCAGTGTGACGACCGGAGTGGCATCGCTTACCGGAAGACGCGATGCGTACCGTTCTATTACACCTGGCCATGCCTCTGTAAGTGCCGGAGATTCGGTTTGCATAGGTGGCTATATATTCTCCAGACGGATCATCTGAACCGGGGATCTGACCGTATCCAGCGAATTTAGCTGGCCTATGGCACGGCTAAGCGCGGCTTCCCCAGCTTCATGGGTCAGGATCACCAAAGGCACAGTCGGTCCGCCTTTGCTCTTCTGCTGAACGGTTTCAATGCTGATCTGCTCGCTGGCCAACACCCTGGCGATCTCCTCCAACACTCCAACTTGATCGACCACTTCGAGCCGCAGATAGCATTTGAGGAGTAGTTCGTCCTTCGAGACAAGCGGAATCGATCCGTCTCTGCCCAACCACTGTGAAATGCTAGGCAGAGTTCCAGAAATGGCTCTCTCGGCCAGAGCCATCACATCGGCTACAATGACGCTGGCGGTAGGTTTGCGCCCTGCGCCCTTGCCGTAGAAAAGCTGTGTGTCTACACCATCGCCCACCAGTTCCACGGCGTTGTATTCGAGCCTGACATTGGCGATGAGCGACTGGCTTGGGACCAACGCTGGATGCACTCTGGCTTCGATCCCGTCAGAGCGACGTTTCGCTATCGCCAGAAGTTTTATGGTATAGCCGAGTTCCTGGGCGTACTGAACGTCTATCGGTGCGATCTGAGAGATACCTTCGCAGAGTAGCTGGTCCGAGCTAAATACCGATCCAAACGCCAGACGAAGCAGTATAACGAGCTTGTCTCTGGCGTCGTGCCCCTCGACATCGGCTGTGGGGTTGGCTTCGGCGAACCCGGCAGACTGTGCTTCTTGGAGCACCTGATCGTAGGGCAGTTGCTCTTCGGTCATGCGGGTCAGAATGTAGTTGGTAGTGCCGTTGAGAATGCCAAACAGCGACTGAATCTCGTCGGCTATCAGACTTTTTTGGAGCGCGCGGATAATCGGGATCGAGCCGCCGACGCTCGCCTCAAAACTGACTCCGACGCCCATTTTGTCGGCAGCCTCAAAAATCTCTTCACCATGTGCTGCTAATAGAGCTTTGTTAGCGGTGACCACCGATTTGCCTTTTGAGATCGCACCCAACACAAACGTCCTTGCTGGTTCCAACCCGCCGATAAGTTCGATGACAATCTTGATTTTGGGATCATCCAGAATATCGTTTATGTCTTCAGAAATCATGCCATCGGGAACCACCAAGTCGTCAGGAAGCGGCGGTAGAGTGACGATCTTTGCGAGCTCGACTTGGGCTGCTGATCGCTCAGCAATCCGTGCCATTTTGTAAAGAAACAGGTCGGCGACGCCGGTGCCGATGGTGCCTAGACCAATCTGCCCGACTTTTACAGGATGGGCCATGTCTTCTGATCCTTATGTCAACGCCTAAACACGTCGCGGCTGCGAGGAGTTTGCCACCTCGCAGCCGCGTTTAGGGTCCCAGTGTTGTTAGAGCCGCTACCCCAAACGCTCGCTGCGCGGCCTTGTCGTAGTGGCCACGTCAGTGTGTGTGTACGTTCGAGTTCGACGGTTTCGCATTTTCTCTTGCCAATCAAGGTGGCTCGCCAGAATATCTGTCAGACCGGTAGAGTATAGGCCACCACCCAAGTAGAGGCAAGTGGCTGCCGCAGGCTTGAGGTCGCGACACACGGAGCACGAGATAACAGATATGCCGCCTGTCATGCTCTTCGTTTTTGGTGACGCGATAGGTGCCCACACAGTCCTGTCTATGTTTGCCGCTGCACATCAGATTACCCAGTGTTAGAACGTCGCTTCTGGCCAGACCTCCAAACATCCGGCTTTGACACTGGTGGCTATCTCATCGAGTGACAGCGTCCAGACGTCCTCGCTGAAAAGCTCTACGCAGTGATAGCCCTTGTAGCCAGCGTCGCTGACAGCGTCGGTCCAGTCCCTTAGCGGGAGGACACCCTGGCCTGGGATCACGCGGTCGCCATTTATGTCCATCACCTCGTTGATGCAGTCGCGAAAATCGTTTAGGTGAGCGTGTATGATTTTGCTCTGGAGCTGTTTTAGGTCAGACAGCCTGGATGATGTGCTGAAAAAGTGTGCCGGGTCCCACACAGCGCCGACGTTGTCTCTGTCCACCATCTCCACCATGGTGGCCATTGTGCGTATTGACCGGCACATTCCGCACCAGTTGACCTCCATCGCCAGGCTTACGCCATACTCGCCAGCCGCCGCCGCTATCCTTCTGACAACATCGGCAAACTGTCTCATGTTGCTCTTGTAGGCTTCGTCGCGCCCTGCGAGCTCGGTTTCCGTGGATTTCGCTACTCGTGGGTTGTCAGAGCCAGGGGTATCGCCTCCGACTACGATTACGCGGCAGTCAAGGGCGTCCATCACGGCTGCCATCTGCCTGATCTGGGCTTCTGAGCTTGCTATAGCGTCCTCGCCGGAGAACGCGCTGATCGAAAGACCGGTGGCACCGACACAGGACAGGCCGTTGTCACTCACCAGATCGGCCAAAGCCTTTGCGCCGTTTTTTTCTACGAACCCTTCTGTCTCCCAAAGATTGACCTCAAAGTGGGACCATCCTGCGTTTGCGTAGGATTCGTATGTCTCTCTCAAATCCCTGTTTGAGCCGCTGGTGATCTGGTGCATTGCGATTTTCATCGGTGAGCCCTTCTTTTGTTGTGTCTATCGCGCTCTGGCATTACCGAGATGCCAAGCGAATGGGCCTCATTGAGGAACTCTGTTATCTCATCGGCGCGCTCATCGGATACGTCATCGCGATAGAGGATGGTTTCGCATGCTGGCATTTTGAGGTCGTGGATGAGTTTGTGCATCTTTGATGTTTTCTCTCGTCCAGGACCGAGGCAGATAGATCCGATTACAGGGACGCCCATGTTGTGAAAGCTCCGACTAGTCTGTTGGAATTAGGTGGCTGGACTAAAAGCATACGCCCAACCACAACAACGGGACAGTGGTGCAGCGAGCGCACTGGCGTATAGGCCTTGTTGATAGACTTCAAATTGAGGGTGGTAGACAAAAAGCCCCGTTCGTACAGCTGGTACGAACGAGGCTTGTAGAAAAACTATTCGGTCTTTCTTGTAGACTTAGAACACCACCTGTGTCGCTATATTCAGGACCAGAGCCGATTCGGCGGTTGATGGCAGGTAGATCGTCTCAATCTGATCGACCTGAAGCGCGAAACGAAACGGGCCCCAGGGCTTCCAGATCGCGTTTGCGTATATCGTCCGGTTCTCATCAACAAGGCCAGCGATTTCGATGTTCAGGCGATCTGGTATCTCCATACCGAGTCCGGCGTGTACAGCCAGTTTTGGCGAAAGTTTGTAACCCAACTGCACCCAACTCAATACGACCGGAACGCCTTCTGTGACACCAGAGCTGTTGAGCCTAGTACCGGAGGACGATCCGAAGCCGCTGACGCTTTCGCCCATGCCAGCCTCGCCTTTTATGCTTGGCGGACCTGCGGCGATGGACCAGTCGGCGCTAACAGCAAATGAGGTAACGTCGTCGTTGCCACCATTGTAGCTCTGCATTCCGACATAGGCTGAGACACCGCATGTGCCCATCGGCAGCGTGTAGGCCGCTCGACCGGTGATGTCGGGAACCCCTTGCTGCGAAGAGCCGGAGATCGGTTGCTGAATCGCTGCCTGAAGCGAGAGAGCGCCACTGTTCGACTCTATTCGAACTTGCGGAACGCGGGTCCAAAGGTTGCCGCTTGCGGTGAGTGTCACGACGCCTTGATGGGCGAGCGAGGTCGGCAGGACCGGCGAAAAAATCATCCAGTGTTGGCCAACAATCAGATTCGTTTTTTCGGAGATCTTGATCTGCGCGAAGGCCGTTCTCCGGCGAACTCCTTTGAACACGTCCACTTCGATAACGGCTTTGACCGGCACGTCGGTGTCTGGAGTGATCTTTACGCCGATACGGCTCTGCCTCGCCGACATCCAGAGGCTCTTTTCAAGACTGGCGTCGTTGATCGCCATCGTTGGGATGTCGTTGATGTTAACACGGCCTGAGTTGTAGGCGATGTTGGCGAGTACGAAACCATAGGGTTTGAACTCGGTGGCGGCATCAGCTGAGTTGGGAAGTGCGATAAGCAGGCTGAAGATGCAACCAGCCACTAGCTTGGTTAGTTTCCGACGTTCGAAATTACGTACCCTTCCTTCGGGTTATGGGACCACGATTGATCGGATAGGTGGGACTGTATAGATACGTCTCAGGCGCGAAAAGTGGCGCTGATATTGATGCGTACTACTTGGTCTCAGACTGGCGATTGTAGAGAAACAGCATGGACACGACCACGACCAGTGTCGCTGCGACTGCGTAGATGGGCACGCTCCTGCCAGCGCCACTTGCTGGTGTTACCATCAGATAGACATCGAGCCAACGGCCAACCAGGATAATCAGAGCCACGCGTTGTAGGAGCCAGGGGTTCTTCTTGGCTGGTACTGATAGCAGTGCAACGAACGGCACGACAAAATTGACGATGGGGTTTAACCAGAACAGCATCTGCCAGCCGCCTGTAAATCGCGTTGCAAAATGCGAAGTCTCTTCAGGTAGATTTGCATACCAGATGAGCATGTACTGGCAGAACCAGATATACGCCCAGAACATTGTAAATGCGAAAAGCAGTATCCCCAGGGTGTGGCGAGCATGAGGGTCAACAGGGCACGCCCCTCCTGGTCGTGTCTTGAGAAGGGCCATCACCGTTACAGCGGCGATGCCGCCGTGGAGCGCTCCAGAAAACCCGTAGACGCTGAATATGGTGCTAAACCACTCAGGCTCCAAAGACATCACCCAGTCCCAAAACCCGACACTGACGCTCACTGCCAACAGCAGCAGCGAGGCCGCCCCAGCGCGACCAGGACTGGCAGAGGCCTTGGCGTGGGGATGTTGGTTGTCAGGCGTGACCGAATCAGCGAGCAGCTTGGTAACGGCGAACCAGATCGCCAACACAACCACCATCCGCGCCAAAAAGAACGGTGCATTGAGCCAGATGGCTTTTTCGTGGAGAAGATGGTTGGTCTCGGTTGCTCCTGGCACGGCCCACGGATAGAGCACTCTTAGCCCTAGCACGAGTGTGAGGACCAAGAGGATAGCTGGAACAGGCAACGTCCGAGCGATTTTGAATGAGGTCGCTACGACACCGTGCCACCAGCGTGCTCCCCCGACAGCGTGTATCGCTATGAAGAACAGCGTCCCCACAGCGATTGAGATTCCAAACATTGATGCGGTGAGCAGACCGGCCCAACCGTCCACCGGGTCGAACAGGGCACCTATGACCGCTACGATCAGGCCAACAGCAACAAGAATCGCTGGTGCCGTTACAGATCTATCGGCGGTAGGGGAGGATGTGTGTTCTGCTGGAGTGCTCATTGCGTGTCCTCGGCGGCTGTGGTATCAACGGCCTACCTGGCCTGCTCTTGATTGGCCTGCTGTAAAAGGCGGACATGCAGAACCGCTTGCCACCGTTCAGTCGGCGTCACCTGCACAGCGTAAGGCGGCATCAAACCCTGGCCAACGGTGAGAATGTGGTACATCTGGCCGTCAGGCATACTGCTGGCCCGCTCTGCTAACAGGCTCGGCGGGTTGGGAAAACGCCCGATGATCGGGCCGTCGCCAACGCCAGTCACGCCGTGACATATCTGGCAGAACGTCTCGTAAACAGATTTGCCTTCGAGTCGGTCTGCGTCGGTGTTCTTGAGCGGGCTGACAAGCTCCAAGCCCGCCCTGATCGCTTCGGCTGAATCGGCACCGTACTCAAAAGGTATAAAGCCGAAAGGAACGGTACCTACAGGCGGTTTTTGGAGGGTGGTTCCAGTGACCGGACTTGCGTCGTAAGGGTCGTAGGGAACGGACTCGACCATCCCTGGCAAGATGATAAACCCCGGCTGACTGCTCCTCTCGCTGCAAGCAGCAAAAAGAACCACGCCGATAACTACAGTAAGGAGTGGTCTGGCGCTGGTCACACAACCCTCCAGCTATCAATGACTTCAATCGCAGAAAGCTCTTGAGTCAGTTCTAGAAAACGTGCGGTGGAAAAGCGCCCATCGCGCTCGCACACCAAGACCACAAACTTGTCATCACTCACCGCTGGTATCGGTTGATCTGAAGGCGTCTCGGCTTTGAGCGTTGGCAGAAGCCCAGCCTTTAGCAGCAGCGTTGCGACAGTGGCGATAGCCGCCAGCAGGATCGTCAACTCGAATCCGACTGGAACCAGCGCTGGCCACGCAAGGTTTGATTTCCCGCCGATATCAAGCGGCCAGTCAACGGTGTGAGTCCATACCTGAAGAAACGCCGCTAAGATCAGACCTGCCGCGCCGCCGAGAAAGGTCGCGATTGGCAGGCGCGTCTCCTTTAGGCCCAAAGCGTCGTCAATTCCAGGAACAGGAAACGGACTATGGACGTTTTCGATGACGAAACCGTCGTCCATAAAGGCTTCCACGGCGTGAACAGTGGTCTCTGGATCGTCGAAAACGACGGCATGCGTCCGTGAGCGCTCGCTGGATGGCTGTGTATTAAAGAGGGACCTAATCATCGTGATGGGCCTCCTCGCGCTGCACTGCTATGGTGTGTTTGACCTCATGAATCGCGATAACCGGTGCGATACGCACGAACGCTAGGAAACATGTGAAGAAGAGCCCGAAACTGCCCACCAGAATCCCGATCTCGACCAAACTCGGCGAGTAGTAGCTCCAAGATGACGGCAGATAGTCCCGGTGGAGGGACGTGACGACGATATTGAACCGCTCAAACCACATCCCGATATTCACAAATATCGATGCGATAAACAGCGTTAGCACCGACTTTCTGGCGCGTTTGAACCAGAACAGTTGTGGCACTAATACGTTGCAGAACATCATCGTCCAGTAGGCCCAGGCGTAGGGGCCGAAAGCGCGGTTGTAGAACGTAAAACGCTCGTATACATTACCGCTGTACCACGCCATGAACAGCTCTGTCATGTAGGCCAGCCCGACCATCATTCCCGTGGTCACGAGCACTTTGGACATGTTTTCTAGATGCTTGTTGGTGATGTACTGCTCAAGACCAAGCACCTTGCGTGTAATAATCAGCAGGGTTAGCACCATCGCAAAGCCGCTGAAAACAGCACCGGCGACAAAATATGGTGGAAAAATCGTTGTATGCCACCCTGGGATGACCGCAGTGGCGAAATCGAATGAGACGACTGTGTGTACCGATACCACCAGAGGCGTCGCCAATCCTGCCAACAGCAGACTTGCTTTGTCGTAGCGCTGCCACGTTTTGACCGACCCGTCCCAACCAAGGCTCAAAACTGAGTATATCCGTTTGGCGAAACCTTTGGCGCGATCGCGTATGGAGGCGAAATCGGGGATCATCCCCACATACCAGAACATGAACGAGACGATGAAATAGGTCGATATGGCGAATACATCCCAAAGAAGCGGTGACCTAAAATTGAGCCAAAGCGAACCGCGTGAGTTGGGATATGGCAGCATCCAGAACGCGAGCCAAGGGCGGCCCATATGTATGATCGGAAAAATTCCGGCGCACATCACCGCAAAAATGGTCATCGCCTCAGCGGCACGGGCGATTGAGGTGCGCCAACGCTGCCTCAGCAGCAGAAGAATAGCCGAAATGAGGGTTCCAGCGTGACCGATGCCGACCCAGAAAACGAAATTGGTGATTGCGAAGCCCCAGCCAATAGTCCGGTCAAGACCCCAGACACCGATCCCGGTCATAATCGTGTAGGCGATCAGTACTCCACCCAACGTAAGCGCGCTAAGGGCGAGCAGAAATGCGGCCCACCATGAAGCGGACGCACACCTCTCAAGGGGAGCAGCGATATCATCGGTTATCTTCGAGAAAGAAGGATCGCCAGGCAGAAGTGGCGCCGACTCCAACTCGACGGTTTCATGAACAGGAGTTGCCACGCTCATTAGCCGCTTTCCCCATGGTGGTCATCCACCCGCCTGCGAACGCGGGCCAGGTACGTCACGGAAGGTTCAATTCCCAAGTCAGCCAACACCTGAAACGCTCTGGGTTTCTTCTTCAAAGCGTCGATAGGGCCTGTATCCTTGACCGAATCGTCACCAAATGAGATCGCCTGCGCCGGGCAGCTCTGCTGACAAGCTGTCTGAACCTCGAACGAATCAGGGTTCCCAGCGGTTTTGGCGTCGATCCTCGCCGACTGAATCCGTTGGACGCAAAACGTGCACTTCTCCATGATCCCGCGCTCACGGACCACAACGTCTGGGTTGAGAACCATCCGTTCGACAGGGTCTTTCGGAGTGTAATCGAACCAGTTAAATCGTCTGACTTTGTATGGGCAGTTATTCGCGCAGTAGCGTGTGCCTACACAGCGGTTGTACGCCTGCTGATTGAGGCCGTCTTCGCTGTGAACCGTTGCTGCCACAGGGCAGACCGTCTCACACGGAGCGTTGTCGCACTGCGCGCAGAGCATCGGCTCGAACAACACTTCCGGGTCGTCTTCGTCACCGTCGAAGTAGCGGTCGATCCTGAGCCAATGCATATCCCTGTGGTCTGTCATGTCCTCAGGGCCAACCACCGGAATGTTGTTTTCGGCCTGACACGCAACAACGCATCCAGCACATCCGATGCATACATCAAGGTCGATCACCATATGCCAGTGAGGCGAGTAGTCTCTGATTTCCCAGAGGCTTCCCCCGCCAGCGTGGTGCGGGGTGTGTACCGCTTCATCAGGCGCTGTGACCTGATGAATAATCGGCCGCCCTTCGCTTTTGGAATGGACCTGCATCAGCGGAATTTTGGTCGTCTCGCCAGTGCGTTCGATGATGGCTGGTAATGCGGACGCTGAGCCAAGACGAAAACCGTTTCTTGATGCGTCACCACCGTCGCCGTCTTTCTGTCCATACCCCACCGGCACGCCAATCAGGCGGGGATGTTGCCCTGGCAGTATCCGCGCCGGGAGCTTGAGTGATGTGTCGCCCGCTGTGATTGAGATCACATCGCCATCTTCTATTCCACGGGATTTTGCTAGTGATGGTGCGATCCGCGCTGTGGCGACCCACGAAGTTCGCGTAAGCGGCTCTGGTAGCTCTCTTAGCCACGGATTGAAACCGCTTGACCCATCCCTAAGCGCGACTTCGGACAGAAGCTCTATCTCAAGTCGATCTTCAGATGACGGAGATAGGCTCACCTCTGTCGAGATTGGCTGATGCTTCCCGCCGCCCAAAACCGAAGCGGTGAAACGGCCTGATCTTAAAGCCACCTCACCTAAGACGCCGCCCTGGGAGACCGAGCTGTTCCAGAAAGTTGTGAAACGCTGGGTGCCGGAGGCTGGAAAGACCTCTTTTCGCCACGTCTCCATCAGGTGTAGCCGGTAGTCAGTCTCGGTAGCACCTGCCCAAAAAAGGATGTTCTCAATCGGGTGGCGGGTGTCAAAAAGCGGTCGCATTGTCGGCTGCATGAGGGTGAGTATGTCGGCTCTTGGAGAGGCATCTCCCCAGCACTCGAGTCCGTGGTGACTCGCAGCTACATATTTGCAGGCTTGGGCGGTGGCGGTTGGGCGGTCGGTGATGCACACAGACAGCGACAGACCGCTCAAAAGAGCGCTGTATGATTCGCCGTCTGGAAGGTTTTCCACCGGGTTTTGCCCGACTATAATCACCCCACCGACATTTCCGCTCTTTAGCGCTTTGGTGAACTGAGAGAGTTTTTCAACTGATCCGCGACGCACCAGTGACGGTCGGGCGAGGTTGAGCGTCTTACCTTCACTGCCAAGAATGCGGTTGATTAGAGCCGTAGCGAGCTGTTCTTGAGGGTCGTCGGCCACGCTGACAACAAGCGACCGGCCTTTGCTGCGAGAAAGATCGGTGGCGAGGGCTTTGATCTCGGCGGCATGTGGCTGTTCTGTCGGCAAGTCAGCGGTAATCTCACGAGACAGCGTGGCGGCTGTGCCCGACGCGGTTTCTGATACTGTTTTCAGTAGCTGTAGCGTCATCAGTTTGCGTTCGGAGGATGTGGCCTGAATCCGTTCATCAGACGCTGCGCCGGTGAGGCTGAGGTTTCCCTCAATCTGGATATGACGGAAGTCTTTGCCGACCTCTCGTTGACGCCGCCGCTCGCTGTACTGCGCTGTAAATGAGACCGGATCGCTTCCTGCACCTAATAGGTCAGCGCCAAACACTACCAGCAGGTCGCTCGCGGCTATCTCCACCGAAGGCACGACACCACGACCGTCGAGATGGGTATATGCGGCCTCAACTGACGATGCGCTCTCAATGCCAGCGTCGTACTCCACCAGTTCGCCACCATAGGATGCCAGGAATTTTGCGATGGTGTTGCGGGCGGTCGGACTCACAAGTGTTGTGGAGATCACGTAGACCGGTTGGCCGGAATTCTTTATCTCTGCAAGCTTAGCGGCAATCTGAGTGTCCAACTCGGCCCAAGTTGCGCTGGCGTTGTCGATGGTAGGGTTTTGGAGACGCCCTGAATCGTAGAGCCCTCTAAGATCAGCTTGGCCGGTGGCACACAGTCCGCCTGCCGACGTAAGATGGTCTTTGTGGCCTTCGAGCTTGATCGGACGACCATCTCTGACCGTCACCATCAATCCACACGCAGCCGGACACGCTGCACAAGTGCTGGCGTAGTGAATCGAAACGCCTGGAGTGGCCTCTTCTGGCGCGACAAGAAACGGGATTGCGTTACGAACCGGTAGACGTTCACATGCCGCTAAGGCTGACACGCCACCGATCCCCAGCGCTTTGAGGAATCCGCGGCGGTCCATTCCCAGAGCGACATCACCGGCGACAGCAGAAGAGTCCTGTCCGCTCTTATCTATCCAAGGCTGTGTCGATTTTGGTTTCATATTTGGCGTATCAGTGATGACAGACACCGCAATCGGTTAAAGGATCGGCGACGACAACGTTGCCAGCGGCAGCTACGTTAGGATCTGGAGCGTTGGCGGTCCTGTGACAGTCGAGACACCATCCCATCGTAAGCGGAGCCCACTGTGAGACCACACCCTGTGATTCGATAGGACCATGGCACTGCTGGCACGTTACGCCACCTTTTGCATGGACTTTGTGATTAAAGTAGACGTGGTCAGGAACGCGATGAACGCGAATCCATTTAATAGGCTCCCCAGATTTGATAGCCTCTGCTACCGCTAGAATTTCTGGGTTGTCTTTGATGACCTGCTTATGGCAGTTCATGCATATCGCCGCCGGTGGGATACCCGCATAGCGGCCCCGTTTGGCGCCAAAGTGACAGTAGAGGCACGGGATTTTCATCGCGCCTGCATGGACGGCGTGGGAGTACTGCGTCGGTTGCTGAGGTGCATAGCCCTGATTGGTGAGTTCGCACCCAACAAACGTTCCCACTAACGCTAGACCTGCTAAAAGGACCCGTTTTAGCACGGTATCTCGGCACCCTTCCGTGCGTAGAACCACCAGTTTACCACCAAACATGTCGAGTAGTAGATGGCGAAGCCATAAAGGGCATATTCAGGTGTACCGAGTTTGATCTGCCCGCCGAACACTCTTGGGATGATGAAGGCACCATAGGCAGCCACCGCTGAAGTCCACCCAAGCACCGGCCCAGCCATTGATGGTTTGAATATTATTGGGATCATCCTGAATGTCGATCCGTTGCCGATTCCGGTGGTAGTGAACAGCAGGAGAAACAGTGTTAGAAACTGCGGAAAGAATATCTCCGGGGTCGCCGATGCGCCCGCTGCCTTGACGTAGTAGGCCACACCCAAAACCGATGCGATCATCAGCACTGTATCCCACTGGGTGACTCTTGCACCGCCCCACTTGTCCGATATCCAGCCACCCACCGGTCGAATGAGCGAACCCACGAGCGGCCCCAACCAGGCATAGGCCAGAGGATTGGGAGCATTGGGGTTAATGCTGCCGTCGGACAACTCACCAAATACGTCCTGGATCAGTTTTGGAAACGCGACCGAATAGCCGATGAACGATCCAAATGTCATGGTATAAAGCCATGTCATAATCCAGTTGTGCTTTTCTTTGAAGATGGCGAATTGACCGGCCAGGTTCTCTTTGACTTGCCCAGGGCTCAGGTAACGCATAAGCAAGAGCGTCAGAGCGATGGGAACAACTGTGACCGGCAGAATGAACCCCATCGAAATCTTGATCCACGGAAGCATCAACAGCCCCGCAGTAGCTCCAACAAAGCCCAAAATCAGGAGCCACGATATCTTGCCTATAGCGGCCCCCGATGGCCCCACGTTATGTTGCGGTAAATTGTTCATAAAAAGCCACGCCAGAACCGCCAACACCGCAAGAACTGGCACCCATACCAACCCACTATTTTGAATCCATATTGTCGCACCGCCAAAGGCCTCAGGCAGCTGCCGCCCCGCGCCACCCACCGCGCCAAACAGACCAAAAGTCATCACAAACGGCAGAAGGACCTGCATCACGCTCACACCGACGTTGCCCAGTCCAGCATTGAGACCCAACGAAAGACCTTGCATCCGCTTGGGGAAGAAAAAGCTGATATTGGACATAGATGATGCGAACGCGCCACCCCCGAAACCTGAAAGCGCCGCCAAGACCAAAAAGTTGTTGTAACTCGTGTTGGGGTCTTGGAGCGCAAACCCTACACCCAGAGCCGGCAAAATCAAAAACGCCGTCGTCACCGCAATGACGTTTCGGCCGCCAGATAGTGCGATGAAAAAAGAGTTCGGTATGCGCAGAGTGGCACCGGTCAGGCCGCCCACAGCCATCAGCGTGTAGAGGTCCTCCTGTTGGAACGAAAAGCCCAATTTTTTCATCTGGACGGTGATTATCGACCAGTAGAGCCAGACTGCAAATCCGCAAAGCAGACAGGGAATGGAGATCCAAAGATTCTTGGTTGCGATCGCTTTGCCACTCTCCTCCCAGAACTGCTCGTCTTCAGGCTCCCACCTCTCAAGTTCAGGCCCACTCATTCGGCGACTCCTTCAGATTCGGCGTTCTGAGTCTCAGAGGCTACGTCTTCGACGTGATGGACTAGGTGCGGTGCCCGTTCTGCCAACATCTTGCGAATGACCGCGTGCATCCACACCAGACAACCCATCGCCAGGAAGAAGAAAAAGACCCAACACGTCGACCAGACGCCTGTACCTCGAAGCAGATAGCCGAACAGAATTGGGCTAAAGAAACCACCCAAACCTCCCAAAACACCGACAATCCCTCCGACGACACCTACATCTCTTGGGAAATAGGTGGGGATATGTTTGTAGACCGCCGCCTTCCCGATTCCCATCAGAATCCCGATTACAAACACGATCGCGGTGAAAATCCACATATTGGCCTGGAAATGGATGTGGGTCAGGCCACGAGCTAGAAGCTGTTTTTTCGAGACCTGATCGCCCGGTGCTACTTGCGGCTCATGCCAGAATGTGGCGACAGGCCAGAAACGCGCTTCGTTTTCATCCATCTCTTCGGTAGGTTTGCCAGTGAGCTTATACCGCCTGGTTTCCACGGTGATCCCGTCGTCGCTGAGGCCTGTCACAGTCCCTGACGACAGCGCCATCACGCCCTGCCCCGGTGCGTAGATGTCCATTCGAGGTACAACCAGCAGCAGGCTACATATAGCGCAGCCGCTAAGCACCCAGTACATCACTTTTCTCGCACCAACCTTGTCGGACATCCAACCGCCCAAAGCGCGTATGACGCCTGAGGGTAGTGTGAAGATGGAGGCCATGAGTCCAGCGGTGGCGACCGAGACTGTGTAGACGTTGACGTAGTATGGGATCAACCACTGTGCCAACGCAACGAAACCGCCGAATACGAGGAAGTAGTAGAGGCCAAACCTCCACACCTGAACGTTTTTGAGCGGTTCGAGCCGCTGTTTGAGGCTTCGGTCGCGCCCGAACTCCACTGTCCGCTGGTGCGTAAACAGCCAGAAAATGATCGTCATCAGCACCAGTGCCCCTGCGTAGAGGCGCGGCAGATTGCGCCAACCCTCTATATAGGCACCATTGTCGGTCAACGCCCGCAGGATGAACGGAGCACCCATGCTCGTCAAAGCCGCACCGGCGTTGCCTGCGCCGAAAATCCCAAGCACAGTGCCCTGCTGCCGGTCGGGAAACCAGACCGATGTGTAGGCGATGCCAACTGCGAACGAGGTTCCTGCCAACCCGAAAAACAGCCCCGCGCCAATAAATCCCCAAAAACTGTTGGCGTAGCTAACGATGAATACACCCAGCGCCGACAACAGCATTACGATAACATAGACTATACGTCCGCCGTATTTGTCGGTGAGGACGCCAACAGGCAGGCGGACCAACGAACCGGTCAATACCGGAACTCCGATGAGCCAACCCATCTGGACCTTGTCCCACAAAAACACCTTGTTGTCGACCAAAAACGTAATCAAGACACCGTTCATCATCCAAACTGCGAAACAGACAGTGAACGCGAGCGTGTTCATAGTCAGGACACTGTACGCCCGGCCGCGTTCATTCATACCGACCGATCCTTAAGTTCACGTGCGCGGGCCCTATTCCAGATCACTTGCTGAACGGGTCGCCACAGGTAGGGAACTGGCGTCACCAATATGTGTACCAATCGGGTGAAGCTAAACAGGCCAAACAGGACAACCGCTGCGAGAAAGTGCAGGCGCGCTGCGAGTGGCAGTTCCGCGACGCGCTGTATGTCTGGCTGGAATTTGAGAATCGACCAGAGATAGGGCACTATCGTATGGGTGTACCAAGCGCTTCCCCACCTAAGGCCCAGAGCGACCCAGAGACCGGTAGCGATGGAGAATAGCAGCGCGACGTAGACCATTATGTCCGTCGGCGTGGTGATCGCCCAGAGTCTGGTGGTTGCGATCCTGCGATAAATCAGTCCAATCAACCCGACAGTGGTGAGCAGTGCTGCGGCAAGCGCCGTTGATTCAAGTATTAGTAGCCGCGCCGGTTCACCGTTCCAGATCGTCACCGACATGGGAAACAGAAAACCAATTAGGTGGCCAAAAAACAGCGTAAGAATGCCCATGTGAAACGGAACGGAGCCCCAGAACAGGCGACGAGATTCCAAAAACTGTGATGACAGGCTGGAAAAAGTGAACGGTTCGCGGCGATACCGCTGAATCGATGTCCCCAAGAATGTCACTACCGCCACATAGGGCAGAACACCATAGAGAAAGACATCAAGCATTTTGAAGAACCTCCAACCGCCTTTTCGGCACAGCGATCTCTTCTAGGCCTCTCGGCACGAGACTCGTTATAAGTGCCGGAAGGAGTCTCAATATCTCAGGCCAAGGCCCCGACGAATCTTTGAGGGCTGCGTTTATTGATTTAAGAGCAGGCTCCATCACAGCGTATACCAACAGACGCCTGTCCTCTTCGTCGTCGAGCCACCCTAGCAACCTTAGGAGCGTTGGTAGAAAGTCTGGTAGATCGTGGCCGTGATCGATACCCGCAGCGTTCAAGTCTGACGCCAATCCCGCCAACAGAGCTCCACGCTGGTAGGTGTCGCCATAGATGTGGTGCCCCAGATTGAGCGTACACACCGGCTTGAGGTCAAAAAGCAGTGTATACCGCTCTTCTGGCTCGCCTACCCTCGCGTTTTCGATCTCATCCGCCAAAGAGATCAGCGCTTGGGATAGCTGACCATCGCTTGCGCTCGCCAGCGCTTTCGCTGCTGAGCGGGCGCTCTGTTTCGTGGCGGGAATGGGATACTCCAGACACGCCGCAAGATCGTCCATCACCGACGCATTGAGCTGCATCTATTAGGCTCCCCGCGCTGGTTGGGTGCGAAAACCGACTCCAGCCTGCCCTTTCTGGACAAGCGTATCGCCCATCATCTCAATCGCCTCCTCGCGATGCATCGGCGGGATTACAAACCTGTCCTCAGCCGCTGCGATTGATGTCAGACGGTATATCTCATTGGCCTCTTTGACGTCCGATTCCACCTGGGCTAGCTGGCGATCAACTTCGCTCTGATCCAGATCGCCGGTGGTCACCTGACGCCTGTGGCTTCTTATTGCGAGCTGTTTTTCCAGCGCATACCTGACAGGTGCCTCGTTCCCAGCACCAAACAGGCTGGCCATATATTTCAGAGACAACCGATAGTTTTCGATGCCGCTCAAGAACCCCTCGTAGGAGGTGTCGTAGCCCCGATCGCCTTGGCTGGCCATCACAGGAAGAAGCGGCGGAACGTAGAATAGCATCGGGAGCGTGCGGTGCTCGGCGTGCAGCGGCAGCGCTAGGCCCCACTCCTTGACGAATTTGTAGACCGGGGATTTCTGGGCTGATGCGATGGCGTCATCGTGAATCCCGTTTGCCTGCGCTGCGGCTATGACTGCCGAATCGTTAGGGTCGCAGATTATGTCGCGTTGGGCCTGAATTATCTCGTCTTGATCGACCGAGGCGACCTCATGAATCCGGTCGGCATCGTAGAGGACCAGCCCCACGTAGCGAATACGCCCTACACACGAGTGGAAACACGCCGGCGCTTCACCTGCTTCGAGCCTGGGGTAGCACAATATGCACTTCTCGCTCTTGCCTGTACCCCAGTTGAAATAGGTCTTTTTATAGGGACAAGCCGTCACGCAGAACCGCCACGCACGACACTGCTCCTGATTGAGAAGAACAATCCCGTCTTCGCCGCGTTTGTAGAGCGCACCCGAGGGGCACGCTGCAACACACGCCGGATTTAGGCAGTGGTTGCAGATGCGAGGGACGTAGAAGAACACCAGCTTTTCGACGTCGAAAATAGCCTGCCGCTCTTGCGGGGTGAGGCTGTCCAGGTTTGGATCGTTGGCGGCGTAGATAGGAGAGCCACCAAGATCATCATCCCAGTTGGGGCCAGATTTAATCTCCATGGGCTTGCCGGTAATCATTGAGATCGGTTTGGCGACGGGTTGATCGGCACCTTCTGGAGCGTTGAAAAGGTCTTCGTAGGTGTGTGTAAACGGCTCGTAGTAGTCGTCGATCACCGGCAGATTCGGGTTGTGGAAGACCGTCGCAGCACCACGCAGGCGACCAACCGCCCTCAACTCAATGTCGCTGCCAGCACCGTTCTTCTTCTCGAATCCGCCTTTGTACTTGCTCTGATCTTCCCAGCCTGTGGGATAGCCAGTACCAGGTTTTGTCTCTACGTTGTTCCACCACATATACTCGGCACCCTGCCGATCAGTCCACACATTTTTGCAGGCGATGCTGCAAGTGTGGCAACCTATGCATTTGTCGAGGTGGAACACCATCGAGACCTGTGCGCGGATATCCATTATGTCCTCGCTCGCCCTATATCTCGGGATTGTCGAGTTTGCGAATCCTGACGAAGGTGTCGCGATTGACCCCTGTCGGACCCCAGTAGTTGAAGTGATAGGTGAACTGTCCGTAGCCGCCGATCATGAGTGACGGTTTGAGTCTGACACGCGTCAAGCTGTTGTGTCCACCGGCTCTGCGCCCACCGCGAAGCGGCGATTTGGGCACACCGATGGTGCGTTCAGGCGAGTGGTAGATGATGCAGATGCCCCTGGGCAGGCGATGCGATACCACCGCTCGTGTGCAGACGACACCGTGGTCGTTGTGGACCTCTACCCAGTCGTTGTCAACGATGCCGATCTCGTCGGCATCGTCATTGTTAATCCAGACAGGCTCCATACCCCTCGAAAGCGTTAGCATCCGATGGTTGTCGCCAAAGGTGGAGTGAATGTGCCACTTGCCGTGGGGTGTCAGGTAGTTGAGCATCAACCCATCTTCTGGGCTCTGCCTTAGATCGCCAAACTGAGCAGGCAACGGCACCGGCTTGTATGTGGGCAGATGCTCGCCAAA
This sequence comes from uncultured bacterium, assembly GCA_964627605.1. Classification (GTDB taxonomy): domain Bacteria; phylum Latescibacterota; class MWCZ01; order MWCZ01; family CAZVGZ01; genus CAZVGZ01. The sequence goes on along the minus strand of CAZVGZ010000026.1, from coordinate 17,746 downwards.
GTCGAGGTAGCCCTGGTGATCAAGATAGAAATGCTGCCGACCGGTGAGTGTCCGCCATGGGGTCAACTCTTCGATCTGCATGGTGAACGCTGAGTAGGCGCGGCCACCTGTGACCAGTCCTGACCAACAGGGGCTGTTTAGGATGCGTCTGGGCTGTGCCTGGAGGTCGGCCAGATTCACTCTTGAAGCACGGACACCGTCAGCCAAATGGGTCAGCGGCACACCGGTTTTACCCTCAAGGAACTTGTAGCCCCGCCATGCGATCTCGCCGTTGGTCTCAGGAGCCAACTTGAGGATCGCGTCGGCACCATAAGACGCCTCCCTGATCGACGGATAGGTCTTCCCGTCAAACTCTTCGGTGGGGCCATCGACCAGCATCTCGTCGTAGAAATCGGTGACGTCCATCTGGATGCCGTGGGCACCGAGCTTTTTGGCACTCTCGCCCAGTGAGACGAACCTTTCTAGGAGATGGCGGTAGTCACGCTTGACGATAGCCATCCCAGGCATCGTTTTCCCAGGGATAGCTTCGCACTCGCCGTTCATCCAGTCCTTGATCTCCATCTGCGATATCTCGGCTGGAGAATCGTGCGCCAGAGCGCTTAGTACCAAATCGTCCACAGGTTCCGGGAAGTGGCGTGCCGCCAGTTCGCCGGTTTTTTCCGCCACCGACCTGAACAGGTCCCAGTCCGAACGAGATTCCCACGCTGGGGGCACTGCCTCAGAAAGCGGATGTATGAACGAGTGCATATCAGTGGAGTTGAGATCGTCTTTCTCGTACCACGTTGCCGCTGGGAGGACTATATCAGAATAGAGCGCCGAGGTGTCCATTCTGAAATTGAGATCGACGATGAGGTCGAACTTGCCCTCTGGGGCGTCGCGCCATTTGACGTCTTTGACAACACCTTCTGCGCGCTCGTCGGCAATGGCGTTGTGGTGGGTGCCCAGATAGTGTTTGAGAAAGTATTCGTGTCCTTTGGCGCTGGACATAAGTGCGTTGCCGCGCCAGATGTACCAGACTCTGGGCCAGTTCTCAGGGGCGTCAGGGTCTTCTACTGCAAACTCAAGATCGCCGCTCTTTAGTCGTTCGATGACGTGAGCGATCACCTCTTCGTCTGTCGTAGCCCCAGCTTCACGCGCCTTTTTGACAACATCCAGGCTGTTTTCATTGAACTGCGGATAGAACGGAAGCCAACCGTTGTGGACCGCTTTTACCTGGAGGTCGGCGGTGTGTCCCTGGGCGAGCGAAGCACCTTCAGGCACCGGATGGTACTCTGTGAATTCGGCTTCGTAGCGCCACTGGTCACTATGCATATAGTGCCACGACGGCGCGTTTTGAAGTCTTGGAGGCCCTGCCCAGTCGCGGGCGAATGCCATGAAAGACCACGGAGCCATCGGCGCGAGTTTTTCCTGCCCAACGTAGTGATTGAGTCCGCCGCCGTTCTTTCCGACACAACCAGTGAGCATAAGTGCGACAATACCGGAGCGGTACATCAGGTTGTTGTGGTACCAGTGATTGATGCCTGCACCGATGATAATGCAGCACTTGCCGTCGGTGGTTTCAGCGGTGTTTGCCCACTCTCTGGCGAAGTCCAACACTGTGGCGCGGTCGATTCCTGACCATCGCTCCTGCCATGCTGGGGTATATGATGAGCTTGCATCGTCGTAGTCAGCTGGATAGTCACCATTGAGACCACGACCGACGCCGTAGCGGGCCATCAGAAGATCTAGCGCTGTTGTTACCAACACCTCGCCTTCGGAGGTTTTGACCTTTTTGGCGGGCACTCCCCTGAGGGAAACACTGTCGCCGTCATACTCTTCAAACTCTACCTGAAGCACCTCGTCGCGTCCTTCAAGGACGCTGAGGGCCGGAGCGATCGCCTCGCCTGTTGTGGGGTCTTCGGGCTTGAGGTTCCACTGGCCAGGCTCCTCACCCCAGCGATGGCCAACGCTGCCGCCAGGCATACGTGGCTCGCCAGTGGTCTCGTCGAGAATGAGGAATTTCCAGTCGCCGTTCTCCTGGTCCGCGTAGCGCGATATCGCGTTGGCACGCAGAAGACGTCCAGCGCGATATCTGTTCTTGGATCTGTCCAACTGCACCAGATAGGGAGCGTCGGTATACTGGCGAATGTAGTCTTGGAAAGACTGACGCGGATTCTCGACATGGTACTCTTTCAGAAGCACATGCCCCACCGCCATCCAGAACGCACCGTCCTGTCCAGCGTTTATAGCCACCCACTGATCGGCATATTTGCTGACCTGTGAGGCGTCTGGCGAGAAAACCACCAGTTTCGTGCCGTTGTGGCGACTCTCAGCTATATAGTGGCAGTCCGGTGTGCGGGTCATGTTCAGGTTCGAGCCCATGACCGCGATCATTTTGGAGTTGTACCAGTCAGCTGATTCTGCAACGTCGGTCTGTTCGCCCCAAATCTCTGGCGACGCTGGAGGCAGATCGCAGTACCAATCGTAGAACGAGAGGCATACGCCGCCCATCAACTGCAACATCCGCGCTCCAGCGGCATAGCTGAGCTGAGACATTGCAGGGATAGGAGAGAATCCGACAATCCGGTCGGGGCCGTGACTCTTAGCGGTGTAGATGTTGGAAGCGGCCATCAGTTCGTTGGCCTCTTCGTGGGTTACACGACGAAAACCGCCCTTGCCCCGCGCACGCTGGTACCGTCCCCTTAATTCTGGGTCGGCCTGAATACTCGCCCACGCCTCTACCGGATCGTCGTGGGTGGCTTTAGCCCGACGCCAGATGTCCAGGAGAACGCCGCGCATGTAGGGATATTTTATCCGTAGCGGGCTGTAGAGGTACCACGAGAACGAGATGCCGCGCTGACATCCGCGGGGCTCGTATGGAGGCAGATCGCCTTCGAGTTTGGGATAGTCGTAGGCCTGCATCTCCCAGGTGACTATACCCTCTTTTACGTATATGTTCCAGGAACAGCCGCCGGTGCAGTTAACTCCGTGGGTGGACCTCACAACCTTGTCGTGCTGCCAACGATTGCGGTAGAACTCTTCCCACGCCCGGGTTTTTGGGCTGACCAGATCTTTGATCCACTTCACCCGTCTGTTCCTCTTCCATTAAGGATGAGTTCTCGTGCGCCTCTAAGCCGTCGCGACCACACTGCGTTCAGCAGTAGTAGCGCGATAGCCGCGCCGATAGCTCCGGCGAGCGGCACACTGAAAGAATCTTTGGTTTGTCCGTAGTTCGCCAACGCCCCTCGGTTGGCCTGATACAAATAAGCCCTCAATGCGAATGCCTCATCCGTCGTAAGCGGTTTCTCCGAAAAAATCTTGTTCATCAGAAGAAATGCCGGGTTGCGAATGGATGCGTCTAAACCCTCATCGCCCAAGCGGGCAAATACGTTTGTCAAGTCTTTGGCGAGGATGCCACCTGGTGCCGATGTCGAAGCGCCAACAACCGTGTGGCATGCAATGCACGCAGGCCCACCGGATTCCTGGAGCAATATGCCCAAGAACAGATCGGCACCTCTTCTGACATCATCGTCTGTGGCGTCGGTGACAGGGGTGAACTTGCCTCTTAGATCACACGCCTCAAGAGAGCACTTTTCGATCAGATCGATAAGGCTCTGAATATCTTCATCGCTAAGTCCTAAATCTGGCATCTTCACGCCGTTGAACTCAGCTAGCAACGCGCGGGCATCAGGATCGGTCCCAAGCATTGAGTTTGGGTCGCCAATCATGCGAGTCAGCCAATCACGGTCTCTGCGGGTGTGGGCGTCTTTGAGGTCTGGACCAACCCTGACGCCGCCACCGACCGTATGGCACGAAGCACATTTGGCTGCATACAATTCTACGGTTGCCACAGGAGGACCCAAAGTTGCTTCGGCGTCCACCGCAGATGAGTCCTGCGCCGCTGTCAAGGTATCGGCGCTTTCTGCCTGCGCTGAAATATCGGACGCACCCATAATCGACAGAATAAACATCAGCGCCAGACTCGCGCCGAGGTTGAGGACACTCTCGCCCATCTTGCCACTGATACGAGCGGCTACGCCTGCGACAAATAAGCCATCGTTTATAGCCATAGTTTTGTCCGATATCCCGCTGTGCTGGTTTTTGGTCGCGGCGACTGCCTGAAGAGGTCTATGCCGGTCTGTTTTATCCAAAGCTAGCTCCTGCGAAAACACAAATCGGACATAAGTGGTCCCTTTTATCGCTGTTGAAGATAGAAGGCTCTGCGACTATGTCAAGCATATGCGTGCGTCCTTTTTTACAGGTTTTTTTTTTGCGGTGTTTGGGCAAGACAGATAGCGACAAAATCCGCTGGGTCCGAATGTGTTCTGATGGGCTATAGACCCGTTTGGCGAAGCCTTCACAGCAGCAGGAAAGGTTGGTTGATCTTGGACGGAATGCTCATCAATCCACTCACTCGTTTTAGCAATTTTTGGACCAATGAGACGCGGATTTCGGGTGCGTCAGACGTAGATCCCTGCCTGCCAGCGGAAAAAGAGGTTGTCAATCGGCAATGACCTGAGCGGGACGGCGGAATCTGGTGACATTTTGACTATTGTCGGACAAATTGTCCCTGCTACCGGCGATGGTCGGCAGCAGTTCAATGTGAGCAAGGGAAATGTGGTGCGCTCGCGGTCTGTACAGAACATCAGAACGTTGTCCGACGCCAGCTGCAACGACGCGCTCGTCAAAAAAAATCGCGGGAAAGATCGCGACACATCGGCTCCACCGTCGGAGCGAACGCATGTACTCGATCTGAGATAAGTTAGACGCCGGTTGGCTTCTAAGCCCGCGATGGCGGTAATTTACACTGAGATGAGGATATTGCGACTAATACCAGACCATTGGCGAACTTGTGGCTTCAAGGGCAGTTGTGGTTATGGCCTGCTCGTCTTGGCGGCCCTGCTGACACCACCAGTCCACGCCGCCGACGGGCGGGTGGTGGTCGTCGGCGCACACGCGTTGTCGGCCCGTCCAGACTCGTTGGGCATCTTTCTTGGCGATGAGGTTATCGTGGTCGGGAGCGTTGAGGTTCGCGCCGACTCAGTGAAGTTGGTGGTCGAGCGCGATTTTTCTGTCGATTACCTGACCAATCGGCTCCATATAACTCAGCACGACCTCCCAAGCTCCAGTCTGTGGATCACCTGGCGGTCGCTGCCTATATCCCACGCGCCTATACTGTGGGATCAGCGACCAGATATCCTACCAGCCGATTCGGTTTTAGGCGATGAAACCGCACCCTATAGCAGGCCGCTGCTTGGGGTGTCACGGCCTTTCCGAAAGCCTGAAGGTGCTGACCTTAGGATCGGTGGCAGCAAAACTTTTTCGGTCGATGTGGGCAGCGATCGTGACATGGCCTTCAAGCAGGCGCTCCGGGTGGGCGTCAGCGGCACCCTGGCTGAAGATGTGGAGGTCGTGGCAATCCTGTCCGACCAAAATCTCCCGATTCAGCCGGAGGGCAATACCGAGAATCTAAAGGAGCTGGACAGGGTCTTGGTCGAGATAACCACGCCGCACTATCAGGCGACACTGGGCGATTACGATCTCAATTTTGACCGGACGGAGTTTGGCAGCTACCAGCGACGGTTGGAGGGGGCGGCAGGGCGGATCGGCTACGAGAGGTTTGAAGGCACTTTAGCGATAGCGTCGTCGGAGGGTGTTTTGCATACCATGGAGATTGTGCCCACCGACGGCAATCGAGGGCCCTATAGGTTCGTGGATGCTATGGGCAACCCCGGTGTGATTGTTTTGGCTGGAACCGAACGGGTGTGGATTGATGGCAGGCAGCTAAGGCGAGGAGAGAGCAACGACTACACCATCGACTACGGCGCAGGCGAGATCACATTTACCCGCAAGCGGCTTATCACCACCGACATGCGGATCGTAGCCGATTACGAGTTCGCCAATCAGGCTTACAGCCACACCACCGCAGCAGCGGCGTCCCGAGGGGATTTTTTGGATGGTAGAGCGGAGTTGGGGGTGACGCTAATTCAGGAGTCAGATCAGGCCCAACAACCCCTGTTCTTCACGATGGACGAGACAAACCAAACGCTTTTGCGGTCTGCTGGAGACGACCCGCTTAGAGCTGCTACAGATGGGTGGGTGGAGGATTCGCTTGGATCGTATGACCTCATTGACTCCGTGTTCGTTCATGTTGAGTCCGCAAGCGGAGAGTATTCGGTGGCGTTCAATCCTGTTGGGGTTGGAGAGGGGGGGTATGTGAGAAGTATAGAGTTTGGGGAAGTGGTCTATCAGTTTGTCGGAGAGGGATTGGGTACACACACGCCAAAAAGGTTACTGCCGCTACCCAAACGGCATAGGCTCGGAGTGGTGGATGGCCGACTGAGCCCGACACCTTGGATTCATCTGAGCACAGAAATGGCGATGAGCGATGTCGACGCGAACGTCAGGTCGAATATAGACGACAGTGACAATCAACAGAGCGCCATCAAGGGTCAGGCGGTATTCGATCGAAAGCGGATAGGTGGTTTGGGAGAAGTTTCCGGGCGAATTGAGGGGCGAAAAATCGACCGTGGGTTTGCTGCGATGAGTCGCACGAGGGACACCGAAGACTCCAGGCGATGGGGAATCGGGCTTACTGAGGAACGAGGTGAAGAGAACAGTATCCGAGGTTTGGCGAGCTACTATCCGGTTGGGTGGCTGCGCGTTAGCCCGGCTGTTGGTTGGCTAAGGCAAGGAACTTGGCCTCTACCAGGGGCGGTGCGATCTGATCGACTGGCCGGAGGGTTTTCGGCGCTGCCGAGGTCGGGATGGGAGGCCAGGGGGGCGGTTGAACATATGAACGTTGGCCGCGTAACAGGAGATTCGGTCAGGACAGACCGCGATATTTGGCGAGGAGATGGAACGGTGTCCGCGGTGGTGTGGAGGGTCAAGCCGTCTCTGCGAACCGAGTATGAGCGGTCGATGACGTCGCAGAGGGGAACAAGATATCTGGAGGCTGAAAGCGGTCTGGCGTCGGTCGGATTTGAGTCGATATCAGCGTCGGCGTCGGTTGAACATCGGACGGATGACCTGCTTAATGATGGCGGTGAAGGTTGGGAGGAGGACCAGCGCTCCATCACCCAAACATATCGCGCCGCCACCAGAGATTGGGGTGGCCTCACTGCCAGCGGCGGATATACACTAAGAAACCGGCGTTATGATATGGGTGCCAGGAGTGCGGTGGTGGATGTGGCGGAGGTGGACCTGCATCACACGACCCCGACAAAAAGTGTCACAAGTGAGCTAAAGTACCGGGTTTCGAGCAACCGCACCGACCGACGGATTAGGGTCTACCGCTATGTCGGCCCTGGAAACGGACGTTTTGTCCCCATCGACGAGGCGAGTAGAGCGATACTCACCGAGGTATCTATTGACAGGGAGGTGGAATCTGGGAGACCAGAGGGAACCTACGACCTCTTTTACGGCTCCACTGGCGAGTTGAGGGAGACTGTCCAGCTCGACGCCAGTTTGCGCGCCATAGTCACACTGGGCAAAATGAGGTTTGTAAAAAACCGTCGGCGAGTTCGCGGCGAGCCGATGGTTGGGCCTCCCAAGCTGTTGAAAAGGGCGCTTAGGGCGATCTCAACGGAGTCGGTCATACGTGTGAAGGAGGCTGACAGTACACGTAATAGAGACCTCTACTTAGCGAAGTTTTGGAAATTCAGGCGATTTGGCAGTTCGCCCACCGTTCGCGGTCTGCTTGATATGCGCCAGGATGTTTATCTGTTTCGAGCGTCGCCCAAACAGTCGTGGCGGCTCAGATTTCGATCGACCGAGGATTTTAGTGCCGACGTGATCGGTGGCGCTCCCGGTCTGGCTGATACAGCTGAATCTAGACTGCTGAAGGAGTACTCAATAAGAAGACGTTCGCGCCATGGAGCTGGTCGTCTGGAGTGGGAGGGGCAGTACGTCTACCGGCGGCAGTCTAGAAGCGGTACGCGGCGGTTTGATTTTAGCACCCGGCTGCACCAGACAACCCAGCGACTGAGCTATCATCCGAACCACAACTGGGAGATGGGCGTTGAGGGGAAGTTGGGAAGGGCGGTTGATCCGGTCGCTGATGCGTCGGTGGCTAAAGAACCTGACTCGGAGCTTGCAGCGTGGATTGTCAGCGCTTCCCCAAATCTGAGGCGTTCTTGGACGACCAAAGGCAGAATATGGGCATCAGCGGAGTGGAGTGGCGTTTTCCCGACGAACAAAGCCGAAGGTGCATCGCTGCCGCTCCACCTTTTGGGCGGGATGGACGATGGGCAGAACTGGCGTTGGTCGGCAAATATCGATTTCCGACTATCGACCTATCTGACTGTGCAGATGACCTACGACGGCAGAAAGACTCCTGGACGACGCACTGTTCACCAGGGGCGAACTGAGATGCGGGCTACGTTCTAGGGGCGTTTCTACGATTGTGATCGCAAGCGGTGGTTGGGACAGTTTGGGAAGCTGATTCATTGGGATGCACCGGGATCGGATTTATGCTTGATCGACAGTCCAATTCAGATTTGCAGCCGCTACCTGTGTCTGCTCAGCATCTTGTGCGCAGGAAGATATGAACATGAATAGAGCATACCCATTCAGTGAGTTCCTGGCTGAATACGCTCAGAGTGCCAGGCCCTCACTGCCTTACGACGGTGAGGACCTTGATGCTTGGCGCGCAGCGTTCAGAAATGCGCTTGCCGATCTGCGCGGGCCAGAGATTGCGAGGGTTCCGCTAAAGGTTCATGTCGATGATGTGGTAAAGGAGGAGGATCACGTCCGCGAACGGGTTTATTTTGATTCGGTGGTTGGTGTGCGAGTGGCTGCGGATATGCTCGTTCCTTTGGGACTGGAACCCGGCGAAAAGAGACCCGCTCTGCTCTGCCTCCATGGGCACACGTCTGATGGTAGGTCCAACGTCACCGGCACATCGGATTCCACCCCCAAAAGCGAAGCGTACGCGTTAGATTTTGTCCGAGCGGGTTTTGTGACCATCACGCCTGACTGGTTGGGATGGGGCGAGCGAGTTGAAGATGAAGGCGTGATCGGCGATGGCCGTGACAAGTGCAATGTGGCTTTTGTCGCTGGACAGATGTGGGGTGTTGACCTTCTGTCGCTGATGATTTCGGACGGAGAGGCGACACTGGACTATCTGATGACCCGTGACGAAGTGGACCACGACAGGATAGGCTGCGTCGGGTTATCGTTCGGCGGCAGGATGACGATGTATCTGGCGGCGATGGACCATCGGATCAAGACCGCAGTTACGGCGGGATGTCTCAACCTTTTTGAGGAGCGCTCCCTTAAGATGAAATCGTGCGGGGCGCAGTTTTTCCCTGGGATATTGAGATATGGAGATGTTGGGGAGGTGTTGGCGCTGATCGCGCCTAAGCCGAGTTGCCATGTCTATGGCACCGCCGACCCGCTTCTCAACACCGAGGACGTAGCGCAAATCAGGTCGATTCTCGAAGATGTCTATACCAGGATGGGTTGCTCCGATGCGCTGGGATTTGTCGAACATGACGGCGCGCATGTTTTCCCAACCGACTTGGCGGTTCGATGGCTTCTGGATGCTCTGACGATGGCAAAAGAATAAGGCGGATGACCGGAGGATCTGACGGGGCGCTCTACTCAAAAAGAGACTTTATCTGCTGTCATGCCCCTGGGGGAACTGATCTACTAAGAAGCACAGACGAGGCGATGTCGGTAGCGATGGCCACCTCCTCCAGACGACCGGCCCACCTGACGCGCCCACAACTGTCCACAACAATAACTGTACCTGCAGAATCAGATTCGCTTGCCAGCGAACATGGTGTTTTGGCGGTATGTTGGCAGAAATAGACGGCGTCGTTCGGGGTGGTTGTTGGTCGGTTAGCTGATGCGTATACGATGCCGACAACCTCGATGCCATCTGCCACCGCACCTCTGAGCGCTCGAAGATTGCGGTCAATCTGGTCACTGGTAGCCGAAACCAGAACCACCCCACCAACAGGAAGCACGTCGTTCAGTTCAGTTTGCCTTCCGTCTGGCCCCACCAAACCATGCCCACCGACAAGCGTGCCAACCGGGCTCGCTGAGTTTGTGCCTAGATACAGACCCGGCACAAACGCCAGCGCGACCGGGATACCGATCCATTATAGTAGATGACACCACGGGTGGGTCTGACAACCATGCTTACCGGCTACTTCGAACGATCTGTGCGCGCTTGATGGCACCGGTGCTGTCGCTGACTGTGCAGGTGGAGAGATGAGGTGCTAGCACCGTCGAGACTTGGAGCGTGCCGACGGGTGTTTCGATCCGGCCCAAAACGGCTCCGCTCACTGGGTCGCGCAGCGTGTCTCCTGGAGCGGAGACGGAAAACCTTTGGCCGACAGTGACACCGTCATCAAAACCCAGATTAATGTATATTTTGGCACCGTCGACAGCTACGATCGCGCCGCTGGCGGCAAGACTCTGATCTGGCCGATCGGTGGGCACCGCCGCCACGATCTCAGAGGCGGCCTCTTCAAACGCCCTGCCGATAAGGGTTTGGGCGAACTCCGTGGAATCGAATTTGAGGAGATCCAGGCCGTAGAACTGCCTGTCGACATCGCGTGGTTTGCCGAAAAAACTGAAGCCCAGGTCGTTGTCCCGCAGCTCGCTTTCACCTGTTGGCTCTGCGATCACTTTGCCGTCAGCGGAGCGCACCAGCACTACTCGCAGGTTCACGACAGCGACAAAATGGCGATAGCCACCTGCCAGCGGAGCGCCAACTTCCACTAAGTTGGCGTCGCCACCACCCCACGACCGCCTGCCCAAGCCGCTTGCGCTGACGCCATACCGTGTGATGTTAAACGCCACTATCGAACCGTAGATCACGTAGTCAGCGCCAGCCATGCGGCCAACGCGAATGGCTTCTACGGTCTCATCTACCAGCTTTTGGTCGTCGTTTGAACCCAGATTGAGGGTGTCAAAGCTGATGGGTACAAAGCTGTGGGAGACACTCATACGGCGACTGAGCGACCTGGCGACTTCAGAGGAGAGGTTCCACTCCCCACGAAACTCTGACCGGTCGGCCAGTGGGGCTACCAACAACGTTTTGGAACTGGTGGTGTCGATTGGGGAGGCGGTAGATGTCGCCGCGCTGACAAAAACGCTCAGTATCAGCGTCGGACAGATGCCCGCCCTGTGCAATGTGAGTTTTACCTCACTTACTCGTCGTCTACGGTTGTGGGGGTGCTCAACCAAAACATGCTGCCTTCGTGTTAGTATTTCCGCTGTTATTGAGATCGATTGGTAAGATGCATAGCGAAGCAGTTCGCCGTCAAAATCCGGGCTTGCAGCCACAGGAAAACTAAGTGTGGCGGTCTCGTGTGCTGATAGAGAATAAGCGATTGCACCCTTGTTTGACCCATCCAGAAGCTATCCGGAGTTGAGCAAGAGGCGGCAGCGACCCGAGACGTTTTTCTCAGCGCGGTTGGTGATTGTGAGCGTTACGTCAACCGTATTGGCAGCCGTAGGGAAATCTATCGAAGCCTCTACGTTCACCGATCCTGAACGTATTGAGCAATGGACAATCCCAGGGCCAAGGCCCTGGCTGTCCTGCTGACACGAGCCATCAGACACGCCCAATGATATCTGGTCGCTGTTGATAGGATCACGCCAGTTGAGGTGCCATGAAACACCGTCGCTGTGGTCACCGTGATCTCTGAAAAAAAAACGCCAACGGATGTTCTTGGCGAAATCGGTCCAGGGCTGGATAGCTAAGGAATTTTAACATCCGAAGCATCTCGCCCTGCTGTGCAGGCAGAAAGCTGTGACGATGGTAGAACCTGTGCGCCGCTACGTTATCCAGTTCCGTCTGTAGATGAACCGCCAAAAAACCTTTGGCGGCGGCGGTCTGTGTCGCTTCTGTTAGTAATCGTGCTCCGATGGTCTGCTCCCTGTATGCCTCCAGGACCTCGATGTTGACGATCCCGGCGAAGGGATAGTAGAGCGCTTCAAGGATCGTGCGGCCAGCGACAGCGCCATCGACAGTAGCTATAATCGATTCGTTGGAGAGCAGCTCTTCGACCGACAGAGAGGTCTCCGGTCAGAAGAAGGGTTCGTTTAGAACCGATGGACTGATGCCAGTACGAACGATCTGCTCGCCGTGCTTGGAAAACCGGTTGCGCGGTTTGATTACTATCTCAGGCATTTCTTTCCTGGCTGATGTGGTCTAAATGTTCAGGCCTAATTAGACGGTAGGAGGGTCATCTATCATAGCGGACAGATGCAGACAGCGGTTCAATCAGAACAGTCGCAACGAGTGCTTGGTTCTAGGGATATTGGAGGATCTGGGGAGATGTTTGCTCAAACGTCTCGGACAAGGATGTCAGGGCGGGTATAGGTTTTGCCGTTGACTCTTATCTCCACAGTGGGCCAGTCGTCAGTCGTCGATAGGTATTCGGGCCCGTCGAGCGTGGCGATGATTGTGTCTTCTGATTTGGTGCCTGTGATTGACGGGTTCCACGCGAACGCCTGATTTTGCTGTACGGTTTCTTTGCTGTCAGGAGTGCCCTTGTAGTCTCTGGCACCGTAGCCGGTTGCGCCGCCTTGGTGGTGAAGCCACCACTCAGGCCCAAACCCCGTATCGCTATAGGCTCGCTGGAGCTTGCCAAAAATCTCGGATACCGAGGCGTCTGGAGTAGTGGCGTCGTTGACCAGCGCGTCCACAGCACATACGGATTCATGACGGCCTTTTATCAGATCAGTGAGGGGAGCGAAGTTCACAAGGCGGGTCGTAGAGACGATGAGGCCGTGTCTGCGGCCGCAAACCACAAGCATCACTCGTTCGTTGATGGGGGTGTCAGTTGGGATCGGGTGTCTGTGGTGTCTTATGCGGTCGTCGGCTGCGGCCAAAAGGACTATCGGGGTCACATTCCTAGAAAGACACTTTTTTGCGACGATGCCAGCCGCTTCAAACTCGGTCTGTCTCGGTTGGACCAACCGACACGCCTCAGCCAAAGAATCAGCAACATCCTTTCCAAGTGAGCGGTATCGTGCGATCTCTGATGGCGTCAGGCTGTAGCGCAGTTCGGCCAGGCGAGGTGCTAATGAGCCTCTGTCACTTGCGACGCTGCCGTGGGCGGTCAACTGCCTGACCAATCGGTCGTGGCCGCCTTCGTCGTGCCACTCGTAGGCGACTACCTCAATGTCGAGGCCTGCCAGCTCCTCAGCGCGAATTCTCTGGCTCTCAATGTTGTTGGTGATTACGTAATCTTTTTTTGGAGTCACCAACACCGGTGCCACACCAAATTCTGTTGCGATGGACACATGGTCATCGCCGCCGGCGGTGTACCAGCTAAAATTGGCGGTGGTGGAGAACAGAACAGCATCGTGGCGTGCGCTGCTGAGCCAACTGCGCACTCGTTCGCGCTTCTCACTGAACTCTTCTGTTCTGGTCATCAGGTCTCCCAAACCGCCTTGCAAAAATCTATCTGGACAGGGTCGGCATTACGTAGGGTCCATCGGGGATGACCGCCAAGCACGCGCGTGGTCCAAACAGAGCCAAAGCGTCGGTCACACCTCTCTTAACCGACTCCACAGGTCGCACCAAAAGATCACCTGCTTGAAGGTGAGATAGACCTTCAGTATAGAGCCAAACCTCCGCGTGATCCAAAGCCCGGCACTGCTCTTCGAGCTGCCACTGATCGATTGTGAACCTCTCGTCGTCCCACATCCGCGCTCTGAACTCACCGACCGAGCTGGTCTCGCGCATCAGTTTTGTGTAAGGGGGGCTGCCGACCCCTTCGTCGCACCTGGAGGCGACCAGTATCACGCCACCGGGTTTGACCGCTGGGATAGCTGCGGTCATCGCTTTTACTGTTTGGTAGAACGTCAGGTCCAGCGGATAGCCAGCGGCGGTGGTGACCACTACGTCCACAGGTTCGTCCAACTGCGCCTCAGCACCCAAGCGCGTCGCTTCGCATCCAGCAGTATGGGCCGATTCCAGATCGCCAGAAAAGATGCCGGTGATCTGTCTCTGGTCGTTGAGGGTAGTGTTGACAATGAAATCGACACCGGCCATCCGAGCGATCTCAACCGCTTCCCCATGAAAAGGGTTGCCGATAAGAACGCCCTCTCTGGATGAGGGATGCTCCAACATTTGGGGACCATGGAGCACGCGCATCGTCAATTCGCCAGCGAGTCCTGGAACAACAGCTTTGCGGCCACCGGAAAAACCTGCCATCAGATGAGGTTCGATCAGCGCTGTGGTGATTCTGAGGTCAGCTTCGACGTAAAGGGTGTTGATATACGCTTCTGTTCCTCGCATTGTCGAGCCGATATTGGTCAAGCCATCCGGCGAGAACCCGTCGTGGCATAGTATTTCGTACGATTGCCGTATCTCAGGGCCCACCATCTCCAAGATTTCGGCTTCTGTCGAGAGCCGGTGGAGACCACCGCCAATGAGGATTAAAACCTCTTCACGGCGGATTCCGCACTCGGTCAGTGTGGTGAGGATCGGTGGAAGCAAGACTCTGTTGGGGACCGGTCGAGTGATGTCTGATATCACCACAACCGCGTTTTTGCGACCGTTTGCCAGATCGGCTAGCGGTGCTGAATCTATAGGTGATCGAAGCGACTCGGCCACAGCGAGTTCTGGGTCTTGAAGCGGCGGCGGGTGCGAAAGGCGCAGGACCGCCGCGACTCGCTCTTTGGGCAGATCGACGGCTAGTCCGTCGCGTCCATATCTGAGGTCAATTGTCATTTGGAGCGAAGGTCATGGCGGCGAATGGGACTGATAGTAGAAGCTGTCTTGAGAAACCGATTTGGCCAAAATCAGAGTTTTGCCAGCACGGCAGCCGCAGCGGCGATGTGTTCTGGCATGGTACCACAACAGCCGCCTATTAGTGAAGCACCTGCTGACGTATAACGCTTGACAGCCTCGCCAAACTCGTCGGCGGTGCGGTTAAATACCGTTTCCCCGTCGAGGAGTTCAGGAAGCCCTGCGTTGGGCTGAACGAGCACTGGAAGCAAGGTGTGTTGGGTGAACGCGTCTATGACTTCAACAATGTCGTCGAGATCGACGGAGCCGCAGTTTGCGCCGATGACGTCAATTCCCATCGGGGAAAGCTTTTCGAGCGCTTGCTGCGGGCTCATGCCCATCATCGTACGAAACCCGTCAGGCGAGCGGTTCAGTGTGAGAGTCACGATTACCGGCATTTGGGGATCGACCCCATACGCCGCCTCCACCGCCAAGCCGGCCTCGGTCAGATCCATCATCGTCTCTATCAGAACCGCTTGGGCTCCGCCCTCAACAAGTGCGGTGATCTGCTCACTGAACGCCTCTCGCATCTCATCCTCAGTCACATCGCCCAGAGGTTCGACGAACTGCCCTGTAGGCCCGATATCGCCCAATACAAGAGCGTGAGAGCCTGCGGCGTCGGCGGCGATGGTAGCTAACTGACAGTTGATTTTGGAAGCGCTGTCTTCGAGACCGTACTGTCTTAGCTTGAGGCGGCTGCCTCCAAAGCTGCTGGTTGTAACGGTATGCGCTCCGGCTTCCAAGTACCGGTCGTGAACCCGCTTCAAAACATCTGGGTTGCCGACAGCCCACTCTTCAGGACAGACGCCTGACCCCATGCCGCTCTCGGTCAACTGAGTGCCCATGGCACCGTCGAACACCATCTTGCCTGTTTTGAACTGCTCTTTCAGCGACATCCTTTTCCAATCTGTATGCGATGATTCAGAAGATCTTTATTACTTATCGCCGACTTTCCGACGCATGTACTCAAGCATTTTGTCGCCGTGATCGGGGTCACGAAGCGCGAAATCCAAAAAAGCTTTGAAATAGGTTTCGTAGTTGCCGATGTCGTACCGAGTTTCGTCGGGCCTGAGCTTCACACATGTGACTTTGTGATCGAGGCGGATCAGGTTGCGGATCGCATCGGTGAGCTGTATCTCACCACCGTGACCAGGTAGCGTGCGGTCGAGGGCGTCATAGATCACCGGATCGAACACGTAGCGCGCCGCCACCGACAGAAGGCTCGGTGCGTCTTGAGGGCGCGGTTTTTCGACGATGTCCTTTATGGTGATTACATCACCAGTCTGGCCGTCGGGGTCTATGATACCGTACCAACGGGTCATCTCCAGCTCGACCTCCCAGACCGCGATTGTCGCTGACGCTTCAGTCGATTGGTGCGCGTCAATCAGACGCTTTATCAGCGTCATTTCGCCGTCGGCGTGGATTATCGTGTCGCCCAACGCCACGACAAACGGCTCGCCACCGACAAACCCACGGGAGTGAAGAATCGCGTCCCCGAGACCTCTGGGCTTTCCTGCGCCGGGGGGCACCATCTGTCGCGTATAGAAAAGAGAGACGCCCTGCGTAGGCATGTCGATGTCGGCCATCAGTCTTGGATCGGTGTCAAAATGATCTTCAATCGCCCTTTTCTTGGCACCGGTTACTAACAGCACCTGGCGAATTTTCTGCTCGCCCAACTCTTCTAGGACGTACTGAATCACCGGCTTGCGACCGACCGGCAGCATCTCTTTTGGCTGCGTTTTGGTCGCTGGGAGCAGTCTCGTGCCCTGACCGGCCACAGGCACAACAGCTTTGCGAATCTCCACTGGTGTTCCTTCTATGGTCTTTGAGGACGTTGATATACAGAACAGCTCAAGCGGCAGATCCGTTCGGCTGTCACAGATACTGCTGGTCTTACGCTCTCAACCGCCAAGCGGTTTCCACCTGTTATACCGGAAAACTCTCGAACTGGCGTTTGTACACTTCGCTGACCGACTGGTTTGTATGTATACGCCAGATCACTTCGGCGAGCATCGGGGCCAGTGTAACAACCTTAATCTTGCTCGATTCGCTTGTGTTGGGGATCGAAATCGTGTCGGTTGTGATCAATGTTTTAAGAGCCGGGTGTTCTTCAATGCGCGATAGGGCGTTGCCAACAAGGACCGGATGGGTGATCGCTAGCACGACCTCGGGCCGAGCGCCTGCTTTGACCAAGGCATCGACATGGGTCAGAATGCTGCCGCCAGCGATTATGTCGTCCACTATCACAGCGGTTTTGCCCTTTACGTCACCGACGATCTCCGCGACCTCGACTGACTGTCCTGTCCGGCGCTTGTGCATGAGCACCATGGGCACGTTCCACCCCTTTTGGAACTGTTCGACCATTTTTGCTCGCCCAACGTCTGGCGACACCAACACCGGGTCGGGAAGTGACGCCTCGGTTAGCGCCTCGCTCAGCGCTGGAACAGCAGTGAGGTGATCTAAAGGCTCGTCGTAGAAACCCTGTATCGCCGCGTTGTGGAGGTCCACCGCTATAGCGCGATCCATTCCCGCCGCCATCAACAGGTTGGCCACCAGCTTGGCGGAAATCGGTTCCCGGCCTGTGGCTTTGCGATCTTGTCTGGAGTAGCCCATGTAGGGGATGACGCCTGTGATGCGCGCTGCGGAGGCTCTGCGCAGAGCGTCGATGATTATCAGGAGCTCCATCGTAGACTCGTTGACCGGCTGGCATGTCGATTGAACGACGAAGACGTCAGCACCCCGTACGTTCTCCTTCAGGATTACCTGCGTCTCAGTATCGGGAAACGAGCCGATGGTGGCGCGACCAAGTGGAACGCCCAAACATCTTACAATCTCCTCTGCCAGAGGACGGTTAGCCCCTCCAGAGAACACAACCAAAGGTCGGTCGTTAAGTTCTTCTGAGTGCAATGATTCCATTTTTCGTCCTCATAGTTGGCATGTTGGAGTGCACTCTCCAAGCTGGAAAGATTTGATATGAGTGGTGCAGGCTGTCCTGAGTTTGTGTGATGC
>CAZVGZ010000025.1:20045-54219 GCA_964627605.1 uncultured bacterium | reverse complement strand
AGTGAGGCGAGCACGACGAGGCGACCCAACAGTTGTTGAATGAGCTGGGGTGGTCGTGGTACAGGTGCTCGTGCGCTGCGATCCAAGAACACCGGCAAGTCTTCTGGAATAACGAAGCGTTCTTACTATATGGGGTAGGTCAAGCGATTAGCTTTAGAAAAACCTTGGCAGTGACCGGATGTTATCAGATTAATGGCTGCGAGTCAAGCCCCTATCTGTCCGTCAATCGTGTCCCAGAACTTCCGAAAAAAAAGGCAGTAGATGCGTGCGAGTGCGCCCTACGACTTTGTTGCCGTGGTCGCCGTCATACTCTTCGTAGATATGTGCTATACCAGCCTCGGTGAGCGCCGCTGAAAACTCACGGTTGCCGGTCACAGTCCCCACCCAATCGGATATGCCCACATCGAACGCGATTGCCGAGAGTGATCTAAGCTGGCTCGTGTGAGATGCAACCATCTTCACCGGGGTCTGAGCATCCCAGCGATCCAAAACCGAATCAATTACCTGAACCTGACCATCGACAATCTCTACTGGAAGGTCTATCTGCAGCGGTTTTCTGTCTGGGTTTGGCGACCACACAGCCGAGAGCGCGAATCCAAAGTTGTCAGCAAATGTCTCAGGCGAAGGAAACCGGTTCATCACCGCCACCGACCACCAGATGTCATCCTCTGTCAACCACTCTCTATCTATCGGCCCAAGACCACCGCTCATTCCGTATGCAGCAGTGAAAACATCTGGATGCTTCATCGCGAGCGAAATAGCCCCGGAGCCTCCCATCGAGTGCCCAGCGATGCCCCTGCTGTTGGCCTCAGGCACCGTTCGATAGTTCTGGTCTATGTACTCCACAACATCGTAAACGATGAAATCTTCCCAATCGCCCACGGCAGATGAGTTGACATAGAAACAGCCCGCCCGCGAGTGAGGAGCCACCAGTATCATCGGTTTTATTACGCCACTCTCAATGAGCGTATCGGCGATCTTTCTTACAAATTCCCACCTACCACCTTTTTCTCCAGGATAGCCGTGGAGGAGATAGACGACCGAATATTCCCTATCGGGGTTGTTGTCGTACCTCGGCGGCAGATACACCCTGAGATCACGTCGAGGAGAATCACCTATAAAGTTGTCTTCCAACGCCTTACTGTTCACAATGTCGTCGACTATCAGACCCTCCGCAGCCCCTGTAGAAGCCAAACAGATCACCGCTGCCAGGCCACAAAACAGCCCTCGCACCTCGGTCAACAGCGGTTCACCTCCCCAATCCCTCACTTTTACAATCAGCGATCTGGTCCATCAGGCAACCAACGCCCCGCGAACAGACTTTTGGGCCGCAATCACCTGATCTTCCCAAGGCTGCTCATCCGAATCCGTTATTCTGCCATCACCATCCATGATCTCGATTAGCTCCGATATACCGTCCTCAAGCGAGACGCTTGGCTGAAACTGAGCTACGTCGCGAAACAGTTTTTCGGAACTGTAGATGGTGTTGTGCGAGAAAATATCCTTCGCAATCCCCACCCCAGGGGTATCCAAAGCCAACAACTCGGCGAGCGGTACACCGACCATCTCCACCTCACGTCCGATGATCTTCATCGTGGTTCGGTGGTAATCGCTCCAAGGCATATATCCACGATGGACCATGTTGTATGTCTGACCAACTGTATGCGGGTGATCCAGTACGTGAGTAAAGCATAGCGCTGCATCATCAACATGCATAAATTGGTGCAGCGCGGTCCCATCGCCGCATACAAGTATCGGCTTTCCCTTGCGTATTCGATCAATCCATGAGCCATCACCACCGATCTGCCTTAGGAGTCCCATCCTAGGACCGTATGTTGTCGAAGGCTTGATGATGGTCACCGGAAAACCCGAGTCATGGTATGCCGCCATATAGACCGAGTCTGCTGCAACTTTGCCTTCGCCGTATGCTGTTGTAGGTCGAAGCGGATGGCTTTCGCTAACCGGGAGCCAATCGTACTCAACGCCGTAGGTGCATACGGTCGAACAGTGCACTAAGTGACTCACGCCCTGAAAAGCTCTGATGCTGCTTTTGGCATCGTCGGCATTGAAGCAGAACATGTCGATTCCAGCGTCGAACTTTTGGGCCTGAATCGTCGATTCGAACTTTTTGCGATCCATCCGGTCGCCCAGAATGATCTTAGCGCCCTCAGGTACATCGCCGCTCTTCCCGCGATTGAAGCAGGTGACATGATGCCCCAAAACCAAAAGCCGCCGGACTATGCTCGCCCCGATATTCCCGTTGCCGCCTATGACACATACCCGCATTTCAGAGATTCCTATCGTCGTTGCGCATTTAATGCGCGAAAGTGCGCTTGTGTGCGTCGATTGCGCCCAAAGTGCTCCAAAAGTGCGCGGGCAAAACGTTGACCCCGATGCAATCGTTATAGCGCTACCGCAGCCCCCAAATCACACCATGTCAGTTTCAGTGAAGCGCCCGCTGGCAGCCTCAATCGCAGCGGCTCGGTCCAGCTCGTCGTTTCTTGGATTTGGCACTTCCAACGACGCTCCGCCCTGCTCGACGCTGAGCTCTGATATGAGCGCTGTCATAGTCCAATCTAACGCGGTGTATACGTCCAAGTCAGGGGAGCTCTCGCCGCCTATCGCCTCAGCAAACTCCACCAGCTCCAGCAGATCGCCGCCTCCATGCCCGGCCTTGGCGGCAGATTCGGCGTACTGGCGCCATATCTCAGGAAGACACTTTTCCTCAAAATCCCACAGTGAGTGCCAGCTGTTCTCGTCGTCGCCGTGATAGTCCAACAGCCAGACCTTGTGATCGTCTCCGAGACCCCGCGGAGCTTCGTAGCAACCTTTTGTGCCTTGAAGCTGATAGTAGGTCATGTTGTGAGGGCGTCTGGAGGCTAGGTCCGTGCGGATGTTTACGAGTTTGCCGCTGGCGGTCTGGCAGAGCATCACCGCCGAGTCGTCGCCTGTGACGTCGTTCCAGGTTCTCGTGCCAGAGCCCCGTGCTGACAGAGACACCACCCGCTCTTTCATCCACTTAAGCGCCGGGCCGATTGAGTGCGTGGGATAGGTCAGACCACGTCGGCTCAACTGCCAACATCCGCGCCATGTGTGGCCACCATCAGGCAGTACGTAGATGTCCCGCACATTGTGCAGGTACTGCCCTTCTGTATAGTAGACATCGCCAAACAGCCCAGCCTCCACCATCCCCATCACAAGTTGTACCGGTTTTCGGTAGGTGTAGTTCTCCGCCATCATATACGTCGCTGACGAAGCTTGGGCGGTGTCCCTCAATCGAAGGCACTGTTGAAGGGAGGTGGCGGCTGTCACTTCTGAGAGGACATGGATGTCACGCTTTAGCGCAGCGACAGCTTGAGGGGCGTGATAGGGCATCGGGCTCGACACCAGCACCACCTCAACACCGCTGTCCAACATGGCGTTGTAGTCGCTAAAACGGCGGGACTCAGGGACACCTGAAGCCTCACCAAGCCCATTTCTTGTGTCTTCATCGGGATCAATGACAGCCCACACTTCAAACCCAGCCAACGTGGCGGTCTTAAGAAATGACCTGCCTCTACGGCATCCTGAAATACCCATCTTCACCGGCATTTTTATTTCCTCGCTACTAAAACTGGTTGATTTCCACCGCTAGCGGCTGGCTGATTACTGCACCGACTCCAGGATCGATTTCATGCCAGCGAACGACTGCCTGGAGGCCTCTTCGCCATCAATTCCCCCTGAGCGGAAATGTGTCTCTAATGTCCACGACTCAGTCAGGCCATCCTCGAGCAGCGCGGCAAACTGCTCTTTATAAGGCGTCTCACCTTTGCCTATGCACTCCCACCGCGTCTGCTTGGCTTCGCGATCTTCGATCACAGCGTCTTTCAGGTGAACATCTACAATCCGGTCCCTCACAAGCTCATAGCCCTTTGGATAGACCTCGCCGCCAGCTATCAAAGCGTTCGCCGGGTCCCATATCGCTTTCAGATCGTCGCCGACTTCGTTCATGATCGCCGCAGCGTTCTCACCTGAGTTGCCGTAACACGACCTGACATTCTCCAGCGCTAGCAGGCATCCCCTGGACTTAGCTTTGTCGCACGCCTGCCTCATCCCGTATCTAATAATCTCCATCACTCTTTCAGGTATCTCGCCTCCACCATCGCGGATAGGATAGGGGTCGCCCTCAGGCCGTCGGAAGCTGAATGTCCGAACGAGGTTGGTTCCGAACGCTTGGGCCAATTCAAGGCCACGATCCAACATCGCCATGTGCTTCTTGAACTCGGGCAGGTCATCCAGCTCGCCAGATTTGTTTAATTCATGTATCAAAATCGGTTTCAGAAAGCTTATCAGTACAATATGCACCCTCAAGCCAAACTGGTTGGCCTCGTTCAAGACTCTTTCGGCCTCTTCATCGGTGATGTCGGTTATACTCTTGTTCCACACGGAGTTGAGCTCGATATACTCCATCCCCCACTCCGAGGCGAGCTGCAAAGACCGATGAACATTGTTGCTAATCTCATCACTCACCACTCCAAACCGTACAGCGGACATTTCTTGTCTCCTTATCGCTCTCTCAGATCGTGTTTCCACTGGAACTAGAATACCACCGGCAGCGTTTGCGGGCCAATGCGGAACGACTCGTTTTGCTCACATACAAGCGGTACATTGCCCATCAACGGCGCACTGCACCGACCCCAAATCAACCAATCGCGTTTGACTATGAGATGATCGAAGTGCATATTGCACAGGCGAATAGACCTAAACGGATTGAAGGAGGAAAAGATGTGGAACCCCATCGAAAGGCGGTATTTCCTGAAACGGCACCCGGTGAGCATCGCCAGCGTCAGCGCTGGCGGCGAGGGCGAGTTGATAAGAGGTGTTCTGGAGCACATGAATGGCACTGGTCTACGTCTATCGAACAGACACTCCTGGTGACTTTCTCAAGGTCCTCGCCGATCAGGAAATGATGGCGGAATACCTGTTGGTGTGCTGCCACGGCGACGACGACCCACGAGGAATCGTATTCGGCGAGTTTGCCACGTCAATCGACACGATCATGCTAGACGGAGGCAATTTGCCCCCGGACGTCATCGCCGCGCGCATCAACTTGCCGGACAGAATCGTTGTCAACACAGGGTGCGGCTGTGGCCAGGAGCCCATGGCTGAAGCGTTTCTCAAAGGCGGCCTCAAAGCTTATATCGGTGCCGTAGACGCGCTGGAGGGGTCGAGCGCCATCATGTTCGCGATTTCGTTCTTCTACACGCTGTTTACATCAGGTTGCTCACCCAAAGACGCGTGGCGGAAGGCCGCGTCGTTCGACGAAGAGACGGCGCTGTTCGCGTACTACGACAGCATGGGAGTGTGCCACCGAGTCGAGTAGAGCGTTGGGCGGTGGCTGATCGACGTCATCTGAGTTACCTATGGGAATCGGGCCGTTGAAGTCGGCTCAGCGAGATTGAGCGTGTATCCGTTTCGATGGGGTTTATGTCACGATGAACAAGAAAACGTCGGTGTATGAGCGGTTGGGAGTGAGGCGGGTTATTAACGCCAGGAGCTATGCCACGAGGATGGGTGGATCGTTGATGCTGCCTGAGGTTGTGGAGGCCATGGCGGAGGCGGCGAAATCGTTCGTGCGGATTGAGGAGCTTCAGTTGGCCGCTGGCGAGCGGTTGGCTGAGATTACCGGGGCTGAGGCTGGATGGGTGACCTCCGGCGCTGCGGCAGGTCTGACGTTGGGGGCAGCGGCCTGTATCGCTGGGATGGACCCTGACATTATGGATCGGTTGCCTGGTACCGAGGGGATAGCAAATGAGTGTCTGGTGATGGACGGCCATGGGACGGCGTACGATCACGCTATGCGCACTGCTGGCGCAAAGATTGCGCAGGCTGGCGCAACTCTTGAAACCCTGAAGGCGAGCGTCACCAAGCGGACGGCGTTGGTTTTCTATTTAGCCGAATCGCGCACAGATGCGCCAACATTGCGCGAAGTTGCGCAGACTGCGCACGAATGCGCCTTACCGGTGTTGGTGGACGCATCGGCGGAGTTGCCACCGGTGACAAACCTCAAACGTTTCATCGACGACGGCGCCGATCTGGTGGCGTTCAGCGGAGGCAAAGGGCTTCGAGGGCCTCAATGTTCAGGGATGCTCGTCGGTCGCAAGACGTTGATCCTGTCAGCAGCGCTACAGCATCAGGACATGGATGTCAAAGATTCCACATGGCCGTGGCGGCATCTGCTGGAAGATGGTAGTCTCACCCGCCCGCCGCGACATGGGATCGGCAGACCGATGAAGGTCGGCAAGGAGGAGATTGTCGGGCTTGTTGTAGCCCTAGAAGCCTATCTTGAGCGTGACCACGAAGCGGACCTCCTCAAATGGCACGACACCGCTAGGACCATTGCGAAACGTCTGTCCGAGCTCTCTGGTATCAGCGCGACATACGTATTTCCCACGGGCAGTGGGCGGCCGGTGCCAGCGGTGAACATAGTGGTGGACCAAGACGTTTCGACAAAAAACGCTGTGGAAATTGTGCACCAACTCCAAGACGGAGAACCGTCCATCGCGCTCTATGAGGGACACGCCGACCAAGGCCGACTCATGATCTATCCCGAATGTCTGTTGGAAGGTGACGCCGACATCATAGTCAGCAGATTCGGCGAGTCGCTCTCTATGTAACTCTTTGTAGCCGCTGGCGATTGACGACATTCGTTTCACCTTTTTTTGACGGTACTAGACTTCATTCAGGCGAGCAATCTCGGTATTTTCGGATAGAACACAGAGACCCATACCCCACTGCCTGTACACCCTTCGATCGGGTTCTGTGTAGTTTTCAAGCTGCGGTATAGCTCCGCTCCTAAGGCGAAACCAGGAGAACGCAAAGAATGGTTGAAGTCACACTGAATTCGGTGAGCAAGTCGTTTGGGGATGTAAGAGCGGTGGATGGTGTGAATCTTACCGTCAAGCGTGGGGAGTTGTTTTTCCTGCTGGGTCCGTCTGGATGTGGTAAGACCACCCTGCTTCGCATCATAGCGGGTTTCTATCCTCCAGGATGGGGTTCGATCTGTTTTGATGATAGAGATGTGAGCAATATGCCGCCTCACAAGCGCAACACAGCGATGGTCTTTCAGAACTATGCGCTGTGGCCTCATATGTCCGTGAAGAAGAACGTCGCCTACGGCTTGGACGTTAGAAAACTGCCAAAAGCTGAGGTCGGCGAGCGGGTGAATGCGGTGTTGGATGTGGTACAGATGGTCGATTTGGCAGAACGAATGCCTGGACAGCTTTCCGGCGGACAGCAACAGAGAATAGCGCTGGCTCGTGCCCTTGTGATTGAGCCGGACGCGGTGCTCCTTGATGAGCCGCTCTCCAACCTGGATGCCAAACTCAGGATGGAGATGCGCGATGAGATCAGGCAGATTCATTCCCGCGTTGGCGCGACTATGATCTATGTCACCCACGATCAGGCCGAAGCGTTGTCGATGGCTGACCGTCTGGCGGTTCTTGATGGTGGCAGAGTCGCGCAGGTTGGTACACCTCGCGATGTTTACCAGCGACCGACAAGTGGATTCGTCGCCGGGTTTATCGGCGAGACCAACCTTATTCTTGGTGAGATAGCTTCCGTCGGCGAATCGGTAGAGGTGAATACACCCTATGGCGTATTGATGGCTGCCAACTCTGAAAGTTTTCAGGAGGGACAGACCGTCTCGGTTTCCATACGCCCGGAAGCGCTTAGAGTAGTTGGACCAGACGGTGTCGCTTCTGGCGGGTCGCTTTCAGGGATGGTGGAAAGCGTAGTCTATCTCGGAGCGACGGAACAGTACCGCACCAGGCTTGATGACGGTAGAGTCGTGACGAGCGTCGAGTTCAACCCCGAGCGAAAACGCGCTGAAGTTCAAGATAGCGTAGTTCTGACGGCCAGAGCAGAAGATGTGGTGGTTTTGAAAGAATAGCTGCCGTCGCTAGTGAACAGAAACATAATGTGGGTGCAGCGAGAATGACTGACAAAACTGCTCCTGATGTAACCGACAGTGCGACTGCCCTATTGACAGCCTAAGCGCTAGAAAAAGCGCTAAACTCTCCCAATCCCGATGATCTTCCTGCCCTGATTTC
This sequence comes from uncultured bacterium, assembly GCA_964627605.1. Taxonomy (GTDB): domain Bacteria; phylum Latescibacterota; class MWCZ01; order MWCZ01; family CAZVGZ01; genus CAZVGZ01. The sequence continues at coordinate 46,129 of CAZVGZ010000025.1, read as the reverse complement.
GAACGCCCACCACGCTGACATCGCCGATGCCTGGTTACCGAGGGGATTCCGGCGTCGGCGCACTATATAGGGTTGCCGATCTCACACTGCATGGACGCTGTTTGCCGCCACGCGACATTTGGATCGTCAAAATGGCCTTTTACGCATGACAGTTCCACACCGCGTGAGTACACCGCCCAAGACACGCCTACAACCGCCGACATTTTGAGGAGGATGGTGATTATGCCCATGTCTCAATTCTACACGAAACAGGACATTGCTGACATGGGCGAAGCCATGCGAAAATCGGTGGCAGGTCTAGTAGTTTGTGTTGGAAGTGTCGGTGAAGAGACTGTGTCAACCCTTGGAGACGGGCATGAGCATGATGGACGTCTCTGGGATGGATATGCCGCGAAGAATGGTGGTCAGGCCGCGATTGTCGCCTTCCTCAACCATCTCTACCACAACATATATCCACGCGTTTTCCATGACCTCTCTTTCGTAATCCCAGTAGGCGATTTCGGCCTTGATCGGCGGCTTGTCTGAATCGACTATGGACGCCACCAGGGCATCCAAGCCCCGGACCTTCTCATCATCGGTGTCGATACTCCGCATGTAGAAGTCACCGGTATCCCCTTCGACCTCTTCCGATCCGTCTTGATCGGGGATGAACAACTCCTCCAGACCCAGCGCGTCGTCAAACCCCTCGTCGTAGCCCATCTCATCCAGAATCTCGAACAGAGCGTACTCCATGATTTTTGGATCTTCAGGCGAGGGCATCGCCTCCAACCAGATGTCAGATGACAATCCTTCGGCGTCTTTGAGCCTGTATCTGACTACCTCCTGACCGCTGATCTCTTTGAGGTAGACTCTAATCTCACGGACGACGCCTAGAATCTCCTCTAGTGCTGGCGTGTGTCGCAACTCCTCCTCAAGCACGGTGTACTCTAACGAAACGCGGTCGCCTAAACTGGCTTTAAGCGGGTTGTTGATAGTCTGCTCGGTCGGTATGGGCGTGTCGTCGTCAGTTTTGCCAGTCCACTTCTCCCAAAGGGTGTGGCCACTCTTCTTGCCCCGGCTCCTCTGATCTTGATCGTCGTACATACAGCAAACTCTTTCGTCTCTGACTAGACGCGCCGCATAAAGACGAACCAACCGCCCCAGATTGCAAGGCCAGCGATGAACAGATCCTTCCACAACGTCGTGGCCTCCTTGGAGTCTTTTTCCCGGTCTCTTGCTGCTATCTCTTCTGCGGCTTTGGGTCCGTAGATCTCCCCAGCCTGGCTCTCGACATAGTTTTGGGCAAGAGGCACGTCTGGATCAACGCCCTTAGGCAGGTAGTTGGGATCGCGGGCGATTCCCTGTGCTTTCATCTGGGCGATCTCGGCTTTGAGTTCGTTCAACTGCCCCTGCTGGAAGACTTTGTCCTTTTCAAGTCGGGCGATCTCACTCTGGTTCATGCGGTGGTAGTAGAAGCCTCTGTTTGACTGCATCATCCAGTTCAGAAAAAACAGATCCCAGATGCCGAATGAGTACATCCCCCAACCGAACCTGCCGCCGCCGTAGTAGTTGCGATTGATCACCACATTTCTGGGCGTGCTGTGGCCTCTAGCTCGATCGAGGCGGTTGGTGGGGCTAATGTTGCGGTTTTGGCGGCGAGAGGAGTTGACCTGCTGTCTGACATTGGTGTTTGTGCGCGAAATCTGCGCCTGGCTGCGCGTGGTACGCGTCGATGCGCGGCGGCCTTGCCGTTGGTCAAACTGCCTTTGTGCGGAGTTTTTGGAGTAGGCTTTGCTGTCTGACCTGCCTCTTGATGAACGCCTCGCGCGCGACGGCGCTCTGCTCCGCGCCTTGCCGAATGATGACGATCTGAATGAGCGCCTGGAAAAACCGCCAAACCCACCACGGCGCGCTTCAATGTCTGTCGGTGCTGCGGTCAGAACAGTAATCGCAGCCAGGAACAGCCAGCCTAACTTGCGGCTGCGAACCAAAAGTGTCAGATTCATTGTTTTCGCTCCTCAATTTGTGCGGCACCCAAAGATACGTTCGTCGCGGTTGAGGACAAGCCGTCAGAGGGTATTATGGTCGTTTGCGAAAAGAGACCGACCATTTTATCTGTCGGCTTCGTCTGGGGCGAAATCTCAGCGTCAGAATCGTTCCGACACGCTTGACATCTACCGTCTCTCTATCCATCTCGACATGCCCCAAGACTCAGCCACGAGGTATCGCGATGGTGTATCTATGATGAAATCCCTCGACAACAGCCGATAGTCCCCTCAAAGTTTTTATTGGGGCGGCCCATCTGATTCTCACAATGTCAGTAGCGCCCTGACTTATGTGGCGGTTCCTTGATAGGAACTGGGGGTGATCTCGACGGGGTTTGAGCGGGACGACCGCCACCTGATGCGATGGTACCTCCACACTGAGCTTGCGGCGCACGGTGCCAAGAAACTTTCTGCTCCAGAACTCGTAGGCCAGATAGGTCTGCTCATCGTTCAGCCCAAGTTTTTCAACTCTGACAGCGATGTCTTTGGATGGGCTGGAGTCGTTTTCGTCGTTTAGCTCTCCCCAGTTGAATAGACCCACAACATGCCACGCCTCAGACCTGTTCGACACACTCCTATGTAAGATTCCGGCGCTGTCTATCCGCCTTTGTTGCAGAGAACATGCAGACGGACCTCTCCTGATATCGGCTTTTCGGCCAAAATGTCCTCCTCGCGGAAGATGGCGATCAGAATCTCCATATCTTCGCGACGGCTGCGGTCGTAGATGATATATATCAGTCCGTCTTCGCTCTGCGTTCCGTCAGGATATGATACGGCGTCGCGTCCGTCCAGAAGAAGCCCACCTTGCCAAGTTTTGCCGTCGTCTTGGGAGAGGTAGGCGGTCATGTTTGTGCGCTGATCTGAGTTGTCGTGGTTGACCAAGAGAAGGTTGCCGGAGATAAGGCGGCGGATGTAGAACCGCGAATCTGGGCCTTTGATGTCGGTCGGTTGGCCGTCGCTCCAGGTGTGGCCGCGATCGTTGGAGATGCTCTCACCAATGCCGTATCTGGTACGGACGAGCATCCAGAGTGTGCGGTCGTTTCGTTCGACAATCATATGCTCGTCACCCCAGCGGTTTGGGACATCGGCACCTCCGATGATTGAGAATGTTCGACCGCTGTCGTACGACGCCAGGACGTTCGAAAAGCGCTCGTGGTCAAGCTCTGGAAAGTCGGGTCTGTCTGTTCGCCACACTGCTGTAGGGAGCAGCCACTCGCCTGAACTGAGTACGGTGGGTTTGTTCATCATAACACCGTTGGTGAGGCGTCGGGGTTCAAACCATTTGGGGGTCTCGGATTCAGGGTCGTCGCTGTTGATGCACCATACACCTGCACGGCCATCCCAGTGGGGGACGCTTTGTGACCAGAATAGCCACAGCTTCTCTTCGGGATCAATCCAGAGACACGGATCAAACGCGCGAACGTGCCCTGGGAGGTCGATTACCAGAATCGGGTCGCGCCACTTTGTACCGTCATCGTCACTCGTAGCGAGAACGACGTAGTTGCCTTCGTCCTCTCCGTCACCACCGCCGTACCACGTTGCCCACAGGCGTCCACCAGATGTTCGTTCAATGCCTGGTATGCCTTGAAATCGGCGGGTAGATGACTCGTACTCCCAGCCAGGCTGGGTGTTGATGATCGCAGGTTGCAGCGCTAGATCGTCAGTGCTCATTAGTGGCCTCGTTTATAGGTTCATTCCGGAATGACAGATAGTGCCCGATCACGTAGATCATACGATATCGCGGGTCGGTGTCACACCATCCACCAGTTGTCAGGGATCAAACTTTCCATGTTGAAATTGCGTTGGTCTTCTGGCAGTGAGACCAACATCTCTTTCGCCTTTTCACCAAGCGCGTCCGATGCCAGTTCGACATTGCGCCTACCGACCTCGACGCTGGCATGTTCACGGGGATCGAGGCCACCTATGCCCCATGGCGCTCGCATATCCAAGATCATCTCGTCGTCGCCCAGAGTGCTCATGTCCACCTGATCGGGATAAAAGAACATCATATCCGATGTCTCCCACTTGGCGGCGTGGTCGGTGTTGAATTCCTCGGATTGACTAAGCGTGATCTCCCAGAGACCAATGCCCACCGCTGTGCCGTCTTCCAGAGCTGGTTTTAGGCCAGCTTCGATCATGTCGATCTGGCTGTGGACGTTGTGGCCGGAGACGCCGATGATGACGCGATAGCCGGTCTTTTTAGCTGCTCGAACAGGTGTGTGAGGATCTGTACAAGGTGGTTCTGATCGAAATCGGAATGGAAATAGACTGGTGAATAGACCACGCCACCGAACTTTTCGGCTGCTTTGACGACGATGCTATGCGCTTTGATTACATCATATCCCAATGGGTTGTGCAGGCCGTGCCACTCGATGGGACCACACGGCACATACACTACCGGACACACTCGACCGGCGGTCTCTACCTGCCCTGGGCGCATGTATTGCATCTGAAGGTCTGGCGATAGACTGGGGTTCATTGTCAACCTCAAGAGCAGGAGGAATCATTCATTTGGAGGACACAGCAAGTGCATCCGTCACGAATTCCGCACGGATGACTCAGCACAGGTTCCGAATCGCTGGTAACGACTGTTTTCTGATACCCAAACTACCAATCTGAATGAGATGCGATCCGCTGCCAACCTTTGTCATTTCGATTTGCCGCCAGACACCTCCTGCTATGCCGTGGTCATTGCGTGCTGTTCGGCGACTTCGACGGCGATGCGGCACCAGTCCCAGAGGCGCTGCGGGTCGTTGCGACAGGTGGAGACGTCTTTCATTACGATTTCGACGACGCAGCCTTCGGCTTTTTCGAGGGCACCTTCAAGCATTGTGCGGGTTTCTTCGGGCTGCCAGGTATCCCACGCGAATACGGCTGGATTGGGTTTGTGGGAGAAGATATACTCCTGGCCCATCTGCTCTGCGGCTTGGTCTATGTCTACCCACGCGCTCATGGAGATGCGCCTAAGGCGGGGAATCTGCTTCAGTATTTCGAGTTTGTTGTGGAGCGGTTCGCAGCAGCCGTAGCAGTTGAGACCAAATCTTTCGAGCCAACGAAGTTCGTGCTGAAGACAGAACTCGTCGTGCATCTGCGGCGAGACTTCCGAGAAAATCTGGCCGGTGGAGGTGCCCCACTGATCTATTGGGCGGGCGTGGGTGCCATCGTAATCGTCCTGGGGAAGTTGATCGGTGATGCCCAGGCCGCCAGAGCCGACACGGTGGTTGCCGTCGGACAATGACAACAGGTTGTGCTCTTCGAGCTGATCGAGACGCGAACAGAGCACGTCCATCATTTTGGAGACGCCACGGTTGACGTATTCCGGGCGGTCCTTCATGTCGGTGTATAGCTCCTGGATGCCCCACCACTGAATAAGCTGGTCCCACGGTGCGCACCACATGTGGACCACGCCTCTACGCTCCACGGGCACTATATCGCCAATCAGTTCGGAGGTCTTTGCGGCGATGTCTTCGGTGGCCTGCCAATCAGGGGTTATCTCTGGGAGTGTTATGGCGTCGATCTGCTCGTCGGATTCCATTATTGGGACGTAGTCGCGGGCGGCGATGCCGTAGTCAGAACTGCCTTCGACGGTGACAGGAGATAGACCGTAGCCGCTGTCGCTGAAAACGGTCTGAGTGTAGAAAACCGGGTCAATAACCATGTCGGCGGGCATGTATTCCCAAAGATACAGCTTCTCTCTTAAGCTGTATTCGATGTCGCGGCAGAATTCGTCGTCGCAGTGGCACTGTAGGTCATCGTGTTTGTTGACCTCGCCCCAAGGAAGCTCGTTGATGAAGACCATTGGCCTGACAGGTTCGAGTCGGTTGAGCGCTTTCCAACTGTTACGGTTCTGATTTTGTATAGGCAGTGCCGCGACTTCGGCGAGTCTATGCGCCAACTGGCGGACTATATCTCTGTCGTTCTCTGATACTGGCATAGCTGTCTCTTGAACCCGATTAGAATAACCCGAAGGGTCTATTTTGCTGTGACTTCTAGTCCCTCGCCGTCGATTACCACGTTTACGCTCGCTCGGCAGTTGGACGGGTCGCGGACGAAATCGGAATAGTGGGTAAGTCGTTCGACAGCGTTGACACTGTTGTGGGCCAAAACCAAACCGCCGTCGGGGATTTTGTCGTACGCGGCTTCCGAAATGTCGAGATAGACACCCTTACCTCGTGAGTCGGTTCCGTCGGCGTCAAGGTAGAGAAGGTCGATCTGACCGTCGAACTCTCTGACAGTCTGCACGCCGTCTTCGGCGACGATTCGTGCCACGCCTGTAGGGTCGATACGTCGAACATTGCGCTCGGCGCGTTCGGCCTCTTCAGGTTTGATCTCAACCCCGATCAGGTTCTGCGCGGTGTAGGCCGCACCTGGACCCACCGCAGCACCAGCGTTGGAAATAAAAGTATTGCCGCAGAAAATACCGGCGGCGATCATGTTTTTCGGCTGAGCGATCGCGTTTATGCCGTACAGCAGTCGCTGGACTCTGGGGGTGATGCCTGTCCAGGGGATCTCGAAAGAGTCTCGGACAGCTGCCCTGTGCGCCAGCATCTTTTCGGTGTCGTAGCTGATATGAGGTAGAATTCCTTCAACCACCAAAGTTTTGAGGGCTTGGTCCACCACGGCGATCTCGTTGTCAACAGGTTCGAGCTGTTCGTGGGGGTTCTGATAGTCCATTGTGTAGCGATCCCAATCGTCTGATTGATGAGTCTTTGCCACCGGCTCTGTCCTTTCAAAAATGGGTTTCTGATCCTGATATCGCCTATTCTGGGCGTGGTCATCGCTATGCACTATTTCACGGGCTGACCACCTCGTAGGATCGGCACTTGATCGCCTGCTTTTTCCCCGGTTTCAGCGTTGATGACACCGGGTCTGTGATACTGCGGGACGTAGCCCATACGAAGCTTTCTAGATGAATTTGCGCCGCTTCTATGGAGTAGCAGCGAACTAAAAACCGCAACCTGCCCGGCTCCCATCTCCACCAGAACCTCTTTTTTTGCGGCGTCGGCATCTGGCAACCGCGCATCTTTCGATCGAGTCTGCTTGATGTCATCGTGGGGTAGAAGGCCCAATCAGTGAGAGCCAGGAATAACCCGCACGCATCCGTTCTCCACGAACGTCTGAGTGATGGCGGTCCAGCAGGTGATGTATTTGAGTGGTTTGATGACTACGTAGCCTGAATCCTGGTGCCACCCAAACGGTTTTCCACGGGCTGGCGGTTTGATGACGACCTGATTGTAGTAGAGATCGGCGTCGGGGCCAATAAGCTGAGAGCACGCTTCCTGGTAGATAGGCGAGTGAACCCAGTCTGCGCACAGTGCGCTTCTTGAGTGCGCGGCACCTATAAACGGGCGCTATCTAAGATATTCCATAACCCTCTTGCGATTCGCCACAGGCGCTGGCTTCGTCAAGCGCCCCAGCGTGAATGCGGTCGGACTCTCGGGCCATCTCCGCCAAATCGTGCGTGGGCCACATCGGTTCGGTGACGAAAAAGCCCAGATCGTGGAAATCTCTTATGTCGCCGTCGCTAATCAGTGACATTCCCACCTCGGTGATTTTCTTGAGGATAGACACACACGCGGAACCGAGTTGTTGACAGATCCGCCTGAACCAAATGAGGAGCGCATTTCGAGTGCGTCTTTTCTTTGAGAAACGTACGTCGTTTGCCGGACATGCCTCTTGTTCCCTATCTTCAGAAATTCGTTCCGCTTCGTAAGACCTGACGAAACTGCAATATCCATAAAAAATGTCTCACTCACCTGACAATCCGCTAATCATTCAGTCTGACCGGACTGTGCTCGCTGAAGTCGATAGCCCCAACTATCCGGCGGCTCGCGACTCGCTTGCACGTTTCGCCGAGTTGGAGAAAAGCCCCGAACACATCCATACTTATCGGATAACGCCGCTTTCGCTCTGGAATGCGGCCTCTGCGGGAATGTCCCCCGAAGAAATTATCGATGGGATGACTCACTGGGCTAAGTATGAGGTGCCCAGAGCGGTCATCGCCGATGTTCGCGAATTTTCCACGCGTTACGGTCGCCTAAAGCTGACCAGGGATGGTGTCGATCTGATGTTGACGGCGGATACGCCGGTTCTGATGACCGAGATGTGCTCCAACAAAGATGCCACAAAATTCCTTGATCGCCAGGTTGGGCCAACTAGTGTGGTGGTCTCGCCAGATCGACGTGGACACATCAAGCAGGCGCTGATAAAGATAGGATATCCGGTGGAGGATTTGGCCGGTTATGTCACTGGAGACCCGCTGCCGTTCAGCGTGCGACCACAGACGACTTTGGGTCAACCGTTTGCCTTAAGGGACTACCAGATTGAGGCGGCGGCGCTATTTGATGTTGGGGGATCGGCGGATGGAGGCAGCGGGGTGGTGGTACTTCCCTGTGGTGCAGGTAAGACGGTTGTCGGGATGGCTGTCATGGAGAGGCTTTCGACGCACACACTGATAATGACAACATCCATTACCGCAGTGAGGCAGTGGCGGCGCGAACTGTTGGAGAAATCTACCCTCACTGAGGATCAGATCGGCGAGTATTCAGGTGAGGAGAAGAACATCCGACCGGTGACCATCACCACCTATCAGATGCTCACCTATCGCCCCAAAAAAACCGAAAAGTTTCCGCATTTTGGGATTTTCACTTCGATGAACTGGGGCCTGATTCTTTACGATGAGGTTCATCTTCTCCCTGCGCCGGTTTTCAGGGTGACGGCGGAGATACAGGCTCGTCGGCGGTTGGGGCTAACAGCGACGTTGGTCAGGGAAGATGGCAACGAGGCCGATGTTTTCAGCCTGATCGGGCCCAAACGATATGATGTGCCTTGGAAAGTGTTGGAGCGCCAAGGGTGGATAGCCCCAGCTGTCTGCACTGAGGTCAGAATACCGATGCCCGAAGAAGGCGAACTGCCGTACGCGGTAGCTGACGGGCGGCGCAAAGTCAGATTAGCGGCTGAAAACCCAGGAAAACATCACGTCCTCAAGGCTCTGTTGGAGCGTCACGCCGATGACCAGGTTCTCATCATCGGTCAGTACCTCGATCAGGTGGCTGACGTTGCCAAAAGGATAGGTGCGCCACTTATCACAGGGCGAACCGCCAACAGCGTCCGGCAGGAGTTGTACGACCAGTTTCGCGGTGGTGATCTCAATACGTTGGTGGTTTCTAAAGTGGGGAATTTCGCCATCGACCTTCCTGATGCGAACGTGTTGATACAGGTGTCTGGCACGTTCGGATCACGTCAAGAGGAAGCGCAGAGGTTGGGTCGAATCCTGAGGCCTAAAGCCGACGGCGGCCAGGCGTCTTTCTATTCGCTTGTAACTCAGCATACTAGGGAGCAGGAGTTTGCGATGAACAGGCAACTGTTCTTGGCTGAGCAGGGCTATCGCTATTCGATAGTAGACGCGTCTGAAATTGCTGGTTAGGACTAAATCAAACCGGTTTGCACCCCAGATGATCTGGGCTGTGGTCAGCATATGTTTACAATTGAGCCGCTTTCCAATCCCGTTTCCAACAGATCGGTCAGGTGGAACGCTGGCTGTTTGGGTAGCTAGAATAGCGTCGCATCGCCGGGAAATAAAAAGGAGAAGTGATGGGTGAACTCGCAAGTGAAGTCGCGCTGCTCACAAAAGATGAAGCCGAACGGTTGTCGGGCGAATTTGAGGTTGCATCAGCCCAAGATGTGATAGCCTGGACGATAGAGCGTTGGGGTGGCTCTGTGGCTGTATGCAGCAGTTTTCAGGCCGCTGGGATGGCGATTCTGGATATAGCGCACAGAGTTGATCCCAGAGTCAGGGTATTTACGCTTGACACCGGACGGCTGCACCAGGAAACATACGACACTATCGAAAAGGTCAGAGAGCGGTATGGCATTGTAGTGGAAGTGCTCCATCCTGATGCCAGCGCGTTGGAGGCGATGGTAACGCGTTGGGGACCGAACCTGTTTTACGATTCGACTGAGGCGAGAAAACTGTGCTGTCAGGTGCGCAAGGTCGAGCCTCTTGCCAGAGGGCTTGGGGATACCGGAGCGTGGTTCACCGGCCTTAAGAGGGACGATAGCGCCGAAAGAGCGAACGTGCCCAAGATTGCGATTGATAGCAAACATGGTGGGATAGCGAAGATCGCGCCGCTAGCGGACTGGTCAGAAGCCCAACTGTGGGACTACGTCAGGGGTAACGACGTGCCCATCCACCCGCTGTATGGGCAGGGGTACGCCAGTATCGGATGTCAACCATGTTCCAGGCCCACAGAGCCAGGCGAAGATTCGCGGGCGGGGCGTTGGTGGTGGGAGGATGCCGTGAAAGAGTGCGGACTCCACTGGGCGTCGCCTGCTGACGGGAGTATGGAATCGGAGCTACGAGACCTAATAGGCTGATATTCTTGGGCCGGTAATCGCATCAGTATGGACCGTCGGAAATCACTTCTTGAGTACCTGGTGCCCTCCAAAAGCAGCATCTACGATCCTCCGACGAATTTTCAGATATTGCCCAAAGGAACGGGGTTTGGCGGATATTGTTGAGAGAGTTGACCATACTAGTCATAAATAGGTATATTTTGGTGCGATAGACGTGGCATCGACGCAGGGGAGCCTGCATGAAATCTCGAGAGAGGGAATGTCAACTTGAGCGCAACGATAGCAACACTGATTGAACCCTATTGTGGCGAGCTGTCCGATCTGGTGGTGGACGAACCCACTGCGAGCGAGCTCAAAGACCTGTCTGCATCACTGCCCTCCCGACAGCTTTCGGACCGGGCGGTGTGCGACCTGGAGCTTTTGGCCAACGGCGGGTTTTCGCCGCTGATCGGTTTTATGGGTGAAGAGGATTTTCAGTCGGTGTTGGATGAGATGCGGCTCAAAGACGGCACGCTGTTTCCCATCCCGGTGACGCTGCCTGTTGAGGTTGGTGATGACCTAGACATTGGACGCCAGCTTGCGCTTAGGGACTCAAAAAACAACCTGCTGGCGGTGATGGATATAGAAGAGATCTATAGGTGGAACTGTGAGGAGACCGCCGCCAAAGCTTTTGGGACGACAGATGCTGCGCACCCGATCGTCGCGGAGATGCGCCGATGGCCGAAGATGAATATCGCTGGTCGGCTACAAGTGCTTCAGCTTCCCATTCATCACGATTTCGCCGAGTTGCGACCGACTCCCTCGCAGGTGAGGGATCGTCTTGAGAGAGATGGGCATGAGAATGTCGTGGCGTTTCAGACGCGTAACCCGATGCATCGTGTCCATGAAGAGCTGACCAAGCGCGCCACCGACGAGATTGACGGAGTTCTGCTGCTTCACCCGGTGGTGGGGATGACCAAGCCTGGAGACGTGGACTATTTTACACGGGTCCGTACCTATAAAGCGTTGGCGGACAACCACTACGACCCAGACAGGATCGTTCTTTCACTGCTGCCGTTGGCGATGAGGATGGGCGGGCCCAGGGAGGCACTATGGCACATGATTATCCGCCGAAACTACGGTGCCAATCATCTCATAGTTGGGCGCGATCATGCCGGCCCTGGCAACGGTTCTGATGGTGAGCCGATATATGGGCCGTATGACGCCATGGAGGCTGCGGAAAAATACAGCGATGAACTGGGCGTGGGCGTGGTGCCGTTCAAACTGTTTGTGCATCTGCCTGAAGAGGACCGGTATGAAGATGTCTCTGTCGTCGCTGAAGGGACCAAAACAGAGTCGATCTCTGGTACGCAGGTGCGCGATGACTACCTAAACAGGGGGCGCACGCTTCCAGGATGGTTCACCCGTCCAGAGGTCGCGGACATTTTAGCGGACGCATACCCACCACGGCATCAGCAGGGAGTGTGTATCTGGATGACCGGCCTTAGCGGATCGGGCAAATCGACTGTTGCTGATGTGCTTCTTGATTTGCTGCAAGAGCTCGGGCGTCGTGTGACGGTGCTTGATGGCGACGTTGTCCGCACCAACCTCTCCAAAGGGTTAGGGTTCAGTAAAGAGGATAGGGACACCAACATACTTAGAATCGGTTATGTCGCTTCGGAGATTGTGAAACATGGTGGCGTGGCGATCTGCGCCGCCATCAGCCCCTACATCGCTGTTCGCGATCAGGTCAGAGAGATGGTGGGCGAGGGTTTCGTAGAGGTATTTGTGGACACCCCGTTAAGCGAGTGCGAGAAACGCGACGTAAAAGGGATGTACGCCAAGGCGCGCCGGGGTGAGATCAAAGGGTTTACCGGGATCGATGACCCATATGAGGCCCCTGAAAATCCAGAGATGGTTTTGGATACGATCGACTGTTCTGGAGAGACGAACGGGCGACGAATTCTGGACTGGCTCGTCGAGCACGGCTATGTAAGAGCCAGTGAGCAGTATCTTGATGTACGCAGGTCTGTAGACTCATAAAAACCGGTGGATCAGAAAGTGGTCTACTATCCGATCAGTCTCAATATAGACTCTCGCAACTGCGTGGTGGTGGGCGGTGGTGTGGTTGCTGAGCGTAAAATTGATTCTCTCCTTGAAGCTGGTGCCGTCGTAACCGTCATTGCGCCAGACCTGACCGCACGGCTGTCTGACCTCGCCCGGTCAGGCAGAATCAACCACCTTAATAGGCCGTACGAATCTGGCGACCTGGACTCCGCTTTTTTGGTGATCTCGGCGACCCCAGATGTTGAGGTCAACGACGCGGTGGCGGGTGAGGCCCGTGAGAGGCAGATATTGGTAAATGTGGTTGACGACCCTGAGCGATGCGGGTTCATCGCTCCGTCAGTCGTTCGAAAAGGCGATCTCACTGTTGCGATATCAACTAGCGGCAAAGTACCAGCGTTTGCAGCGAGGCTCAAAAAATTCCTCGAGTGGGTGATCGGCGAAGAGCATGCCCTATTCCTTGACTGGGCCGGTTCCATTAGAAATCGGCTGCTTGAGAGCGATGTCGATCCTGTCAGCCGGACCAAACGCTGGTATAGGCTGGTTGATTCGGACGTTTTTGATCTGCTGAGGGAAGGCGATGAGACGGGCGCAAAACAGCGGTTTGCTGACCATCTGGGCGTTGATTTTGATAGTCAGACCCCACAAGACGAGATGGTGGAAAGTAAGTGACTCAAGGAAGGGTAGTGCTTGTCGGTGCGGGCCCCGGTGACCCGGAGCTTATTACGGTTCGTGGGCTACGATGCCTAAGAACGGCTGACGTCGTCGTCTATGACCGCTTGGTGTCGCTTGAACTTCTGGATGAGACTCCCGAAGGCTGCAAGCGGATAGCCGTTGGCAAAACGCCAGGGCGGCCAAGCGTAGGTCAGGATTCTATCAACGACCTGCTGGTGCAGCATGCCCAAAATGGCGCGACAGTGGTTAGGCTCAAGGGTGGCGATCCGTTTGTATTTGGGCGAGGTGGCGAGGAGATTGCCGCCTGCACCAAGGCTGGGGTGGCGTGCGAAGTTGTGCCTGGAATCTCTAGCGCGCTCGCGGTTCCCTCAGGGGTCGGGATTCCGCTGACCCACAGGGGCGTGTCGGGTGCGTTCGCGGTGGTGACGGCTCACCGGGCTGTGGATCACGATGCGCAGCGCTGGGATGCTCTGGCCAAAATAGACACGGTGGTGGTGTTGATGGGGGTGGGCCGTTTGGGGTCGGTGGCCGAGAAGATATTGTCCTACGGCCGAAACTCAGACACACCTGCGGCTGTTATCGAACGCGGAACACTCAAGGAGCAACGCCTTGTAATCGGCACACTTGGCGACATCGCCGACATCTGCACCAACGAGGACATCAAGCCGCCTGCGGTAGTGGTGATAGGCGAAGTGGTCGCTGTGCGTGGTCAACTTCAACTTATTGCCGAAGAGGTGGATGCACATAGTTCGCCGCACCTGGCGGGCGTACCCGAATTCGGTGAGCCCATCGCGCTTGGTTGAGGCGACCACACAAGAGATCAGCTCCTTCAGAACCCCCAACACTACCCAGCATTTGTTATTTCGACCCTCAGACCGTAGATTTTATGTGTATCTTGTAGAGGGGATACCAAGCGACTGACGCTGCTGCTGATAGATGTTATACGGGATACGTGAATGAAGATCGCCGAAGCGGCGTTGGCAAAGTGGGCCGCCCAAGACCTCGCGATTACAGACGATGGGGACAACCGGCTAAGGTGTCGGTTTCTCTATGAGGGTTCGACCTGCTGCAACATGGGTTGGACCTTCTCTGCCGATCTGATCTGTGTTATTGAGGAACGCGAAGGGCGGCACATGATCGAGTCGGCTTCGGTGCTGCTTCCAATGGACAGCCCTGCGGTAAAAGGGTTGTGCATGTTCCAGAGGGGAAAACGGAATCTGGACACGATCAACGACCTGACACAGGACTTGGTCGTCGGTCGGTGGTTGGACGACTTCTTAGGTGAAGAGCACGACGTGAACCCCGCTGGATGCGTGTGCGGACAATCGGAGCTCTGCCACAAATGGGTCGTCGCTCTTAGTACGCTTGCATACGCATTGGAACACGATTTGAGCGCTGCGGCCTGAATCCATATACCCAACTTGGGTCCGACATACAGTTGAATTCGATGGGGCATGATCCGCCGTGCCCCCTTTTTACGTTTATAGGTATTTGAAATTTATGAATAAGCCCAATCTTGAGGCTGACCGGTTGGCTGAGGCGGTGCTGTCGCTGCTTCTGGGGTCAAAACGCGGAGCAACTACCGACGCCCTGTTTGATGGTCTGAGACTCGAAGAGGACCACCGCGAGGTGTTCCTTGAGGCGATGGCGCATCTAAGGCGCGTGGGAGCTGTGGTGACAGACAGCCCTGACCACTGGCGGGAGACAACAGGCCGTGGGCACTTAGTCGGGCGTCTGCATGTAGTTGACAAAGGGTTCGGTTTTGTGGTGTCTGAGGGATCGAGCAAAGATGTCTACGTGGCATCAAACCGTATGTCATCGGCTATTAACGGCGATACCGTTGTTGTGCAGATAGTAAAGAGGGATGGGCGGAGGGGCGGGCCAGAGGGGCGCGTACTTGGAGTGGCCGAGCGTGGGATGACGCGGCTGGTTGGTGCGTTCACGTCAGTGGGCGATGAAGGATGGGTTGGGCCAGACGACCCTGCGATAAAGCAGATGGTGACAGTAGCGGTCCCTGAGGGCATCCCATGCCCGTCAGGAGCGAAGGTTGTTGTGGAGCTGGACCCGCCAGAAGCGGGAACGGGTCTTTCAGGACAGATAACCCAGGTGTTGGGAGAGTTGGGCGATCCTGGAGTAGATATCGAGTCGATCGTCCACACGTTCTCGCTCTCCCGCGCGTACAGCTCTGAAGCGATTGCACACGCCGCTGGAATCGTTTCCGATATAGAGCCCCAGGAGATCGCTTCTAGAACCGATCTTCGTGACGTGCCGACGTTTACCATCGACCCCAAAACCGCTGCTGATATGGACGATGCACTGTCGCTGGAGTGGACCGACGATGGGTTGGCGCGAGTTGGGATTCACATCGCCGATGTTACCCACTACATAAAGCCTGGATCGCCGGTGGATTTGGAGGCCAGCGAACGCAGCACAAGTGTCTATCTTCCAGGCGAAGTGATTCACATGCTTCCAGAGTCGCTGCCATCCGATGTCTGTTCGCTCAGGCCAGGAGTTGACAGGTTGACGATGTCGGCTATCGCCGATCTGGACGGTGGCGGAGGCGTCACATCGGTCAGGTTTGTCAGAAGTGTGATTAATAGCGGCGCTAAACTGAGCTACGAAGAGGCTCAAGAGGTTATCGACGGCACCAATGCAGAGGACAGTCCGGCGAGCGGGTTCGCTGAGTCGATAGGGCAGCTTCATGCTTTAGCGCAGACGCTAAGGCAGAGACGGCGCAAGGAAGGGTCAATTGAGTTCGACCTGCCTGAGCCGGTGGTGATTTTTGGTGATGATGGTCAGATTGAGGCGGTTACTCACGCCGAGCATCTCCAAAGCCACGAGCTCATCGAAGAGTTCATGCTGCTTGCAAACAGGCTGGTTGCCGAAAAACTCACTGAGGAGGAGATACCGACCCTCTATCGCGTCCACGAACCGCCGTCGCCTGAAAGAATCTCGGATCTGAATTCGCTAATCAAAGCCTTGGGACAGGGGGTGCTGCTACCCAAAAACATAACTCCCAAAGCGGTTCAGGAACTGGTGGATACATATAGGGGGAAGCCAGCAGAAAGCGTCGTGGTCACCTCAGTCCTGCGTTCGATGTCCAAGGCCCGATACACGCCCACCAACTCAGGGCATTTCGGGTTGGCTGCCAAGACCTATAGCCACTTCACATCGCCTATTCGCCGATATCCAGATATGACGACCCATCGGCAGTTGGGTTTTCTCATTGATGGCGATGGCGAGCGGTACAGCTCCGGGATTTTGGAAGAGATAGGTGCGCACAGCTCAGAGAAAGAGAAGACCGCTGAAGCGGCAGAACGAGAGGCGATAAAGGCCAAGCAACTGGAGTTCTTGGAAAGTCGGTTGGGTGATGAGATGGAGGGCACGGTTGTAGGGGTCAAGAGGTTTGGTTGCTTTGTGCGACTGACTGAGTCTCTCGCCGAGGGGCTTGTGCATATCAATGATCTCGATAAAGATTTTTACAGTTTTGATGACATTCATCTGCGGTTGATCGGCAGCCGCACTAGAACCGTGATTGCTCTTGGCGACACGATGACAGTCAAGATCGCCCGGGTGGATCGTGATGCCAGAAGGCTTGACCTGGTTCCTACTGAGCTGCCAAAGCGTCGAGGGAATGATCGGGTTCAGCAGCCGGTCTCAAGGAATAAACGTCCTAGCCGCGATCCTAAATCAGGAAAACACAGAGGCAGAAAAGCAGGCGGTGGCACGTCCAAGAAAAGGTCCCGTTCCCGCCGGGGTACAAAGCGGTGAGCACGACCGTTCCCAAAGTTGCTGCCGTCGCCAACACCCCAATTACCAAGCCGTTGTTGGCATGGGCTGATCCATTGTTTCTTTTTCGACCGGTGCTATTGGGCCCGGTCTGGACGATATATCTGGCCGGATTCGTGCTGGCGGGTGGCGTTACCCCGGGATTCGGTCTGTTCGCTTTCAGCCTGCTTGTCGGTGGTATCTACATCCACAATCAGATTGAGGATATAGATGGCGACCGCATCAACCGCAAGCTGTTCCTCCTGCCGTTGGGTATCGTTAGTGTGCGGTCGGCATGGCTATGGATGGGCTTGGCGTGGGTGGTTGCTGGGGTTTGGGCGTCGATGGATACCCAGCGGATAGTGGTGTACGGGATGGGTATGTGTCTAGGTGTGTTGTACAATCACAAGAGGTGGTCGTGGAAAGACCGGCCGTACGTTGGTCTTTTGGCTAACATCGTTGGTCACGGTTCGCTTACGTTTGTCGCTGGCTGGATGGCAGCCGGGGGAGGCTCACTCGCCGGAGCTTGGGCATCAGTGCCCTACGGTCTGGCGGTTGGGTGTACGTTTATTCTGACGACAGTGGTCGATCACGAGGGCGACAGAGCTAGCGGCAAAAACACGCTGGCGGTTGCAAGCGGAATCAGATCCGCTAAGCGGTGGGCGTCGGGATGCTGCTCATGTGCGGCGATAGGAGGAGCGGTGTTAGGAGATGTGTGGATGGCCCTTGCGGCGTGTGTTACGCTGGCGCTGATGGGGTGGGACGTCTACTATACCAAAGTTGGTGCTGGTGCTATCGCCAAGGTGTCTGTCGGGGTGTTGGCGCTGACGGTGGCGCTTAGATGGCCGCCGTTGCTGGTGATGGCGGGGGTTACGTTTGTTGCTGCGCGGGTCTACTATTCGCGCAGATTTCAAAAGAGATATCCGGTGCTGCTGGATGCCGGTCAGAAAGCGTAGTCTGGTGTAAATAATTACAGCCTCTACTCTGAGACCGTAATGATATTTTTTGAGCGGGCAACTTGTGATTTCTGCGGTGTATGCGTAGGAGTTTGCCCTGTTGACTGCATAGAGTTGAGCCGGGCCGACCTGGCTGTGGACTCGGGTATCTGCATCGACTGCATGCGATGTGTCGATGTATGTCCTTCGCGGTCGTTGGCTGGTGAAATCACTCTGACCCCTGAAAAGGCGCGACAGGCCAAAGAGGCCTTCAATGCGCGGCAGGCGACGAGGGTGAGCGCATGATAAAGCCTGTTGTTGACAGCACAGTCGATGTGGCCATCGTCGGTGGGGGGCCTGGCGGTTGCTGGGCGGCGAAAGAGTGTGCCGATAGGGGCTTGGAGACCGTTCTATTCGAAAAAGACCCCGATATTGGTGCACCTGTGAGATGCGCTGAGGGTGTCGGGGTGATGGGTCTCAAGGAGTTTTACGAGCCCGATCCGCTTTTTGTGCGCCAGACGCTTAGCAACTATCTCTTAGTCGCTCCAGATGGGTCATCGGTCAAAGTCTGCGGCGAGGACCATGGCTATGTGCTTGATCGCAAAGTGTTCGACAAAAAGGTCGCTGAGGACGCCGCCGCAGCCGGGGCGAGGATCGTCACTGACGCGCATGTAAACGGGGCGCATAGGAGAGATGATCGCTACGTGCTTGAGCTGGCTGGTGGAGATTTGGTTGAAGCTAGGCTCGTAATCGGTGCTGATGGTACCGAATCGCGAGTGGGCCGGTGGTGGGGGCTAAAGACTGACGCTCTTCCGCATGATATGGAGTCAGGCGCGCAGTATCTCTTGGGAAATCTGGATGTTGATGAGGACCTCTGTCAAATCTGGTTTGGCTCTAATGTGGCACCTGGAGGCTATTTCTGGGTGTTTCCCAAAGGCAACCGGACAGCGAATGTAGGGCTTGGGATCTCCGGTCAGTATTCACGGGACAACAACCCGTTCGAGTTTTTGGATCGAATGATAGCCACGCACTTCCCGAACGCGTCGCGGTTGGGCCGGATGATGGGTGGCATCTCATGCACCGGTGGAGTCAAGGATTTCGTCGCTGACGGTCTGATGCTGGTGGGCGATGCTGCGCATCAAGCCAACCCGCTCACCGGTGGTGGGATAATAAATGCCATGAAAGCGGCGCGGATTGCTGCTGGTGTTGCCGAAGAGGCGATCAGATCAGGGGACACGTCCAAGAAAGTTCTAAAAAAATACCAGAGTGAATGGGACTCGAGTTGGGGCAAGACCGGTAGGAGATACTACCGGCTCAAGGAGTGGGTGTTTGGTCTGCCAGACGAGCGGATCAACGCGATCTCGAAGCTGATCAACGGTCTGGAACCAGACCAGAGAACGCTTCGGCAGATATTTAAAGCCGCTGCCATCAATCAGCCCAGACTGCTTCTGGATGTGGCACGACTGGCATTCTGATGCTCCCATCGGGTTGGCGGATTGGCAAAAAAATATGGGCGCAGTCTGAAGGGACCGGGCCCATACGATGTCTGCTGCAATCTGCTGGAGCTATTCCATCGGGTACTTGAGACCCCACTTGCCTCGCAGCCCGTCCATCGTCTCCATGATCGTGATAGTCTCGCCAAGAGTAAGCACGTCACTCTCCGTTTTTCCTTCTCTAAGACACTCGGCGACATGCATCGCTTCGTAGTTGTAGCCGTTGCCTTCATAGGGGATGTTGAGCGTTTGAGTATCGCCACCGACTGTAAGTTCTGCGGTGTCGGGGCACCAGAACCTTGGGCCGATCTCTATTTTGCCCTCTGTACCCCAGATGCGCGCTTCGCCTGAGGTGTTTGTCCGTACCGCTGTGGAAAGAACCGCGATCTCACCGCCGCCGTATCCCAACACCATTCCAGCCTGTTCGTCTACGCCGGTCTCGCCGATCTCGGCAAACCCGGTGACTCTCGTGGGGATTTTGCGCATCACCATCGATGCGAACGAGACCGGGTAGACTCCCACATCAAGAAGCGCCCCACCGCCAAGTGCTGGATCAAACAACCTGCCCTCTGGGTTGATCCCTGCTCGAAATCCGAAGTCAGCCTGACACATCCGCACCTCGCCTATGCGCCCTTCGACGATGATCTTCCTCACTTCGACCATCAACGGCACAAACCGAGTCCACATAGCCTCCATCAAAAACACGCCGTTGTCTTTAGCGACCGCCATCATTCTTCTAGCGCCCTCAGCGTTGATGGCGAAAGGTTTTTCACAGAGGACGGCTTTGCCAGCCTCAAGGCAGAGGATGGTGTTCTCTTGGTGAAACGGGTGCGGGGTCGAGACGTAGATCGCGTCTACGTTCGGGTCTTGGGCGAGCGCTTCGTAGGTGGAGTGGCGGTTGGCTACATCAAACTCATCGCCGAAAGCGTCGGCGGTCTCCTGCGCTCTGGAGCCGACGGCTGCCAGTGTGGCGTCGGTGACCGAGGTGAGTCCTGCGGCGAACTTGTGGGCGATGGAACCTGTGCCCAGTATACCCCAGCGGGTGATATCCGGCATCTGTTTCTCCTTCGTGGTCTGTGTTGTTTGGCGCATGATCAGAGACACGAAGGACGCCAATTTACCTGCTAAGGGCAAGGTTCCAGCCGGTTGTTAGGTCGCAGTTGACATACTCGCGAGCCGAACTACGGGGCCGCCGCCGGGTCCATCATCTTTCCGACAAACAGCAATGCTCCTGACGACCGCTCTCGAATGGCAAACAGGAATGGTCGGTCTACGCGCATGATGGGGTATGACGGCCCAACGGAGGTCATGGCCATTGTCACTACTGTGACCGCTGCAGCTTCAGTGCCCTTTTCATGGACATCCACGAACGTCTTCTGCGTAACCCCGCTAATATACAGCTGCTCCGCAGACAATCTTGAAAAGTCCGCCAAGTCAGAATCGAACGCTACACCCATTCCCAGGCTGCTCAAGGCGTCTACCAGACTACTCTCCCACTCGATTTTGAATTTGGGTAAGCGAAGGCCGATCTTCTGAACCTGAAAGTCGGATGTCCACTGATTCCACATCTCAGAGTCCAGCAGTTCAATAAAGCTGGCTGGGGTGGCGTCGCCTTTGGGCAGTACCACAGCCATTGAGAAAGTTCCGTCACCGTATAGCAGATCGACCGCCTGATAGGTTTCTGTCTCGTGGTATCTGAGTGAGTCCTCTGTCATCATCATCATTTTGACGATGGATTCGTCGCCGTCTGCCAGATGAAACGAGGCATCCTGGGTGTCGTCAGGATCAAATGCGAGCTGCCAGGAACCGTTGAAGTAGATGGCGTTGATGAGGAACATCCACGTCCAGTGGATTGATCTTTTTGATGATTTCAGGGATTTTCTGATTGGTTTTGGCGTCCACCCAGCCATTTATCACGTCCACTGAGGCTGGATCGTCGAAATTCAGGCCGTCGATCTCCGCGTCAAAGAACTGGCGACAGCGGCTCATGAAATCCTGTTCGAACGGAAAACTTTGGCGGTACCAAATTGAGTTGGCAATCTGGAATGTCGCTTTGGGGTCAAGTCCAGCGAACAGGTCAATAAGGCTGCGGTAGGAGTCGTTAATCTGCTCCTGCGAGAGTTCACCCAGCGACAGGGTTTGGCTCATGGCGTCGAAGGTCGTCGTATTCGCGCCGTTGAAGATCATTCCCAGCGCCATTGATGCGCTCAAAGGCGAGATAAAAAGATTTTCGGCGGGTTTCTCTTGGTGAAGCTTTTCTAGCAGATCAAACGCAAAATGGTTGCTCGCGGTTACCAGCTGTTTCTCAGTGGGTTTTAGAGCACGAAATTGCGTTGGTTCAAGTTCGCCTGCGCTTTGCAGCAGCGCTCCGCAACCTGTCCAGAGAACGGCGCTGATAACTCCTGCGACAGACAGCAGCACTGTGGTTGATCGACTAATCGTCTGGTTCCACATCTCTACCTCCTCATCAAAGGCACAGTTTGGCACCCACTATGAATGGTACGCTGTACACGTTGTCTGGGCAAATTTTTCTGGTGCCATCAGGCTGACGAGTTGCCCTGACACTCGATCTAAGGTATATTCTTCGCTTATCTACGGTCCGTCCAGCCTCTGCGAAGTTCCAAGCAGAGCCTGAAACGGCGAAACACATAAGGCCTGAGAGGTGGTGAAGCTTTAATGCCAGGTGTCATTGTTCGCGAGAAAGAGCCGTTTGAGAAAACGCTGCGCCGATTCAAGAAAGCCTGCGAAAAGGCTGGTATTATGTCGGATATTAGGCGACATCAGTACTACGAGAAACCAAGCGAGCAGCGCAAACGCAAAGAAAACTCTGCCAGACGTAAGATGCTGAAACTCTCCCGTCAGGAAGAGCACGATACCGACAAAGGCAAACACCGCTCACGTTAATCATATAGGTCATCCCGAGATATGAGCCTCAACGTCGGCGACGCTTCTTGGGAGTTTTTTTGATACCGCACAGTCCACCGAGTAAGGTGTGGGCTGTGCGGTCTTTCCTTGTGATCCGCTGGACAGGGTTATCAGAAGTTTTGATAGGTAGGGGTTGTGGGTAGAACGGGAGTGGTCGGTTTTTTAGGCCACCATATGCCCTATATTATTCCACGCGACTTTGATTGTGTTAGCCTGTGGACCGTCCGATTGTTTGGACTATCTCCGCGTTCCGGTATTCATACATCACCGGTGCTAAGAATATAGACCCAATCATAAAGGAGTTGTTGTGATCTGGGCAGATCAGACCTGGGTAGACTTGACAGCGGTACCTGAAGAGAGCGTGGTGGTGCTGCCTTTGGCGTCATGCGAGCAGCACGGCCTTCACCTTCCTGTGCTGACCGATACGTACATAATCACTCACATTGCCAAAAAGTTGGAGGCGGCGATGCCTTCAAAAGTTTGGCTGATGCCGACTCTGTGGGTGGGAGCGTCCCATCACCATCGGGCGTTTCCAGGCACAATCAGTCTCCCAGAGACCCTCTATATGCAGGTCGTCCGGGAGATGGTGGAATGTGTGCTCGACAGCGCAGTGTGCCACGAAGGCCACAACACAAGAGTGCTGCTGCTGAACGGACACGGCGGCAATATTACGCCGATGCAGGTCATGCTCAACGAACTGGCGTGGGCTCGCCGCGACAAGCCGCTAGCGTGGGTGATGCAGAGTACATACTGGCTGATGAATGCGGATAAATTCGCTGCGCTTGAAGGTTTTGAGACCGACCGGGTAACACACGCCTGTGAGTTTGAGACCTCGATGATGCTCTCGGCCAAGCACGATCTTGTGCGCATGGATCGCGCCAAGACGCAGGTTTCCAGTTTTGATAACGAATACCTGGTACCCAGCGCTGCGAGATCAAGCCGGGTGGATGCCAGCACAGCGTTTCACCGGCGTTCAAACACCGGTGGCTTGGGCAAACCGGAGGCGGCGACGGCGGAGAAGGGTGAGCGGATAATCGACCTGGTGGTGGACGAGGTCTCAGAATTCATAAAGACATGGTTAACCTGGCAGACGATGCCGGACCTGGGGCCGAACGACATGGGAACTGGGCCTGGCAGGGGTTGAGCAGTTGGACCGGATGCTCCAAGACAGGATAGTTGTCGTCGCAGGTGGAGCAAGTGGTATCGGCAGAGCGTCTGCTGAACTTTTTGCGTTAAAGGGTGCCAATGTGGTTGTCAGTGACATTGACGACGACAAGGGTAGCACTGTGGTGGAAGGGATTCGCAGCGGCGGGAACAGTGCGGTCTACCAGCATTGCGATGTCTCTGATGAGATTGAGGTCGCTGGTCTCATTGATCTGGCGGAACAAGAGTATGGCGGGGTCGATCTGCTGGATTTCAACCCGTACTGGTCCAAGGGTGGCACTGTGACGACGATGGAGAGGCCGATATGGGACAAGACTATCGCAGTGTGTCTGAGCGGTGCATATTTCCTGGCCAAACACGCGATCCCGCGAATGGAGGCCAAGGGCGGAGGCGCTATTGTCACCATCTCTTCAGTCGCAGGAACTGGATCGCTCAGTGGCACCCCGGCCTACACCGCAGCCAAAGGCGGGCTGATTCAACTCACCAGAGCGATTGCCCGGGACCATGGGCCTATGATCCGTGCAAACGTCATTTGCCCAGGCGATGTGAACGACAACCCGCCCGAGAAGATGTCAGACAAGTTGCGATCACTGATGGAGTACAAGACGTTTCTGGGGCGCTCAGGCAGGCCCCAGGAGGTAGCCAATGTTGCGGCCTTCCTGCTGTCGGATCAGGCGTCGTACATGACCGGCTCAGTGGTCCATGTTGACGGAGGTTGGTCAGCGGTCTGAGCCGCTATTGGCCGCTATCGCGTCCACTCCATCGGCCTCCTAGAGATATCAACCGACCTCTGCCCTACAAAGCAGCGGATAGGGCCGAGTCCATGAAGACCAGAATCCGCTCAACCCCTGACGCCGATTTTGCGTCTGATTCTCTCCCACTACTTCCTAGAGCGGTCTGGCTCGTCCCGGCTGTGTTCGTACGAGACCCACGTAAGCACCGATAATATTCACGTCGTCGGCGGGAAAGATCATATCGCCGATAGTCGGGTTGGCCGCCACCAACCGTACCTGCGCGTTGGTATGTGGGTAGACCCGTTTGAGCGTTGCTTCAGAGTTGCTCACGAGCACTGCGGCGATGGCGCCGGATGTTACTTCCGGTTGAGGATGGACCAGTACCAGGTCGCCTGGGAGAATGCCCTCGCCGATCATCGAGTCGCCTTTGACTTTCAGTAGAAAATCGCCAGGTCGCGCTGGAAGCAGGTCGTCGAGCCGCTCAACCCATGCGTCGGGCTCTTCCACCGCCAGATCAGGCGAACCTGCCATAATTGTCCCCAACACGGCTAGCCTCGGTGTTTCAATAAAACTATAAGCGAGCTCTTTGAGCTTGATGTGATATGGCACGCCGTATCCGCCCCTGGCAAGTTCTATAAAGTTCTTGCGGGCGAGCGCCTGGAGGTGCTGCCTGGCGGTGCTGTGGTGCGAGTAGTTGAAATGCTGCTGCACCTCGGTGCCGGTGGGCGATCGGCCTTCATCTTTACTGAAATCGGCGATGAACTGAAGAATCCGCTGCTGGATTTTTGTAAGTGTGGCGTTCACGGGAATTCTCCTAATATGAGAAGATCCAGATGCGGGGCGCCTTGCGTATACCCGCAACGTTCTGTCCGCAAGTTAGCGGTGTAGGTGGTGGGTGTCAAGGGGATGACGGAAAAAAACGCGCCGACATAAGCGGCGTGATTCAGAGCACAGATATTTACGCGCCAAATAAGCATCTTAGAGAATGGAAGGCCGATGGCTGTCTGGCGATAGGGTCGGGTGGCGCAACCATTTTTGGAGGGTGTCTGAGAAATGTTGGGACACGTCATGTTTAACGCTGTTGAGCGTCTTGCGTTCGCAGATGCCCTGTTATTACTTCCTTCAGCCCTTGGGCGGTATCGACTATCAGCGATCCTGTTGCAGTGATCGCGGTAGCGGTGCCCTCAACGGTTTCTGTTTGCTTGTCACTCTCCTCCTCCACGACAACGCTTCGTCCCAGGACGCATGACCGAGATGTCCATTCTTCCAGCAGTTTCTCAGAGTTGCCCGACCGGCATACCACGAGCCGGTCGTTCAGTTCGGCGAGTAAGCAGAGAAGAAGTTCTGTTCTATCAAGTTTGCTGTCGGTGGATATCGCAATCGACGTTGCTGTGTGTTGGATTTCGTCTGGGAAATCGTAAGGCGAGTGGTTTACGTTGATGCCGATCCCAAGCACCGCCCGATCTCCTGCCATCTCCCCCATGACACCTGAGACTTTCCGGTCGCCGAACAAGAGATCATTCGGCCATTTTATTTTGGGCGCGATGCTCGTCAGGCGACCAATCGCCGATGCAACTGCGCACGCGGCGGTCAGCGGCAGGTTGTCCACTTGGTCAGGCAGGTCGATTACTACGCTCAGCCAGAGCCCAAGGCCCGCTGTAGAGTGCCATGCCGACCCTCTGCGCCCGCGTCCGGCGGTCTGTTCGTCAGCCAGAACAGTTGTTCCATGATCGCATCCCGAACGGGCAAGCTCGCTGGCGATCTTGTTGGTGG
Source organism: uncultured bacterium (assembly GCA_964627605.1). Classification (GTDB taxonomy): domain Bacteria; phylum Latescibacterota; class MWCZ01; order MWCZ01; family CAZVGZ01; genus CAZVGZ01. The sequence goes on along the minus strand of CAZVGZ010000025.1, from coordinate 20,240 downwards.
ACTCGCAACTCTCATAAAAGTGCAGCGGATGCCCAAAATTACCGGGTGGAAGTTTTTGGGCCAGACGTGTCGGGTTTAAATCAGAAGGGGAGGTTGTTGGCACTTTGTTTGGTCCTCTGGTAGTTCGGAAATGTCAATCCTTGTCTGTCACCAACATTGAGAGGTCCATCGCCGGAGCTGAATGGGTGATGGCAC
>CAZVGZ010000025.1:0-20035 GCA_964627605.1 uncultured bacterium | reverse complement strand
TGAGATCCACGCCCGTTTGAGCGACTTCCAGCACATTCTCAAGCGTTATGTTGCCAGACGCCTCGATCTCCACGGTTTCGTCCTTTCCGCGGATGAACTCCACCGCCGAAATCATCTCCTTTGGCGACATATTGTCGAGCATGATGCGGTCGCATTTGGCATCAATGGCTTGATCGACATCATCCATGGTCGCCGCTTCTACTTCCACTGCCACAGATGGGGACCCGCGCTCCTTTGTCAGTGCTCTCGTTGATTCTACCGCCAAAGAGATACTGCCGGCTGCGCGGATGTGATTTTCCTTAATAAGAACCATGTCATAGAGGCCTGCGCGATGGTTTGTTCCGCCGCCAACAGCGACAGCGTATTTCTCCAGCGCTCGCAAGCCTGGAGTTGTTTTTCGAGTGTCCAATATCCTGGCGGCGGTGCTCTCAACTGCTTTGACATACCTGCTGGTGGCGGTGGCTATACCGCTGAGGCGGCCTAAGAAGTTGAGCGCGGTTCTCTCGGCGGTCATCACCGTGCGGGCGGTGCCTTCGATCAATATCAACCGTTCACCCGGCTCGACTTGCTGGCCGTCGGTCATCAGGAGATCGAACTCGATCTGAGGATCGAGTTCTTGGAATACCGCTCGTGCTACATCGATTCCTGCGATGACACCGGTCGCTTTCGCAACGATTACAGCGCTAACCATCGCGTTCTGCTTGAGAGTCGCCTCGCTGGTAATATCGCCGTCGCCAATGTCTTCCAAAAGCGCCATCTCTATAAGGCGTTGGGTGGCATTGCTTCCAGGAACGCTTTGTGCGCTGTTGTTGTCTGGTTCAAACATTTTTTGATCTCACTGTAGTCGGCCTTGGACGGTCAAAAGACTTGGTCTTGCGGTCTGATCGCCAGGCGTGGAGAATAAACCAAAAACTGCAAAGTGTGGTCGTTTTCGTCGAGATTATCGGCACAAACTCGGTCAGAATTCGAAAATCTCACTCTGCGTCGAGCTCAAGCACTGTTGCCAGCGCCAGTTGGGTTGAGAGCCGGACGTTCGAGAAATCTATCGCCTCTGGGACATCCGAGAGGAGATGATAGTTCGGATCATCATAGGGAAACGAACCCACCATTACTGCTGCTGCTGGCAGTCCGGCTTTGATGAACGACCCGTCGTCGTCGTTGGCGAATTCCCGTCTAAACTTGGTCTGCTCAAGCCCGATGTCAAATCGTTCGTTTAGTTCAGCCTGAAGGTCAGCAATCCTCTCACCTTCTGCGGTAATATATCCGGTGACATTTACCATCCGGTCGCGCTTTGAATCGTCTTTGCCGCCAAAGCTGTCGATGTTGATCGCCGCGTGGAGGTTAAGACCGGACTCGACAACCCTTTTGGCTGTCATCTCGCTGGACCACGGGGTGTGTTCCTCGTTGCACCAGACATGCCAGATAGTGCGGCGCGGATCGTATTGAGAAAGCACGCGAGCCAGTTCGAGATTGGCGACTGTACCGACACCGTTATCCATCGCGCCTGGAGCGCATGTGATCCAGCTTTGAGAGTCTTTGTGCGAGATGAGAATAATCACGTCATTAGGGAGCTCGCTTCCGGTTCGCGTGGCGTAGAGGTTATAGGCGGTGTACCAGGGGTCGTCCTGGTGAGGTGCGCTGTACTGGTGGTGTATCGGCTTGTTTTCGTCGCGTCTGAACGGTTGCACCTGACACGGCTCACGCTCGGTGACGTATCCCCACCTCGAAAGTTGCCCAGCCAGGAAATCATCAGCTTCGTAAAGAGTTGGAATCGCCGCGCCAGGTTGGGTGTAGTTCATGGTTCTGCACGGAATCGGGTCTTTGGCGATATGAAACACCCAATCACGAAGGTTGATCTCGTCAACACTGGAGATTAGGTCGGTAGTCAATGGGACCATCTGGCCCTTCTTGTTTTTTCGGTTTCTGTTCGGGTCCAATCATGCCTGACGAGCTGGACACACGGGTGAACTAGATTATAGCCGTCCAGCCAGCGGGCAGGAACCTCATGCCCCACAGAGAGGATTCCACGGCACGATTCTGATCGGCGGATTGGTGGTTTTTCACTGTTGCGATACACCGGTGAATAAGACACGCGGCAGCGATTGCATGGATTCGCTGCTTACCGCATGTTTCCCTTGTGGTCAAAATGCTTGCGCGTGGCAGTAGCAGATGTCGTTGAATCTGCTTCGTATAGGGCGCTGTCCGGTGTGATGCCGTTTTGCTGCGTCCGAACAGAAGAGCTGATTCCAACGGTGCGAAAGGCTATCGGGGAGGACACCGCACTGTTGGTAGACGGGAATAGCTGCTATACCCCCAAACGCGCGATTGAGGTTGGCAAAATCCTCGAAGACAGCGGCGGAGGCCATTTTGAGGAACCGTGTCCTCACTGGGAGCTTGAGTGGACCCAAGAGGCCACGGCGGCACTAGGTATAGACGTGGCAGGCGGCGAACAGGATAACGACCTGACTCAGTGGTGGCGGATGATTGCCATGGACGTTGTGGACATCGTTCAGCCTGACATCTGCTACGTTGGCGGGCTGACGCGGGCGCTAGAGGTTGCTAAGATGGCCAGTGAGGCTGGTAAGCCGTGCAAACTACAACCTTCATACGCTTTCTGTCCAGACCAGGGGGTGCACTCCAGGTGATCGGGTTCTTTGAAGATAATCCGCCGTCTCAAACATCGCACGTTCGGATTGCGAACGCCACTAGAACGATATACTCAGCGACAGGTAACGTCAACAACGACACGGTCTATTGGTGCCCTTTCATTATCTCCAGAACCCTGTCTGGACGGTTCGATATGATCCCATCAGCCCCTAACCGCAGCCCGGTCTCAATATCCTGATCCTCATCCAAAGTCCACACCCAGACCGCGATGTTCTGTCGATGAAGATCGTTTACCAGCTTACCATTTACCTCATCTTTCGACGGGGCAGCAATATGCGCATTCGACAGCTCAAACTCTTTGGAGTCGTCACCACCGAGTTTTAGCCGCTCGACATTGGGCACCCGCCCTGAGCATCCACGAAAATGCGAGCTGTGGAACGACGCCAAAATCGCCTGGTCGCTCATCCCGGTCGCCTCCACATCCTCAGCAGCCGCACTCACAATCCCTTCTTCAGCAGGCTTCATCTCCACCATCACCGCCGCTCTGTCTTTTGCCAGATCAAGCACTTCCCTTAGTGTTGGCACTCTTTCACCAGCAAACTCATCGCCTTTGCGGATACCAGCATCCGCAGCACGAATCTGACTAAGCGACATATCGACAATTGCGCCGGTCATGTCAGTGGTGCGGTCGAGCAGACGGTCGTGAATGACAACCGCTTTGCCGTCGGAGGTCAGATGCACATCCAGCTCCAACGCATCCACCCCAAGATCAAGCGCCTCGCTAAACGCCCTCATCGTGTTCTCAGGATAGACCGAAGACCAGCCGCGGTGCGCCACGACCCATCGTCCACGAGCGGCTTTGTGCGCACGAAATCTAGAGGGTCTTTTCATATGTCACAGTCTCACATCTTTATGGGGGTCATATCGTCTTGTCGGGATATGGACAGACATCATCCAATAAACATTCAGCACATCGGGGTTTGCGGGAGTCGCATGTATTGCGCCCGTGATAGATCAGCCTGTGGGCTATCATCGCCCAATTCTCCTGAGCGATCAAAACCATCAAATCTCGCTCAATCTTGCCGGTGTTCTCGTGGCGGCTCAACCCCAACCGTTTCGAAAGCCTTGATACATGGGTGTCCACCACCACACCGTCGTTTACCCCAAACGCGTTGCCAAGAACAACATTAGCGGTCTTTCTCGCCACACCAGGAAGCTCCAGCAGCTCGCTCATCGTCGACGGCACCTCCGCTCCGTGCTTTCTGACCAAGAGAGCGGATGATTCCTTAATGCTTTTGGCTTTATTCCTGAAAAACCCGGTGGACCTTATCAGCCCCTCAATCTCTTGTATATCAGCTTCAGCGAACGCCTGTGGCGTCGCAAAAGTCTCAAATAGCGCCGGAGTAACCATGTTCACGCGTTTGTCAGTGCACTGCGCCGAAAGAATCGTCGCCACCAAAAGCTGAAAAGGGCTGTTGTGAACCAGCGCGCAGTCGGCGTCAGGATAAAGCGACGCCAGCCGCCGCCCAATCTCATCCGATCGCTCTTGCCTTTTTGCTTTGCTCTCTCTTGGCATCTTCCTTCAATTCTTTCTTAGGCTAGCGTCGGAAGGAAAATCTAGGTCGAGGCCGCGATGGTCAAGTGGGAACAGGGGAACTCTTTGACTCTTGACCGAATAGCGGCGAGTCCCTATTCTCTTGTGCTCTGACGCGGGGTGGAGCAGTCCGGTAGCTCGCCAGGCTCATAACCTGGAGGTCGGGGGTTCAAATCCCTCCCCCGCTACTCGAACGCTTAAAAGTCGCGATCCACAGTACAGTGGGTCGCGGCTTTTTTGTGTGTGTATACCGATGGCAGCGCTTTGGTGCGACCCGCCAGAACAGATTTACGAGCCTATCTCTACGACAGCGCAATCCGGTAGACCATGGCATCGGATGTCCAGTCGATCACCCCTGCCTCCCGCTGATCATTGGCGAACAGGCGTGTCATGTGCAGGAGCAGTTGTAGAGACTCCCTGTCTTCGCGGACAAAAAAGTTGGAGAGGGTCAGATGCTCACTCTCGCTATCCTGCCTGTCATCAAGAACTGTCACCGACCGTTTTCGTAGTAGTCCAGTGCCAAGATCCACCTGACCGATCACAATGGGGTACCTAGGGCTGTTCCCCCTTGCGTTTTCATCGCAGATGTTGCCCACCCAGAACAGCCGCCCGTCGGAATATGGTACCAATTGCGAGCACGCGCTCGGCGAATGGAATTTTTCCCCATCCGTGTATGTCCAAGGTACGGCCTTGGTCCAGGTACTCCCGCCGTCGGTGGAACGTGATACCCACTTGTGGGCAGGCAGTTCCGTTTGACGGTCGTTGCTCCCTCGCATCACCATGACTATCGAACCGTCGTCAAGCTCCGCGATAGTGGGTTCGATGAGGCCACGAGTGGTGAGGGACGGATCGCCAACAATCCTCTGTGATGTAGTCCACGAGATTGAACCATCTGAGCGCCAAGTCCCCATGAGCAGCATACAGTCGGTGTATGTGTAGCCGCTGCCAGGGTTGAAATACTCCCCATCATCACCTATCGGGGTCGTCTGAACCGGCACCAGAATCACACCGTCCGAACGTGTGAGTGGTCGCTGCCCCAGATCGCCAAGCATTACACAGTTTTTGCCCACAGTGACACCGGGCAGATGATGCACCGCATCGTACCCAGCGCCCTCGTGTACCACCTGCCCCTCCTCCAACGCCGTCCGTCCGCCGTTGTCAGAGACTGAATAGTGGAGCGTCCACTGTCTCATTCCCTCAAATGGATCGTCGCTGGGAAGCACCCCCTGGTTCCACACAGACAGGTATTTGCCAGTCATCGGATCGACATATCCGCCTCGTTCAGACCCCCGCCCGGTGCCATCTGGGTGATCGAATTGCGTCGGCGATTCCACAGGCTCACTCCACGTCGCTCCGTTGTCTTCTGAGCGGCGAACATACGCCACATCGGTGGTGTCGCTCCTTGTCATTAGCCCGTGAATACTTACGAGTTCACCGCCATCAGCGGTGGTGTAGTAGCTCGATGCCCCAACACCGATACCTGGACCTGGCGATGGAACAAAGACATCGCGCTCAACAACTTCTGCTAACATGGTTGATCTCCAAATAAAACTGAGAAGGTTACCCCAACACCCCAGAAAGCGCATTCAGCACATGAGATACTTCCACATCCGCGGCACTCGTGCCCATGCGCAATATATCGACATGATCGCCCCTGGGTGACCACAACCCCTTATCAGTGGGGCCAAAAATCACCACCGATCTACACCCCACCGCAGCAGCTAAATGTGAGATTCCAGTATCTGCCCCAACGTACACCTGCGCTTTGGCTAGTATAGCCGCCACCACCCTCAGCGACTCCTCTTCCAGCGGAATCACCCCTGTCCACAACCTCTCGCCACTCTGTTCGAGAATCTCATTTTCCACAGGTCCCAGCCTGACGAGAATCGGCATACCCAATCTATTCCGCAAGTGCTCAGCTACCTCACCAAACCGTTCCCAAGGCCAGTTTTTCTTTTGACTGCCAGAGCCGGGGTGCAACACCGCATACGGCTTCCCAGATTCTATGCCGCGCTCAGTCAACCACGCGTCGGCTTCGGACAAGGCGTCGCACGATGGCTGAATCGTCGGCACCAGATCGATGGGGCGCTCGTCAATATCTAATACAGAAACCAGATGCTCTGTGATATGGGTCTGCACATCCTCGTCCGGCAGCGGCGCGATGGTCGTAACATCACACATAACAAGACGGCTCAGATGGTCACCGAGGCTGCCGTCTTCATCACTGCTAAAAGCCAATATCCTGTCCGCCTCATCAAGCTGCCGCAAACATTCGCGACGAGTCACCTCGTCGGTCGGTCCCAGGAGTGCGGCGACCCACGACAGGTCAGCGGATGAAAACCGGTCGATCACTCCGCAATCGAGCAGAACCGCCCTGGCGTGGCTGTTGCCAACCAGATGTATCGTCACACCAGTGTTAGCAGCCCTAAGCGCCACCAAGGTCGGTATCGTGACAATAGTGTCGCCCAGCGCCCCATGCCTCAACACGACCGCTGAACGGTAGCTTCTACCTGCCACTTATAGACCTTTCATGCCCTTTCGGCGCGCCGTAAGTCACTATGGCACCAAGAAGATAGAAGAACACTGCCGGAATGACATTGGTACAGTCGTTGCATATTGATAGATTAAGGAATCTAAATGTGCATTCACTATCCCGGCAACGAAAATAGCGAACAGAGATGACAATATATGACGATGGACAGGCTTACCCAAAAAGCGCAGGAAACGCTCTCATCAGGGCAGCAGCTAGCGATAGACAGACATCATCCTCAGCTCGAACCTGAACATCTGCTCTATGCGCTGGTAACACCGCAGGAGGGTCTCGCCCGTCGTCTGTTGGGGCAGATCGGCGCGGATATGGCGCAGCTATCCCTGTCAATTGATCAGGCCTTGGGAAAACTCCCGCAGGTGGACGGCGCAGCCCAGATCTACGCGTCTGACTCCGTGCAGAGATTATTGAGCAACGCCTGGAACCTAGCCTAAAAAATGAAAGACGAGTACGTCACAGTCGAACATCTACTTCTGTCACTGACCGACCTGAATCACAGCGCTACCTCCGAGATCTTGTCAGACGCTGGCGTCACTTCAGAACACCTGACCGGCGCGATAGACAAAATACGCGGCGGGCAGCGAGTGATCGACCAAGATCCAGAGTCGAAATATCAGGCGTTGGAGCAGCACTCCCGCGACCTGACAGAGCTGGCGCGACAGGGCGTTCTCGATCCGGTAATAGGTCGCGACGACGAGATCAGGCGGCTGATGAAAGTCCTCTCAAGGCGCACAAAGAACAACCCGGTCCTGATCGGCTCGAATATCCGTCGGTGCCATACTTTTCCCTCCGCGATCAAAAAGGTGCTCCCGCGACCCAAAGGGTATTGACGATCAACTACAAATTGACCTATGTGGGACCGCATTTTGGGGCGAAAAGGGTCAAATAGGGACTTTTTACGGCTACCGCTTGGCTATACGCGCCAAGCGGCTATGTCGTTTATTTACAAGGAATTTGGGCACTGGTGGGGTTTGGGCGTGAACACAGGTCAAAATCGGTAGGCCATGTTGGCGAATACGCGTCGCCGACTGTCTTCGCTTAGCACCGGCCCGGTTCTGGTGGTGTGCGACTCCCAGGTAACCGCGATGTCCAGCATCAAGACCTGATCGAACAACCTTCCGAAGCCAACCGTCCACATCTGCCGCTCTTTAGAAGTGGAGACGGTCAATTTAGAGACGATACCCGGGCCAATGTAGGGATCTGGATGGAGCGCGTATCCGCCCCTCACTGCGATTGAGACCAGTGGTACCAGAAACTCCAGTCCAAGCCTCAAGTCAGTGGTCGGGCGGTAACGTTTTTGGAAATAGCGATCAAACAGTGTTCTGTAGTAGGGCTGGTTCTCAGGCGACGAACCTTTCGCGATAGGCAGGTCGGCGTATTTGGCTTGCGTCCAGTCGCTATAGAGAATATCACCAGCGAATGTCCAGTTGAACGCCGACCACGACGCCGCCACCCCGAATCTGAATGGCAGTTCCAGATCGTAATCAAACCCGGTCACAACATTGGCGGGATCGTAGTAGTCGATAGTCTCGCCGTGGGCCTCTATATACAGATCGTTCCTTTTTCGGGAGATACTGAAGGTCGTCGGGCTCTCGACGCTTAGACTCCACTGAGTTCCATAACCTCCCCGATAGATAACACCGATCCGCGCCGAGAACGCGGAAAAGTCGTCGTCGTGCCAGTATTCACCAACCAGCGAGTCTGGAAACACACCTTGGGGCTGGCTGTGTTCGAGCAGCAATAGCCGTCGCTCATATCTCGACGATCCGCTGTGGATGTTTAACCCCACGCCGATCGCGATGTTGGCCGAGAGGTCCATCGCGCCAGCAAAAACCAGTTGACGGATGTCTCCTGTAATCTCCGTGCGACCATCAGCGGTGAATTTTCGCGAGCTGCGGCCAGTTGTTTCAAACTCGGGCCAGAGGTCATCGGGGAAATCGTCTCCAGGCACGAACTCAAAACTGTCTTGATAAGCCGTTGTATAGGAGAGATCGTTAGTGCGGATCACCCCGGCAGAAAACACAAGCGAACCACGGTACGTCGGAAAAGGAAACACCAGGCCAAGTCCGTTCAACATGGTTTTTCGAAGATCATCCAGCCCCGCTGAGGTGTGCCCCGTCGCCTGATTCGTCTGAACAAAGTGCCCTATCCCACCGAACAGTTCTACACGGCGGACGTTCGAGAGGAGTGCTGGGTTGCTCACCGACGCGCTGAAATCGGTGGTGGAGGCCAGCGCCGTGCCACCCATGCCCATGGAGCGTGCCGAGTGCCCGATACCTGAGCCGATTAGCGGTTCGCGGGGAAGGACTGTGATATCACGGACGAACGTGGTTAACGGAGGACGCGCCCAAACGACCGAGACAACTACGACCGTCAGTGCCAGACATCGCGAAGCGGTACGCATCGTTGGATAGGCGAGGCCGCAGCGCGGCTATCGCTTTCGCCGCCGGGACGATGACCGTCGCTCGCGTCCGGTGCTTTCGTCGTCGTCATCCTCTTCCTTAGTCTGTTTGGCGGTGCTGTCGCCGTCCTGGGCGCTATCGTCTTTGGGCTGATTGGTGCCGCGCTGGCGCCGCCTGCCAGAAGTCCTGTCGCCCCCTGTCGCTGCTGGCGTGTCCAGAGGCTCTTCCTGCTGCCCAACTTTCGTCGAACTACCGCCTGACGGCCCTGAGCCATATACAACGGGAACATCAAGAGCCCGCTCTTCGCGCTGTTCTCCGCCGTGAGCCGCCCTCGGAACAACGGCCCTGCCCATCCGACTCTTCCGCCGCCCATAGAGCTGCCTATCGCGACCAGTGGGATCAGGCGCAGAGGGCCGGTGCTGGGGTCTTCCAGACGAGCCGTAGTATGGGTACCACCACGCCCTGGTGTGATAGTGTCTCCAGCGGGGGTAGTAGGTTTTGGGGTAGTACCACGAATCGACGAAATAAGGGTCGTGCCCGTAGTAGTAGCGCGGGTCCCACACAAGCGTGCGGCGGCCATAATCGTCGGGATGATACCTGTCGTAGCCGCTGCCAAACGGGTCGTGGAAACGCGATCCTAAATGAGCACCAGTGTGGCACGAGTTGCAGTCGGCAGGCTGTATCACCTGGCCCTGCTCGTTCACCTTCTCGTCAGCTGTGACGTTAGGGTGGTTGAACATGGTATAGCACCCACTGGCGGTCGCAGCTATACCAACCAAGATCACACAGCGGATTTTTGATATGTTTCGTGAATTCAGGCGATGGCGCATGACCCTCTCCCAATCAGGCGGTGGCACAGATACAACCTGAATATACGCGGGAACCGCCAGACCGGCAAACTCATCCCCGGTGTTTTGGCGCTACCGACTCAGACAACTACTCTGCACCTGACTCACCAGCCGGCCTTGCGATTAGCGCAATTACATGCCAATGTTTGATGGTCGTGATTCATCAATAGAGAGCGCAGCGACTCACCAATATTCTGGACGTTTAGATATGCTGCAAGGTTCCGTCATCGATATATCCACGTCGCTCCCGATCTGCGATGTAGCCGTAAGCAACGGCAGAGACGTCGCAAAGACCGATAGCGAAGGCAACTTCTCGCTGCCATCCCCGTCAAAGGACGGGGGCCGATGGATAATGATCTCCACCCCATCGGGCTACCGCCCCACCGATGGTTGGTTCCGCGATGTGACTACCAGTCCTGACGCAAGCCTCGATTTTCACCTATTGCCCGACCCCTTGCGAGGCGGTGACGAACTGATCTGCGCCCAGGTGACCGACACACACCTGGGCAAGTACCCGTTTGACTGGCTCAAGGAAGATTTTGGCGCGATCGCGAGCTCTAATGACCATCCACAAGTGCAGTGCATTGCAGCAACAGGAGACGTGACCCAGAGCGGCTCCCGCCAGGAGATCGCCGAATACGCATCGGTATGCGACAGTGGACCGCTCCCCATCATTCACCTGGTCGGTAACCACGACTGGATGGACCAGGCCGGCGCAGGTTGGTCAGAGATTGTTGGTCCGCTCTGGTTCAGCCTTAACTGGGGTCCGGTTCACATTGTCGGGTTCGACACCACAGCATTTCGTTACTCACACACACTTCCTCCAGCGCAGAGCGACTGGCTCGCTGCCGATCTTTCAACCATACTCGAAAGCACTCCGATACTTTTTCTCACCCATGATCAGCTCGACGACTCGTTCTACAGTCTTTTAACAAAACAGAACGTGGTGGCGTCACTCAGCGGCCATTGGCACTCCAGCCGTCTATACCACGACGGGAATGTCCTACACGCAAATCAGCCGTCGTCAACAATGGGCGGCATCGATTACAGCGCAAGGGGTTACACGGTTGTCAGGATTGGTTCGCGGTCCGAAGTCACAGTATCAAGGCATCTACTCGGCACGTCCTTGCGAGCCAGGAAAACCGGTGTGGGCGCCGTCATTGAGCCTCCGAAACAAGGGCCTTCAGCCACTGCGCAACCTGTGCGCATTGGCGCGCAGTGGGCGCAGTTTCATGGCGGGCCTCTGAGACATGGCCGTTCAACTGACGCCCCACAGCCGCCTTACGAAAGGGTCTGGCAGAAACAGCTTCCCGGTGCTCTGCTGTTCGGATCGCCAGTGATCGCCGACGACTCGGTATACATCGCCGCCATGAACGAGGAACACCCTATACGCGGATCACTCGTCTGCCTTAGCGCCGACGATGGCCGAGTTCGCTGGACGACTCCAACACAAGCGAGTGTCAAACACAATCCAGCGGTCTGTGGTGATCTGGTGTTTAGCGTAACAGTGACCGGGCAGGTGGCTGCGATGAATAGAGCGACAGGCGATCTGGCTTGGACGTACCAACTTGGCGATCCGTCGCAACGCTGGGTGTTCTCTTCGCCGCTGGTTGTTGACGATCTGGTGATAGCAGGAGCGGCTCCCCATTTCGTCGCGCTGGAAGCGACATCAGGGCGCGTCAGGTGGCTCCGAGAGGATCTCGGTGCAAGGGATTGGATATCATCGTACGTAAGCCCCTCAGCAGATAATGAAAACGTCTATGTCGGATTTTTCTGGCACTACCATGTAGCCTATGCGTTGGATATCGCAACTGGAGTCACACGTTGGATGATCGACGAGCCGAATCGGGCCTGTTCGGTAGGAAGCCTGGTCCTGGACGGCGACGGTGGTCTGTTCGCCACCTGCCATGACGCAACTGTCAGAGCTTACTCAACTGGTGACGGCAGCGAGAGGTGGCGCCACGAGTTGGGGCAGGACCCAAACACCAGAGGCGGGGCACGTTGGAGTGCCGGGACGCTTGCTGTCGCCAACGATGTGTGCTATGTGCCTGTCGGTGATGGATCGATCAGGGCGATATCCGCCCAAACCGGACAACCGTTGTGGCGTTGGGACTCAAGAGACGCTCTCGCTGGAATCCAGGCATACACCCGCGATGGCCGAAGCGTCCTCTCGTCACCGGCGATTGTTGGTCAGACAATCGTCTGCGGTGCCAGCGATGGTAGGCTTGTGGCGCTTGATCGCCAGACCGGCGAGCTCAACTGGAGCGACGATCTCGAAGCGCCGGTGGTCTCCTCTGTGGCTGTCTCTGGCAACTTGATCGTCTGTGGCGCATCTGATGGCTGGCTGTACGCTTGGATCGCGGCTTGTCAATCGACTAGTGGCTGAAAGAGAACACGAGTGTCTGGCAAAACCGCTCTTCCTGGCATCATCTTTCAGGGCGCGAACTCGGACCAGCATCACACTATTTTGAATCACATCCAGTTGAAGCAACACGACCCAGAGCACTACTGAAAACGGCACATCTACCGCGTGTAGACCGATTACGTGAATTAGTGTTATATCCAACAGGCGGCATTCGCCGGTGAGGGGCACGTCACGGCCAATTGCCTGTTCGCTGAAAGCGAAGTGGTGAGGTCATTTGCGTTGGCTCCCAGCCTGATTTCGAACCGACCGGTATCCATCAGCAGCTACACGCTTGGGGCTGGTTCCCTGACCGACCGAGTACACACAACCGCTCCCAGGACGATTCCCACACATCCGATCCATAGCCTCGACCCAGGCACGACATCCAGGTAGATGCAGCTTACCACTGTGGACAGCAGGGGTGTGAAGTAGGCTGCCGATGCCACCACCACAATGTCGCCTTTGCGAACAGCATGCTCCCAAAGGACGTAGGCGATGTTGGGCCCTATCGCCATGTACAGCAGCTCATATACCGTCTGCGCTGTCCATGTCGTCTCCTCAGCCACACCGAGCCGCACCACCAGCAAGATCATCCCCGTCGCCAACATAAACAGCGGCACCGCCGCCACGTTATCTGAACTCCCCCACTTTCGGCTCAGGACCGAGTAAAGCGCCCAGCTTGCCGCCGCCAGTAGCGCCATCAGATATGGAAGTCCGTTGGCCGCCATGTTCTCGGCGAAAACCCAAGCTGACAGCGGCTGATTTTGGCCTGTCGCCAAAAACATTCCGGCAACCGCCGCGAAGACCCCAGGAAGCAGCCACAGATTTGCTCTCATTTTTAGCAGAAGGATCGAAAAAAGCAGAATCATCACAGACCACAGGTAGTTAACTAGAGCGACCTCAAGCACCTGACGGCGGCCATCAGCCATCCCCAAAGCCAGGAACAGCACCAGCATATACCCGACAAACATTCCACCGCAGCCCACAAGATATTTTGTCGACAGCCCCCTAACTGTCTGCTGCACACCGGTTGTCAACGCCAGATAGATGCAACCGAGAATACCACCAATGAGATTGACAAAGGCAGCCGAGGTGACCGGCCCCAGACCCTCAGTCACACTTCGCCCGAACGCCACGACCGTGCTCCACAAAAGTATCGCCACAACTCCAAAACCTGTGTACAGTGATCTGCTGCTGGTGACACTACTCATGAATTGGATCCAATCTCGGCGCATTTCGTGTGCATTGTCACGCATTCGGGGCACTCGGCGCGCTTTTTGGCGCAGTTCCGGCGCATTCTGCTATTAATTTGGCGACGCGCCTGATTCGGGTAGTGTGAAACGACTAAGGACCGGACTCTCAAAGTAGAACTCCCCGTATCGCGCGCGGCCCCAACGTTCGCTCGAATAGAAACCAGTATTCACAATCCACAGTGAGCCGTAACCCCATGCCACCGCGAAAGTGCAGGCGCTAGGAAGCGAAGTGTTGGAGAGCAGAGCGCCTTGTATGGATATGCGATAGACCGAACTGAAGTCGGCGACCAGAAGGTTCTCGCCGTCCCACTCAAGGAAGCGGATGTATGAGAGGTCTGGGAATGTAAAACTACGCAGAGAGTCGATGGGCCATGGCCCGCAGGGCGATGAGGTATCGAAAGCAACGACGCGCCCTAGCTCGGTGGCGCTTCCCACCCAAAGACGGCCGTCACCCCATGTGAGAGCAGATTCACCTTCAAAACCTGAGACCGGTTGAGCGCACTCAAATGAACCGCCAAGATCGAATCTGTACAAGAGAGTCACCTACCTCCTGTCACATCGATCTCACCCAAACACGGACTTCCACGCATCTACAATATCGCTGTCTTTGACTTTATCGACAATCTCGACTTCGCCAATTCGTTTGGGTAGGACAAACCTGAGTTGGCCAGATCTGACTTTTTTGTCGGAGCGGGTTCTGTTAGCTATGGCGTCGGCATCCAGATCGGTGGGCGGGTCCACTGTGAGAAGTTGCTGAATGAGTTGGTTTTGGCGCGCTTCGTCGGCCTTTGACCAGCTACCCAGCCTGACACCTAGACGCCCGGCGACCTGCATCCCGAACAGCACCGCCTCGCCGTGTCGGTAGCGCTTGTATTCAGTAAGCGCTTCGATGGCGTGCCCGACGGTGTGACCATAGTTGAGAATCGCTCTTAACCCCTTCTCTTTCTCATCGATGCTGACGACATCGGCTTTGATTCGGCAGTTGTGTGCTGTCATTGAAACCAGGTCGTTATCAGGTAGCGAACCCGATAGAAGCTGCGGTATGTCGGTTTCGAGTTGCTGGAAAAAAACTTCGTCGCGGATGATGCCGTGTTTGATTACTTCAGCCAATCCTGAACGGATTTCGCGGTCGGGAAGTGTCTTGAGGGTATCAGTGTCGATCACCACAGCGGTTGGCTGATGAAACGCACCAATGAGGTTTTTGCCGACAGGATGGTTCACACCGGTTTTGCCTCCGACGCTGGAGTCGGCTTGAGCCAGGATGGTGGTTGGCACCTGAACTACGTCTATCCCACGCAGATAGATCGCCGCAGCGAAACCCGCCATATCGCCTACAACGCCGCCGCCTAGAGCCAAAAGAGCGCTGGAGCGGTCCAGGCGCGCCTCCAACAGTACCGTCAGAATCTGATTGACAGTCTCCAGCGTCTTGTTGTCCTCGCCTCCATCTATCACTACTTCGACAACGTTAAATCCTTCATGTTCAAGGCTTTGTCTGACTTGGGCCATGTAGCGACCGCCGACTTCGCGGTCGGTGACCATACATATCTGACGCCCATTTAGCTGCGGTATGAGTAGTTCGCCTATACTGTTCAGCAACCCGGCGTCCACCCATATCGGATAGCTATTTTCGCCTAGGTTCGGGGTTACCGTCTGCATCATCGTGCCTTTCTGGCTATATACGCTCTATGTGTCATATTTACACTAAGATACCTACCACACTATTTCGTGCGCGGATGGAACATTTTGCTCTCAATCCATGTATATTTATCAGTGTGGTAATAAAGGTCCACCTTGCTACCTAGGAGGCTGCGATGGCAACAGTTCTGCATTTTCGCGTCAAGGGAGTACGCCGGCAAGGCCGCAGACCACTCAAAACCCCCCAGGCGGTTGGAGCGAACCACCTCGTAAGCAGGCGAGACCGGGCCAAACCCTGGCGAGGAATGCACAGGACCTCCATGGCACGATAGAGGGCGTGTCGTAGTACACTTACTAATATAAAGAGACGGCGGGCAACCCATACGGTTGTCCGCCGTCTCTATTTGGCAACGCGTACCATCCTTGATATATCGTCCATCAGCGACCTGGCTTCATGCCACCGTAATTTGGTACTTTCCCCACCGGTTCCAGCGACAGCACCAAGCCTCTCCAGCGTGTTTTCCGGCTGTCTGTTGAGGTCTGGCACGATCTTGTGAAGCCATTTGGGGTAGGCGTGAAACTTGGCGTTATGTGCCACAATCGCACGGGTCAACCGCTCCAATATCTCGCCACGAATGAGCCACTCCGCTTCAATCTCGTTAGAAGGCAACGGCATAGCCATAGAGACTTCCAGCCCCTTAAGTGCGGCCACCGCAACCTCGCGACCTCGATCACACGCCACCCTCTGCAACGCTGCCTGCCTGCTCACAAAAGTTTTTTGGGGATCATCCACCGCCAAAGATGTCTGCACCGCTTCCAACAGCCTTGGATGGTCACTGGCGGCACCAGGGGAGTTTATGTGCCGATCCACGGCTCCCATCAGGTGAAACTGTACGTCGATCTTGATCCCGTCAAGTGCGAACTGATCGGCGTCCAAGTCCGCGCCTTCATCGTACTGCCTCACGACCTCACCGCACAGACCTTCGGCGATCTCTAGGCGCTGGGCGCGTGGGGTGGTGTGATCGGCAAAAAACCTCACATCCAGATCGGAGCCGCCATCAGCCACCCCTCGCGCCCAGGAATTCGTCAGTGCCGCTGAATGACCCCCCAATCTCCGGTAGGCTGCGCTGACAGCCCTACACCGGGCTTTGGCGACGCCCAACGGAATAGCTGCACTGTTGGGGGATACTGACAGCAATGGGGCAACAGCGACCTGATTCTGCTTTCCCAACTCTGTCAGGGCATTTTTTACCATTTCCGACGCCAGATAGCAGGACAACGCTGGGTCTTCCAGCGACAGAACTGCCTGGACTCTGTCAATTAGATCAGTGGAGCCGAGACCAGAAATCACCCGAAGGGTGTTGAGGGCGGCGATTACCGATGTCACCTGTTGTGTGAGTGCTGAAAGGCCGTGGGAGAGGCGGATCAGATCACCCCTCTGGAGGATGGTGATCGGAGGCAGTTCCGCCCACGACACCAGCGAAAACGACCTGCGCCTGATGAGCGCCAAACAACTATCGACTGACATAGGTCGGTCGCTTTGACCCAGAGGAGAGATCGACCTGTCCGAGGAGTGTTTCATCAGTCGCCGACCTCTACGCAGCCGGAACCACCGACGTTTCCGTTCACCACAATCGACCGGTCGATGAACTTCGTTATTACTTGGGCGTTTGTGACGAGATGGTTGGTGACGCGACTGACGCTGTATTGCGATGGACCCTCAGCCAGAGCCAACGGCAGAAGAATCTGGTCGGCTGTGTTCTGGTCTACCGCCGAGCCGCTGCCGTGGAACTCTATCAGTTGGTAGCATGCTTCATCTGCGACACTCTCGGCGGGTTTGCCTTTGCTGCCCAGTGCCAAGAAAGCGGCCTGACTATGGGTGTATTTGGCGACGACGATAAGGTGTGTGCCTGGGTGGTCGCCTGCCAGCTCTTCAACGATCGTAACAACAGGCGCTCCCAAGCTTTTCAGAATAGTCTCTGCGCTCGAGGCCTGGCGCTCTCCGACGTGATTCGGTAGCTGTGTGTAGTGGCTGAGAACGTCAATCTGCTGTAGCGTGCCTCGTTTTTCCAGGTGAACACCCGACCACCTCGATACCGGCAAGACCTGGGCCCACATCTCGCCTCCGCCTTTGGGGTAGTATCCCGCTCTTACGAGCGATATCTGACATTTGAGCCCCATTAGGGCTAACATCGGCTCCCACTGATACTGCAAGAACTGCACTGACGGACCAAAAGGCACACTGGTACCACCGCCTACGGTGATTTCCGTCGTCTTACTGGCTTTGGAGAGAGGCATGGCCAACGTCTCAATCACCAGCGCTGCCGCGCCCGCTGTACCGATGTCCAGCGATATACGACCTGGATGAATGCCGTGCGGTACAAAAGTTATCTGGGAGCTTCCGACACAGGCACCGGTCACTTCGGTTCGGCCTATTCCAGCAGCGGCGTTTACGCAGGCTAAGTGTTGATGTCTGAGACCTGGCTTTGATCGCCGGGAGCGGATATTGGTCAGTGTCAGCGGTCTTCCAGTCACCAGTGAAAGCGCAAGTGACGTGCGGACAATCTGGCCCCCACCCTCTCCTATGCTGCCGTCGATCACGACATGATCCGCTGACCAAGCAGATGGTGTTGGGGCGGTCTGTCGAAGTAGTTCTGGCACTGAGATCCAGTTCCCTGTTGAAGCGGGCGGACGTACGGGCGTGTCTGGTTTCGTTAGAATGTATGGGATGATCTGGGCAAAAGCGGTTACGACCGATCCGTTGAAACCACATCGCCTTGAGGGTGATATCTGGCTGCTTGCCTGCTGAACGTCTGTTTTTAGGGTGTGGATGTAGTGATGGGCGAGATTCGAGTGGCCTACCTATGCATCTGGGGGGATGTCGCCGCTTTCTGCTGGTGTGTCATAGGTGTATGTAGCCCCTTGCGGGCCAGAACCGACGATGTCATCCGCCATCAACAGGCTCGCCATGGCCTCATCGCCGGTCGCCAGAGCGGGATCGCGATTTTGGCCACCCAAAAAGCTTTCGAGCTGGATATAGAACATCCACTTCCACCCCAGGTCAGCGGGCTCTAAATCTGCTGGGTCCCAGCCGTAGCGTCTGGTCTGGCCCGGACGGGGGCACCATATGAAGCTGTAGTAGTCCGAGATAATAATCGTCCCTGCAGGCCCGATGATCCTGTTGACTGCGGTTGGAGTCTGATCGAGCCCGACATTGCCCTCCTGCCACGTAGCGTCAATGAGAAGCGCGTCATCATCCTCGAACAGGATGTGAGCTACCACCTCAGAAGGCGCTTCAACCGAGGGGATCAGTCGGCGAGAACAGGCGAATAGGGTCTGAGGATTCCCAAAAACCCAGTGGGCGAAATCGCAGTCGTGAATGCTGCCGTCAAAGAATAGCCCACCACCCTCGTCCATCTTCCATGTCCAACTGTCGGCACCTCGGTAGAGCTCAGTGAACGACGCGTAGGTCGATAGGTGCCAGGTTACCGGGCGACCCAAGGCACCAGCTTGAATCAGCTCACGAATCCGCAAACGCGCTGGCGAGAACCGGCGCATGTCGCCCACCGAGAGCTTCACTCCAACGGTTTTGCACTCATCCACCGCCGTTTAGGCATCCTCGACAGTTCTGCACAGTGGTGTTTCGACAAGTATGTTTTTGCCTGATTGGGCGCATCGGATGATCCACTCGCAGTGGAGGTGGGTGGGCAGCGCGATTATGATGGTGTCGACATCTCTGTTAGCGACGACTTTTGCGGGGTCACCAGACACCTTTTCTACGCTATACTGTTTCGCCAAGCGGTTGGCGGCGGTCAGATTGATGTCTGCTATGTGAACGGCTTGGGCACCTTCAAACCGAGCGGCAGCAGCCAGATGAAATGCTGTGGCACCGCCTGCTCCCAAAACATCGATCTGCTTCACTCTGCTGCCTCTCTGCTACCGATAACCCAGTTTGCGGCTTGTTTAATCAGTTCTCGATGTACTGGCTGCGCGAACGAAACCGCGTCGTGGCCAAGAGCATCATACACCACCCGTGCGCCCTCAAAACGGTTGGTCCACACAATCGGGTGGGTCACGCCGTCTCCCTCGCTGGTCGCCAAGACTTCAATCTCGCCGACGATCCTGGGGTTAATGTACAACTCATCGACGATGTTGAAACCGTCCAGACCGCATGTGATCGGATGGTTGATGGTGGTGGGCGCAACCGCAAACTCGCCGTATTCAAGGTGGGAAGAGCTCCCCTCCCAATCCCAGTAGCCGCCTAATATTTTGGGAAAAATCGGCCAATCATCAAAGCAGATCGTCGCGGCGTGAAACGCCAATACTCCGCCGCCACTGTTTAGGTATGCCAAAAACCCCTGGCGAGCAGCTTCTGAAATCTCAAAATGGTACTCGTCATACCAGCCGGGAGTCGTGTTGCAGGTCCAACGGACGCAGTTGATGGTGAGGAGGTCGAACTCTAAAAGGCCGCCATCTTCGACAGATGCGAAAGAGCTATCAATCTCAGAACGGATGCCGATCTCGTTCAGTATTCGGGCCAGCGCAGCCGATGTCTCATCGTACGGATGTGCAACGCCTCCACTCAAAATCAGATTGCGCATTTTGTTTCCTCGGTGTCGTTCGGGATGCGTCGCACTGCTGCTAACGCACGAGCGTCAATCTTGCGGCGGCAATAGTTCCTTGAGTCACCTGACCTACTCCTCATAGTCGGTCCACTTTGAAAGTTAGTATTGGGCCATCGTGA
>CAZVGZ010000024.1:0-54775 GCA_964627605.1 uncultured bacterium | reverse complement strand
CTCAAGTGCGCGGTTGTTGGACTGAACACGCACGTCAAAGGTTGAAACCGTCGCGAACCCACTCAACTGCCCGAGTAGCATTCTACTGGAGCAAAAGTGTCCGGGATTGTCTCGGCAAGATGGGAACGCACTTCCCAACACAGCTCACATTTCTGCGCGTATGTCTCTTTCTGCTGGAAATCCCGTGCCATCTGCAGCAGACCAACGGGTCCTTTATCGGCGAGTGTGCGCAGCACTTCGTTCCGACACCAGTCGTCATCATGAAAGATGTCGGTCAGCGATCGGTGTTCTGCGTCGCCGACGATAACACCGCTGCAGTTCGACGCCATGACGCTGCCATCCGGATTGATGTGTGTTTCGTACATCATTTCCGGGCTGATCTGATCTTCGCAACGTTCAGAGACGAACTCGGCGAGTGGCTTCCGCGGCCTATAACGCTTGAGTTCCGTATAGGCCCGTCCCATCAGCATCGGCGGAAAGGATTTAATATAATCTGCAACGTCGTTCCATTTCTCCGGAGATTCGAAGTAAGCCTGATTCTGCACGATCACTCCTTCCTCTCCTAACACCTCGACGCCGATTCGATGGATTCTCTTCACGTTCTCGAACGGCACGTGCTCCTGATGGTACGGGTCCGTACTCAGCCAAATCTTCCCTGCTCCAGCGTCCCGGAGCGTGGTTAGCCGATCCCGGACGATATCGTCCGATTTACACCAGAAGCAGTTCGTCTCCACCCACGCCAGAGGAGTCATATCGAGTTGCTCGGCGATTCCCAGTATCTCAACGACTCTATCGAAGTAGAGGAAGGTTTCGCCACCACCTACGTGGATGCCCGAACCGTCGAGGCCAAGGTCTTTCGCTCCGCGCAGTATTCGTTCGGCGAGATCAAGCTCCAGTACTCCAGTTCTGTGTGGGCCGCAATTGATGTAGCAGTGACTGCATTCGATGTTGCAGCGATAGGTCACGAGAATGCCGATGCTGCGAAGGTTCATGTTCGTGTACGGTGGATATAGCCTAGGATACGCGCTGAGGGCAGACATTTGAGAGGGTTAGAATTGCTGTGACCATCCACGGGGTTTTGTACCTCCTGTACTGTGATTTGGAGCATTTTGAAATGACATGGTTCAAGATTGGCTGACCTGTCCCTCATAGTCGGTCCACTTTGAAAGTTAATACTTGGTGGCCGTGAGTGTAAGGTGTTGGGGGTAGCTCCCGCCAGGCGATTGCCTCCGGCGCTGGCGGTCGATAGCCCAACGAACTGTGTGGACGGTACTGCTTCCTCGGCACGGTTCGCCTCCTCTGAATGGGTCCTATCCCCACCGATGCTCCGGTGGATCGAACACAAAACCATGAAAAAGAGCACGACGTTTTGGCGACAGTGAGTCATAGAACGTCTGTGGATAGCTCCAGTGTTCTGCTGACGAAACCATCCAGGGTAGATCATAAGCGAAATAGACTATGATTCGCCGACCGTCAGGTTTGGTCCATGGACCTCGCGTATGCCACACAGCGTTGTGGAAAAGAAAGGCTGAGCCTGCAGGAGCGCACACCTGAATAGCACCTGGGAATGTTTCAAACTCCTTCTTATGCTCTTCAGGCGGCTCCTCTGGAAAGTGGTGTGATCCAGGTACTAGCATCAGATTGCCCTGATCGGGTTCTGTCATGTCTGTGAGGTAGTAGCCAACCTTAAGCTGCAGCAGCGGAATGTCTGGGCGAAGTTTTCGGTAGCCATCATCGTGTCCGTCAAGATGCCACCAGAACCCACCTGTGCCTTCCTCTGTTTCCAGGTTTATGTCACTGGCTGAAAAGTGCGGTTTTTCGTGGAGGAGGCCAGTGATATATGGCATGATCAAAACATCGTCCATGAGGTCGAGAAACGCAGGATCATCGTCCAGAATGTAGAACAAGCGGGTATTTTCGCCGTTTAAGTTCGTCATTCCTGTATGGGTAATCCCTTTGGATTCAATTTCACGCCTTCTTGCTACGGCTTGCTCTACTTTCTCTAAAAGCATCTCCACACGGTCAGGCGGAAGAAACTCCTCCAGAAGAAGGAAACCGTCGGATTCAAACTGGGCGCGTTCGTTTGACGTGGGATTTGTTGAGTCTGTCATAGCCTCTTCGAATGGTTTGGTGGTGACTTGCTCTGCCTACATGCTGTCTTAGTGGGACGTGAGATCGACCCAGAGAACGCTTCTCAGTGGCTGGGGCCTGCTGGATAGTCATTTTGGACTTCAGTGACGGCAGGCCGTCATCTTAGGATACCCAATTCGTCATCCCCTGCCCAAGCTGTTGGATCGATCTTACGGAAGCCATCAATCGTGATATGGTTCGCTAGCTGGTCGTTGGTGGGGTAGGATGGAGAATAGTGAGGCACTGCAGGGAAACGAATCTCAAATGTACTGTGAGTGTACAATGCCCTCAGATACACCGATATTTTCGCAGCGAAAAGGAGCCTACGAATGACTCGCAAGCTCCTTTATATACTACTAGATGCCCAGGGCGGGACTTGAACCCGCACGATGCAATGCATCATCGGATTTTAAGTCCGATGCGTCTACCGATTCCGCCACCCGGGCCAGCACTAAAAATATCGGCCTGATCGTAAGTAGCGGCCAAGGTGATAGCGATGCGGTGGTGCTCGCCGTAGTTTTTGTTGGTTGCAGCTCAGCCCCCAGGCAAAAGAAGGTAAACGATGACCGGCAGGCAGAGAGTACTGGCGGCTTTTCGCCACGAAACGCCCGACCGAACCCCGATATTTGAGCGTGAGATCACATCACCCACAGACGTGGTGGTTTTGGGAAGACCGTCGTCGCTGGACCACTTTCCCCGCCGAATGTTGGTATGGGAGCAAGAGGGATGGGAGGGGTTGGTTGAGCAGCAGGCGACAGACGTTGTTGATCTGGCCGAGATTTTTGGTTTTGACATGGTTCGACTGCAACTCTGCCCGTCCTCAACCGGTCCGCGCCCCGAAAAGCTGGATGATTGGACCTGGCGACAGGGCGAGCGAATCAGCCGTTTTCACCCAGAGTCGGGTGTGGTCGAGACAATTGAGCCACCTCCGGTTACACTCGAGGATACTGAGGCGCGCTGGATCGCCGATCTGGACATGGAATACCAGCCGTCGACCATAGCAGACGATGAGCTGACGGTGCTTCGGCGCGCCAAAGAGATTATGAAAGAGCGCGGCCTGGACTTGGCGATATATGTCTCTCTCTACGTGATGCCCATAGCCGCGCTCCCGCAGCCGATTCTATTGTGGTTTCACACTGACAAAAAACTGCTCCATGAGTATTACAGACGCCAGACCGAGCGCGCTATTACTGTGGGGAGTCGTATGGTCAGCGAGGGGGCCGACGTGCTGGGGTTGGGCGGCGATTTCGCCGGAGATACCGGGCCGATGATCTCCCCGAATGACTACCTCGAACAGGTCGTTCCCCACATACGCCGACAGGCCGACGCGCTGCATGGAGACGGCGCGTTCGTGACGAACACCACCGACGGTGATCTCTGGGGAATACTCGATGCGTTCCTGATAGAGAGCCATGTGGACGGCTACGGCGAGATAGACGTTGCAGCGGGAATGGACCTTCGGCGTCTCAAGCAGGAGTGGGGAGACAGATGCGTCTTCTTAGGCAATCTCGATATTCGCCATGTGCTCTGTTCGGGCACAGAGGATGATGCCCGCAAAATGATGATAGAGTGCATCGAAAATGGCGGCCCCGACGGCGGCCACGTCATTATGACCAGCAATGTAGTCCACCAGGATGTGAAGCCGCACCTGTACTTGGCGACCCTAGCCGCCTACAGAGACTATTTTGACCTACCACCGCTGAGGATTGCCTAGTCATCAACCTGAATCCATTGGCCGCAGGGTGTATGAGCCTGCAAAAAAGCCACGACCAAAAAATCTGTCTTTCGGGGTTTGGCGCAGACTGATATGGCCGGCCGGTGATTGTTCTGTGGCCAGTGGCGAAGCGCCGCTACCATTACATCTGTGACGAGGCTCCCACCACCCCTGGCGGGGCCGACAGCGCTGTTGGCAATTCCTCTTTGACCCCTACCAGTCCGCATACCACAGCTCGACCCCAACTCTTCGGCCCAAAGTCAACAAGAAGCCGCACCAGCTGCGGTATAGATCGCAGACATCCCTGGGGTCTTGAAACTGAGCTTCATGACCCTCCTCTGGTTTTTTTGGATTCCTCCCACAGAGCATCCATCTGCTCTATCGTCGCTTCGTGAACGTCAGTTCCCTCATGTTCAAGCCTACGTTCAATATAGCGAAAACGCTCGCCGAACTTGTCAATCGTCTTCCTCAGCGCACGCTCAGGGTCCGTTGACAGAAAGCGCGAAAGGTTTACCAACGCGAACAGGACGTCGCCCATCTCCTCGTCGATATGACCCTCGTCAGCGTCTGACATCGCTTGACGAAGCTCGCCCATCTCCTCATCAACCTTTGCCACCACCTCATCAACGCTGTCCCAATCAAACCCAACGCGAGTAGCCTTTTCCTGCGCACGGCGCGCTTTCAAGAGTGCGGGCAGATGGTTTGGGATGCCGTCAAGCATTGAGGTTCGTTCGACACCTTTGGCCTTGCGCTCCTCCGCTTTTATCGCTTCCCAGTTGGTGAGCACCTGGTCAGGCGTGTCGGCTTCGGCATCGCCAAAAACGTGGGGATGCCGCTCTACGAGCTTGTTGGAGATAGCCTCAGCGACCCCATCAATATCAAAATCGCCTACCTCTTGAGCCATCCGCGCTTGAAACACAACCTGGAGGAGTAGATCGCCAAGCTCCTCCTTTAGATTAGCTGTGTCAGACTGCTCTATGGCGTCCACTACTTCGAACGCCTCCTCGATTAGGTAGGGCGTGATCGACTGCGGCGTCTGCTCTGAGTCCCACGGGCAGCCGCCTGGCGACCTCAGTATCTCCATTATCGCCACCAACCGGCGGAACGGATCAGACTGTTTGGGCATCTCTATCATAGCGGTTCGATCTGCTAAAGGGCGGAAAATCTAACTGCGGCCCTCAAATGTCGCCGTATGGCGCAACAGCGGTCAACGGTAGCTCATGCGTCCCTCGATCCACTATCTTTGGAACTGACCATCGGGCCTAATTAGAATCAGAAAGACGGAGAGCGCCAATGTCCGCCAACTCGTTGCTGCGGCATCTACCAAAAACTGACACGCTGCTCGACGACCCGCACATCGCCCGGTGGCGTGGACGGCTCACGCGCAAAAACCTGACTGACGTGGTGCGCGAAGCGATTGAGCATGTCCGCAGGCAGATTATCGAAGAGGCTATCACCGACGAGGCAGAGATTTATCAGCAGGTGTGCGACGCGGTGGACGGGATCAGCAAGAGGCTTATCGTACCGAGTCTAAGAAGGGCGATCAACGCCACCGGCGTCATACTTCACACAGGTCTGGGGCGAGCGGTCCTAGCTAAGGAAGCATGGGGTGCCATCGCCGAGATAGCCGAGCATGGGGCGGTGCTTGAGATCGACCGGGTTACCGGACAGAGATCCCACAGGGGAGACCATGTTGACGAACTGCTCAGGTGTCTGACCGATGCTGAGGCCTCTGCTGTGGTGAACAACAACGCCGCTGCGGTTCTCCTGATGCTCGACACGGTGGCCCACGGGCGTGAAGTGATCGTGTCACGAGGACAGCTGATCGAGATCGGAGGGCAGTTTCGGATACCCGCCGTGGTGGCAAAAAGCGGAGCCGTTATGGTGGAGGTCGGAACCACCAACAAAACGCACCGTGAAGATTACGAACAGGCGATCAACGACAGAACCGCAGCCATCCTGGCGGTCCATCCCAGCAACTACCGTATTGAGGGGTTCACGCACGAAGTGGATGCAGATGAGTTGTCAGAGGTCGCGCACGAACACGGAATTGAGCTTATATACGACCTGGGTGGCGGCGTACTTGTGGACCTGGAACGGTTTGGACTGCCCCACGAACCTGTTGTGCGGGATGCGATTGAAGATGGAGCGGGACTCGTGAGTTTCAGCGGTGATAAGCTGCTTGGGGGGCCGCAATCGGGCATCATAGTGGGTCGCGCCGATCTAGTCGCAAAACTGCACTCGAACCCGCTAATGCGGGCGCTTAGATGCGACAGACTTACTTTCGCAGCGCTCGAGGCGACACTTCTGCTATATCTGAAAGACGAGGTCGAGTTTCAGATTCCAGCGCTCTACCGCCTCACCGAGCCTATAGAAAGTGTCCGACGGCGCGCAGAAGCGTTGGCGGAGCTTCTAGGCGACCACGAGCCCCCACCAACGGTTGAAGATTCGACCGCCCAGGTCGGCAGCGGCGCACTTCCAACCGAAACGCTGCCAAGCGCATCAGTCGTACTCAGGGTGCCAGACGCATCCGCTTCCCAGGCAGCGCGACGCATGCGCCTCTGTGAGCCCCCGGTTTTTGGATCAGTGAGGGACGACGCGGTCTGGCTCGACATGCGCACAGTTACTGACTCAGAGCTTCCGCTCGTAGCAAGGGCCTGCGGATGGGCATTCAACGATCCACTCGGCGACGGCATACTGGGGATGGCTGATGAACCGGCGAGTGGTCAATCATCTGGCCAGGGAACGGTCTGA
The DNA here is from genome assembly GCA_964627605.1 of uncultured bacterium. GTDB lineage: Bacteria > Latescibacterota > MWCZ01 > MWCZ01 > CAZVGZ01 > CAZVGZ01. The sequence goes on along the minus strand of CAZVGZ010000024.1, from coordinate 48,177 downwards.
AACTGATTTTGGCACGGATGCCCGAAAGAGGCCTGCATCTGCTTTAGGTGCGGACGAAATATCGCTGACCAGATTGTGCCTGACCTCCCCATGAGTTCAGCCCTACCTTCGCGCCCATCGTGCGCGCCAGCGCAGATATGGTGGTCGTGGTCGCAGAGTACCGCACGTATCTCGTCCTCGCCGATAGAACCGCTGCGCTTTTCGAGCATATCAGTAGCGCCACGGTACCGCATAGTCGACGCCTCACTTCGGGCGTTGTCGCTCGTCGTGTCACGGAGGTGGTTGGTGGCCACCATGATTCCATCTGTCGGATACCTAACCGCCAGACCTCCGGGGACGCCCTCAACAACCGCTGCGCTAGACTTATCGGCGATCAGATAGTGCATCGCTCGCAGGTGTGGCACCGCCATGAGGGTGTCCACCGCCTCTACGACCGAGTTAGCCCTCGTTGCCACCATGTCCACTAGAATGTGCCACTGCACACCCGGTTCAACAGTGTTCACCGCTGGCAGCGCTGCTATTAGGACCACAACGCCTCTGTCTGTTATTACGTCCGGCGACCCCGCCCAGTGATGTGAAAGCCCCAACCTCCGCGGTTCGCCTTCTGGGCAGATAGCCCTCGCCTGGCACCACCTCATGTCAGCGTACGCCCAATCGTAGTTGCGCCCGACCCACACAGTTCCGTCCGCTGTCGCTGGTGGCGTCGCCGCTATATTGGTGCAGCCAACCAATCCGCGCTTCGTCGCAAAATAGTGGGCCAGAAAGCGGTCCCGATTGAGGCCTGAAGCTTGAGCCATCCCCTCCCACTCGTCAACCATCGCAGGATGGTGGTGTTCGGCTAGCTCGCGGCATCTGATCGCGTATTTGAGGCCATCATCGTCCACCGGCGACAGCGGCAGATTTTGGATCAGATCGCCGCGCTGCTTGCCAATATCCATTCGTGTGCCGTGGAGGCGAAAATATGGAAGTTGCTCGGTCATTTAGGAGCTGGATATCTCACTGCGGACGCTCTCCATAGACGGCTGACCCTGGTTACAAACAGCCGCTTTGTAGCATGTCACACGCTATCTGTATGTACGTTACAAAGGAGTCTGCCGAACAGGTAGTGTGGGAGGAAAGTGCTATGCCAGACATCGGGTTGGTAATAACAAAAACGGCTGGAGATCACGGAAATCTCCAGCCGTTACAGAATGCGCAAGTCGGTCACACAGGCTCACTTTGAGCGAGCTGTCCTATCCCGATGTGACGAATCCTGAATGATGCCACAGAGTATCGAGGATATACTGCTTGAGATGGGAGCTGCCGCCAAAATTAAACAGAAGAGCTTAAAGGGCCTCGTAAGGTATATGCTTAGAGAGCCTAGCAGCATTTTCATGCCCGCTGAAATCCACCTCCAACACGTAGTTTCGAGTGATGTTCTTGACTGTGAGAGCATAGAACCCCACACTCACCCGCCCTCTACAGCCCCAGATGGCCCCTTTTGCTCGCCTTTTCGGCCAAACCAGCGATACCTTGCGATGTACTATGTAACGATACCTATCAACGCAAGACAATGGGTACCACCCAAGAAATTTATAAATCATTTGGCGAATGTCAAGTCCGAACCCCGAATCAACGAAGTGTCTTGACCTGCAACATCGGTATTGTCAACATTATACACACCACCAAAAATTATACACACCACCAAAAAAAATCGCTGGCGATCCTAGGTCGTAGAAATAAAAACTCTACAATCCCGGTAGCGGGTCTAAAAAAGCCGATATCGACTTTTGGTACGAGGGCGGAACATGAATACAACGGCGCTAAAAGTGTCAACCCTACTGACCGTGATATGGATCGGCGTTCAAGTGTGGGCGCTCAGGGGAATCTCGTCGCTCCGTCACCTAGGCGACTCCAGCGAGTCGTTGGCAGACGCAGCCACAGCGTTGCAGCTGATAATGTGGGTTGGCGGGCCGCTCTTGATGCTGATAGCTGGTATGGCGCTGTGGGGGCTCGTAGGGGCGGTTGACCCCAAAGAACCTGGGGTACCAGTTGATCCCAGGTGGGTTCGTGCCGCTACGGGATCGTCCTATCTGGCGTTGTTCGTTTTTGTGATGACCACCTGGCGATTGGCCGACCTTCTATATCGACTTCTGACCTCAGCCAGCGACCCACCTGTATCGATCTGACGCTACATCTTCATCTCCACTGCCAAAAAGTAGTTGCGCGTGGCTGCTGGAAAGAACCCATCCCCTTCGCCTCCAGTTGCGTATTTGGCTCCGAGGACATTGTTTGCCTGAAGTTTCAGAGTGATGTCCGCCCCGTACCAGAAACCGTAGGCCAGACTGGCGTTCATAACCCAGTATGGATCGACCGAATATGTTTTGCGTTCTGTGTTGTCTGTATACTGCCGCCCCACATACTGTGCATGAAGCGAACTGGTCGCCCCCCTGGTTTTGTAAGTCGCTCGGACATTCCCCATCACACCTGGGAAACCAGCGATGCTGTTGCCGTCGTAATTGAGAGCCCACAGCCTGCTCTCATTGTCAAACTCCGCTGCTGTGTTGAAACTGCCTACACTATCACTAACGAAGGTCGTGTACTCTTTCAGTACGTTGTCACTCACTGATAAATTGCCTGACAGCTCCAGACGGCCCAACAGCCTGGCAGCGCCTGTTATCTCGATGCCCTGATGCACGGCCCTCTCGGCGTTCCCCACAGTAGGCTGCCCGAACTTGTCGATCCCGCCCTGCTTGATCAACTCGTCGCGAAAATCCATCCAGTAGAGGTTAGCCCCTGCACGATAGTTGGGTTCGGCGAGTCCGATGCCTATCTCAAAATCTGTCAACCTTTCAGGTTTGATGAGCGGCCTGCCGTAATCCAACTCGCCCACCGAAGTGGTGTCGAAGTTAGGCTGCGAACCCCAAGCTGCCTCGGTGGGATCGTAGTACTGATCCTGGCGTGGCTCCCTCGAGGTCCTGGCGATGGTGGCATATAGGTTCACCGCGTCAGTCAGGTTGACGTTGGCTCCAACCCTAGGATTGACAAAGCTAAACGGCACATCGAACCGGCGGGGTGTCGTCACAAACTTTTCACCGCGCATTGTGTAACATTTATACACGCATTGTAGGTCGCCACTGAGTGTAACCCGAGGAGAGAGATCGTACGTCGAGTGTACGAACGCTGACGTTATTAGTTTGTCGGTGTTGTACTCGTAGTATCGGTGTCTGCCGACGACTCCGTCTGGCATGTTGATTGGCAGCGGGTTTCCTGATGCATCCATAGCTGCACTGTCAGCATCCGCTTTCTGCAGACGGCCCCAATGTTTGGCGGTATGAACCCTCAGATCCCCGCCTACATCCACCGTCCCTCGCCCATGGTCGAGTGATATACGCGGCACCCATCCCCACTGCTGTTTGCCGACATACCACCTTAGAATGCTGTCGCGGACGAAAATGCTACTCGGATGAAGCGAGTTCGCCAAGAGTTGTGCGCTAACCTCAGGATCGTCATCCAAGCGTAGATAGCCAAAATCAGCCCACCAGTCGCCGGTGAAATCGAAATACCCGGTGCCTCTTATATAGAAAAAAGTGTTGGACAACCGAGCGGTGGGTGACAATTGCCAATCGTGGAGCAGTTGTAGCTGCGGCTGATGAAACCGCTCGGTCTCGTCATTTCGCGCAAGCCACAGGTTCTGCCGTCGGACGATCTCGGTTGAATCGACATACGATTTCGGTACACCGTAGTAGGCCAGGTGGTCCTCAAGCGGGCCTCCGTACGCGTGCAGCCTCAAAGTCTGCTCGAGTCCGAAATAGGCACCGCCTACAAAAAAAGAGTTGAGCCGGACCCATGACAGATCGCGGTAGCCGTCAGTCTCAATCCTCGACAGACGACCATAGAGACTGTATCTGTCGCTTAACAGCCCGGTGTGAGCCTCAATGGAGTATTTACGTGTGCCATAGCTGCCGACCCCCGCGAATAGCGAATAGCGTGGCGTCGGTGAGTAGTTGGAAGTCACAAGGTCTACAGAACCGCCGATGGCAGCCGAACCATAGTGCGACAGCCCAGCCCCCCGCTGAACCTGTATATCTTGGAGGTTCGCAGCCAAATCCGGGAAATCGATCCAGTAGACATTGTGATCACCAGGGTCGTTTTGCGGGACGCCGTTTATAGAGACCGCCACACGTCTCTGATCGAAGCCCCGAATGTTGACGTAATTGTACCCGATGCCGTTGCCACCATCGGACCTGAACGTGGTGGAGGGAAGCTCAGACAGCAGCACGGGAATATCTTGAGTGGTGTATCTGTCTTTGATGTCTTCTTGCGAGATGTTGGAGAACGTCACAGGATCGCGACGTCTTGTCGCCCGTGTGGCCGATATAAGGACTGGGCGACCAGGTAGTGTTTGCGGCGTCAACCGGAGGGACAGATCGGCCCCAGAGGCCGCAATTTGGACCGCATTCCCCAGGCGCTTGTAGCCGATGTGGTTCACTGCCAAAAAATGCTCGCCGAGGGTAACCCCCGCTATGCCGAACCGGCCATCGTCATCGGTGACCCCCCATTTAACTGGACCATCAAGCGAGACATTGACCCCCGACAGTGGCCGACCGGTGAGCGAGTCGATCACACTCCCTGACAGCAGAACCGATGGGGCTGCCAGACCGTTCAGGGGCAGTGCAAGAAGCGTATATAGCAATAAGCGAAGGGCTTTAGTCTTCATGGTGGCGGCGACTCCCAACAAAAAAAGGGCCGCACGTTGGGCCGCGTGCATCCTCAATAAAAAAACCGCAAAGCCCATAGTTGGGCTCAGCGGCAAGATCTAAAAATTCCGAAGTGGCATTTCCCTACGCTGGAATGACCCAGGTCAGGTTCATGGAGTGTGATCTCAGGCCCAAATGAAGCCACCCCCAACACCGCGGTTATGTCGTCTATCTACACGTTAATCTTACGAAACTGAACTCCCATCCGCCAAGCTGCAACTGGTAAACAAAAATTGAAAACCTGACCCTACTCAATCCCAGGCGCGCAGTCTCGCGCAAAGATTCGCGCATTTGGCGCACAAAACTGCGCCGATCCTTGCCGTCCTGCGTCAACAGCGTCAGATTTTGGACGTACCATCGTCTCCTTCAGAGATCTCTATATGCGGGTAATCGCTGGCAGCGCAAAAGGTCACGGGCTCAAAACCGTCGATGACGACACCGTGCGCCCCATGACCGACCGGACAAAGACTGCGCTGTTTAACATTCTCAATAACGAAATCCCTTTAGCACGCGTCTTAGACCTCTACGCCGGAAGCGGAAGTGTGGGGATCGAAGCGCTGAGCCGTGGGGCTACCCACGCTACATTCGTCGACCGCGATAGCAGATCAAAAGCGGTCATCGCCGCCAACCTCAAACATACAAAGTTAAGTGGCTCAGCCGAGATTCTCTACCGAACCGTATCCGAAGCGATAGGCGATCTGATAGGGCTAGGAGAGCTGTTTGACCTGGTATTCTTCGATCCCCCGTTTGTCCTGACAGAGATTGAAACCATAGATAGGATGGTGGCTGAGTTGAAGCAGATTGGAGACGGGCTGCTGACGACCAACGGGCAGATCATTTTTCGCCATCCGTCAATCGCGGATGTTCCGCCTGTAGGCGGGCTTTATGTAAGCGATCGCCGACGCTATGGCGTAAGCACTCTCACGTTCCTGAAACTCGGAGTTCCCTATAAAACTGAGGAATCTTGATCAAGCTGCTGTATTTGAGATTGGAACCGCACTTCGACATGCATCTCGGGTGCAGGTATGGAAGATCAAAAACGACTGGAGGACTCAATGTGGCTACCCCGGTTGGCGAGCCACGCTTGCGGGTCCAACGCCTCAGCGCCGCGCCAAAGCTCAAAATGCAGCTTGGCGACCCCGACAGCATCGCCCGACCTGGCTATCACCTGCTCCTGGTCCACAACGTCGCCAACCCTGACAAACGCCTCCTCTAAGTGGGCGTAGACTGTAAAAAAACCGCCACCATGGTTTACCATCGCAAACAGTCCATAGCCGCGAAACCAGTCCACTTTAATCACCTCACCTGCCGCCACCACCTTTACGGCGCTGCCGTTGGGGGTACCGATATCCACACCGCGTTTACGTGTAACCGTCTTCGTTCCAAGGTCACGGCGGCGACCGAAACCTATGAGCACGTCGCCCTGCGCTGGCCAAGGCAGTCGCCCCTGCAAATCAGCAAACGATCTTACCGATGATCGCCCACGACCAGCGGCGTTTTCAGCGATCTGTGAGATATACAGCGCTAACTGACGCTGCCCGCTCTCCTGCTCTTGAGCCAAAGTTTTGGCTGTCTGCTCCCCCAAACTGCGGCTCTGCCGAACACGCTCCAGAAGCTTCCTGCGTTCAGAAAACTGGGCCGTAAGGGTGGCGTGCTGCTCGCGATAGTCGCTCAACAACGTCTCGCGATACTGCCGCTGGTCGATGTTGGACTGACGGGTCCGCGCCAACTCCTCGCGCTCGGAATGAATCTGCCGTATGTCGAACGAGTCCTGTCTGTTTACCGCATCGAGATAGCGGCGGTGGGCCACCCACTCAGCCAACGACTTTGCCGACCAGATGACGCTTCGCTGCCTTCGTCTGGCACCCATGTACAGGAACCGCACGCGGTCGCCGAGATTTGCTGTCCGTGCTGTGAGCGAAGAATCGACCCTGATGATGTTGGCATCGGTACGCCCAATATCACCATCAAGCGCGGTCATCTCCTTCGACAGCCGGGCTACGTAACGGGCTGTCAATCTGGCCTGCTGGTCGGCCCGCACCACACGACTCGAAATATTCTGTTCGCGCCGTCGCTGTGCATCGATTGACGTGCGCTGCCTCTCCAAGTCGGCTTGAAGCCTGGCGACCTCCTGCTGCCTTACCGTCAGTCTCTGGCGCATCTCTGTGTTTTGAGCCGATGCTGAACACAGCGCTATCAGCGTGGCAGCAGATGCTATGTGCGCTATTGGGAGAGTCTGCTTTAGGGGGGTCATCGTCGCACTCGCCCTCGTTTTTCCAGAGCAAGTATCCACGGATCAGCGGGTATTGCGGTCCTCAGGGCCAACCTGCTCCCGGCCCATGATAGTATGATCCCCACAAGCAGCAGTCCCAGATAGACCAGATTCACCACCGGCTCTGTAATTCCACCGCCGATTATCGGAATCTGGCGACATGCGTGCGCCGCTGCGAAGACCATCGCGCACGCCATCCCCCACGCCGCCAAGCCCTGGAGCACCCCAACCAGCACGAATGGCCGCCTTATGAAACCCAAGGGGGCACCTAGATGGCGCATCATCTCTATCACGGTCCTGCGGGCAGCAGCTCCGAGGCCGATTGTATGCCAAATGACGTACGTCACCGCCAACCCGATCGCCGCAACAAAAAGAGCGGTGGCAGCGCCAGTACCAAGAACGACCATATGCAGCGTCTCGATCCATACTAGATCAGCGTCAACAGCATATACTCCAGGCCAACGCTCAATCGAAGCGATGAGTGCGCGCACCTGGTCAGGAGTCTTGTGGTCGTCTTCCAACGTTACGATGAACGAAGCTGGCAACGGGTTGGCTGAGAGAACGGCCAAAGCGGCGGTGTCAGCAAACTCTGAGTACCGCTCAACCGCAGCAATCTTTGTAACGTGAACAGCGTTTTGTACTCCAGGAGTCTTCACAAGATCACGGCGAAGCTCGCCTGCGCGGTGCACAGTGACGCTGTCAGCCAGATAGACCTCAAGGTCGATCCACTCCTGGGCAGCCTGCGCGGCCTGCTGAGTTCCACCGGCAAGAAGTCCGACAAGTCCCAACACCCCCAACGACAACGCCATCGCCAGAGTGGACGAAACAGTCGTCAGACGGGACGCCCGTGCGGTATACCAGGCTTCACGAATAAGTGCCCGCACTTGTTGTCCCCCTACTCGAAGATCGGGTGTACCGACTCACGCCTCACCGCCATCTCAATACGGTGTGGATAGACAGATCGGCGAGGGTCTCTATCTCAGACATTACCAGCTATCACCACCCAGTTCATATATATGAATACGTACCCAACACCTCAGCAAAATAGATTGTGTGCTGCTCTCTAATAGGTTGCTCTCTGTGCCGCGGCGTAAGCAGGTAGTGCGGCGGATGGACAGATTCGTAGACACGGCACTCGATATTGGCTGGGCACTCCAAAATGGATGGTGCCCTGACGTGCTCGCTTGCGATTGGCGTCAGTTGGGCGGCGATAAACTTGTCGTTGTGTCGCCCTGAGCACGTTCCACATAGATCGACAGCATCGGTGAGGGCGTCGTTGGGTATCCCCAACACAAACTCTGGCACGGCTTCGATAAATTCCCATGAGTAGCGAAGAGGTGTGATCGCCACCACCACAATCGGGTTGCCGTTGTAGGTCGGACCAACCAGACACCAGCCCAGCGTGAGAATGTTGCTGTTAGTATCGCCGTCCACCACCGTGCATAGCACGCCGTAGGACCGCATTCGCGCCAAAAGCTGAGGCACCTGATCCCAAAAGTCGAGCGGTGTGGGTTGATGCATCGCGGCCTCCAAATGATCATCCACCTCTAACTGGCAACCGCGCGCTGATTATTGAAAAAGGATCACCCTCCAAAAGTTCGCCGTCAATGAAACCAGCTTGATGTATCGATTCGAGCATCTGGCGCGAGTCGCGGGGCATGTCCAGTTTTAGCGATACGTTTTTGAGGAGGTCATCATCTATCTCTCTAGCAAAATCTTCCAATACTGGCGACCCCGCGAACGCCATCGGTCGTCCTGGGGCCAGGATTTCGGCCACCCCGCTGGTCGCTCGGGAGAAAAATGGCGTCGCTCCGAGCCCGTACCACGACACCACCGCATCTGCCATATCTGTTGCCACGGGCGGTCGACCAATGTCTCCCACCAGGGGGAGGACGTTGGTGATCCCACCTCTAATCATCCTTCCCAAAAGCGTTTTTAGAGCAAGGTAGGACGAATCGAGAGCGATAATCAGAGCATCGCGGGGCGCATATTCCACTAAATGCCACAACATTCCGCCCCAACCCGCTCCCACATCTACCAGACAGTCGGCGTAGAGGACATCTGATCTAAGCCACACCTCCTCCATCTGCGGCCTGAAAGTCTCAAGCACCTCTAACTGCTGCTCAATCAACCTGTTGCGGGAAAACGTCTCCCAATACTCGTCGGTGCCACGATACTCGCCTTCCTGCCACTCCACATCGCTCACCGGCCTCTCAAACTGATCCTCCTCAAAGACCTCGATAGTCCCATCACCAATCGCCGTAAGTGTTCCTTCTATTCCCAACGTCTCAACATTCAAGGCCAGTGTCTCTCCAAGCCAGTCACAGGCTCTAGTACCTGGCGGGGACATCACCGGGATGCCGCCGTGGATCGGATAGCTGGCACCACAACCGTCGCACGCCAGCGTCCCTTCCCAACACAACCCTTGAATCTCCTGCCTGACATCCCAAATAACCACTCGATCGCGGCATCGCGGACATGCTAGCAACGGCAATAGTTCTTCACGCATCTATACCATCCAAACCAAAACGATGTCCATTCGTGCAGGCATCTAGCAGAAAGACGGCCGCCGTGCGACCATGAATGGTACCACATGAGGTTGCCATGCCGACAGTGGTCACGATAGCGTAACATATTGATCGCATTGGACCGACAAGTCTATCGTGTTACATTCGACCGGGTTGCGTCACCCGGTAGCGAGTCGGTGGCGGTAGATTTCAAAAATATTCCTGGGGGCCCATAGGCTGATGAGCGCCGCCGCAAACACGCGGGTATGAGCGGTCACAAAGGTCATCTTGCCGCTGGATTGATTGCGTATGGTGCGCTGCTCGCCGTTGCGTTGATAGTTGAGCTTTCCCTGGGTGTGAAGCTGCAATATCTGTTGCGCAGTTGGTTGGATATTCCAATACAGATTATGGTCTTGGCACTTTTTTCGTTGTGGCCTGACGTGGACATCGCCAGCAAAGCTCGCAAGCTGTCCTACCGTTTGGCGCTTGCGTTGGATCTCTATCTGCTGGCGTTGGCGAAATGGGAGGCGGCGGCGTTTGTAGGTCTGGCGGCGATTTTGCCAGGAATTGGCAAGCATCGAGGGTGGACCCACACAGTCGCAGCGGCTCTTTTGCTGCCTGTACCGATACTGTTGGTTCCTCTGTTTGTCACAGGCGCGTTCTCAGTGATGAAGAATCCACACTACGACAGATGGATAGTCGGTTTGCCGTTCTATATCGCAGCGACTGTGGGCTATCTGAGTCATCTCGCCGCCGACGGCCTGCTGTGGTCATCCATAACACGGTTGAGACGTAGTGGCAGGTCCAGGCCTAAGAGGTCAGGGCGGCCTGGGCGAACAATCGCAGAACAGTCATAGGTCGCTTGAGTGAGGTGATGCACGAAAAAGGGAGAGTTGTTATGCAGTTGCGGGCTGTTTTCCACACAGCGGTTAACGGGTCGACTTTGGTACAGTGAGCCCGCCTGGTCGCCAGATGGAGCGGTGCAAATACCATCCTGCGCGCAAAGCTAAAGAGACGTGCGCAAAATGCAGCGCGAAACTATGCAGCGAGTGCTGGACGCCTGTAGGGGATGAGTTCAGGGCGGGCATCTGTAAAAAGTGTCTTGCCTCCATGGAGGAGGCGGCCCAGACAGGGTTCGACATTCAGGCGCGGGACATTCCGTTTTTCCGCGCTCTGCTATCCGGCGTCGGCGCAGGGGTTCTGCTACTAATTGCGTGGGTCGGCACCACCGGTGTCGCGTTCCGACACATCCCAGATTTCAACCCGTTCTACCCTTTTCTTATAGTACCAGCCGCAATAGGGATTGGATTCGCCGTCCGTTTCGGCGCTGGGATGCGCCGCGGACCGGTGTTGCAGAAGATCAGCTTGGGAGTGACTGTACTGGTGTTGTTGGTGGGGCACTATCTTATCGTAAACCATCTGATCGGTCTGGCGATCGCGGCCCTTCCCCAAACGACAGCCTCACCTGAGTGGATGCTGCCGATAGGGCAGGTGTGGCCTCATCTGCTTATCGACCCGCCTCTTGGATGGATGACCTGGCCACCTTACGCCATTGCGATCTATGCAGCGTTTACAGTTCCCAAGAAGGCGCGTCTGCGGAGCCGGCAGACCTAGCCAGATCGGCTATCCTCCAGCCATCAACCACCCGATAAGAACGGTCAGTGTCGCCGCACTTGCGATGGTGGTCACCAGAATGGCACCTGCAACAAACGACGGCCTTAAATCGAACTGCACTGCCAGCAGACCTGCGTTAACCGCCGTGGGCATCGCTGACAGAATCAGAAGCGCCCCTCTTGTCATCCCTTCAAGCCCAAGCAGCCATGCCAGACAGATTCCGGCCAGGGGTGAGATCAGCAGGCGGATCACTCCGATCATCGCCAACTGCCCATGGTCGCCGCGTGCCATTCTAATAGTGGTAAGTTGAATCCCCAACACCACCTGGGCCAGCGGAATCGCAGCATCACCGATCTTGGAGATAGGGGTGTATACCGCTTCGGGAATCGACAGATCGAAAAATCGAACGACGAAGGCTCCGGCAAACGCATACACCAGGGGAAGTTTGAACACAGAGACGAAGGATGCCCATGGCGACCTACGACCCGCCGCTGCAACATAAACGCCTAGAGTCGCCTGGACGATGTTGACGAACAGAATGAACAGGGCTGCGATGCTGATAGCCTTGTCACCCAGTGTGCCCTGAACCACAGGGATGCCATAGTTTGCAGCGTTAATCGCGACAGTAGACAGCAGCAGTGTATAGCGCTCCAGTCGACCAAGCCTACCGATGACGCCTGCCAACCAAGCCGCAACAAACGACACACCACATATCCCAAAGCTGAATACCGCCACTTTCCCGACTGTCGATGCGGGGACAGGGTGTAGAACCAGCTTGGAGAAGATGAGGGAGGGTGTAAAAAGGTAGAGCGCTAAGTCAGCCAACGGCTTGACCATTGTCTTGCGAAAACGCCCCAATGCGTAGCCCAAGCCGATGGTAACGAAAACAGGCAGAATTATCCGTATAAATATCAATGTATCCCCGCTCTATCCGTAAAAAAACACGCTTCGCTCAAGTTGTGGTGAAACTAGGGGGCGGTTGGTTGAAGGTCAATAGCGCTCTACTGCTGAGTTGTGGAGTTGCACCGCGGCCTGGTGGCTCCGTTGACCATCTTCTTACCGAACCGTAGATTAGAACCGGTTCCAATCCATTAATCAATCCAACGCCGCCGGGGGCGCTGGGCAGATCGCTCTTTCGTCAGGCGCTGCTGGCTCAATGCTGTTTCAGAATTTCACGCTTCACACGCTTCCTGCGACAATAGTCGGCGTTGTCTTGGCGCTCACCGTGCACGAGTGGGCGCACGGCTATGCGGCATACCGTCTAGGCGATCCCACTGCCAAACAGATGGGGAGGCTTACACTCCACCCCAAAGCGCATCTGGACCTTTTCGGCGCGCTGGCGTTTGTTTTTGTGGGGTTTGGTTGGGCGAAGCCTGTGCCGGTGGACCCGCGCTATTTTGATGACCCTCGAAAAGGGATGATGTGGGTGGCGCTGGCAGGCCCAGCGAGCAACCTTATTTTGGCGATCGCCACCGCCCTGGCCTATGAGCTGATAGGCAATTTTGGTCACCCTAACGAAGGCACAATAGCAGGCGCGGTTCTCAACACGATATACATGGTCGCGACTGCCCTATTCAGATACAATGTGCTGCTCATGGCGTTCAATCTGATTCCTGTACCGCCTTTAGATGGCTCCAAAATCGCGGCGGGGATACTGCCTTGGCAGTGGGCCGAGAAGATACGCAGTCTTGAACAGTATGGGATGATGCCCATTATTATCGTTCTTTTCGTCCTCCCGTGGATCACGAACGGAACTATAAACCCGGTGCGGTGGATTATGAGTACCGCCATCTGGGTGATCTCTGCGATCCTGTCACCCATCATCGGATAGTGAGGAGTCGTTAGCGCAGTGCCGCTAAAACGCGCCAGGGAGTTTACGTACCGCCGATCCAAGCGTGTTGAGAAGATTTTGGGCCCTAAGGGTGGTGAGCCGCTCGACGGCAACAGCGGATCGCGACGAATCTGCATCCGGCGTCATCATTCGCGTGCATCGACATCGCAGACAGGACGGCTGCTGGTGATGTTGGGGGCGCTGGCGGCGATGTTTGCTCTGCTATCCTATTTCGCGTAGCTGGCAAAGCTATTTTCATCAGTGGTTAAGGAGGGCACTCGCGTGTCTCAACCAGTGAAGCACCAACCCTTTCGTGAACACCTTGGTGTGTTGACCACCCCGGAAATAATCGCAAAATCGGCTGAGAAGCATTCCGATCAGATCGCCTACCGCATCTGGCGTGGTGAAGACTATTTCGCGATCAGCTACACCGAAGTCTACGACCAGGTAAAGCGGCTGGCAGCGGGGTTGATTGAGTTGGGCATCGCTCCTGGCGACCACATCTCGATATTGGGTGAGAACCGCCCGGAATGGGCCATCGCCTACCTGGCGATACACACGGCCGGAGCGGTCGCAGTGCCGCTGGACTCGCTCTGGTCCGCAAAAGAGTGGCGTCACGTAATAGATGACGCCAGCGTCAAGATGGTTATCGTGTCAGGCCGATTTGTCGCTGATATTGAAGGGATCGCGCAGGAGTTGGAGAGCTTAGAGTGGGTCATCACAATGGAGGAGGAGGACAGCAGTGACGATTCGATGCTGGCCTCGGTGGCCGATGGCGAGAACGCAGGCACCGCACCGATGCGGTTGGTGATGTCCGATCCGGTGGGAATGGAGTTCCCTGAGGTCACGTTGGACGACATGGCAGCCATCATCTACACATCGGGAACCACCGGCCAAAGTAAAGGCGTCATGCTCTCGCAGCGGAACATCTGCTCGAATGTAGCCGCTGGATATCAGTGCGTCGAATACGACGAAAGTGACACTTTTCTTTCGATATTGCCGCTCCACCATACGTTTGAGTGTACTTGCGGATTCCTTATCGCGCTCTACGGCGGTGCATCGACTACATACGCCCGGAGTTTCAAGTCGCGGGATATCATCGACGACATAAAGAACACGAGCGTCACCGTCATGTTGGGTATGCCGCTTCTGTTTGAGAAGATGTACCAGGGAATCAATCGGGTTCTTGCCAGCGCACCGTTGGGCAAACGCGCACTCATCGGAGGACTTTCTACCGCACGCAAAGTCGGAAGCGTCTTTGGAAAAGATCTGAGTAAAGGGCTGTTCAAGCCCATCAGGGAAAAAGCGGGGATGGGCACTGTCCGCAGCTTCATGAGCGGAGGCGCGGCACTCCCTCAAAACGTTGCCGAGGGTTTCAACAACATGGGGCTGACTCTTTTTCAGGGCTACGGCCTCACCGAGATGTCGCCTATCACGCACGTCAACCGCCCTGGCATAATTCACCACGGCAGCGTCGGTCCGCCGGTTACAGGAGTGGAGCACAAAATCGTCAACCCCAACGATGAGGGCCACGGCGAGATCTGCGTGCGTGGGCCTAACATGATGGTGGGCTATTACAAAAACGACGCCGCCACCGCCGAGGTTATTGACGAAGATGGCTGGTTTCACACCGGCGACATCGGTGTTATCGATGAGCTGGACCGTCTCCACATAAGCGGGCGCATAAAAAACATGATCGTCAATGAGGGCGGCAAAAACATCTATCCTGAAGAGATTGAGTATTACATAAACCAGAGCCCTTGGATTTTGGAGTCGCTTGTCCATGGACGCCCGCTCCCTGGCACCACTAGCGAAGGTGTCGAGGTAATTGTCATCCCTGATGTGGAGTACTTCGATCAGCAGCGCGAGGAGAGCGGCGAGCAGTATCTTGAGGACGATATAGAGCGGATTGTCAAAGACGAGTACCGGGCTGCGGTGGCAGACCTCGCATCTTACAAACGCCCTAAAGAGATGGCCATCCGCCACGAGGAGTTTGAAAAGACTTCTACGCGCAAGATAAAGCGATTCCTCTACAAGCTAGAGGCGAAAACTTAGATGGGTAGAGCATTCTGCGTGAAGCGTTGATACCGATCAATGTGGGTCCGCATACATATTTGGGTGTGTGGATTGATCAGACAATGAGCCTCTGGGAGGGCTTTCAGGTTGGCTAGTTTACGCATCACTGGCGTCGAGTCGATTAAAGTCGCGCCACGCTGGGCGTTTGTCAAAATCACCACAGACGACGGATCGATTGCGGACTGGTAGTTCTTTAATTAGGGGGCGATATGACGATACGGTTCTGGGGAGTGCGCGGGTCATATCCCGTGCCAGGCGCCGACACCGCTCGATATGGTGGTAACACCTCTTGCGTAGAGGTGCGCCTCAACGACGGAACTCATATCATACTTGATGCTGGTAGTGGGATAAGACCGCTTGGCCATGCGTTGATGGAAGGCGCGTTCGGGCAGGGCGTGGGCGAAGCGCATCTGCTCATCTCCCACACCCATTGGGACCACATCATGGGCTTCCCATTTTTTGAGCCAGCTAACGTCTCTGGAAACAGGCTTACAATCTGGGGCCGCAAGCGCGAGGGGTATCCGCTAAAAGATGTGTTCGCAGGGCAACAGGTCTTTCCGTTCTCCAATCGGCCGTTCGACAACTTTAAAGCTGACTTGGAGTTCAAAGAGATACTGGAAGGCGAGCCGTTTTCAGTGGGAGGCGCAAAAGTTATAGCAGTCCACCTGAATCACCCGTTTCACGACCTTGGCTACCGGATTGAGGCCGACGGAAAAATATTGTCTTATGTCACCGATACATCTCCCTACGAAGACATACTGTTGGAAGATGAGTTCGTAAAAGACCCTAACGACGCCATGCCAGCGATTGGGACTCCGGCTGCTGAGCGGCAGCAAGCGTGCTATGATTCCGTCATAGAGTCGCTCAAAGATGCCGATCTAGCCATCTACGACACTTTCTTTGAGCCAGAAGGCTACGAGTCGCGCCCACACTGGGGCCATAGCACACCTGTTCATGCTATTGAGTCCTGCAAAAAGGCCGGAGTGAAATGTCTAGCGCTGTTCCACCACGCACCGGACAACACCGATGCAGCGATGGACGATGTGGTGGCGAAGTATCAGGGGGAGGTTTCGAGCGATCCGCTGGAGGTGTTGGGGGCGCGTGAGGGAGAAGAGCTGACCCTGTAGATTTCGGTAATTGCAGAAGTAAGCGAAGGGGCAAAATGTGGCGATGAAACTAACGTTTTGGGGCGTCCGCGCCGAGATACCGACGCCTGGTACTGACTATGTGGCCTACGGTGGGAATACCTGCTGCGTGACTGTTGAGGGCGACGATGACTCGCAGATCATCCTCGACGCTGGTACCGGTATAATCAACCTCGCCAAGACGCTACTGGGCGGGCCGTGCGGTAAGGGCCAAGGGCGGCTTGAGATACTTCTTTCCCACACCCATTGGGACCGCATACAGGGCATCCCCTATTTCATTCCAGCATTCATTCCAGGAAATCAGCTCACTTTTTGGGGTCCGCATACCAACAAACAGGGGCTCTATGAGCTTCTGGACTACCAGATGCACAAAGAGTACAACCCGATATTCGCACTGGAAAACATTGGATCGACCATCCGCACCCACGATCTGGCATCACATCAAGAGTTTGATGGTTGGCGGATTGATGCCCAGATGGTACCGCAGCGTACGATCGTGTCGGTTAGCTACAGGATTGAACGCGACGGCGCTACGATAGTGATTTTAGGAAATGTGCCGGAATCGCTCGACCTGACTCCAGGGGTGGTGGAGTTTTGCAGAGGAGCGGACCTGCTTCTTCACGACTCAGCAGCGTGCGACCCAAGCGAAGGCCCGGATGAAAATGTTGAAGGGCACGCCGTTCAGCACGCTATCACTCTGGCAAGGGTCGCTCAGATTCCCAAAGTAGCACTGACATACTACAGGCCCCACAGAACCGACGAGTCGCTCGATCGTTTCCTAACCGAAGCGACTGCTGGCGTGGATGACGTTGAGGTGATATCTGGACGCGAGGGGTTAAAGATAGAAGTCTGAGGTCTTGGCGGTGCCAGGAAAACGATCAGGTACGCCCACCTGTTTGCCGTTTAACCACGAATTTAAACGCCAACCCCACAGCACGGTCTTACCCGTTTTCGATTCGCTTTAGGTGAACTAGCGCAGGCGAAGGGGGCAGCATTGGTGCAGAGACATTGCGAGATGTCGACTACCATCGGTATTTTCGCAATCAAATACCCCAAACCTGATGAGGTGCCCCATTTCCTATGCCAGGCCGAGCAGCTATGGTTATGATGAAGGGGGCCCCAATTTCCTGCGCCATGTTGAATGGGAAACCTCCAATTGCTTTCGACACCCCAACGAACCGTGCGGGCGAATTTGGTTGTAGTCTGGACTCCATTCCTCTATCCTGTCCTGAGTGTCAGCCGTCGATAGGAATCAGTGATGGTTAAGATTCTCTGCACGCAGTCTACGGTTGAACGGTTCCATGTACACATTGTCCATCGACCTTCTTGGCCCGCAGAAATCTAACGCCATACCGTTCCAGTAAGACCGCAGCCCAATTTCGAGCCGACGTCGAGGGTGGGGTGGTGAAATCCTGATTCAAGAGGCTGGAGGCGGCGACGATGGGTCGGCCGAAGAATGAAGCGCAGGGAGTCGAAGGACAAGCGGTCTCTCGGATGCTCGACACGCACGGCTATCTGGGGCCCGTTCTCGCACCGTTCGTCGGTGATTGACTCACAGTATTGGCATTGGCGGAGAGACCATGACCTGGGCACCCAAGATCATACCACCGTGGTCGACGACTGACCTCGAGGGCCTCCTTACCGATGCGCTGAAGGTTCTGAGCGAGATAGGCGTCGAGTGCGTCCACTTAGGCGCCAGGTCGCGACTGGCCCAATGGGGCGAGGTATCCTTCGTCGGCGACCGCGTTTGCTTTAGCAAGCAGTCCGTGCGCGATCACCTTGAGGCGCGACGAATCAAAGCCGTCGAGCCGCCCGACGAGGCGACAGCCCCGTTCAGCCTTCACGGCTGCTATGCCGCGCCAAACTACTGCGATCCCGAGACGGGTGAAGTCCGTCCGGCCTCCTCGGACGAATCGGCGCTGATGGCCCGTTTCTGGGATGCGCGCGGCAATTCGGGCGTAGTTCCGCTGGTCCCCGGCGATGTCCCGCCAGGCATGGTCACACTTGCCGCCGAGCGAATTGCGTTGGTGAATTCGCGGGATCTGGGCGGAGGGCTGACTGTGATGGACCCCGAAGAGATACGCTTCCTGACAGATATGAACCTCGCCGCCGGTCGGCGATTTAGGCTCACCGAGCAGATCGGCATCAGTCCTTTGCGATTCAATGAAATCGGATTGGACTCCGCGCTAGCGTTTGCCGATGACCCGGACCTCGACGTCAAGATCAACGGCTTCATCCCAATGGCGGGCGCGACCTGCCCGCTGGATCCCAGGAGCGCGGTAGTCCAGTCGGTTGCGGAAACAATCGCCTTCGACGTGCTGTGCGCGGCCATGAGCTTTCCAGGCAATCTGATTACGCGCACAGAACCGTTCGATTTCCAGTATGCGTCGATAGTTTTCGGGTCCGCCGAGTGGTGCCTCTACCGCGTACTGACGATGCAGATGTCTGAATACCTGACCGTTTTGCCCGTACGCAACGGCAGGTTCCGCAGTATGGCCAAACGGCCCGACGCCCAGGCGTCATGCGAGCGGACGGCGTCAGTACTTTGGCAGGCTCTACTCGGCGCGCGTAGTTTCGGCGCAGTCGGACAGCTCTCCATCGACGAGGTGTTCAGCCCGCAGCAGGCCGTACTCGACAAAGAAATCCTCGGATATGTGGAGAGGGTCATGGGTGGGATCCCGCTTAACGAGCCCATCGATCCCGTCAATTTGATACGCGAGGGGGTCGAGGAGGGTTCGTTCGCCGGCGTTGACGACACAGTGAGCCGTTTTCGCGACCTGTGCTACTTCCCCGACATCTTCCGCCACTGGACCGTCGCTAGGTGGCGCTCTGAGGGCTCCCCGTCGATCCTTGCCCAGGCGTGGGACATCGCCCGGAAGGAGATCGAACTGTCAGATCACGAGTTGTCCCACGATGCCCTGTCCGATGTCGATAGGGTTTACGCCAAAGCGGAGGAGTGGTCAAGGAACCGGTGCTAGCTAGGGGTTTGGCGTGGCGTTGGATAGGGCAGGGGGCAAGCAGCTTAGAGACGCAGCCGTCAAAGCCTATCCGGTTAGCTCCTCGCAGACCCAGATGGTCACAGGAGAACACCTATGACGGTGAGTAGCAGTGATGACCATGGGCGAGCCCGACTTTGGGCACCCGACCTGGCACCGCACGTGACGAAGGCGGTGGATCTGGCGACCGAAAGGGCGCTGGCGAACCAGGTTACCGATCCCGACGACCAGGATTACGGTGGGCGTCGCCCGCCAGGGTCCACCGTCTGCCAGTTCCAGAGGGGCGTCTGCGCAGTCATGACACACGCTTTCCTCGACCCCGACTCGCAGTACTACCAGAGCGAGGCGGTAGCGGAGAGCATCCGCTTGACGCTGGAGGCCGTAGAGCGGATACACCTGTACCCGGACGGCTCTCTCGACTTCGGCAGCGATATGCAGAACGCAGCGAACTCGGCGTTCGCAGCGTACGTAATGTACCGGGTCTGGGAACGTTGGCAGTTGGTGGAGCACCCGTTGAAGAGCGAAATCGTGGAACGGTGCCACCGAATATTGGTGAAGTTCGGGCAGTCTTGCCGCACAATGGGTGTGATGACGCCAAACCACAGGTGGGTCGCGTGCGTGGCGATGGTGATGATCAACGACGTCGAACCGGACGAGAGGCTGGTCGCCAAGATCTACGACTACTTGAGCGATGGTATAGACCAGGACGACGACGGCTTCTACAGCGAATACTCGCCAATCTATGCGATGCTCTGCAACTGGTGCTTCATGGAAGTTGCGAAGCGGTTGGACCGCCCAGAGCTGCTCGAACCTGTCAGGCGCAACCTGGATCTAACTCTAAAGCTGTGCCATACGGGTGGGCAGGTTGCCAGCGAGTTCAGCGTCAGGGCCGATACGGGCAAACTGGGCATGCTTCATGCGCTGGTTGAGATGGGTAATCTTGACCGGAAGGGCGAGTACCTGACAGTTGCCCGCGACCATCTCGACCGGCAGATTCGGACCATGGACGACAGGTTGGCCGCGGCGGTGGACGAGAACAGTTACTCTTTCGGCGCTTTGTTGGGGGAAGCCTTTGAGCTGATATCTCTCTCAGCCCTGCCAGCAACGGATGTGGAGCCGAAGCCGATCCCGGACAACTACCGGCTCAGAACCTCCACGTTCGTCAACCGCCAGCGCTCCATGGTGAGAATAAGGCGTGGCAAACTGAGCGTGACCGCCATCGGTAGAAACGATTTGACGAATCTGCTTGCAGTCCGATACGGTGATGCCATCATCGACGGGATGCGTTTCATGTACAACTACTACGGTACCCATGGGATGGTCGATCCGGACCTGCCCGAAGAAGGCGACGAGATAGTATTCGCAGGGAGCTTTACCGAGTACATCGATGGACCCACTCCAGAACGCCAAACCGACCACAAACCCGAGCTGCACTACCGCCTCGGGGTCAGCGAAATCGACGGTGGGCTGGCGTTCGCGCTGAAGGCACACGCGAGACACAAAGTCAGTGTGCAGTTGGAGTTCGCCGCGCGGCCCAAGGGTCACCTGGAGATTGGCGGCGAGAGGGTGCCTCTTCTGGGTGGTCAGCGACGCTACCTAGACGGCCTCGCTCGAATAGTCAGCGGCAACGACGCACTGGAGTTCGGTGGCAACCTAGTTGTCCAACATCGGGAAATAGCGACCGGTAACTTCACCAAGAAGCCCGAGGTGACCAGCCTCGTTATCGCCCCGCGCACTCCCTACGACGGCGTAATCACGATACGCGGATGCGAGGCCTAGCGGTGTCATCGACAGGGAAGAACCGGGGCGCGAATTGGACGCCAGATTAATTCACATACAGCGAGCGATGTCTCGTCAAATCGATCTCAGTGTTTTGGTCAACGGATGGAAAGTAGGTCACCTGTGGTGCAGCTTTCGAATCTCCGAGTGGAATACGATCCTCATCCCGTAGCGGTTGACAGGCCGAACCCACGCCTGTCGTGGAATCTTGTATCGGATGAGCGCAACCAGTTTCAAGCGGCTTATCAGATCCTCGTGGCTTCCACCGAAGCGTTGTTGGATGCCGACAGCGGCGATGTATGGGATACCGGGAAGGTCTCTTCGAACCAGTCGATCCATGTAAGGTTTGAGGGGGCACCCCTTAAGAGCGACACCGACTATGTTTGGAAAGTCCGTGTCTGGGATATGGCCGACCAATCGTCTTCGTTCAGCGACACCGCACGATTTAGCACAGGGCTGTTCCATGAGGATGACTGGAATGCCAAATGGATCGGACGCGGCCCTGTTGATGAGAATAAACAGAAGTGCGGACCCGACTTCGAGCCGGATCGCAGCCAGCCCATGCTGCGCAAGGTGTTTGAGGCGAAGCCGGGGATCCTTCGCGCTCGTGCATTCATTTGCGGAGTCGGCTTTCACGAGCTTCACGTCAACGGCAGCAAAGCGGGCGATCACTACCTCGCACCTGCTAAAACAGATTTCCTCAGGCAGGTGCTCTACGAGACTATCAACGTGACGGACATGCTCGTCGAAGGCGACAACGCCGTCGGTGTGAACCTGGGCGGCGGATGGTACTCCACCCAGAAGAGGCATTGGGGCTGGCGGATGAACTGGTACGGGCATCCACGCCTGATACTGCAACTGCACGTGGACTATGCCGATGGAACTCGCGAAGTGATAGTGTCGGATGAGACATGGAAATCCACAACAGGGCCCATAACCACCAACTGCATATTCGACGGGGAATGCTACGACGCGCGTCTGGAGAAACCGGGTTGGAGTACCTCCAGCTACAACGACAGCGACTGGGACGGTGTGAACCTCGTCGAAGCGCCAGCGCCGAAGATAGTCTCGTCAATGATAGAGCCGGCATTGGCGCACGAGACGATCCGTCCGGTGTCAATGACGGTGCCTCAACCCGGCATGTACGTATTCGACATGGGCGAGAACTTCACCGGATGGGTGAAACTCACTGTCGAAGGACCCGCTGGCACCGAGGTGGTGATGAAGTTCGCGGAGAAGATCCACCCACTCGACGCGGGTCTCAGCGTTGACGGGATGATCGATCAGTGGAGCGTGAGCAACAACCGTCCTGAGGATCGATACACACTCAAGGGCGATGGTATAGAGGTCTACGAACCCCATTTCACGTGGCACGGTTTCCAGTATGTGGAGATAACCGGATTCCCAGGTATCCCAAATCTCGGTACGATCGAAGGTAAGTTCATCCACACTTCATCGGCTCTTACAGGCACTTTTGAGTGCGACAACGAATTCGTGAACCGCATTCACAACTGCACCGTGCGTTCGCAACGCGGAAATCTACAAGGCCTGCCACTTGATTGCCCGCAACGTTCGGAGCGCCTGGGATGGCTCGGCGACGCCCACGTCACCGCCGAAGAGGCGATGATGAACCTCGATATGGGTCGCCTCTACACTAAATGGCTGCGGGACATCAAGGAGCAGCAGCGCGAAGACGGATGCATTTCGCAGATATCGCCGCGCCCTGGGTACGAAATCGAAGTGACGTGGTGTGCAGCATACATCCTGATCCCGTGGCACATGTTCGTGAACTACGGCGACATGGGAGTGCTGGAAGAACATTACGACTCACAGAAACTCTACATGGACTTCGTCGCGTCCGATTCGGAAGGACACATCGCGCGCGCGCCAGCGCATGGCGATCACCTCTCCACGGTACTGGGTTTTACAAAGGGATCGCCGGAGTCTATGAGCACGGCGTTCTACTACTACGACGCCAAAGTGATGACCAAGATCGCCACGGTGTTGGGGCACGACGACGACGCTGCCGACTTCACGGCCCTGGCCGAAGGCATCAAAACCACTTTCAACGAGCATTACTTCGAAGAGGAAACGGGCAGCTACGCCGATCACACTCAGATGGCCAACTCGACGCCGCTGCTTCTCGGTATGGCTCCGGACAGCAAACATGACGCCGTGTTGCAGGCTCTCGTGGACGACATTGTCCAGAAACAGACTGGACACATGACCGGTGGGCTTATCGGCACCAAGTACATCGTCGATGCCCTGACGGCCAACGAGAGACACGACATCGTGTGGATGTTGCTCAACCAGACCGGTTATCCAAGCTGGAGCGATCTACTGAAGGACGACCGGACTACGTTGCCTGAGAACTGGAACGGCGAGGGTTCTATAAACCACGTCGTACTTGGCAGCGTCGACTGGTGGTTCTACAGCGAGCTCGCGGGCATTCATCCGGACGCGCAGAACCCCGGTTACGAGCACGTCGTCATCCGTCCATATGTTCCCAACGATCTCGGCCACGCAAGTGCATCGGTGGAGACGATTCGAGGGCGGGTGGCGTCGGGTTGGCGCAAAGACGGCGACAAGCTCCATATTGATGTCACAGTACCTCCCAACAGCCGCGGGACAATCTGCGTGCCAACGTCAGGCGGTGGAATCACCGAAGGCGGTCGCAAGGTGTGGGACGATGGTTTCCAGCTCGGCGTAGACGGTATTGCTAGTGGTCAAGCCGATGGTCGATATATTGCCTTTGAGACCGGTTCGGGATCCTACAGTTTCGACAGCGAATGGAGATAGAAGAGCACCCTCAGAAGCGAGAAGCTCATCACGATCACGATTACGACTCCGCGCTGGCTCTTCGTCAACAAACAGTGTCATTCCCACGAAACGACCATCGGGAGACCGACGCAAGCAGCAGAACACGGCGACTCCGGTAAGGCGCGGGTCCATTGACGAGATCTGTCGAACAATGGTGGCAAACCTGGACGCCGCTCGATGACGGCGGTAAATAACACCCGATGTCCACCTTCAAGTGGCCCATGGATTGACGATCTCAATCTTCGTGTGTGTCCACCGCCCCACTAACAACGATTCAGAAAGCGGCGCTATGTCCGTCAAATCATCTTTCGAGCGGATCAGGGCCGATCTGGCCCAGATCCCTGTCATAGACTGTCACAAACATGCTGAAGGCCCCGCATACGCCAAAGAGTACGAAGACGGTCTAGCGGCGGTAATTGGTGGCTACATACAGTCCGATCTGCGCTCGGCCTCCAGCGATCGCGAAATCGAAGCTATTTGCGACGGCTCCAAGTCGCTCAAAGACCGCTGGCCACTGTTTGAGCGGGTGTGGAAACGAACAGAGCATACCGGCTACGCCCGAGTTACCAAATGGGTGATGCGGGAGATCTACGGTGAACCGGTGATGAGTCTTGACGCGTTGGAACGGATTGACCAGAAGATCATTGATCTCTCGGACGACTCAGTCTATTGGGGGGTTCTGGACAGAGCCAACATCCGCTGCCGCATTGTAAACATCTGGGGCGAGCCGAAATCGGTCCTCGACGGATCGTACCAGTTCCCTGGTTGCGACCGTTTGGTGATCCCCTTGCCGCTATACCACGCAGCGATCACCAGCTACGGGAACGTGATGGACATCGGTTCCCAGATCGACCGAAAGCCGATCACGCTTGACGAATATGTTGATGTGTGCCGCGAGATATTTTCGCTGTACAAGAGACGCGGCGCGATCGGCATGAAGGATCAGTCGGCGTACTCCAGGACGCTCAGGTTTGACAATGTTGCCAAATACGATGCCGAACGGCTCTTTAACTCGATGATGGACGACCCTCGCACAACGCTGGGTTGGCCCCATTCAAAACCTCTGGACGATTATCTGTTCCACTCGTTTATGAGAATCGCGCGGGACCTGGAGTTGCCCGTCCAGATTCACACCGGTCACATGGCTGGAGCGCGCAACGACATAGCCAAAACCAACACCGTCAGACTCACGAACACCCTCGAGATGCACAGGGACGTTCAGTTTGATCTGTTTCACGCAAACTGGCCCAACGCTGGAGATTTCCTCTATCTCGGCAAGAACTACCCCAACGTCTACCTCAATTTCTGTTGGACGCATATTATCGACCCGGTGTACTCACAGGACGTACTGTATCAGGCGATCACCAGCGTGCCGCACGGTAAGATTTTCGGCTTTGGCGGCGACTATGGAGGCGTGGAGTACGCCGCAGGACATCTTGAGATCGCCCGCGACAACATCGGTTGGGCCCTTGCGCGACATATCGACTCGGGCTGGTTGGGCTCGGACGAAGCCAGGGCCGTCGCCGCCGATTGGCTGTTCAACAATCCAAACAGGTTTTGGAGACTCGGTTTTGAGCCGGTGGTCGTGTAATGTGGGTGTGGGTAATGCCCGTATGCGCAGCCAAACGCGCCGTTTTGCCGGATGGGTCTTCTCATCGACGCGTCCACTAGGCGACCTCGCGACCTGACCTGATCGTTTGGAAGAGCGATGTCGACAGCGGGCCAATCACGCTGGAGGTCAATTCGGGCATTTACGCATTCACAACAACGTAAGATTAGTAGCGTGCCTGTGTATTCGGCGCTACCACTTCCGACAGTCGTTGAGCATCGCGATCGGCTCAGTATCCGACATTAGCAGATCAAAATGGAAAGGCTATCGTGTTATGAAATCACCCATCAGGACCGAGATATCGCCATCGCACCCGCTATTCGTTATCATGGCGCCGCACTGGCCGGGAGAGGACCATCAGGAGAACAAGCGCAATGTATTGGAGCATTGGGAGCAGCTTGACGACGAACTGAAACCGTACTTCACGGTGCAGATCGACGGCGTCCTTCATGACCGTTTTCGTCGCATCGAGGTACTTCTCCCGGCGGCTCAAGCGGCGGGAATCCCCATCACATTGCAGATTCAATCGAACAACGGCGAATCGTGGAACACTATCCCGCTTAGTACAGTGGAGCGGTATGTCGCCGATTACACGTGTATCGTTGGGCTGCAGATCACCGAAGCAAGCCAGCGAACATACGTGGTGCACGGCCTCGATCCAGAGCACGCTATGGGCCGCAACGCCAGATACATGAGGGACACAGTTCGGCTCTGCGGCGAATACGGACTGTTTTTGAGCTGGCAACAGATGGGCGAGAATCTGGCTGCGGTTGGCTGCTCCGCCAACAACGAAGCTCTTTTCGAGACGATTTGCGAATACGGCGAATATGTGATCCCGACGCACGCGATGAACGGCGCTGTCTCGAAATATATGGGCCATCTAGGCGGCATGGGAATCTGGATTTCAGGCGCCACGGCGCAGTGGGGGGTTGAAGGGCAGTCGTTCTACTGGTCCGATTGCGGCTACAACGAGCCTGGTCACTGCACAGGAGGCTCCATGGCGATACCGGGGGGGATATATGCCACCATGTATCTCCTCGGCGCCAGCGCCGGTGCGACCGTGTTCTCGGTGGAGCCTGGGCAGGATTTCTGGGTCAAAGGCAAGGAGTGGATCGAACCGACGTTCAGACGTATTCTCAAGGAGAGGCTCATACCGTCGAGAACGGAGACGCTGGCCACGACGCCTGTGGCCTATCACATGCCCCTTTGCCAGAAGCCCATCGACTTCCACGAGATCTCCGCTGATCTTGATTTCGACAGGAACGAAGGCAGACTCATACGAGGGACGTATGGGGTATTCGACCGCGCTCGGGATGCGGAGATGATCCCCAACACACCCCGGTATGGATGGATTCCCGTACTGCCGGCGAAGACACCAGACTGGGTGCTCGGTCAGTTTGAGCGAGTCATCCGGCCAGGCGATCTGTCGTCTGTGGAGCATGCACGAAAGGTCGCGAATGAGTATTTCCCGGAAATGGACCGCGGTACCGCCTGGAGCTATGTGTCAGGACCATTGGCTGTTGCGGCCAATACTCACGAGAACTGGCTCGTTCCGGAATCGGTAAAACTCCCCGTACCGAGGCGGCCTACCAACGTTCGCCTGGAGCTAAACGATGACGGGTGGGTGCTAGAATGGGAGGCGAACAAAGGCGACCAGGGCTACCACGTCTGGCGTCTGCGAGACGAACTGGAAGAGCGTCTGACCGATGAGCCTGTCACGCAGACGACCTTCCCTTTGGGTGAAGCGACCGACGGTGACCTGTTCGCCGTGTCGGCGATCACAAGTGCCGAAGAAACCATCGAGGGAACACTTCATCTACATCAGTTCCTGATTCTGTCCATGCGAGAAAGCCGCAGGAGCCTTTGGTTCGGCACAAGCGCCGACACCGAGCCGGTGGAGCGCCCCCGATTGGGGGAGGCGATTCCCGGCATTACGCCCGAAGTGCTCGCAGACGAGGTGCGGTGCTCGGAGTGCCACGCTGTGGAGGATCTGGCATCTCCGGTCATCGCGGACAACAACCCGGATGGACAGATCAAGCGAGAGCTGATGGATGCTCTGCTTGGCTGGAAGCAAGCTATCGAGGCGGAGAACGTGGACCGCATTCTGAGTTTCTATGCTGACGACTACGTGGAACCTGACGGACGAACAACCGAGTCCGTCGGCGTTGTATTCCGCTCAATCTTCCAAAAGTACATGGGTCAGGCCATCGAGCACCTGGTGGCGCGGTGGGGAGCGGTATCAGCAGCCTGGCGGTCCACGGCGATGCGCCTGTTCGTAAGGGATTGGCGTGCGGTGACAAAGGAGCGGGTCGAGGTCGATTGCGAGATCCGCATGTGGGCTGGCGGCGGGCCGGAGATGGAGCCGAGCGATACTTTCAAAAGATCTTTCAGCGGCGAACTCAATCTGCTGCAGATGGTCTGGACGCATAGCGCCGATGGCTGGAAAATCCACAGAACGACACCAGCGTTTCTGCGCATGGAGGATACTGGCATCTACCGCTTCAGATACGAGGGATGGTAGGCGTGCAGCAGGAGGTGAGTCCGACGTTGGGGGCCGAAAGCCTCTCAAGCGCCGATGAGCCCGCCTCGTGACTCTCCAACCAGTCAAGCATCAGCGTGTGGAGCCTTTTGGCCTCATCCTTATGCTCGGAAATCAAGTCGGTCGTCTGATTAGGATCATCTGCTACGTTATAAAGTTCAGGCGGGCCTTCATCAGGCGGCTCCTTGATGAGCAGCGTCCAGGTGCCGTCAGTCACCGTAGGCCTGCGGCATTTTGTAGTTTTGCGGGAGTGATGGGTCATCGCTGTCCATGTCGTGATCGCGATCTCCCGCGTCTGATCGCTTCGCTGGCCTGTGATCCACGGCACCAGACTTATCCCCTCGATGTCGCTCTCTTTGGGCTGCTCAATTCCGCACAGTTCCAAAACTGTTGGAAGGACATCGGGAGCCTGAGCTATCTGCGGCATCCGTGTTCCCGGCGGGAGAACCCCGTTTGCGAGTGACTGCGGAACATGCATCGACCAGCATATATTCGCAATCTCGCGATAGAACGGAAAGACGTCGAACGCGTCAGGGGTAATGGCGCTCTTACCTGTGCGCCCTCTCTCTCCGACATACATCCCGTGATCCGAAGTAAACAGCACAATCGTGTTTTCCATCAGCCTGGTGTCCTCAATAATCCTCAACACGCGGCCAATATGTTTACTTGCCATCGTACACTCACCAGCGTAGTGAGCGTGCAGGTTTTTGAGTTCTTCTGGCGAATAGATGTCGCTCGAATCATAGTTGGGATGCATCATCGGTTCGCCGTCGTATGAAGGATCGTACTTCCGCACGATATACTCAGGCGGCGTCCAGGGCTCATGGACATCAAACGAGTCCACCCACAAAAAGAACGGTCCGCCTTTGTGGTTGTCCTCAACCCATCTGCACGCCACATCTGATAGCCTGGCGACGTGACACTCCTCTTCGTAGTGCTGCCTGAAATTCGTGTGCTTGTGGACATCGACAATCGCAGGCCGGTCGCCGTGGTTCCCGCGATCAATCCGAGTCTTGCGCCTGTCAGTGACTGTATCCTCGATAGGTGTGTTAAGGCGTGAAAACGGCCGGTCGCCTTCGTGCCCCCGCTCGAAATGAAAATGGTCGTACGCCTGCCAAAACTTCGACCTGAGAAGGTGTGTCGTGTCGGCGATAAGCTGCGTAGTATACCCCTCCTTACTCAATATCTGAGGCATGGTGATAGCTTTGGGGTCCAAATCCCGCCAACCGTGCCGCGGGTGCGAAAATCGCCCTGCCAGCCAGTCGGTCCGCATGGGAATCGTAGGAAAACTGGACACCGTGCCACCCTCAAAATTGATAGTCTTCTCCACAAACTCATCCAGTTCAGGTGTCTTGATCCACGGATGCCCATTGGCTGCAATGTGATCCGGTCGATAGGTGTCTGAGCAGATAATTATCACGTTCGGGCGATCTTTTGGCATTTTGTTGGCTCCTATTGCAGTTTCGACACCCTTCGGGTGTTTTTTCGTGGTTGTGCCGTCTCCAAAACCCCATTAGAGTGCCGCAGGTTCGTAGCGCAATATCTCAGTCGTTTTACTGCTCCGACACGACGACGGCGGACGGCTCGTCTAGTTGGCCGTATCTACCTATACGCCGGTTGTGCATCCCTTTTGCGAGGGCGGACATCAGGATGATACTCAATCCTGCGATGCAGGCCGAAACCCAAAAAGCTGAGCGCACGCCTGAGTGTTCGACTATAAGACGACCAATCTGAGGGCCGATGAGCATTCGCATGCCTAATAACGTTGTGTGGATGCTTACATAGAGCGAAACATTTTTGCGCTCGGCAAACTCGAACAGCCCTATATTCCCCATAATCTGGCCACCGCCGCTCGCTATCCCAGAGAGCAGCCCTGCTACAGCCAAAACCCAAAGCGATCCACCCACCGCCCACAGAAAAGCGCTGACTGTCACGAGGATCAGCTGAGGGATACGAAGGCTCGCCACAGGGATCCGGTCCAAAGCGCGGCCCCAAAGCGGCAACGTGATAAACGTTAGTGCGCCTGGGAGCACAACCAAAATCAGCAAGGATGCTGCGTAGGAAGCGTTGAAGCCCTGTTCCGGGTCGGCCAGATAAATCGCTTTCACCGGACCTACAATACTGTACGAGAACCCAAAAAGCCCCCAGATCAGTATGAACGCCACATAGGGTCTGTCGGTGATGATGATCCTCCACACATCCCCCAACGCCTGACCTGAAGCGTTTTTGGCAAACTGCCCCTCACCTTGGACTTTGATGCGGCTGACACTCAGAGTGCCCAGAAGCCCGATGAAACCAAGCAGCGGATATATCAGTCCGTAGAGTTCTGGATGTCTGTCGAGCGATATGCCTATCACCTGCGCTGATGCGAGGTGGGCGACCACCATTCCGCGCCTGACGAGGCCAAACACACGTCCACGAATCTCATCGGGATAGTTGGATTTATAGAGCCGCGCCTCGGCGGGGCGAATAGTCGATCCTGCTGCGTATGCGAGACTTGCGCACAGCGTGAAAGTCCATGATCCAGCAGCAAAAGCCACCAGAATAAACGCCGCTCGGGCGATAGCTTCAGGCCAAACCACGAATGGCATCATCTTGTGCCGATGCATCCAGCCAGCCAGCGCCAATGTCGTCAGCAGGCCGATTCCACCGGCGCTGTAGAGAAGCGATATCTCAAGGTTTGAGGCGTTGAGGGCTTTTTTCGCCACGAGAGCGGCGGTGGCGGCTCCGCCGGAGGCCAACGTCCCTCGGCAGATCGCCCACATAGCATCGTGGCGATAGGTATGCTGGACAGATGGGGATAGTGTTCTAATGAAGCGAGGGATTATCGACAGGCAGGCCGGTCCTTTCTACCATTTACGAGATTTCATGCAGGCTCCCCTGCGTCGATGCCACGTCTATCGCACCAAAATATACCTATTTATGACTAGTATGGTCAACTCTCTCAACAATATCCGCCAAACCCCGTTCCTTTGGGCAATATCTGAAAATTCGTCGGAGGATCGTAGATGCTGCTTTTGGAGGGCACCAGGTACTAATGTTAGATTTGTCAACCAGCTAATGATACCAGAGGGGCAGTGGCGGTGACTCCCCCCAAAGCAGATACTGTCCCGTCAGATCGCTTCGGATCATATCTTTCTATCGATTGATTTAGATACTGCGGTACGCCCTAGAGCATGAAAGCGACACTATGAAAAAGATCGACCGGATCGTCCGGTGGCTGATGGAAGAATCGAATCCACTGACAGGGCTCAAGGGTGTTGTTGCCACCGTCACGGTGTCATACGGGGCTCTGCTACTGTTTTTTCGCGGAGTGTTGGGGTCCTCGCTGTTTATTTCGGATGACAGAAGCTATTGGGACGACAGCTTGGTGTGGTGGGAGCCGTTCAACCCTTTTCATCTGCCGGCCTATCCCTGGCTGATCGCCGCAACACGAGGCCTGACGCACTAAGGTGACGAGATGGTTTCGCCGCCCCAGAACGGATAGACACCCCATTCTGAGGGAGCGACCTAACCACTTGGGGACCACATCCTGGTAGAATGGACCTTATATTTTGGAGAAGGCAGGCGAGTCTAGGGCGGTGCGTACGACAGATGAGAATGGGACTTCAAGAGATATGATTGATCGGTTGGTGCGCTGGTTGACGGACGACTCTAACCCGTTGACTGGTGTCTGGGGAGTGACAGCGATCGCCGCTGCGGCCTACAGCCTGCTCCTTTTTTATGTTCGGGGTTTATTGGGCTTCAAGCAGCTAACCGGGGATACGTTATGGTACTGGAACGATAGCCTGTCCTGGTGGCAGCCGTTTAATACGTTCCATGTGCCGCTATATCCATGGGCAATCGCTGTAGCCCGCGGGCTGACTGGCGGTGTCCTGCCCCCGATCTGGGTGATGCACTTGGTAACGGCTGTGGCGACATGGCTTAGCGTCAACCTGGTCTACCGAATCACAGCAATCTCAGGGCTATCGAGGCCGACGAGCGCTGCAACCACCCTATTTTTCTATTTCTGGCCTGTAATAGGATTGGCGTTCGCGGTGCACCCCCGTGCCGACGCTCTCGCGATAGCCGTTCTCTTGGCAGCCTTACTGGCTTTGATGCGCGACCGGAGTGCCCTGGGAGGGGTCCTGTGTGGCGCGGCGCTAATAACGCACAAAGCTCTCTGGCCCTTCGTGCTGGCTATTTGGGTGGCGTGGTGGATGGGCTTGTCAATCCGCCGATCATGGCGCACCGCTATCGGGATTGCGGCTGCGGCGGCTCCTTTGACGGCTCTGTGGATCGCTGGAGCGCAGTTCCACGGCTCCTATGGGTGGCTCCTGGGTACTAACATCGAATGGGAGATCTCCACTGAATCCGGCTTTCACCTGTTTCACGGCGTGACCTACACACTGCAATCTGCACTCGCTCACGGCACAATCAACACCAATCTACTCCTGAAGTGGCTAACAGTGACCGCAACCATACTGTCCAGTGCAACATTGGCGGTCTTGGCTTTCTGGCGCAAAGGGGTGTGGTGGCGCTACAGCCTGGCGCTGTGCCTTCCTGTCGTCGCTCTGGGAGCCATTTTGAACCCCTGGGAGATATTCGCCACAGTGCGGTTTGGAAGGTTTCTCGCACCTCCGCTAATATGGCAACTTAGCAGTTCAGCATATGTCGCGAGTTGGCCGCAGAACAGAAAAGTTGTGGTGGTACTGATCTGCCTGACCCTGAGTTTGATCTCACAGTTCGTGATGGCGGAGATATCTGTAGAAAAGATGTCCTATCCGATCCCACAACCCTAAGAGCTTACCCTTGGGCGAGGGCGCCGGATATACAGCGCGGCGTGATTGATCGCTCTTTGGGGCATAGGACCGCAACCGTGCGCAGAGTAATTTTAGTGGTGGCGGCATGAGCGGTCACCGCACCACTGTATGAGTGTTTGACCGCCTGCCATAAAAAGCATTCAGTGGCCAAGCCGAAGGAAGAGGCTACCACACGTCAATGTCCCTGGAGTCGAGTCCAGATTCGTCCCCTCCGCTTCCGCGAGTCGCCATAATGATGGCCATGAGCGCTGACGGGAAAATCGCCAGCCACGCGCGGGAAGCGGCGAAATTTACTTCCAATGCTGATCTGGTACGCCTTGAGCGAGTGGTTTCAAAGCACAACGCTCTGATTATGGGAAGCGGGACGCTCAAAGCGTATGGCACGACGTTCCCAGTGCGCGATCCGGTTCTGCTAGAAGCGCGTCGAAATGCGGGGCTACCCCCACAACCTATCACGGCTATCGTGACAAATACACTTGATCTTCCCATCGGTAGCCCATTTTTTGCCTACGAGGATACACCACGGCTGCTGATTACCACAGAAACTGCCGCCCAAAGCCGGAGTGGGGAGTTTGACGGGTTGGCAGAGATAGTGGTTGCTGGAGAGAAAGAAGTCGATCCGGTGGCGGCGTTGACGCATCTGTCAAAACGGGATGCCACGCGGGTACTCGCCCTAGGCGGAGGGGCGTTTAATTTTACTCTGTTTGATCTTGATCTAGTAGACGATTACTATCTGACTCTAGTTCCAACTATCATCGGCGGACAGACCGCCCCAACGCCTGTCGATGGTCGCGGATTGAAAATTGACGAACGGAAATCTCTGACTTTGGTGGACTGGCGGCAGGAAGCGCAAGAGATCTTTCTTCACTACCAGGTACTCTAACCAAAAGAGTTTTCAAGCCCTTTAGAGGTGACGATATGGCTGACCGGAGTCGCCCTCAGAAAATATTTCGCATCGCAGCAATAGCAGCGGGCACATTGGCGCTGGCTGCGTTGGCGGCGGCACTGATCGGCGAGCACGCTGCCGCAATCGGTTTGGGGCTGTTAGCCATCGGTTCGTTCTTATACGGGTACAAAGCGAGCCGCCCGCCCTACCATGTGATCAAGACGCTTTCTGGGCACAGAGACGCCGTTCTGGCTGTGGCTGTCATCCCGAACGGCGCAGGAGTCGTAGCCGGTGGCGCTGACCAGACGATCAGTGTCTTGCGTGAGCATGCCGCTTGAAATTACGACTGACGGCAGGATAAATACATGCGCATCGGCATCACATGCCATCCCACGTATGGGGGAAGTGGAACGGTCGCGACTGAGCTAGGGATGGCTTTGGCGCGTAGGGATCATAGCGTCCACTTCATCTGCACGGCTGAGCCCTACAGGATGCGGGGCTACCATCCAAACCTCTATTTTCACCAGGTGGACGTGATGCCGTACCCGCTTTTTGAGAACCCACCAACGGCGCTGTCGGTGGCGACAAAGATGGTGGAGACGGTGCGCACCGAGCGGCTTGACCTGCTCCATGTTCACTACGCTGTGCCACACGCCACCAGCGGCTATCTCGCAAAACAGATGTACACCGATGTGTCCGAATCGCTTGGCGAACCAAGCGGCTTGAAGGTGATAACTACATTGCACGGCACAGACATAACCCTTGTAGGCATCAATCCATCCTATCACGCTATCACCCGGTTCAGCATCGTAAAAAGCGATGGTGTGACTGCCGTGAGCCGGTTCCTGCATGATGAGACAGTGGAGAAATTCGGTGTCGAGAGACCGATCGAAGTTATACCAAACTTTGTTGACATCGACCGTTTCAGCCGTGTGTCGTGCCAGGGCAAGAGGCGTCGCTATGCCCTCGACGATCAGCAAATTGTGATGCACATCTCCAACTTTAGGCCGGTCAAACGCCCCGTGGAGGTGGTCGAGATTTTTGCCAAGATCCATCGTCGCACCCCTGCCAAGCTATTGATGATTGGCGACGGGCCCTTGCGCTCTGCTTGCCACGAACGTGCGCAGGAGTTGAACGTGTTGAAAGACACATGGTTTTTGGGCCGGCAGGAGGAGGTGGAGTCTCTTTTGGGACTCGCAGACGTGTTTCTCTTGCCCAGCGACACCGAGAGCTTCGGGTTGGCAGCCCTTGAGGCTATGTCATGCGAAGTACCGGTGGTCGCGACGCGGACCGGGGGACTGCCGGAGATGGTCGTGGATGGTGTTACTGGGGTGTTGGCTGACGTCGGCGATATTGAGGGGATGGCAGAGGGCGCGCTGGAGATTTTTGGGAACTCACAGAGCAAAGCGAACATGGGCAAAGCATCACGAGAGAGGGCCATGTCAATGTTTGAGGAGGAGGCGGTCGTAATTCAGTATGAAGATTACTACAAAAAAGTGATGGCAGAGGACGCTGTAGCGGTGACAGCATGAATCGCCCGTGGTTCGAGACATTTTTTGGTGAGGACTATAGTCGCTACGACCACCACCCCGATACCGACGCCGAAGTAGAGCTAATCCTTCGCCATCTAGCGCACGCCCAGACGGTTGCGGATGTTGGTTGCGGGTATGGACGTCACTCGGCTGCGCTAGCGAATAGCGGCAAGACGATGTTGGGCATCGACCTCTCGCCAGAACTGCTGGAACAGGCCAGCCAACAGACCGCAGAGGACGACAGCGGAACGCCCTACTATGCCAGAGGTGATATGCGGTGTTTGCCCCTGGCGGACGAATCCATCGACGGTGTTGTCTCCATGTATTCGTCGCTAGGCTACTTCGATGACGAAGACGAAAACTACGCGGTAGTAGCTGAGTTCGGTCGGGTCCTTAAAGCTGGTGGGCGGGCGGTGATCGAGACGGTCAACCGCGACTATGTGCTGCGGCTTTTCCAGTCCAAAGCGTGGTACACTCGCAGCGGCCTAACCGTTCTCGAATCGCGGACGTTCGATCCGGTCGCCAGCCGATCAGAGGTGGACGTCACGGTAATTCAGGGAGCGAGCCGCCGGACATATCGCCACTCCATCCGCCTCTACACCGCTACAGAGCTCAGTATGCTGCTTGCGTCGGTGGGACTGGTGGTGACCAGAGTTTTCGGCAGTTTTGACGAAGACCCGTACGATTGGGACCAACCTCACATGATTCTAGTCGCCGAAAAGGTCTAGATAGGCGAATTGAGCGGAGAATGAATGGCTAAGCGCAGATTTCCAGCAATCAAGTCCACTACCATTCTAGGGATCCGACGCGACGGCAAAGTAGCGTTGGGCGGTGACGGACAGGTCACTTTTGGCGAGACCGTGGTCAAAGGCAAAGCAGCGAAAGTTCGCACTCTCTATGACGGCGCGGTCCTAGCTGGGTTTGCAGGCGCAGCAGCGGACTCGTTTTCGCTCATCGAACGGTTCGAAGGCAAACTCGAAGAGCACCAGGGCAACCTGGCAAGGGCGTGCGCCGAACTGGTTCGAGAGTGGCGTACTGACAAATACCTGAGACGGTTGGAGGCGTTGTTGGCGGTGATGGACGCCAAAAATACCTACCTGCTCTCCGGCGATGGCGACATGATCCAGCCTGACGACGACATAG
This sequence comes from uncultured bacterium, assembly GCA_964627605.1. Lineage (GTDB taxonomy): Bacteria > Latescibacterota > MWCZ01 > MWCZ01 > CAZVGZ01 > CAZVGZ01. The sequence continues at coordinate 11,887 of CAZVGZ010000024.1, read as the reverse complement.
TCGCACTGGGCAGTGGCGGGCCCTACGCTCTCGCAGCCGCCAGGGCATACCTGGACGGATCGAATATGGGTGCCAAATCCATCGTCGAAAGGTCTTTGCAGATAGCATCGGACATCTGTATTTTCACCAACTCTCACATCACTATAGAAGAGCTGGCCGCCGCCAAATAGCCTCAGCGGTCCAGTTCATGCGTCACAACGAGCCCCAGCGAGGGGCCGTTGTCTTTTTTATTCACTATAGCTAATCGCGACAGACCGATATGATGATTCACTCGCCTGAAAATACAGTGGCAACAACAGCGACTCCAGCTAAACTCGACCTCATCGCGGAGCTGACCCCTCGACAGATTGTCGAATACCTTCACAGATTTATCATAGGGCAGGACGCTGCAAAAAAATCAGTTGCCATAGCGCTTAGGAACAGGTGGCGAAGGCAAAATGCCCCTGATCATCTGCGCGACGAGATCATGCCCAACAACATCATCATGATCGGGCCTACTGGGGTTGGCAAAACAGAGATCGCCCGCCGCCTAAGCGCACTTGCTGGAGCGCCGTTTATCAAGGTCGAAGCGTCCAAATACACCGAAGTGGGCTACGTAGGCCGGGACGTGGAGTCGATGGTAAGGGACTTGGTGGACGTGGCGATAGCGATGGTTCGTCAGGAACGCACCAACTCGGTGACATCAGAAGCCAAGAATCTGGCTGAAGAGCGGATGTTAGACATTCTGTTCCAAGCACCTCCAGTCGAGCCGGTTGACGGCGACGGTGATGATTCTCAAGCCCGAAGAGAGCGCACCCGACAGAAGCTCAAAACACGACTCAGAGCTGGCGATTTAGACGCCCGCGAGGTCGAGATAGACCAGGCGGACGACCGAACGCCTACTGTAGAGGTGTTTTCGCCATCTGTCGGAATGGAGGAGATGGGCATCAACGTCAAAGAGATGTTTGGCGGGCTGATGCCGCAAAAGACCAAATCGCGACGGGTGAAAGTCCCTGAAGCGCTGGCCATACTCGAACAGCAGCAGGCCGAAAAGCTGATCGACATGGATGACGTGGTCTCCGAGGCCATTACGCGCACACAGCAGAACGGCATCATCTTCGTAGATGAGATCGACAAAATCGCCGGTGGCGCGGACAAAGGCGGCGGGATCGACGTGAGCCGCGAAGGTGTACAGCGGGACATTCTACCCATCGTCGAGGGGACCAGGGTCAACACCAAACACGGGGTAGTCAACACCGATCATGTCCTGTTCGTCGCCGCCGGGGCGTTTCATTCAAGCAGCCCAAGCGACCTGATCCCCGAACTCCAGGGCCGGTTCCCCAACCGCGTAGAACTCGACAGCCTAACTGCCGACGATTTTGTTCGGATTCTGACCGAACCAGATAACGCATTGGAAAAACAGTATTCAGCGCTCATGGCATCTGAAGGTGTTAAGTTGACGTTTACCCGTGAAGCGATCCGCCAGATTGCCGAGACCGCAGACAAGGTCAACAGCCAGACCGAGAACATCGGTGCCAGGCGTCTTCATACGATAATGACGACGCTGCTTGAGGACGTGATGTTCGACGTGCCGGACATAGGCACCGACGACATCAAAGTAACGGTCCCGATGGTAAGGGAGCGTCTGGATTCGATAGTCGAAGACGAAGATTTGAGCAGATATATCCTGTAAGAATAAACCTGACACGGCGGTGCGCCATGTATGAAAATCTTGTTTCAATTGACGATCTCACCGGCGAAGACGTTGGCCGCATTCTCGATCTGGCCGACGACCTCAAGACCAAATTCAAGGCTTACGAGCCTCACCGTCTTCTGGATGGTCAGTCGCTGGCGATGGTATTTGAAAAGCCGTCGCTTAGAACCCAGGCGACATTTGAGATCGGCATGTCCCAACTCGGTGGACATACGGTCTATCTGGGCCCAGACCATATTCAGATGGGCAAACGGGAGAGCGTCGGCGACGTCGGCAGGAACCTTGAGCGGTGGGTCGATGGGATAATGGCCCGCACGTTTAAACACGAGTCGGTGGCAGAACTCGCAGAGGTCACACGCGTGCCCGTCATCAACGCTCTGACCGACCATGAACACCCTTGTCAGGCGTTGGCGTTAGCACAGGCGGTTCGCAACCACTTCGGCGATCTCAGAGGCCGAACTATCGCCTACATAGGTGACGGAAACAATGTCGCTCATTCAGTGATGCTTTTCGCGGTCAAAGCTGAGATGAAATTCCGTCTGGCTGGTCCCAAGGGATACGAGCCGGATCAGAGCGTTGTGCAGACGTGCATAGATCAAGGCGGCGACATTGAGCTGCTCAATAGTCCTGAGAACGCGGTCGCTGAGGCGGACGTGATCTACACCGACGTCTGGGCGAGCATGGGCAAAGAGCATGAGGCCGACCGGCGGCGGCGGGCATTTTCAGGTTTTCAGATCAACTCAAAGCTGATGGACGCCGCCCCTGATCGTGCGATTGTAAGTCACTGCCTTCCAGCGCACAGAGGCGAAGAGATCACCGACTCAGTATTGGACTCCGAGCGGTGTGTGGCGTTTGATGAGGCCGAATGCCGCCTCCATGTCCAGAAAGCGGTCATGGTCGAACTGATGCAGCGCCCAAAAACAAAATGAGCTTTGGATTCATCAAAACAACAGTTTCATCCGTCTAAATACATCAGGAGCCGTTGTTGGTGAGTTGATGCGTCCTCAAATGGACATCCTAAGATGAATAGCCAGATTCTTCTCCTAATGTTCGCCCTGACGCTGATCGTCGATGACGACGCCCCTGCGGACTTCTCCACTATCCAATCGGCGGTAAACGCCGCCCAGCTAGGCGACACCGTCCTGATTCAGCCGGGAACCTATCAAGAACCGGTGATCATCGACGGGAAGACCGATTTGACAATCCAGGGCGTCAACCGGGATTCGGTGCTTGTCCAAAACCCCTATGACTTAGTGGTGATGTTCGATGTGCTAAACAGCCAAAACGCATCCTTACTTGAGTTAACGGTGGACAATTATGCTCTGCCCGGCGTTCGGGCAACTGATAGTCGTGAAATCGAGATACGGCGATTGCGCCTCCTCAACGCGCATGTCCATTTGCACGGTGTTGATCAGGCCAGCGTGGTGGACAACGGGTATGTTCGAGACAAGATAATGGTGAGGTATATGGCCGTTACCAATTCGCGATACGTGGCTTTTGGACGGAACTCCTTGTCTCGCGCGACGGTCGCGGTTTCAAGGAGAGGGGAGGCATTCTACTTCGCCTCACTGTCCTTTACAGACCTCCAAACTTTTCGTATCTGGGGCAATCAGTTGGGCGGTACGGGTTTTGGTAACGTGTTTGAGATTTGGCTAGAGGGCCGCACACCGGGACTCAATCTCCTGCTGCCAAATAATGTTTGGGGCGTAGCGTAAAGCCGTGATGACATCAAAATCTCTATGTCAAGTGACTGCAACAGTCAGCAAATCACTTTGCTGGTCGATCCGGTGCGCACAACCCTTCCCGCAGAGCCTGACGGCGTTGAACCGGGCGCTGGGACATGGAGGTGCACTATTCGCCAACTGATCCCTGCAACCACGGCACCACGATAATCTCCCCCGTCGATCCAACATCCTGGCACACCATCAAACACCAATTTCTGGACAGGTGGGTCGACGTCAGGTATCTTCGATGTTGTTCTTTGGCGCAAAACCCACTCAAGCCTGAAAGCTGTACCGCCCGTGCGCGATGTTGGCAGACTATCCCTTGTCGCTCTAACTACTCTGATCGCCTGCGCCCGGACGGGTGTGCCCACCGGTGGCCCGGAGGACGAGACACCGCCGACAGTCGTGGCGACAACACCGTCCGATCAGTCGCTGAACGTGCCGCTGGACAGTCGCATCCGTCTGCGTTTTAGCGAGTGGATGTCTCAGCGCTCAGTGGAAGAAGCGCTATTCATCGCCCCCTATCCCGACCCCTACCCTAAGGCGTCGTGGTCGCGGACGACTTTGACGCTAGATTTCCCCCGCGGACTCACCGCTGAACGGACCTACGTCTTTTCCATCGGCACCGGCGCAAAAGATAATCACGGTGTGCCGATGGAAAGCTCGTTCACAATGGCTTTCGCAACGGACGGCCGTCTTGATCGCGGTGAAATCAGCGGAACGATCTGGTATATGGACGATTTCGGCGGCTTTGGCCCTGCTGAAGAGGTCTATGTCGCGGCCTACCGCCTGGGTACCGCAGACATCCCGGACAACCTTGTCACAACACCAGACCCGATGACCAAATGGGCCGAATATGAGACACAGACCGGCTCCGGTGGGTCGTTCTCGTTCACCTATCTCGCTCCTGGTCGCTATCGTGTCATTGCGTTCGGCGACCGGAACCGAAACACGCTTCTCGAACAAGGCGAGCCGGTTGCTCTGCCGCTGGCGGATGTTCGTCTGTACAAGTCAGATGCTATTGAAAAACTTCTTCCAGCGGTGCTTTCACCGCTTGATGGAGTGCCCCCTAGGCTTGTCGCAGCGACTGCACCTGACAGAAACCACATTATCTTGAGGTTTGACGAACCCGTGGAGTTGGGGTCGCTAAAAATCTCTGTTACTGACCCGGAGCCGTTGGCGATCACGATTCTGGCGGCGGATACGTCCTGGTCTGCGACGGTGCGGTGCAAAACTGAAACACAGAAACCCACGACGGAGTACGGATTGGCTATTGAGGTCCAGGATAGGTGGCTCAATTTGGCTGTCTTGGGGCCGGACTCCACCACAGTGCGTTCAAGCGCGACTGTTGACACCACCGGCCCGTCTGTGGCTGCATCCGTCGTTCGTCCGATCGTCTATGCTGGGCGTCCACCCTCAATCGCCCTCGTTTTTGATGACGTTGTAGAAGGTCAACCCCGCGTGACCATCGTCGATTCAGATTCCACTGTCGTCTCAACAACCCAAACGTGGGATGCGCCCAATCGCGTCCAACTAACCGCAGCAGTGCCCAAAACACCAGGCGCTGTTGTCTGGCGGCTCGATCCGGGTGGTATAGAAGACGAGTTGGGCAACGCCTGTCGCGATTCGATCAGCATCAGTTTCCGCATACTGCCGTCGGACAGCTTGGGCGAGATTTCTGGACAAGTCACCGCCGACGGATTGGATGACACCGCCGCCGTGGTGGTCTCGCTGCCGCTTCAAAGCGGAGAGAGGATCAACAGATCGACAAAACCGAGCCAACAGTTTGAGTTTACCAATATCCCCGCTGGCAGATACCAGCTCACCGCGTGGAGAGACCATAACCACGACGGGATATGGTCCCCTGGCCGCCTGACGCCGTATCTTCCTCAAGAGCGGATGACCCTCACCGACACACTAAGCGTCCGCGCCCGTTGGACAACCAGCGGCATTCGGATCGTGTTTAATTCACCATAGTCCTGAACGACGTACCTCCATCAAGGATTGACCAGCAGTGACACCCCGAAGTGACGGGCGCGCACCCCGACAGATTCGCCCCGTGAAAATCACGACGCGATGTAACATTCACGCCGAAGGGTCAGCGTTCATTGAAGTTGGCGACACCAAAGTCATCTGCACCGCGACTATCGAGAACACCGTTCCGAGTTTCTTGCGCGGCAAAGGTGTGGGGTGGCTCACAGCGGAATACCGGATGCTGCCGAGGTCCACATCTCTGAGGATGCCTAGGGAGTCGGCTTCAGGGAGAATCAAAGGACGCACTCACGAGATTCAGAGGCTGATCGGCCGAGCGCTAAGGGCGGTGACCGATCTGGACGGCTTTGGCGAAAGGCAGTTGATAGTCGATTGCGACGTGATCCAGGCCGACGGTGGCACGAGGACGGCGTCAATCACAGGCGCGTGGGTCGCTCTTATGGATGCTGTCAAAAATATGCGCCAGAAAGGGAGGGGCGACAAGAATTTTGTGCTCGATCAAGTCGCTGCAGTCAGTGTGGGGATAGTGGATGGCGAGCCGCTCCTTGATCTCTGCTACGAAGAGGACTCGACCGCCGACGTTGACCTTAATCTGGTGATGACCGATCAGGGCGGGATAGTAGAGATCCAAGGTACCGCCGAAGCTGCGGTGTTCAGCGAGGACGAACTGACGACGATGATCGACTACGCCAAAGGCGGGATCGACGAACTGCTCCAGATTCAGCGGGACGCGCTCAAGGAGTAGGTTCGCGGGACTTTTATATCGACGAGCGTCGGAGTGAAGGTTTCTGCTAACTCAACCTTGCTGAACTCGTTTACAGTTCGGCAGTGATCGTCATCGGGTAGGACGAGTTCAGTGTGTGATTTTGCCACGCGATGTCGAATGAGATGGCAGATATCCAACGGTCGATGAAGGGTGTCGCCATCCTCAGCCCCAGGCCGGTGGTGATCTGCGCGTCACCGTCTCCAAGAGTTCCTCCGAGATTCTGACTGCCTGCCCTTATATAGAGCAGACCCCGAAACCCGTACTCCAAGCCCACTGAGCCTCGATTCCCGGTTTCACCGGAAATGTTAAACAGGCTTGCGATACCGCCGTAGCCCGCCGATTTCGTGCCGCTGAGTATCGTCGTCGATATAGTCAGACTGCTGCTGGTGCCTGGAATCTGTAGGCGCTGAACCATCCCCAGACGAAGCGTGGGCCGAACAACATCGGTTGTGCCGCCGTCCCATGAGACTCGCGTTCCTGTTACGTCGGCCAACACCAACGCCAGCGACATCCATCTCCACGGTCGCCACGACACTCCTAAATCAAGCCCGTAGCCAAACGCATCTGAAGTGTGGATTGAGCGGCTTATCAGTTTGGCGGTGGCTCCCACCACAACGTCTTGAGTAAGCGGTCTGGCGTAGGACAGGAGCGTCGTGATGTCGGTGTTGCTGAACGTGAACGTTTTGGACGGGTCAGGTAGGTTGTCTATGCTCACAGGCTGTGACGGGTTGGCCAGCGTGGATGAGTCAGAGAAGACGATGCCATCAACCCCACCTCTAAGAATCCCGATCCCAACCCATCCTGTTGCGACGGTCGTCCCAACTGCCAGAAAATCCTGCGTGTGGATGCCTGAAAACCTCTCGGCGTGCTCTATCTTGGCTTCCGATCCAGACATTCCAGCCAAACCCGCCGGATTCCAGTAGACCGCTTCGGCACCGTCAGCCAACCCGAAATAGGCACCACCCATCCCCATAGCCCGGGCATCCACGCCTGTCGCCATGAAATCGCCAGCGAACGCGGAGCTGGAATACGACACACCCCAGGTCGTGCTAAGTAGTTGTAGCGCCAATATGATATAACGCATAGAAATCGCTTTCCAGAACACTGTCCTGATCTTGAAAAATACCGCCGTTTGCTCAACCCCACACTGTTTGCCCACCCGGTCTGCGCGGTTCAACCGCAGGGCGGCGAAGACGCCCTGCCAAATCGACCCCAAAGGTCTGATGTAATTTACGGAGTTCTGGGCACATTAGTCAATTTATCAATGCGATTACCACGTCCATAACATTGGTGCCGGTGGCGCCGGTGACCACCAGATCGTGAGTCTTTTCCAGGGCGTGATAGGAGTTGTTGTTGGCCAAATAATCCTGGACTGCGACACCGGCTCTCTCGGCACGATCGGTCGTGGCCCAGTCCACCATCCCTCCAGCGGCGTCGGTCGGGCCGTCATTGCCGTCGGTGCCGCCGCTGAGGATCACGATCTTTTTATTGCGGGAAAGCTCCATCGCCGCAGCCAGCGCCAGCTCCTGGTTCCGCCCGCCTTTACCAGAACCTTTGATCGTCACCGTGGTTTCGCCGCCAAGAATCAGACATGCCGGACCAGCGTCTGTTGACGCACCTTCGCAAAGAGCCACAACCGCTTTGGCGATCTCTCGCGCCTCACCGTGTAGTGTATTGGTCGACGTTTTTGCGTTGTATCCCAGTTCCCTGGCGCATTCTAGTGCCGCTGTAGTCGCTAGCCTGTTAGTTCCAACCAGCGCGTTTTTCACATGAGAGAAAATCGGATCATCCGATCGCGGCGTGTCTGTCAATGACCCATCCCGGCCAGCCGATAGACGGTGTAGAACCGTCTGCGGTGTTTCGTTTTCGATCCCATAGCGGTCTATCACATCCCACGCGTCGCCAAAAGTTGAGTCGTCACCCACTGTGGGACCTGAAGCGATCACGTCCAGCGAGTCGCCGATAACGTCTGAGAGGATCAGCGATACAACTGGCGCAGGCGCCGCTGCGAGTGCCAGTCCTCCACCTTTGATTGTGGAGATGTGTTTGCGGACCGCGTTTATTTCGTCTATCGTGGCACCGCACTTAAGGAGAGCCTGAGTCACCGCCTGTTTGTCGGCGAGGGTTATCCCCTCTGCTGGACCGACCATCAACGCCGAACCGCCGCCAGAGATCACAGTGACTACAAGCGTCCGCGAATCGGCTTGGGAGACCAGGTCCAGCATCCGAGCTGTGGCATCCACACCAGCTTGATCCGGCAGTGGATGTCCAGCTTCAGTTACGTCGATCTGTGCGGCGGCAGCCCCGTGCCCATACTTAGTAATTACAGCCCCGCCAGACAGCTTTGCGCCTACGACCCCCTCAACAGCGGCAGCCATCGTCGCAGCCGCTTTACCGCCACCGACGACCATAACTCTGTCAAATTCGGAAGACGCCAAGCGGTGATCCCCGGCGAACAGACTATCGCCGTCCCAGTGTAGCACCTTACGTACACACTCCGCTGGATCAGCGGCTTTGATTGCGGAATCGAAAATATCCAGCGCATCGCTGCGCATCTGCTCCCGGAGTTTTTCGGTCATACCCGAAGCTGATCGTCCTGACTCGATGGCTCTTCCACTGATTCCAGTATCGGGGCGATGACTTCGGAAAGAAGTTCATCAACCTGCTTCGATGCCCGCCCTGTGAACGCTTCAGGCTTCGTTGCTTTTCTGAGCGAATCCAGATCGAGGCCGAACTGGGCGTCGGCAGCTATGCGCTCCAAAAGATCATTCCCGCCGCCAGATTTGACCTGAGCACCAGCGGCCATCGAGTGGAGCCTGATCTGTTCGTGGAGCTGCTGCCTGTCGCCGCCGGCTGAGACCGCGGCCATGAGGATGTTTTCTGTGGCCATAAAGGGCAGTTCCCGCTGGATGTTTTGGTCGATCATCGCCTCGTTCACAACGAGACCAGAAGCGACATTGGCGACTATTTTGAGAATCCCGTCAACAGCCAGAAACATCTCAGGGATCGCTATCCTCCGGTTGGCTGAGTCGTCCAGAGTCCTCTCAAACCACTGTTCTGCGGCTGTAAGCGCCGGGTTTTGGGAGGCGGTTATCACGTATCGCGAAAGCGCGGTGGCGCGCTCAGTGCGCATCGGGTTGCGTTTATACGCCATCGCCGAAGAGCCGATCTGGTTCTCCTCAAACGGCTCTTCTATCTCTTTTAGATGTTGCAGAAGCCTGATGTCGTTCGAGAACTTGTGCGCGGTCTGCGCGATGCCGCTGAGAACTGCGCCGATCTGCGCGTCGATTTTACGCGAGTACGTCTGCCCGGTGACCTGATAGCTCTTATTGAACTCCATCTTCTCGGTAACGATCTCGTCGAGCGCTTTTACTTTGTCGTCGTCACCGTCAAAAAGCTCCAAAAAACTGGCCTGCGTACCAGTCGTCCCTTTTACACCTCTAAACCGCAGCCGCTTCAGTCGGGTGTCCAACTCCTCTATGTCCAAGACAAATTCATACGCCCACAGTGACGCCCGTTTGCCCACCGTGGTTAGTTGTGCTGGTTGAAAGTGGGTGAAGCCCAGTGTCGGTGTATTGGCGTATTCTTGAGCAAACCGAGCCAACGCTCCCAAGACCTGTATTAACCCGGATCGCACCAGTTCCAGAGCCGAGCGCATCTGGATAAGTTCGGTGTTGTCGGTGACAAAACAGCTTGTGGCACCCCAATGGATGATCCCCCGCGCCTGTGGGCACGCCTCGCCGAACGTGTGTACGTGGGCCATCACGTCGTGTCTGAGCTCGCTCTCTTTCTTTTTGGCCAGCTCAAAGTCGATGTCGTCTACACTATCCCGCATCTCATTGAGCTGAGCGTCGGAGATCTGCAACCCCAACTCCTGCTGAGCCTCAGCCAGCGCGATCCACAGCCGTCTCCAGGTTCCGAATTTGTTGTTGTCTGAAAACAGTTCGGCCATCTGGCGGCCAGCATAGCGGGAGATGAGCGGATTTTGGTAGATTTCGTGATCGGTCACGGTCCGTCCACATGTAGGAGAGAGACGAGAACAGCGCGAGAAATAAGAAGCGTAGAGAATCAAAGAATATCGGCGAGAGCGGGAGAGGTCAATGTAACAAACGGGATTGCCCACACACACAGAGACGAAGGGTGGCGGAAGGCCCCTACTTTTGGCACTCTGTGCTTCGCTGAGTCATCCCTTGAGGCAGGGCTGGTTCATCCACACCTCAGCATGAGCCAGGACGGGCGGATAATGCTGTTCAGATCTGACAGATCAGATGGGTGCCAGGGATACTATGTGAGCGACGAACCAGACGGCGGATGGGTCGTAAGGTCTTGAGCGAGATGAATTAAGGGTAGGCCGTGCGTTTTCTGCGTCAATAGTGCGCCAAGTTGCGCCAAATGCGCGAAAACTGCGCGGTGGCGCAAACCGCGCGCAGTTGTTTTTATCGTTGTCCCCAAGATTTGCGGCCGGGCTTCATCTGCTGGTGCTGGACCCCTCTTTGGCCTCCGCTTTTCCTAAAAATAATCACCTATCAAGTACTCCTAACTGAACCAGATCTTCTGTAGATTTTGACGATGCAGGTGGTGAGATCGACGAATCTGTACATTCAGACCTGAAGAAGGATTTGGTAATATGTCACAGCCCAGCCCAGGCTCCAAAGTAGAACTGGCCCAGTTCGGCGAGATGAAACGATGGGATGGCAAGAAGAATTTTGGAGTTGAATGGGTAGCGATGCGGAAGATTGAGAGGGTGGTGGTCCATTGGGCTAGCCAACCTCCAGAACCTGGTGGGCTTCGGTTGGAATATTGGAGGGCCTTCTTACACGATTATAGAACTCTCTGCGCAGCTCCTACGCCCAATCTAAAAGCCCTCTTCATAGACCTTCAAAAGCTTGACTTTGACACGGACGACCGAGCGGTCGCGTGCTAACACAGGAGATGCATTTACGATGGCAACTAAAAAACAGAAGCTGGCGAACCAGCAGAACGCCCTCAAGAGTACAGGACCCAAAACCGAAGAAGGGAAGACGGCCGTCCGGTTGAACGCACTCACCCACGGCTTGACCGCAAGTGGCAGACTACTTCCGGATGAGGACGCGGAGGCATTCGATTCGTTCGCTGTTAGGGTGCGAGAGCACCTTCAGCCCGTTGGAGATATGGAGGACTTGCTGGCTGAGCGGGTGATCTTCTGCCTTTGGAGGCTTCGGCGTGTTCTCGTGATTGAAGTCGGTATGCTTCAGAACAGCCGGTACCACTGGCTCAACAAAGAGGATGAAGGAATCGGGCACGCGTTCATCACAGTCTCTGAGAGTGGCGACGGATTTTCCAAACTGGCCCGGTACGAAGGAGCGATAGAACGTGGGTTGTACAAAGCCTTGCATGAGCTGCAAAAATCACAAACAGTTCGAGCAGGCAGCCCCACCGTTCCACCGTTTGCGGTCGAAGTGGAAATCGCGTCTCAAAATTGATGACCATGTGCGCGGCTTGACAGAGACCTGGAATGCCCTCCATTGGCGAATGTCATATCGCCCGCAGCAATAAGTGCAAATGCTGGGTAAGGTAAAGCCGACCTGTCAGTGGTCACGACGTTTGGGACAGGGCACCCACTCAACCCAACTCCTCCGCTTTTGCGTCCCCTTTAAGTGCGATTCTGTCACAGGGCACTGACCTGCCCCCCAGAAACCGGTCCAGTGTTAATGTTATAATTTGACCGTTTTT
>CAZVGZ010000023.1:35192-56400 GCA_964627605.1 uncultured bacterium | reverse complement strand
CTCCATCATCATCATACAGAACACAGACGTATCAGATGGTGATCATCGAGATTGGTCATATCTCAAAGATGAGGTTGACTTAGTGGTCAACCTGACACGAAAGAACGGTGTGGGGACGGTCACTTGTGAAAGACGTGGAGAGGATATGGCGTCCTGTTCGACTTCACCATCTAAGACCATTGGGCATTCCACTTTTGCTCCAAGTAAAAGTACCGGCAACTCCAAGTCTACCAGTATCTCGAAGCATAGAGGTGAAATCCAGGATCGTGTGGTCGAATTCCTCGTTGAGCAAACAGAGGAGGCTTTCACGGCTAGAGATATTTGGGATGAAGTGGGCACTCCAGGAACGGGTGTGGAGTCCATTAGGAAGGCGTTGAAGCGCTCCTGTGACTCTGGACGGGTCAGACGCATTACTAGCGATCCTGACTGGGCGAGTGGCCTTTGAACTGGGATGATGACGGCGGTGGCGCAGGCAGGTCTGGGTGGCGGCATGAAGGTGATCCGTTCAACGGAGAGTGGAAATCTGCTCACACTGTTTTGGAGGCTGATGAACAGGTCTGGTCATACACTTTCGCACCGATCAACGACAAAGAGTTCCCGGAATTAGGGGAGTTGGCTGCGACCTATCGAAGAACCCTCAAGCTCAGGATCGCATCAGACTTGGCGTTACCAGAAATATCACAGATGGAATTGTTTGGCGATTCGGTTTGGGGATTGTCCGAGCTGGTTGTTGAATGGGATGGGGAGGGCATGGAGACCGGCGTGGTTGAGGTGTATGACGGCCTGCTTGATCGGTTGGAGCCGATAGGCGATTCCGCTGGCGTTCTAATTGATGCCGCTTCGTGGTCAAAACAGATCGGAGGTCAGACAGGCGGAGTACAAGCCAAGGTTTGGTCGGTTGCCAACCAGAGCCCGAGCTGCCAGGACAGGACCATTGTCACGGTAAGGGCAGGAGCAAAATCGTTCTCGGTTCTGGTCTCAGACCTCAACAACGACGGACCGCTGTTTATCAAAGATTTCGAAGTTCTCGTAAGTCTCGCGGAGCACCGCGCCTCTATATCAGAGTTCAAGGATTACAGTCGAGGGGGCGGTGAGACGACGTATTACGACAGGATATTTGACGAGGAAGAACAGACGTTGGGACGAGCGTGGGGAGACATGCCTGCAAAAACGCCATTCTATTTTGTTGTGGGAGCCGAAGGGCGTAGGCAGAGGTTCGGTGTTGAGCCAGACGGGCGTGTGTTTAGAGGCGACAGGGACAGAGGTTTCAAGTGCGAGAGGGCGCTGGGAAGAGATTCGCAAAGGCTGACGGACGACCCCGCCAGGCTCACCTGGGATCTTGGCCTTCCTGGATCACCGCCCACCGGTCGCGTGCCACTTAACGGCTATCTGCCGATAGTGACCACTCGGTGGGAGGCTGAGGGGGTCCGCTACGAACAGATCGCGTTTGCTTTCTGTGTCGATGATCCGGCGTTTGAGTCACCAATCCGTGGCGATGACCTGGTGGCGGCGATGGTAAGAGTTGAGATGGTCAACCTGTCCGACTCGCCGCGAACAATGTCGCTGACCATAGCGACTTTCGATGATGACAACCATGAGTCATTGGGTGTTGACGCTTCGTCAGGTGATGTGGCGATGCTGCATAACGAGGTCGGTCTGCTTCGAGCGGTGGCCGAGGAGTATGGGGAGGTTCGGCTTGATTGCCAGAACGGGAAAATAGTCTGCGATGCGCTGATTGAACCAGGTGCGCGCCAGTCCGTAATACTAAAACTCCCGTTTCTCTCGCCGACGGATAAGGAGCTGACGAACCTGCTGGCGACACGATATGACACTGCGCTTAGTTCGACAATCAGCTGTTGGGAGCGCCGCATTGCGGATGGAGCCCAGATCGATACTCCAGAGCCGCTCATCAACGATTTTTATAGAGCCCACCTCACCCATCTGCTCATAAACCACGAGCGCCATCCAGCATCACCCAGCGACCACCCATGTGACATCGCCCGGGTCGGATCGTTCTCCTACGCTGCATACGCAAACGAGTCGATAATGCAGATCACCGATCTAGCCCGTCGGGGGTATTTTAGCCCGGCTGCATCGGGATTGGAGACTTTTTTAAAGTACCAGGGAACCGTGGCGCTGCCCGGTGATTTTGATTCCAAAGAAGGCGTGTTCTATGGCGCTGGTGGATACGAGTGTGGCGACTACAATCAGCACCACGGTTGGGTGCTGTGGGGACTCGGCGAGTTTTTCTTCAACTCTCGTGATGTGGAGTGGCTTGAACGAGCGTCGGCCAATATAGTCTCTGGGTGCAACTGGATCGTATCTCAGCGCCGAAGGACGATGTGCACTGGTGCTGATGGAAACAGGGTATTGGAGTACGGGTTTCTTCCCGCTGGGGTCTTGGAAGACATATCTGATTACAGGTATTGGCTTTCGACCAACGTGTTCACCTGGTGGGGGATGGACCGGGCTGTGAATGCGCTCAAAGAAATCAACCATCCTGAAGCTGAGCGGCTGATGACCGAAACAGAGTCGTTCAAAAAGGACCTCGTCGCTGGGTTCACTGAAGCGATGGTTCGCAGTTCGGTTGTAAGGCTGAGGGATGGTTCGGCCGTCCCTCACGTACCGGCGCACCAACACCAAAACGGCCGCTCATACGGGTGGATACGAGAGACTTTGGAGGGAGCGATTCACCTGTTGAGGTGTGGAGTTGTCGAGCCGGACTCGCAGCTAGGTACGTGGATAATGAAGGATTACGAGGACAATCTGTACATATCAGACCAGTTTGGGTATACGTTGGAAGATGAGCCGAAACACTGGTTCAGCCGTGGTGGTTTTTCGATGCAACCGAACCTGCTCTGCGGTCCTATCCCATACCTGCAACGAGACGAAATCAAGCACTTCTTACGGGCCTATTTCAACTCTTTCGCCGTCGGTGTTCACTCAGACACCAGAATGATGACCGAGCATCCGTTGCCACAGATGGGTGACTGGATGGGTGATCACATCAAGACATCGGACGAGTCCAACTCGACCTATTGGCTGAGGTTGATGTTCGTCTACGAGCGAAATGATGAGCTTCTATTGGGATTCGGGATCCCCCGCTACTGGCTCGCCCATGGGGAGGCAGTGTCTATCAAACGAGCACAGACGTATTTCGGAGAGATGAGCCTTGAAATTGAGTCTAGAGCTGACGAAGGAAAGATTGTTGCCCGCATTTCGCCGCCGACCAGGAATCCGCCAGAGAAGATGCTGCTCCGATTTCGTCACGCAACCGGTAAGAAGCTGACGGGGGTCGAGATTGACGGCACCAAATGGACCGACTTTGATCCTGAAAGTGAGACTGTTGCACTACCTCAGATGACCGTGCCTACAGATGTGATGGCGCTGTATTAATGTTGGTTGAAACCTATGTTTGCCGGTTGCGCTCAAGTAGCAAGAACAGAGGCGGAGGCACATGTAGTGCCCCCGCCAAAGGATTGTCATTCCAAATCATATCTACGCGCTGAACTCGAACCGTTTGCCGGTGCGCCAGGCGGTGTAGCAACCTTCGAGTATCTGCGTTAAGTTGCGACCGTCTTCGACTGTTGTGGTGAGCGGAGTGTCATTTTTGATGGCTTCAAACCAGGTGTCCATGACACTCGGCAGGCTGTCGGGGAGTTTGGCTGGAGTGATCATTCCGTGGATATCGCCTGCCGGAAGCTTGCGGCTCTGCACAACTAGTCCAGCGCCGGGCATTCCGCGACCGATGTAACCCTCGGTGCCGAACACCTCCATCAGGTTGGGACCGGACCGGTGGCAAAAACTGGTGTCCAGTATCGCTATGCCCTGATTCTCGAACTCCACCACCGCCACACCGTTGTCGTCAATGTCGTACGTACCGGCGAACGAGTTCATGTGCGCCACCGCCACGGTGGGCTTGCCCATGATCCAGCGGACCATGTCGGTGGTGTGGCAACCCAGATCGAACATCGCACCGCCGCCTGACTGCTCCTCCTCGACAAACCAGGTCTGTCCGCCGGAGAACCAGCTATCAATACCTGCTGAGTGGGCGACTCTTGCGCGAATCATGCTGATGCGCCCTAGACTGCCGTCGTCGATAAGTTTTTTGATAAGCAGGTTCTCGCCGCTCGTTCGACTTGGTAAGCTTACGGTGAATTTGATGTCGCTGGCGTTGACCGCTGCCACCACCTCGTCAGCGTCGGCGGTTGTAATAGTGAGGGTCTTTTCGGTAAAAACGTGTTTGCCACGCTCAATTGCTGCCAGATAGATGTCTTTGTGCTGGCACGTCGGAGCGTTGACGACGATGGCATCGACGCCATCGCCTAACGCCTGTTCCATATCCTCCGTGTAGGGAGCGCCGAACTCATCTGCGGCTGGTTTGCCCCTCGCTGAATCGCCGTCCCAGATGCAGACTATCTCGGCATCCGGACTGCTGTTGACACTGCTCGCATAGCCGTTTGCGTGGGCGTGGGCCATTCCCAACATTGCGATTCTGATCTTGTCTGACACGGTGGCGCTCCTACTTTGTGGTGGGGAACAAGTGGTTTTTGGCGAAGAGTTTGAAGGTAAGTCTGGCGAGATTAGGGGCAAAGTCCTGGTGTGTCAGTACTAGAAATCCGGTGGTGGCGACCGTCCGATCAAGGCGACCAGGTGGGGTGGACGACGACAACACTCTCTGCTACCCTACCCTTTCCAAGTTGCGCCGGACACTGATACCTAACTCGGATCTGAATGGGCTGGACACGCCGCTGATACTCGCACCTCCCTGGCCCACTATCTGAGCGGTAACTCCCACCGGCATCAATTCCAAAACATTTGGCCCAACACAATGCACCAACCCCATATCGTGCCAACTACAAAGACAAGGAGTCGTTCATGTCACGGCTGAAAATCGGAATTATCGGTACCGGAGGCATCTCCCACGCACACATGCGAGGCTACAACGGCAACACCGATCTCGCTGAAGTTGTTGCGGTGGCGGACATCGACGCCGACGTCGCAAAAAAAGCCGCAGACGAGTGGGGGGTATCCAAACATTTTTCGGACTATCGCAAAATCCTGGATATGCCTGAAATCGATGCTGTGTCGGTCTGTACATATAACACAGCCCATCGCGAACCGACAGTAGCTGCTTTGGATGCTGGCAAGCATGTTCTGTGCGAAAAGCCGATGGCCGCGTCGCTCCAAGATGCCGCAGCGATGACCGCCGCCACGCAGAGAAGCGGCAAAATATTGATGATCGCTTTTCACAGCCGCTTCCGCGCCGATCAGCTCGCTGCCAAACGAGTTGTCGAATCCGGGTTTATGGGGCGCGTATACTATGGCGAGGTTACGACCTGTAGACGGCGCGGGGCTGGTGGCGGGACTTTTCAGAAATCCGATACGGCTGGAGCAGGAACTGTTGTGGATATCGGCGTCTACCAGCTTGATACCGCGCTTGATATTTTAGGTCATCCCAAACCGGTCCGGGTGAGCGCCACGACAGAGCTGGTAATCTGCCCCGATCCCAGTTCCAAAGTGGAAGGGATGTCGCAGTATGCCGGGTGGGACCCGGATGTGATAGACGTCGAGGAGTTTGGGGCGGCGTGGATCAGGTTTGAGGGCGGGCTATGCCTGGTATTCAAGTCGTCATGGGCGATTCACGGCAACTCAATGGGCCGCCCGTTCTTCTTAGGTGAAAAAGGCGGTCTGTCGCTCAGTCCGTTGGAGGCTCACACCGACATGTTCGGCTCTATGGTGGATATAACGCCCACCGGATTGCAGGGACCGGAGGACGGTTTTGTCGCGGAGATAAAAGCGTTCTTGGAGGCGGTCCACGACGGCAAACCATCACCGATCCCACCTGAGCAGGTAATCCAGACCAACGTGATTATGGACGGCCTCTACCGCTCGGTGGCTGAGGAGCAGGAGGTTGCCGTTGCCCCTTGGCAGGACGCGGTTGCCGCAGTCGGCTGAGGCGTCTAGCCAACCGATCAACGCCGCGCAACCGACCCACTCGTCGGCAGTGCGACGTTTTGATTTCAGCGGGAAGGCCCGAACGCGAGTTGATCCTACCGGGTAATCACCTATTTTGGTATAGCGTGTCCGCGTCAATTAACGGCACAGAGCAAGAGGCGCCGCCTCTCAAAGTCGGGCTATCGTCGCGCATCAATGTGCATTCGCTCGCCCCATGCGAGGACGTACCAGTCAATGCCATGAGCCTCATCGAGGGCACTGAGTTTCTCGTAGGCCTGGTCGTAGGGCTCCCGATGTTCGAAGGAGTGGCCCAACTCGTTTTCATGCCCTGGTATTACGGCTCTGGGCTTTACGCCTGTGATGACACGGCGCATATCGTTAGTCCAGACGTTGGGCAGCAAGACGTCAACCGCGCGCCCATCGCCAACTGTGTCGATCCATGAAAAATCATCATCGTTAGACTGGTCGCCGGTCTGCATGATCGTCATTCCGTCCGCTGAAACGGCGAATACGCAGTTTTCCAGCTCTCCCTGGTGGCCCGGATATGCGTGGTACATCAGAGCCCCATCTGTGGTTGCCAGTCTACCGCTGCCGCCCAGCTCCAAAATGTGAAAACCATCGGAGTCCCGCGCACTGCCCAGCCTCTCAACCATCGCCTCGCCCCAGTCGCCAGTCGGCAGCGGAGCGACAAAGACGGGAACGTCTTCTTTCAGAGCCTTTTTTGCCACTTCAGATGAGATGTGATCGCCGTGCCAGTGACTACAAAAAAGGGCGTCGATTTCGCCAATGAGGGCACCCAGTTGTTCGTCGGTCATATTCATCTCACCAGTACCACGAACCAGATCATGCGCCCAGCAGTGGTTCTCGGTTTTCACGACGAAGCCGTGGTTGTAGAGCTTCCATACCGTGGCCCCGTTAGACATCTTTTCGCGCTGAATCTGCTCAATGGCCGTTTCAATGTTCCGACGGAAGAACTCCTTGACCGGGGCCAACGTCGGTGCGTCGATCAGGTGCATAGTCTCATCGAGCTTCAGCATAGCATGTTGCCGTAGTCCGCGAGCAGTTGTCGATGAGCCTCCCAAGTTCGGTGGATTGGATTCAAGAATCTGACTTACCCAGCCCAGAGTGGCCGACACCCAACGATCAGTGAGTTCCTGGTATTCTACGCCTAGCTCCGGTAGGTGTTTATCCAGCGGGGCGAATCCATCTGTGTGCATTCGAGTGATCTCCTAGCCTGTGTGCGCTCTGCGGAAAACAAATTCCCCTATGCCGATATCACGTCGATACACGAGGGGTACGCTGGCCAGTTGCGCCGAAATCTTTTGGGTGAAGGGCGACAGCGCCCTCCGCATATTCGTTTTCTGCGGCCTTTCGCCGTCGTGCGAATCCCGGGCTTGGCATTCTCCGGCCTCTGCGCACAACCAGAAACGACCGCAATAGCCACAATCGCGACTAGAAGGAGTCATTCGGTTTCATTGGGGGCCTACCTGCCTCACTGTGCGGACTTCTTTATTGACATCGCGCCCTACACATGAAAGTATCGCGACCCCGACACACTAATCAGCGGCGCTGCATCGCTCTGGTTTATTCCCCGGCCCTCTGCTTGAACGCGACGCGCCTGTTTTCTAGATCAAACGCTTCTAACGCGTTGTCACGCAGAAGTATTCGGCCAACCTGATTTGCGTAGTCCTCGGTGAAGCGGCCTTCTTCTATTTTTTCGCACAGGACGCGGGCGATCTCGCGCCGGGCCATAATCGCGTGGGCCAAGACACCTTCGACGTAGACGTAGTCGGCACCGAAACCGATGATTTTGTTGGCTGGAACCATGTCGAGCATGTCCGATAGCGCACGCCGTCCCACGGCTGGATTTCCAACCCAGACCCAACAGAAATCGGCTGTGACATTGGGGAACGCTTTGACCAACAGAGCTACCTCCTCCTCGTAGGGGTAGGAGATGTGGTAGATGTCAAACTTCGTACTGGGGTATTTTGTAAAAATGTTCGCCATCAGAGCGGCGCGGCTGTTCATGATTGTTGTGATGTTTCCCTCATGAACGCCGGTGTGGAATTTCATCCGAAGATCGTATTCGCCGCATTTACGACACAGGTAGTGCAGAACAAAATCTTCGAGCGCTTGAATGTCTCTTCGATCCGGCCTGTCGTTAAGAGCTAGAAGCCGGTTAAACACCCTTTCTGCGTCGCCCTCGGGAACATCGTTCCACGTCAACGTGCGATCATAGGCGCGACCGACTTTAAAAGCGCTGGCGCACCTGGCATCGCGCTCAAAGTAGAAGTCGATGACTCTGAGGTAGTCGTCCAGCGACTCGATGGGCAGGCCGGATTGGTGGCGGAGTTCGTGGATATCGAGAGTGGTGAAACCGTCAACCATGTCCACGATAAAACAGTCAAAACCGTGGTCGGGATTGAAAACCAGTTTCGGGCCGAAAGGGTTGTTCATGGCGTAGTCGATGTTCGACTGGTCGAATATCTCCCTGGTAAACCCAGGCTTGATTCTCTGACGCATCGTGTCGGTAAGATCGTCCACAGTGTCTTTGCAAATGTCCTCAACACCGTAGATCTCCTGGCAGATGATCCGCTGCGCTTCACAATAGGCTGTATTCCAGACTTTCTTGTACCAGGGCTCAATCAGCTTCCAACGGTCTTTAGGGGTAAGTGATGGGTCCAGATGAACCCTGTCCATATCACTGCGCACCATCCCTGCCGAGACCACATCCGTGCTAAGGTAGTGCCTAAAAAAACGGCCGATGTGGATGTCCTCGCCTTGAGGTAGCTCCTTTTCTCGCTGTAGATGCTCGTGGGAGTCGATCATCGCGATCTTGCACAACTCGCCGTGGGTGCGGCGGTAGAGATCGGTCTCGAAAGTCGATGCCATTGAAGCCTCCTGATGATGGTTGCGGGGTGTTGGTGAGGTCTTCCATTGATGCTAGCTGGATCAAATCGCCTAGTTTCAAAAATACCAAACAGATGGGCTTGGTCCACAGGACCTCGCCGAAAGACAGGGTGGTTCCACAGCAACCTTCTGTGGGACATCCGAGGTGCTATAGATCGGCTCTTGATGGGGGTCGGGGCCGCCAGGGGACGCCGGGCGTCGGCGCAACTCAGGATCGACGATGTAATCGACTTCTGGCGAGTCGAGGATATTAGAGAGGACGAACGGCTGCTACTAAGGGCTGAGATGAAGCTGCCCGGGCGAGCAAGGTTGGAGTTTCGCATCGTACCCGAATCCGATGCGAACCGGTTGTCGGTGACAGCCTATTTCCAAACCCGTTCCCTTCTTGGAAAACTTTACTGGTGGGTGATGGTTCCGTTTCACGCTTTTATCTTCCGCGACCTTATCAGGCAGATCGAGAAAAGAAGCTAGCACCGCACGATCAATCTCACCGACGCGGCCCAACTCGCAGTGCAGACACCATCCATGGAGCGAAGCATACCAGACGGTGGCGGTTATAATGCGCTCGGAGGCCAAATCGTCGGCAGGCTGAATGCTATGACTGGGTGTGGCGCATCATCGCCATACGCCGCCGACCATCAGGCGCTGAAAAGCTGGCTTCTATGATGTAGTTGCCAGGTTCTGCCATCTGAAGCGCGGCGGTATAGTTCTCATCACCGCTTGTTGCCTGAACTATTTTGCCCTCAGCACCGTCATCCCATGTGGTTTTGACGGTTACCACCACACCACTTAGATGCTGTCCCTTGGCGTCGATTATGCCCACGGTGAGGTGGTGGCTGCCAACATCGGATGTACGAGCCATCTCTTCAGCCGGGCTAGCTGCTATTACGTCAACCCCCTGAGATGCCGTTATGGTTTTATAGGCGGACATGCCAACCAGGTGCATCTGCACCAGATAGCCCTGGGCGTTTACGCCTTGGGTCTTGTGGGTCGTCCAGAAGCTGTCGGCATTGGCGTCGAACTCTGTCTTGTGAGCAACCGAGCAGAAACCGAACGAGGCTCCGGCTCTATCTACGGTCGGTGCCGATGTGGGGTCTACCCACACGCCACAAACCGGGTCCAGAACCGTGGCAGAAGCCGCCGCCACTTTGGGTACGTCAACAGATCCACCCGCTGAGGTTTCCTGGTCGCCTGACCCGCCACATCCAGAGCCAGCAAATGCTACTAGCAGGAAGCTCGTAACTGTCAAAATTCTATTTTCCACGATATACCTCCAGTCGGCGTGCAATTTTGGACTTTGCTGACGGAAGACATGAATAAGTTAGCGAACCTGTACGCATCCATCAACGCCGTACCCGATCACATCAGATGAGGACGGTCGCGGTGAACCAGAGATAGCCCTATCTTTAAAAGACGCCGCTTGACCGCCGAAAGGGAGATATATGCACGCTCAACTCGCTGACTGGCTTTTCAGATTGCCAGAGAACGTTGCGTCTTGGGTTCAGACACTGGCGTCAGACGAGCATCCTGGACTTTTCAAAGCCTGCGCCGATTCAGAAATCCCGTATGGGTTCCCTTCGAGCAGCGTATGTTTGGGTTTTATGGAGAAGCTGGAGCAAGGTGGGACCACGGCGACTTCGCTGCATCAGACTGCTGAGTTTGTACTGAGCTGTCAGCAGGCTGAAACAGGACTATTTATCGACCCTCAACTGGACCCACGATTCATTGACCCCTCCAACGCCGGTGCCTACCGAGATTTTCGCGCGGCGATTACTAAGTACACGATGGGGCTATTAGCGCACTTTGGAGTAGATGCCCGACACCCCTACTCCGAGACCGGGGAGGGCGGCAAACCAGACTCAGAAGCCTATCTCGAATCAGTCAAGACACGCGATTGGAACAGGCCCTGGGCGGCGGGCTCACACGCTGCGGGGCAGACCCGCGAACTGTTTCTACTGGTGAGCGACGGACACCAAGAGTACATCCCGGCGGTCAGAGAGGGTCTGGAGGTGATACTATCCCATCAGAACAGCCAGACCGGTATGTGAGGGCCGTCGTCGATTCCGCTCCACGAGCAAATTTCAGGGACACTCAAAGTGATTGGACGGTTTCTGTTCTGGATGGATTTCGCTCCGCCCTACATGGATCGTTTGGCCGACTCCTGCATCAGCCACCACGCCGACGGCGGATTCTATGACGGTTCAGAGGATATGTGTATTCCTAGAAACGTTGCGGAGATGGCGATAGCCTGTATGGAGACATCGGACTACAAGAGGGAAGGGCTGCTCGATACACTGGTCTCAATAGTGGGCACGATTGGGAGGCACAGGATGGATGACGGGGCGTTTGCCAGTGATCTCTCATGGAGGCAGGCGATCGGCTGGTGCGGCGCGTCGATCTGCGGCCCTGCTGGCAAAACCCCGTGGCGATCTTACGGGAACTTAGGCAGCGGTATATGCGCTTGGATGATTGGCGACTATCTGGGATGAGAGCTTCCTTTAGGAGTACCTCAAAACCGATAGCGTGAGCGTGTCGCCAAATTGAACTGCCGAATAGTGTTGGACGCAGACTCGCCTATTCAGATAGAGCCAAATTAGAAGAGCCGCCCATCAGGAGATATGGGCGGCTCTGGTTTTTCCACTCGCGCCAAACGACTAAAGCGACCAAGCTTCAGGCTATAGCTGCACAGGATTGCCGCTAGCGGCGGACTCATTGACAGCCAGTGTGACGCCGAGGGTCTTCACCGCGTCCTCATAGGAACAGATTACCGGGGCCTGCTGCCCGGTCTGCACCGATTCGATAAACACCTCATCTATGTTTGTCGGAGCCGACCCGTCAGCCTCCGGCAGCTCGACCTCGTCTGGGGCGGCCTCCAGATTGTCGAACGTCCACGCCAAGCGACACCCGTCCTCCTCGTCGTCGCCGGAGACCAGCATATCGATTCCAAGTTGCCAATCGCCTGACATACAGGCGGTGGTCAGCGATCCGAAGGCTCCTGACTCAAACGTCAGATGCGCTATACAGGTGTCTGGGACATCGACGTGAGAGCCGCCAGCGCCGGTCAGCCGACCGGTGCGCGCTGCCACTTCGACAACCTCGCCGCCTAGGTAGCGCATGAGATCGACGATGTGTGTAGCCTGTTCGACCACCTGACCGCCGGATTTATCCATCAACGGCCACCAACCCTCAGAGATCATCGAACTCCAGTATCTGCCTACCATCATAGCTAACGATCTGTCCTGCAAGAACGCTCTTGCCCTCTGGACCGATGGCAGAAACCTAAGCTGATACCCTACGCCGGAGATCAACCCTTTTTCGGCGATCAGACTGCTGATTTCGTTGGCAAGACCCATTGAAAGTGCAACAGGCTTCTCGACGAAAATCGCCAAACCGCGTCTGATTACCTCTCGCTCAATCTCACCGTGGGCAAACGGCGGGACGACGACATAGGCTGCATCCAAATTTTCGCTGTCCAACATGGCCTGGTAGTCTGTGTAGACTTTTGCGCCAAGCGGCTCAGCAGCCTCTTTCGCCATCTCCTCTTGAAGGTCACAGATTGCTACCACCTCTGCGGACTGAACCGTTTCAAGCTGTTTTAGGTGGGCGCTGGCCATTCCGCCGGCACCGACGAACCCGACCCGAGCTTGTTCGCTCATGCTGTCAACTCCTCACAATAAAAAAAAATGGCGTGAAGCGTATGCTCCAGGTGGTGACGATTCCTTGGTATCGGGCCGCTTGTGCTGACATCGAGGCCACACGCGTCGTCGCCGTGAATGTCGTTCCTCCCTGGAACTCCAGGTGATCTCTGAAAACATATGTGGCCGCTATTCGGCGGATTTGGCGCAGCGAAACCCAACCTGGTCGAGCGTAAACGCCGGAGAAGACCAGATTCTGTTCGACGAACGGAGCTCGCGCTCCCTCAGATTCCACGATCCGCCGCGAATTGTTCTGTATATCCCCTTTGGAGGGCCGGTGGGGCTGATGACCGGACTTTGGACATAGTAGTCTGGGTCGTACCAGTCTCTCGTGAACTCAAGAACATTTCCTGCCATGTCAAATATGCCAAATACACTTTTGTCGCCTGGATATGCCATCACCGGCGAGGTTGTAGCATGACCGTCTGTGCGATCACCGGCCTGTCGATAGTTCGCCAGGAAAACGCCCGCAGAGTATGGCTGGCCGCCTCCCCAAGGGTATGTCAGTGACGCTGTGCCCCTTGCAGCGTATTCCCACTCGGCTTCCGTCGGTAATCTGGCACCTCGCCACCTTGAATATGCCGCCGCCGCAAGCCAACTGACGTTGACGACAGGATGATCGCCACGCCCTTCTGGAAAGTCAGTACCCCGCCAGTCGCTCAGATAGTATTCGTCGGCCAGATGCTGTGGAACAACCCCTTTTACCCATGCCTGAACCTCTAATATGAACTCCTGAAACTGCCGATTCGTGATCTCATGCTGATCTATATAGAAGGTTACTATCGAGACCTCATGGACCGGCCGCTCGTCAGGGTTGCCAGAGGCGGACCCCATGAGAAAACGACCTGCTGGAATGAGAACCATCGGTACGTCTTTGGAGTCGCGATGGACAGTCGGTTCGCTGACTGCGGTCATGGGCAGAGCAGCCAAAAGAAGAAGCCACACGCATCTCCTTGGCAGCGCGTTGACCGCGCACAGAGCAGGCGCGACCGTTGCCTGTACGGTCGTCCAACGGCGGTTGTCTTGCTGAGCGCTCCCCTTGACGTGCATTTGACCCCGGAAGAGTTTCATTTGCTCGGCGGCATTCGCCACCTCATCTAGAAAAGAAACGGGTCGCTGGGCGGCGCTTCAATAGCTGCCACCGGTTTTGACAATATTACAACGCGCGAAGAGTTGCAGATGATCCATTGTTCGCAGTGGGCCGCCCAGTGGCCCTCGCCGCTTATCTTGGCGTCGGCATCGCCTCGCAGAGCTATGTTGCTAGAACAGATCGGGATCTGCTTTACCGTTCAACCATCCGACCAGCCCGAGATACTCCCACACCCGATGTCGCCGTCAGATGGTGCGCTGTGGCTGGCGCGCCAAAAAGCTGAAGCGGTCGCAGATGAATATACCGACGGAGTGGTCCTCGCGGCAGACACGGTGGTGTCCATCGACGGCACCACGCTCGGAAAGCCTGAAACTACTGATGAGGCGCGGATAATGCTTGAAACCCTTTCTGGCCGGACCCACTCAGTCTACACAGGCTTGGCCGCAATCTCTGTCGCCGACGGACGTTGCCGGGGTGTCGCTGAGAGCACCAACGTTACGATGCAGGACCTCGACTCTGCGTTAATCGACGGCTACATCGCCACTGGCGAACCTATGGACAAAGCCGGTGCCTACGGAATTCAGGGGTTCGGCGCGGTACTGGTGCGCAGAATATCAGGCTGCTATTTTAACGTCGTCGGACTTCCAATCTCCCGCTTGAGGGAAGTGTTGGGCGTCACTGCCGATTAGTAGATTGCTCTACGTTTTGCCTCTTTGCTTCTGAAGGTGGGGCGACACCGCATTTGCGCCGCCTTCTCAGCGCCACCAAAACCGACACGCCGACTAGATATGACCGATGAGACCAGCGATCAATTGACAAACGAGCCTGAAAGCGGCGATCTGTTCGTCCTTCTCGACGCCGCTCGCCAGAAATCAGGTCTATCCCTTGCCAGGATAGCTGAGAGCACACACATCACCCTTCCGGTTCTTCAGGCGTTGGCTCAAGGCGATCTCACTGTAGTCGAAAGGCCGTTCGCCCGCGCATTCCTACGGACATATGCGCTCGAACTTGGCCTCGACCCGGACAGTTTGACCAAACTGCTCGATGAGCTGCTTCCAGCTGTAAGTCCTGCGGTGACCGCCACCTCTCCGTTGACCGAACCATCGCAGCCTGTCCACCGAAGACCGGGCTTCCCGATGAAACTCGCAGCTACGATCGGCGGAGTGGTGCTCGCACTATCGATGGCGCTCAACACCCCAGACTCTGATGAGCAGACGGTGCCAGAACCGGCCCAGGAGCCAGCGCTAACCGGCTCTATGTTACCAGCAACGCCCGTGCCACCGCCACCGGGTTTGGAGCCTGATCCATCTGATTCGATCTATATAACGATGGTGACGACCGACAGTGTCTGGGTGCTGGCCCGAAGAGACTCCCTCAGACCTGATAAAGCAGCAGTCTACTCCCCTGATGCCCGAAGGACCTGGAAAGTTGCGCAGTCGCTTCGGCTGGTTTTGGGTCGCCACCAGGGCGTCCGACTTTTCCGTGGGAACGAGACGTTAGCTGTCCCCCACCCACCCAACAGAACCCGAATCGTTGTTGAAGTCACTTCCGACA
Organism: uncultured bacterium; assembly: GCA_964627605.1. Classification (GTDB taxonomy): domain Bacteria; phylum Latescibacterota; class MWCZ01; order MWCZ01; family CAZVGZ01; genus CAZVGZ01. The sequence continues at coordinate 41,193 of CAZVGZ010000023.1, read as the reverse complement.
GCGCTCGGTGGGTCAGGTAGGACTCCAAGTCAATCCACCTAGAATGTACTGAATGAATGCTTCGGCGACTAGGACAACGGCGCGTTTGGTGGATGTGGCGGTGCCGAGGCGCATCGCTGGTCCGCTGACGTACCATGCGCCCTCCCAATGGGCAGACGATGTCCAGCCAGGGATGCGAGTCGTCGTCAACCTTGGACGCCAGACTGTCACTGGCGTGATTGTAGGCCTTCCCTCGGATGTGGATTTCGACACCAAACCTATTTTGGAACTGCCTGACCCGGAACCCGTGTGTTCGGAGCCGATGCTCGATCTGACACGTTGGATGTCGGAATACTACGGCACCCCGTGGGGCTTAGTGCTGAAAGCAGCGCTTCCTGCGGCGACTGGAAATGCAAGCAGGTGGGTGATTTCTGCTACCGACCCTGAGCCTCACGCTGTAGCTGCAAAACTGTCGGGTAGTGCCCCCAGGCAAGCTGACATTCTGGCATGTCTGGCTAACGAAGGCGAGCTGACCATAAGGCAGTTAGAAAAACGGTTGGGCGGAGGCGGATTTAGAGGACCACTGGCGCAGCTTGAAGCCAGTGGCCGATTACGGCTGCACGCCCGGTGTAGAGATGTGGGGACGCCGGTAAAAATGGAGTCGGTGGCGACTCTAGTTGACACCGAACCCTGCAAAGTATACGAAGCGATTCGAACTTGCGCCCGTGCGCCAAAACAGGCACTTGCCCTAAAAAGATTGGACGCTGCACCTGAAAACCAGTTAAGTTTGCGGGATTTGGAGTCTCGCTGGCAAATCGGGCGAGGGTCAATCACCGCACTGGTCAAAAAAGGTTTGGTTCGCATCGAGCAGAAGGAGGTGATCCGCCGACCGTTCACCGGACCTGCCGACGAAGCGATGCGCCACGAACTCACATCCGACCAGCAGAGCGCATTGGCAGCGATCAACACCGCTGTGGCGACCGAAGGGAGCGAACCGGTACTGTTGGCAGGGGTGACGGGTAGCGGGAAGACGCTCGTCTATCTGGAGGCGATTGAAGCGGTAGTAGAGAAGAGGATGGGAGTGATAATGCTGGTGCCAGAAATCGCTCTGACGCCGCAGACAGTAAGGCGTTTCAAGTCCCGTTTCGGTGATGACGTTGCGGTCCTGCACAGTCAGTTGGGCGACGGTGAGCGGGCCGATGCTTGGCGGCTTCTAAAACGCGGAAGCTGCCGGATCGCAGTGGGTCCGAGATCGGCGGTCTTCGCGCCTGTGGACAATCTGGGGCTAATCGTCGTGGATGAGGAGCATGACAGCTCATATAAACAGACAGACCCAGACCCGCGATACAGCGCCAGGGATGTCGCGGTCGCACGGGGTCGGATTGAGGACGCAGCGGTGGTTTTGGGCTCTGCCACACCATCGCTGGAGTCCGCCTACAACGTCTCCACCGGCAAATATGTCAGGACGTCACTGCCAAACAGGATCGGGGTGCTGCCGATGCCTACGGTCTCCATAATAGATATGCGGTTGGAGAGGGCCTCTGGCAACAACAGTGGCCTTTCCAAAGCTCTGAGAGAGGGGGTGGCGGCGCGGCTGGAGCGGAACGAGCAGATTGTGATCCTGCAAAACAGGCGGGGGTTCTCCCCGTTCGTGCAGTGTCAATCGTGCGGCGAGACTTTCGAGTGCCCTGCCTGTCAGGTGGCGTTGACGTATCACCGGGTGGATGCGCGACTACAATGCCACTACTGCGGGCACTCTGAAGCCAACCCCGACAAGTGCCCCAACTGCCTGGAAGATGCGGTGCGCTATGGAGGGATCGGCACGCAGAAAGTTCAGGAGATGTTGAGCGCCGCGTTCAAATCCGCTGACGTGATCCGGATGGACCAGGATACGACCCGTGGCAAAGGAGCCCACCACAGATTGCTGGAGAGCTTCCGCAAGCAGGAGGCGTCTATTCTTCTTGGAACGCAGATGGTCGCCAAAGGCTTGGATTTCCCCAATGTCACTCTCACCGGCGTGATCTCGGCTGATGTGGGGTTGGGGATGCCAGACTTCCGGGCGAGCGAGAGGACTTTCCAGCTTTTGACGCAGGTGGCCGGTCGATCGGGGAGAGGTGAGACACCTGGTGAGGTCATCATTCAGACGCATCAACCGTCACATCCGTCGATTGAGTTCGCCAAAACTCACGATGTTGACGGTTTCTGTGAGTGGGAGCTCGAACAGCGCCAGGCTCTTAACTACCCGCCTTTTGGCAAGATGGTGTGGGTGCTTCTTAGATCCAGGCAGAGAGATCAGGTCGAGCTGGCTGCTGACTGGGCTGCGAGGGCCGCGATACGTATCGCACCACGATCGGTGGCGGTCAAAGGCCCAAACGAGGCACCCTTGGCAAAGATCAAACATGACTGGCGCTGGCAGATTCTACTGATGGGGCCAAACGGTCGGCACGTCCGCCAGGCGGCCCAGACGCTGTCGCAGAAATTCGCAGAGGTGAAACGGTGGCGAGACGTGCGGTTGATAGTGGATGTGGACCCGGTGTCGATGCTCTAGGGTTCAATTGTAGTCCCCTTCGTTCTTGGGGCTGACGGAGCTAAATTCTTGAGTGACATTGTGGCCCATCGTCGCGGTGGAACCGACCAGGATTCGGGCGCGCAGATGAACTGAGTTGAGAGGTTGTGGATGTCTACCCCGTTTCAGTCAGACGACGCTCCGTGGATTGCTGCCGCCTACGATGTTTTGGTGGACTGGGATGTACGTCTGGAACTTGAATCAAAGCTGCTAGGCGATCTGTGGAAAGAGTTCGGGGTAGAAACGCTCCTTGATTGCGGGTGCGGTACCGGACGTCATTCAGTCTATTGGGCTAATAGGGGAATTAGAGTCAAGGGCATCGACCAGAGCGCGACACGGATTGAGCGGGCACAGCAGCACGCTTTGCAGATGGGGGTGAAGGCGCGATTTGAGGTCCTATCGTGGAACGACGCTCCGTCGGCTGTCGAACAACCTGTGGATGCGGTGATGTGCCTTGGCAATTCGCTGTCGGCGGTGGCGGATGTTGAAAACGACACGAGACTTAATCGGGCGATATCTGGGATGGCAGGGGCGCTGAGACCAGGAGGCGCGTTGATAGTTCAGGTTGTCAACTACGATGCTCAGTGGCCTGACAATATAAAAAAGTTCCCCCTGAGATCAGGTGATGTGGATGGCAAGCCGACAATCGTCTGGCGGCAGTCTGTAAAGGAGGGCGACACTATAGTGGTAAACGCCCTGATTCTGCGCCAAGAACAGGACGGATGGGCTCAGTATCCAGATGTCACACGCCACGGCCCTCTGACACATGATCGGATGCGTTCGGCAGTCATCAACGCAGGTTGTACTGTCGTCAAAACGCTCGGCGGTGTGGGAGGCGAAGAGTTTGCACCAGCATCGTCATCCGATCAGTGGATAGTCGCCACACGAAACTAAGACGGCACCAACATGACCACCGACCAGCTTGTAGATGAGATCGAAGACGGTGATCGACACAGCCACGCGCCGACACTTCTGGCGATAACAGCGTTGGGGTTCTTGGCCTGTTCGTTGATGGCTGCGGTTTGGCCAACATTTCGCGGGGATTGGGGAGTGTTGGTTGTAGTTCACAAACTGCCTGGACTGTCTACTATTTCGGAATGGATGGAACTGTCGGTCGCCCGTCCATGGGTATATGTGTTCATTGTCACAACCCTGGCGATCAGGCTTGTGACGTGGCGGCGACCGATATGGGCGCTGGGATTTTTGGCGTCGGTCGCTGGCGGACCGCTCCTCGTGGGCCTTTTCTTGCCTTTGGTATCCAGGGGACGCCCACTGGACCCGACCCTATTGACCAGCTATCCATCCACATTGGTTACCTACCACACGGTACTGTTTGGTTTCGCGGCGCTAATAGCGTGGCGACGCGCCGAATCCATCCGCGTCCGCAATACTGTTGTGGCTTTTTGCGGGCTGATCGTTGTGATGGCTGGGGTGTCTCGAATGCACTTTCAGGCCCACTGGCCCAGCGATGTCGTGGGGTCGTGGTTGGGGGCCTCGGCATGGGTGCTGCTTATCGACAGGCTGATCGTGATGGTAGAACAGGAAGACGAAACAACGACCAACGAAGACAGCGAGGACGACGAAGACGAAGATTTCAATCCTCTGGAAGAACCGTCGTTCGCTTGATAGGGCACGAAAGGATGACACAGAGATGGTAACGATAAGTGCGTTTGCCGATGAGGTATCTCAGGACCTTACCGAACAGTTGGATGTCCTTGAGAGTGAGGGTGTCAAACACATTGAGCTTCGCGGCGTGTGGGACACCCCGGTCCTCAAGATGTCCGACGAGCAGATGGCGAAGATGAAGGAGCAGATGGATCAGCGCGGTTTCAAACTCTCTGCCGTCGGATCGCCCATCGGTAAGTTTCGTATTGATGAGGATTTTGATCAGCAGAAAAGCCAGTTCGCTCAGGCGATCAAAGTCGGCAAGTTTTTTGGGATACGAAACATTCGTGTGTTTTCGTACTACGCTCCTGAGGGTGATACAACTGAAAAATGGCGCGATCAGATTATGGGGAGAATGAGGGCGTTCGTGGATATGGCCGAAGAGGCCGACATGCTGATGCTCCACGAAAATGAAGGCGGCATCTACGGCGAGTCGCCACAAAACTGTGTCGATCTTATTGAAACGATGAACTCTGAGCATTTCAAAGCGATTTTCGATCCCGCAAACTTTGTCGTGGCGAAGCATGATCCGGCCAAAGAGTGCTATCCGCTCCTCAAAAAGCACATCCGCTATTTCCACATCAAGGACGCAAGGGCGTCAGATCGCAAAGTCACGCCAGCAGGAGAGGGTGATGGCGGGCTGTTGGAGGTGTTGGAAGATCAACTGGTCTACGAAGGCTTCAAAGGGTTTCTGTCGCTGGAGCCACATCTGAAACACGCTGGAAAATCTGGTGGGTTCACAGGCCCTGACGCGTTCAAAGTGGCGGCACAGGCGCTAAAGAAAATACTGGATCAGATCGGCGCGCCTTACCAGTAGCCTCCAGCGGGTCGCAGTCGATCGCGTGGGTGATTCGCCGCACGCCAGTACGGGTTCGGAGTTCTCGTAGTTTCGATATCGCAATATATTTCATATACGGGGAGTGGAACATGGCTGAGGAACCGATCATCGCGCAGAAAAGCCCATACGTCATGGATATAGAGCCAGGTACCTACTGGTGGTGCAAGTGCGATCGTTCGGCGAGACAACCGTTCTGCGATAGTTCGCACAAAGGCACGGGGCTCACGCCGATCAAGGTCGAGATCGACGAGGCAAAGAAGGTGGCGTTCTGTGGCTGCAAACAGTCTGGCAACAAGCCTTTCTGTGACGGCACACACAAGAACGTCTGAGGCCAGGCAAGGCTCCGGGCACACCGACTCGTGACGGCTCAGCAACTGGCAGCAGAGATCCAGCAAGCCATCCGTCCTTCGGCGCATCCAGAACGCGTCAAGCAAATTATGGTTGATGCAGTGGACGCGTTGCTGGAGGGCCTTCAGCACCATCCGGAAAACGCATGGTGCCTGCAATCATTGCTTTGGATCGCGCAAAACCGGACTCAGGAAGACGTGTACAGGGAACTGTCGATCATGTCTTTGGGTGAAGCAGCCGACATCAGTGTCTGCTGGGGGTGGCAACAGACCCAACTGAGTGCGTTGGCAAAAATAGATGAGACGATTTGGGCACCGTTCACCTGCTCAGCGCCCCGACGGAAGACTGTCAGGCATCGAAACATTGATAAAGAGTTCCATTTCCTCCGAGAATTTCTGCCTGCCTACGCAACAAAAAGTGGCACACTATATGTGTTTCGAGCAGCCCAACCTGCGCCTAATGAGCCCCCAGATTTCACCGTCATCTCGCTTGACGCGAGCGGCGCGCCAATAGAATGCACATGCCAAGGGATAGAAATTACCCAGGCCACGACCTCCGAAATACAGGATCAGCTTGATCGAGAAGCCGACCAATCGGAAACGCCC
>CAZVGZ010000023.1:0-35182 GCA_964627605.1 uncultured bacterium | reverse complement strand
AAATGATTCCAGCGGCGTATCTGCGTGACCCATTAATAAGACGCAAAGCCGTTTGGCTGGAGGTCTTGATGGATAGTATTTCGAGAAAACGCAAGAAGGGAAATTATAATCGAGCCAATATGCTGTCAGCATCCAAGGCCAACAAGTTAGCGCTGCTCCTGTACCCGAATACAGACACGGCACTCTCTGACAATAGTGAATACTCAGACCTCGAATACATATTGAAGACAGTGTACAGCAACGCGGTGGGCGACGTGTTTGACCGCATATTTATCACGCTCGGCCGGACCAAATTCATGATAATTAGATGAGGCGGCTTCGAGATGCCCTTGATAGACACTCATACGAACATCTGGGATGTGTCGCTGCATATGTCGGAAAAGTTTCTAGAGGAGACCCGGCGGGCGAGGACTGATCCGACTAGTATGGACGTGACACCCGAGCGGTTTGCTGCTGCCATCAAACCGTGCGACAACGTCATCGCTTTCGGACTCAGGTTCGCATACACGGGCATCGACGTGCCCAACGACTTCGTCGCTGATTTCATAAATAAAATGGGCGACCCAAAAATCGTGCCGTGGATGAGTGTCGATCCCAACGATTTGGCGTATATGGATGAGTTTGAGCATGCCAGGTCTGATCTTGGGATGTGCGGCGTGAAACTGGGCCCCATTTACCAGAACGTCGATCCACGCGACAAAAAGCTACATCCGCTCTATTCAGAGTGTACCAAACACAATCTGCCGATCCTGTTTCACACAGGCACGACATTCTGCCAGGACGCGCCACTTCGCTACAGCCGCCCGCATCTATGGGACGAGGTCGCAACCGATTTCCCTGATCTGGTGATGATCTTGGCGCACATGTCTCACCCGTGGGAGACTGAATGCATCGCCACGATACGGAAGCACCCTAACCTATACGCAAACGTGTCAGCACTCTACTACCGTCCGTGGCAGCTCTACAACACGATGATCCTCGCGCAAGAGTACGGTGTTAATCGGAAGCTTCTGTTTGGGTCCGATTTTCCGTTCACCACCGCGGTTGAGTCGATAGATGGACTGAGATCGCTAAATAGGATGGTGGAGGGCACCAACCTTCCCCGCGTGTCATCCGACATGCTGGACGAGATCATCTATCGCGACAGTCTGGATGCGATATACAACGGCAGCGTGCCTGGGCGGTAGGCATAGTTACTTGCGGGAAGTCCGTCGCCACAGCTTGTAGATCGGCCATGAAATGGCGATAGTCGCCAAGCCTGCCAGCGAGGGTACTGGGTTTTCCACAACGCTGCTTACTCCGATCCACGCAGCCGCTGCCGCGAAAAGTAGTGGTGTCACCGGTGCGCCGAGAGTTCGGTAGGGCCGGTCAACATCGGGATGGGAGCGCCGCAACACCAACACCGCTACCGCTGTTGCCCCGGCTAGCAGTGTTATGACAAACCCGGCGGCGGTGAACAACTGCTCCACGGTGCCTGTCAATGCTAAAACTACAGCCAGAGCGGCTTGCAGCCAGATCGCAGGGCCTGGGGTCTGGTGCTTTGTGTTGACCTTTCCAGCAAATCTGAAAAACAGACTGTCTTTAGCCATCGCATAGCTGATGCGCGGGCCGGTAAGAATCATCGCGTTTAGGCCACCAAGTATCGACACCACCGCCACAGCCGTCACCACCTTGGATGCCCACGGACCAAAAATCGCTCTGGCGACCTGATCGGCGACGATGCCCGCGCCACCTGTTGAACCCACCGGCACGGCTTTCAGGAACACCACGTTTATCGCAACGTAGATCGCCACCACCGCCAGCGTTCCCAACAGCGCTGCAACTGGTAGCGTGCGAGATGGGCGACGGACTTCGCTCGCGATGTATGTCGCAGAATCCCAGCCGAAGTAGGTAAACATTACCGCAATCATCGCACCACCCATCGCAGTAGAGGAGAACTTGAATGGCGGCTTGGTGACTGATGTCGCTTCTGGCGCGGTCCAGAAAAGCCCGGCGATGATCAACGCTAGAAGTGCGGACATTTTGAGGAGTGTCACTGTGTTCTGTAGACGTGCGCTGGTTCGAACTCCCCAGTAGTTAACCAGTGACAGTCCGAGAATAAGGGCCACTGCGACCAGCTTGCCGGTGTAACCATCGCCGTCGATGCCAGGCACGATTGCGCCAAGATAGCCCGACGCCGCCAGCGCTAGTGCGGCGATGGAGCCAGGGAAGTTGACTAGCAGCGCCGCCCAACCGTCCAAGAACCCACAGAACAGTCCGTAGGCCAGACGCATATATACATAGTGTCCGCCGACGCGAGGCCAGGCTGCGCCCAGTTCCGCGTACGATAGCGCCCCGGCCAGCGCCACCACCCCACCTAACACCCACGCCGCCAGCACCAACCCCTCATCACCTAGTGTTTGGGTGACGTATCCAGGAGTGACGAAGATACCGGCACCGATGATTGTGCCGATGATTAGCAGAATAGCATCCGCTACGCCCAGTTCGGGACGTAGTTCGCTGCAATCTTTTGATTCGCTCACCTACCCGGCCCGCATCTGCTTGGCGGCCTGAGAAGCCGCGTCCATCATGAAGCCGGTGTCGGTGTTAAGCGCGAGCATCCTCATCCCTCTGCGCTTGCAGTCTAGGATGTGATCCATGTCCCTGATGTGCAGCCCTGGAGCGACGCCGTACTCATCGCACACTTCGATTACGCGATCAATCGCATCCTCAACAACCACTCCACGGTTTTGATCCGTGACTCCCAGATTGACGGAAAGATCGTTGAGGCCCATGAGGACGCCATCCACGTCAGGCACCGACAGAATGTTTTCGAGATCGTCCATCGCCTCTTTGGTTTCGACCTGCACCACCACCATCGTCTCCTCGTTCGTGGCTTTTATGTAGTCCGGTAGACCGATCGGTTCGTAGCCGGTGAGCATAGCAGGTTGGGAGACACCGCGTTTGCCGATTGGCGGGTATTTGATGCACTCCACCGCCAGTTCGACCTGCTCCCGCGTTCTGATTCGCGGCACCATTATCCCCATAGCTCCAGCATCCAATCGTCTGGCGATGAGGTGGTACTGCGTGTCGGGCACCCTGACGATAGGAGTTATCCCGCACAGACGAGCGGTGCGACACATGTCGGAGACTGCGCTTAGATCAAGGGGGGTATGTTCATTGTCGATGAGCACATAGTCGAATCCTGCCATTTTCAGGAGCGCCACCGACTCCGATCCGCGCACATCCTGAATCATCGTCCCAAGCGCTATGCCGCCGTTGGCTAGTACTGATTTCGTCGGGTTGCCTGTCATGTTAGATACGCTCCTTGCACTATAGAAATGTCCGATTGAATCGCCGTTACGCCCCATTTAACCACACACCACGCAACGCTAACTACAAGGGTCGGGCGTTATATCGCGTGACCGGTTCCGGCTTGAGGACGAACAGAGTTACTTTCTTTTGTTCGCGCCTATGCAGGAAAGTTATGCGCCTAAGTCGGACACTACGATGACAGGAGTTGTAGTCGGAGCGTTCGCGGTCTTATTGAGCGTCCGAATACTGTATCTACTGTGGCAGTGCTTCAACCGTCTGGGCAGGTTTCCAGACGTGATGATCGCTGGCGTGGAGTTTGGTCAGCAGTTTCAACGGGCGTTTTGGCTGGTGCTGATTGTCGCGTCGGTCTATGTTCACTTGGATCACGGACCGAGAATAGCGGTCGTCGCAGACCCTGTGGAATTCGACGAAGCGTTGTCCGAGCATACAGAGCCGGAGTGGTTTGACTCAACCTGGGTGGGTCTCTACACCTACAAAATCAGAGAGCAGCACGACCCGCCAGGCCAGATCACCCGAACCACCACGCACAAACTGGTCCTGCCCATCTTCTTCTTCGTCGTCTCGTTCTTGTATCGGCGGTTTGTTGTGAAGAGGTGGCGGGGGTAGATGCCACATTTGCAGGCCGGAGGCGGCCCTTGAACGATTTGATAGCGTGCATTGAGGCGTTGCAGGCCAAACTTCAGAAGCATAGGGATACAGGCTTAAATGAAACATCGACGCGAACGATATTCATTGATCCTATGCTGCGCGCCCTCGGTTGGGACGTGACTGAACCGACCCAGGTAGATTTAGAGTACTCGATCTTCGGCGGGGGCAACGTCGACTATGCGCTGATGATCAACGGGAAACCAACAGTGCTGGTCGAAGCTAAGCCACTGCATACCCCGGCTGACGACAAAGCCGTAGCCCAGGCTGTCAGTTATTCGTCAAAAGTAAGGAGTAGAGTGGTGCGTGCTTACGAATGGGGTCGATTATGCAATCTGTCAAAGCAGCGTAAAAGCGAAGGCCCCTGACAAGTTGCGTTACACCGTTTCCATTAATCCTTCTGCGGATACACCCGAAACCGTTCGCGCAGTAGCTGAAAGTCTCAGCTGGCTCTCCCGCGACGCCAGGAAGGACCGCGCGCTTGAGCGGAAAAGCGTCGATGGTTCTCTGTCACGAAAGGTTGAGGCGGCGACGGGGCAGTCTATCGAATCGTACCCAGAGTTGACAGGCAGTGCAGAGGAAACGTAGGACGAGGGGCGCACCGTTTCCGGAGACGATACTGGAAATGAAGAGACGGTGTATGACTTCGATTACCACCTAAAAAAAGGTTCGCCGACCACTATGCGACTGTTCCGCAAAGTTGATCAATACTGCCGAAACATGCCCCGTAGTGGATCGAAGTCCAGAGCAGTTCGAACAGAGCATCACACAAACTCAGGGCAGCCTGCATCACTCATACCAAATCTGTACAGCTTGAAGGGTGCACTCCAGAGTGTCAGCGTCCTCCCATATGTCAAATCTTTCTTTCGTTACAAGATCGACGACAAGGGGTTTTGCTATGTTAGGGTGCGAAAATCTCATCTTCACTTATCTGGTAGAAACAATGAATGGCAGCGCGAAATCGTCGACGAAACCGACTGGAAGGCCTGCCAAGGCTTGGTGAAGCAGTCCTTTGACGCGGGCGCTTAATCCGATTTGCTTACCAACACAAACCGAACTCATTTGGAGAAAGACACCACATGCCAAACAAAGACCGACCAAACGTTGTTGTTATCTGTATTGACACGCTGCGCTCGGATCATCTGAGCTGTTATGGGTTTAAGCACAAGACCAGCCCCAACATCGACAAAATTGCTAGTGAGGGGGTGCTGGTGTATGACATGCTCAGCCCGGCGATCCCGACGCATCCGGGGCATACGAACATGTTCACCGGCGTGGATTACATCAGGCATCAGATCGTCCAGCAAGGCAGCACGATTGATCTGGATGAGGATATTAAGACGCTGCCGGAGATTCTTCAGAGCGAGGGGTACTATACCGCCGCTGCTGATAATCTGGGAAGGTGGTTTAGTCGTGGCTATGACCGCTACGACGGCTATAGCTGGGAACAGGAATCCACCGACGTCTGGCGCAAGGGTGAAGGCGTCAACGCCGCGATCATGCCGATTCTGGACGACGTAGCTGGGCGCGACGAGCCGTTCTACTGCTTTTTCCACTATTGGGACCCGCATACGCCCTATCTGCCGCCGTCACCACACGCTGGAAATTTCTACGATGGCGACGACCCCAAAGACCCAGACAACACTAGCCTGCATCAGGCTTACAACTTTGAGCCGTTCGGAAACTATTTCCGGCAGTGGATGGGTGGGGTGACAGACTCCAAGTATGTCAATTCGCTGTATGACGCCGAAATCGCCTACTGCGATGAGTGTCTGGCGAAAGTTTTTGCCAGGATGGATGAGCTTGAATTGATGGAGAATACGCTGCTGGTGATTACGTCCGATCACGGCGAGGAGCTTGATGAGCACGGTCTGTGGTACGATCACCACGGGCTGTATGAGACCAACATGCGCGTTCCGCTGATTATGAAGATGCCTGACGTACTGCCTGAAGGACAGAGGCTTGAGGGGCTGGCGACACTTATGGACCTGACGCCGACGGTTCTTGATCTGGTAGGGTTGGGCGATCACATCGCCGAGAAAGAGATGGATGGTCGCAACCTTGTGCCGTATATAAACGACGACAAGGAGATTGACGTTGATGTCGTCTATATCGTCGAAAACTCTTGGCAGCGCAAACGGGGTATCCGCACCAAGAAATGGAAGTATTTTGAGGCGGTGGAGACTCCCGATCTGCACAACCGTCCGCCTGTGGAGCTTTACGACCTTGAGGCGGACCCTGAGGAGAATATCAACCTCGCCGAAGAGAACCCGGACATCTGCCAGGAGATGCACGACATGTATGTCGAGTGGCTCGAAAAGCGGATGGAAGAGACCGGAAATGCTGACCCGCAGACCTATCAGGGCATTACGCTCAGGCGGGTGGGAAGCATGTCGATGGCGGTGCCGACAGACATGAAGCTCGACGACGGTATTGACGACGACGACCGAGGTAAGATGAAAGGCTACAAACGCGAAGAGTGACCCACTAGTGGGGTTTTCTGGGGGGGGGCGGCCAACTGGCTGCCCCCTTTTTCTATTCAGGGGGCGGCGTGGCGTTTAGCCACGATTCGATAATCCCGCCGATGGCGGTTTGACGTTGGGACAGAGCATCCACCACATCGCTGTGTTGCAGAGTGACGTCGGACACGACATTGGTGACGCACGCCAATGCTGCGATCTCAATGCCAAACTTGGTGCCACACTGGGCCTCAGTTGCTGTGGACATAGACACAACATCAGCGCCGAAACTACGTAGCATATTTACTTCCGCTGAAGTTTCGTAGGATGGCCCTGGCACCGACGCCAGAACTCCAAGATTGACGGCGTCGCCTGCTGTGTCTCCAGCGTCCAAGAGAGACTGAGTCAGTGTGGGAGAGTAGTGCGAACGGACGATGTCAGGGGTGGACAGTCGCCCTTTGAGGTCGCCGCCGTGACCGAAACTGAGATGCCCTTCGATAGCCACCAGCGCCCCCAAGGGCAGGTCTGGACTGAGCGCACCTGCCGCGCAGGTGAGGAGAATTTCTCTGCATCCCAGAGCGCTCGCCAGTGATACCGGAGCGCAGACTGAGTCGCTATCGAGACCTTCGTAGCCGTGGAAACGGCCTGCGAAAATGATGCACTCCTGGCCTCCCCATCTGGCCCACACGCATCGTCCAGGATGCCCTGATACAGAAGTTTGGGGCCAACCAGGCAAATCAGAATAGTCGCAGTGTCCGTGGATGACCAGAGAGTTTAACACGGTGGAGAAGCCGCTGCCGAGAATTATCGCCACGCGGGGTTCGCCGATCCCCTTTTTGCGCAGAGCGAGGAGCGCAGCTGAGCCAGACGGATTGTCAACCACTCTGATGACCAGGCTCTGTATTCAGGTTGAGCGACATCACCAACGCGTCTTCGCGCTGCGGTCGGGGATAATAGTTGCGCCGTCGGCCTGCGATCTCAAAGCCAAAATGTTTGTAGAGGGTGATCGCGCCAACGTTGCTCTCTCTGACTTCAAGCCAGCACATCACAATCCCTCGGTCAGCAAACACGTCCAACGCCTTCTGGAGAAGTCGGGTGGCACACCCCGACCTGCGTTTGGAAGGATCGACAGCCAGTGTGTCGATGTCGCCGTGTTCGTCCTCTCTGCGGCCGATCAGGTAGGCGACGAGTTTCCCGTTTTTGTCTGCAAGTCCGATCGCCACAGATATCGGTCGGGCGATCGAACCGATAAGGGCCGCAGCGGACCATGGCGTAGCAAAACAGGCTCGCTCCAGCGCGACTAGTTCAGGGACGTGATCTGGAGCGAGTCTGATGAGGTCGAACGTATTGCCGTTCAGCGATCTAGCATCGTTTTCAGGTGGCACTCTACAGACCGCCCAAGCGCTTGGGGGTGGTAGCCTCCCTCAAGAACGCTCACAATGCGCCCATGGCAGACAAGATCCGCCAACTCCACAACACTCTCAGTCATCATCGCGAACGTCTGTTCGGTGAGGCGCATGTTGCAGATAGGATCATCACTATGTGAATCGAACCCTGCCGAGATTAGTATCAACTCGGGAGCAAAAGTCTCAAGCGAGGGCAAAATTTTGCTGTCGAACGACTCGATATATTCGTCGTGTCCGGTACCGGTCGGCAGCGGGCGGTTGACCACAGAGCGACGCGCTTCTCCTCCACCGCGTTCTGACGCCAATCCTGTGTGGGGATAGGCGGGAGATGCGTGCAGACTGCCGTACCAGACGCTGGGGTCGGCCCAGAAAATAAACTGTGTTCCGTTGCCGTGGTGATAGTCCCAATCGAGGATCGCGACCCTTTCGACACCGTGCTGTTTCTGGCAGTGCCTAGCGGCCACAGCGACGTTGTTGAATACACAGAATCCCATCGCACGATCGACAATCGCATGGTGGCCAGGCGGGCGCACCGCGCAGAAAGCCCGATCGACCTCTCCGGTCATTACCGCGTCTATGGCATCGGTCGCTGCACCTGCGGCGAGCATTGCTGCTGTGTAGGAGTTCTTGCTCACCACGGTCTCGGTGCCATCCAAAAGCCCACCACCGCGTGAGCAGTACTCTTCTACGTAAGACACATAGTCCGGGCTGTGGGCAAGCGCGATCTGTCCTGGTAAAGCGGGGGAGGGCGTTCTGTGGTCCAACCGATCCCACACGTCGCTTTGCTGCAAGACATCCAACATCCCCACAAGCCGCTCCGGCCGCTCGGGATGGGCCGCTCCGGTCAGGTGGTCTAAGTAGGCGTCATGGCTGTAGAAAGCCACAGTGGACATCGGTGAGGGCCTTTTCCGTCTAGACTGCCCAATAGAGCAGTAGGATAAATAGGCTGCTAGACCACCATCGGCGGTTTTTCGCTCGCGGCTTCTTGTGCCTGTGACCGGCGCAGATATAGAGGCGTTGCGGTGTCAGGATCATCGCGCACACCGTTGATAAATCTCCGCATACCGAGTAGACCTACGACACTCGCCGTCGGCAGATGCCCCCATGGAGGCGCGGTACGAACCGTATTTTTGAGCCGCTCTGTCCAAAATGCGCCATATCGCACCCAACCATTGCCTACGCAGACGGTCTGCTCGGTGATGCTCCCGACGAGCGCTTCGGGTGAATATAGTGAATCATCAGTCAACCGAGCGGCTTGGCCGCTGCTGGTATCGAACCAGGCGGCGTAGACCTCATCTTTTCTTGCGTCCAAAGTGGCGCAAACCGGATGCTGGCAGTAGGGAATCTGCGCTGCTAGCGCTTCGAGTGTCGGTATAAGGACCAACGGCAGATCGTGCGCGAGAGCGATCCCTTTGGCCGTTCCAAAACCTATTCTGAGCGACGTGAACGATCCTGGGCCCTGTGACACCGCCACGGCGTCTAGATCCTCCCAGGCCAGATCCAACCCTTCAAGCATGTTAAGGCAGGAAGGGATAATTCTCTCGGCGTGGATCAAACCCGCTTGCCATTTCACCTCCGCCAAAACTCTTTCGCCACGACATATAGCCACCGCTAAAACATGTGTGGCGGTCTCAATCGCTAGGATGGTGGGTTCATGAGTGGTCACTTGGGCGCTCACGGGGATTTGGGTGCGCGTCTATGATACTTCGAGTGAAGGCGACAGGTCAAGCTGTTGCGACCTTGCAGATGACTTGGGACTGATGTTATATTTGTCCTTCTACGAGTTTATTCGAATTTGCGCACCGGGTAAGGGGCGGGGACAAAAAGGAGCCCCTCTCGTGTGCCGCTGTGGCGTGGACGCTCTAACAATAAAGAACGATGAGCGTATTTGCGCCCGGCCTTACGGCCAAGTCTCCAGCCGGATGCCGCCTGCGCGGGCAATCTACAAGATTCGCGCAGGGAAATCATTTGGCAGAACGGATGTGAAGAGGCCCTTGGAAGGGCCTTGTGAATAGTCTGCACAGCAAATGGTGAGGTCGCCCGGCGATGGCGTTCGGTGCGACTTGAACTTAAATGATGGACGTGCACCCTTTTGGCGTAGCGGATGTTTAGGCGAAGTCGCGGTAGGATTTTTGGTCACCCGATTTGAGTCCCGTGAATAATCGCCCTAATCTGCAGCCAGAGCCTGCGAGTCCGCAGCCGGTTTGTATCGCTTACTGAGAGTGCGGAAAACCCGCACCCACATAACGACCCCGCCATTTCTACAAGGCCGCCCGATCCAATTTCGGGATGACGGTTTGCTTGCCTGACCTCCTACGGTCTGGTGCTGACATCACCATTCTTCCTCCGCGCTGCCTCCACCGATGCCCGATATAATAGGGATCGGAAGGGAGAAGTTAGTTTTGAAGCGCGAGATCATCATCAACGTCGCCAGCCAGGAAACTCGTGTGGCGATATTGGAAGACGGGCAGCTCACCGAGCTGCTGGTCGACCGACCCGAGAACGAACGAACTCTGGGCAACATCTACAAGGGCACGGTAGCCTCAGTCCTACCGGGGATGCAGGCCGCATTCGTGGACATAGGAACGCAGAAAGCAGCGTTCCTTCATGTAAGCGATGTGGACTACAACGACATGGAGGACCTCCTTGACCCTGATGGTGAGGTTGTGGACAGCGGAGGCCCTCAAAAAGGTCGTCGCAGATCTTTCAAACCGATCCAGAACCTGCTGAAACGTGGCCAGGAGATACTGGTACAGGTAACCAAAGAGCCGATCAACACCAAAGGCCCCAGGGTAAGCTCTCAGCTTTCCCTACCTGGGCGATTCTCCGTGCTGATGCCGGGAGGATCACTTCTCGGTGTGTCCAGAAAAATGGACAGCCTTCAAGAGAAGAGACGGTTGCGAGACTTAGCTCGCCCGCTGAAACCCGACGGATGTGGTCTGATAGTCAGAACTGTTGCGCAGGGCCATGGTGCAGACGAGTTGACAGGCGACATCAAACGGCTCACCAAAACTTGGGATCAGGTGCGCCACCGGGCGCGGAGAGTGCGCCCACCCTCGCTACTCCATTCGGAGCTAGGGATGACGTCAGGACTGATTCGTGACCTTTTTAGCGACGACATCGAACGCGTCGTGATAGACAGCAGGCGCGACAGCAAAGAGATTCTGTCGTACTTGAGGGACACCGCCCCCCAACTTCGCGACCGGGTCCACGTCCACAACGAGACTGAGCCGATCTTCGATTACTACAAGATCGAAGATGAGATTGAAAAAGCCACCAACCGGCGGGTGCCACTTTCGCAGGGCGGCTTCCTGGTAATCGACCACACAGAGGCCATGGTCACCATCGATGTAAACAGTGGCCGCTATGTTGGGCACGCCAACCAAGAGGCGACGATCTTCAGTGTGAATATGGCCGCCGCTACAGAGGTGGCGCGGCAACTGAAGCTCAGGGATATTGGCGGCATCATCGTTGTGGATTTCATCGACATGATGCTCCATTCCAACCGTCGCAAACTGTGGGATTCGTTCGTAAGAGCGATGAGCAGGGACAGAGCTCGCACAGACGTCGCGTCCGAGATTAGCGAATTTGGGCTTCTGGAGATGACTCGCCAGAGGGTGCGTCCGTCGCTCTTACACACATTTAGCGAGCCGTGTCCGACATGCGACGGACAGGGCCGGGTGCAGGGGATCGACACCACGGTCACCAAGGTTGAGCGGTGGCTCAAACGTGCCAGGGTTCAGGGCGAAGAGCGACGTGTTATTTTGGAACTGCACCCCGATGCTGCGGAGTATTTAGAAGAGAACCATGGCCGAAGATTGAAAACACTGCGACGGGCGACCAGGATGCGCGTCGATATAGATCGCGAACCCGACATGATCCTCGAAGATTTCAGATTCTACAGCGCATCGACTGAAGAAGAGATCACCGACAAATATGTGGGTTGACCGCAGGGTGCCGTAGTTCGTATTCTTTGAAGCCTATCAGCGAAGGCGTTGAGATGGTCGGGGCGACTGGATCGTTTCGATAATTTTGGAGAGTGGCACATGTACGCAATAGTGACTGTAGCAGGTGAGCAGACCCGTGTAAGCCCAGGCGAAGCTGTGCGCGTGCCGAGACTCTCCCAAGAACCGGGATCGGTGACTACTGTTGATACGGTCCTCCTTCTGTCCGACGGCGATTCGATTACAGTAGGCAACCCGTTGGTCGAGGGTGCCTCTGTAGAGCTTGAGGTCGTCGAGCACGGACTTTCAGACAAGATAACACACGTAAAAAAAATCAGGCGCAAACACCATAGACGACGCCGTGGCCATCGTCAGGCCTATACAGATGTGATCGTAAAGGATATACTGGTCGCCGCGAAGGAGTAAGCTCAGATGGCGCACAAAAAAGGCGTCGGCAGTTCAAGAAACGGCCGCGACTCAAATCCGCAGATGCTTGGCATCAAGACCTATGGTGGCGAACAGGTTGGTGCAGGGTCGATACTGGTGCGTCAACGAGGAACCAGATTTCACCCTGGTTTGGGTGTACGCCGAGGCCGGGACGACACACTGTTCGCAACGATAGACGGTCAGGTAAAATTCGAGAACTCCGGCGGCCGCAAATACATGAGTGTCTACGCCCCAGAGTAGAACCTTACAGAACTTGGGGGCGATAAGATCGCGTCAGATGTTAAAGAGCGGCCCAGGTGGCCGCTCTTTTTGCGTACGGTGTTCGCCCCACACTCGGAGCCCGCGATGAGATCCATCGCAGTGACTTTCCCATCTCCTGGAAAATGCGAGGTGAGAGAGCTAGATACGCCGCCTGTCGGTAGTACCGTCGGTAGTACCAACGTCGGGGTGCGGTTGACACGCTCTGCGATAAGTACGGGAACCGAGCGGTATGTACTGTTGGGACAGAGGCCAGAAGTGGTGTTTCCGTGCGTTCCAGGCTATCAGAGCGTCGGAGTGATAGAAGAGGTGGGCGGTGGGGTTGAAGGACGCCAAGTCGGACAGCGAGTTACAGCGGGAAGGTCGCACCTACCTCAAGGCTATAACGAAGGCTGCGGCTCCGCACACATCAGCCCGACAGTCTACAAAGCATCCTGGACCGAGATAATCCCCGATAGTGTGAGCGACGACGCCGCAGCGTTCGCGTGGTTGATAGCCGTGGCCATGCAGGGGATAGGGTTGACCTCACCAAAACCAGGCGAGTTGGTTGTGGTGGTTAGACAGGGCGTTATTGGACAGCGCGCCGTCCGGCTAGCTCTTGACAGAGGCGCTGATGTTGTCGCGATTGATCTGGACGACAGGCGGTTGGAGTTATCCCGGACCGGTGGTGCGACTCAGGCGATTAACGCGTCAAAGGTTGACACTGTGACCGCGCCAAAAGAAGTGAAACCCGAGGGCGCTGACGTGGTGATTGAGGTGACAGGAAACCCCGATGTAGTGCCTACAGCGATGAAGCTTTGCGCCCACAGAGCGCGTTTCGCTTTTCAGAGCTGGTACCCAGGCGACATTGCGTTCTACTATGACGATGCACATCACAACGAGCTTACGCCGCATTCCCCGTGCGGCTGGGGCGGAGGCGATGGGCTTCGCTCAGAGCTCAAAATCCTGGAAACCGGGCGCGTCGATGTTTTGCCTCTGATCTCCCACAGAGAATCAGCGGCCAACGATGCAAAGCTCTACAGACTCCTTCTCGAAAGCCCGCAGGAGATGTTGGAAGGATTGATCGTGTGGGATGACGATGAGTGAGGTATGGTGGCGGACCGTAGCGGTTGAGACGCCTGTCAGGCTGGAAGCTCAGGTGAGCGATCTGCTGTCTGACCTTGGAACACTGGGCATCGTCACCACTGGTGACGACCCGGTGATGCTGAAAGCATATTTCGGTGCTGAAAATGATCTGCATCAGATCGCCAAGCGTGTTGAAGAGTTCCTTAAGAACGAGGGTGTGCCTGGCGATGTCGAGCCAGGGGCGATACCTGATGAAGATTGGGAAGTATCGTGGCGCGAGCAGTTTTCGGCGATAGATGTCGGGCGACGTATCGTCGTCCTTCCACCGTGGCAGCAGCCTGCTAGCGATGCACGTCTGCCGATCGTAATCAACCCCAAAATGGCCTTCGGCACCGGCTCGCACGCAACCACCAGGCTAAGTCTGGAAGCGATAGAGCGATCGGTCAAAAGGGGGGTATCGGTCCTCGATGTCGGCGCTGGGTCTGGGGTTCTAAGTATCGCTGCGGCGAAGCTCGGTGCCTCGCAGGTGGTTGCGGTGGAGATTGATGGGAAAGCGGTCGTCTGCGCCAAGGAGAATATTGATTACAACGGCGTCTCCGACCGGATTGAGCTGGTTATCGGGAGTATCGAGACCTGCCCCGAACGTCGATTTGACTTGGTAGTCGCAAATATTGAGGCGGACCCGCTCTGCGAGATGGCAACCGAACTCTACAGACGTGTCAGCCCCAACGGCATAGCGGTACTATCCGGCGTGCTCAAGCGGGAACTCGGCGGCTTCAAGGAGCATATGGAAGGGGTTGGATGGCGGGTACGCCGAGTTGAAGAGCTGCACGATGAGATGATAGACCACTCTTGGGTGGCCGTCTGTATGACGGCTTAGGGGGTTATCGAGATGTCGAGCTACCTTGCCGACCGCAAAGACATCCGCAACGGGAGCATAGTGTTCAAGGGGGACGAGGCGTACCACGCCGCCCAATCCGCCCGAAGGTCGATCGGCGATGAGGTTTTTGTTATAGACGGCGAAGGCAACGGCTACAGAACTGTGCTGGAGTTCATCTCCAAAAAACGGGTTCAGGCTCTGATACTGGAGACATTTACCGACTGGAACGAACCCACTGCGGATGTGACCCTCGTAGCGGCGTTAATCAAAGGCCCACGCTATGAGACCGCCATCGAAAAAGCTGTGGAACTGGGCGTGTCGAGGATCATTCCGGTACAGACACACCATACCGTCATCAAACCTCCGTCTCAGCAGCGGCTTGGTCGGTGGGGTAACATCGCGGCGGCAGCGGCCAAGCAGTGCAGACGTGGGTACGCGCCAATAGTGCACGAACCTTCGCAGCTAAACGACGTGATTGATAGTCTGAGTGAAGGCGAGCGGTTTGTCGTAGCGCATCCAGGCGGCGAACCCGATGCTCTGGAACAGCTACCGACTGATAGCCGCCATGTGACGCTGCTAATCGGCCCGGAAGGTGGGCTTCACGACAGTGAGATGGCCAACTGCGTTGAGAACGGAGCGTTGTTGCTGGACCTTGGTCCAAGGCGGTTGAGGACAGAGACGGCGGTTACTGCCACGATGGCGCTCTTGATGCACCATTTGGGCGAGATATGATTAGTCAAGCTTGGTTGAATCAACTTATCTGAGATGGTAATACGACGCTTTCTGCTACATTTTGCGATCTCAATCATCGCGATCTCGTTGGGCTGCATCAACCACTTTTGGATGAAGTTCGACGCTACGACCACCGTGTTTATGCTCATCGCCATGTTACCCTGGCTCGCGCAGATTTTTTCGAAAATCAAGCTTCCAGGAGTTGAGGTTATTGCCAGAGATATTGGTAGGGTGCAGGAGAAAGCCACAGAGGCGGGGATGCTCAAAACGCCAAAAGCAGACAGACCTCAACCTAGCTATATGGCTCTTATTGATGAGGCTCCAGCGGTTGCCTTGGCGGGGCTTCGTATTGACATAGAAAACCGAGTCAGATCGTTGGTTTCAGAGAGCGGCGGCGAGATTGAGCGAGTACAGACAGCGAAACTTCTTAAAATACTGGACACGAAACAAATATTAACCGCCGACGAAGTTGGCACGCTCCGCGAACTGATGGGCGTCCTAAATCAGGCTGTCTATGGTGGCAAGGTCAGCCGGACGGAGGCAGCGTCAGCGATTGACCTGGGAAGGCGGATTATCGCATCGCTGGACGACCGCTTTAGAGACTCGGTCAGCGGCGTCAAGAGAGCCGACATTTAGCCGCCCAACAACCATTCCCAAACGTCTAGATATGCCATTCGACGACATCAAAGAAAAACTCCTTACTCCACCCTCTATTGCTGAGACCTATGATGTTGCGGCAAAACAGGATCGCGTGACGTACATAGGCGGCGTCGCCATATGCGGACATGCGGTTTTGGCTCCCATGGCGGGCATCTGTGACTACTACTTTCGGTCGATCGCCAGGCGCTACGGCGCGTCGGCTGTGTACACCGAATTTGTCAGCTCCGACGGCCTTGTAAGGGCGCACGACAGAACACGGCGACTGCTGCATTTCGAGGACGATCAAAGGCCTATCGGGGCGCAAGTCTTTGGCTCCGATCCTGGGGTAGTGGCTGATGCAGCAGCTATCGTAGAGGAGCAGGGATTTGACATCGTAGACATCAATTTTGGATGCCCGGTAAAAAAGGTCACCAAACGCAACGCTGGAAGTGCGTTGCTTAAAAACCCCAAACTGTTAGGACAGATCGTCCGCGCCGCTGCTGACGCGGTACAAGAAGCGCCCTTGACGGCCAAGATCAGGGCTGGATGGAACGAGATAAACGCGGTTGAGATCGCCAATATCTGCGAGGACAATGGAGCGGCTGCGGTGGCTGTCCACGGAAGGACTCAGAAGATGGGGTTCTCTGGGGATGCGATGTGGGATGTGATTCGCGATGTGAAACAGGCTGTAGGAATTCCCGTGATCGGCAACGGAGACGTGTTTGCGCCGGAGGATGCGTTTGAGATGATTGAGCAGACCGGATGCGACATTGTTATGGTGGGGCGCGCTGCACAGGGCAACCCGTGGCTTTTTATGAATATCAACAGGATGGCGATGGGGCTACCGGTTTACACCCCTTCGCCTCACGAGCGACTAGCACAGGGGTTGGCCCATCAGGTGGAACTGCTCAAAGAGAGGGGCGAGCAGATCGGGATAAGGGAGATGCGCAAACACTGGAGCCACTATAGCAAAGGGCTTCGTGGGGCGTCGTTGCTGCGAAAAGAGATCTTCAGACTGAGCACTCACGAGGAGGTCGTGGAGGCTTTGGTTGATTGGGCTAAGAGATCAGGCACTGAGATTACTGTCTCGGTGTGAATGTGGAATCTCCTTTTTCTCGAACCGCACCGGACGCTCAGTTTTGGATCACCTAGCTAATCCGCTCCACGAGAGTCTGAATCTGACACGGCTTCTGCACAAATGCCGACAGCCCATCCTCATCGAACCGGCTCACAGCGTCTTGTTCGCTGTAGCCGCTGGAGAGAATAATTTTCACGTCAGATCGGATTTTGCGCATTTCACGATAGGCTTGATCGCCGTTCATCCGAGGGATTCTATATCGGGCAGATCCCAGTCGAGAAGGATGATGGGATAGTCGCCTTCTTGGGCAGCCGCCCACGCAGAACTGCCGTCGGTGCAGACCGTGGCGTCCTCACTTAAAGCCTGAATGGCTGTGGTCAGTTCGCGTCGAGCCGATTCGTCTTGTACAGCAACCAGGATCATGTTCCAGCCCCAGAATCACCTACACGCACCCCCCTCTACTGGGCGGTGCCGATTTCTTCTTACGCTCTTTGATGCCGATCAACACTAAACAGCCGCACTCTTCCAACATCAAGCGAGCCAGACCTATTAACGCAGGATCATCGTCCACCACTAGAACGTTCGCAGATGCCATCAATTGAGACGCAAGGGGAGAAACAGCTCGGTCTGCTGACAACCGCCTAAGCGTGTCCCAAACGGCGGGGCACGGCGATGTCAGTCTCAGTCAGACGATGATGGAGTTTTTCGATCAGTTCTCGCCTGAGACCTGCGCACTCTTGGCGATCCCACAGGTTGTACAGCTCTTGGGGATCCCGCTCCAGATCAAAGAGCTCTCCAAACGGTTCTGCCCCTCTGTGGCCGGTATAAGTCGTGATTTTATGGGTGGCGGTTATCAGAGTCCTTAGCCGCAATCCCAAATAGTCCTCGTCGTTCTCCACGACAACAGATTCCTGGACATGGTCGTCGTCGCCATTGAGAACCGGTGTCAGGGAGCGCCCTGGCCATGGCGGAGGTTGGCTTGGCATCGCTTCAGACGAACCAGGCCCCTCTGGAATAGGAACTCCAGCCAGATCCATCACCGTAGGCGCAAAATCGAGCAATGAGGCCAGCGCTAGCGTGGCACCACTCTCAAACCTACCGGGCCAACTCCAGATCATCGGTACGCGAAGAAGGCCTTCAAAGTGGAACGGGCCTTTGTTGTGGAGACCATGATCGCCCATCATATCGCCGTGATCGGCGGTGAAAACAACGACCGTATTGTCTGCTTTGCCCGACTCTTCGAGCGCTGTGAGCAGGCGTCCGACTTGTTTGTCGATGAGCGAGATCATCCCGTATACATGCGCCAAAATCTCCAGGCGGTGGTCATCGGGCATCTTGGTTGGTCGGATGCGACCGCTTAGGCGCGGGCAGTCGTTGTAGACCTCGGTGAAAAAAGGTGCGAGGTCCTCAAGCTCTCCTTCGCGAGCTGCTGGTGGGATAACGTCGTCGATCCCGTACATCCGGTCCCACGGCTCTGGCGGGTAGTAGGGATGATGCGGATCAGGGAACGAACACATCAGGAAATATGGGTCGTCGCTTCGATAGTTCTCCAGATAGTCGACCGTGCGGTCAGCGACATAAGTAGTATGGTGATACTCCTCGGCGATCTGATATGTCCCGCACGCTTCGGCACCGAGCGGTGGTGGTGCAACTCCATGCGTGATGATGGTCTCAAACTGGGCGGAATGCTCTTTTTCGAGCCATTTGGCGTAGTGGCCCTGTATCCCAGATCCGTGTCCCAACGTGATGTCAACGTGGTTCAGGCCGTAGTAGGGCGTAGGGATATGATCGACCTCGCCTGACTGCCACAAAGAGCCTATCTCTGGAAAATCATACGGATCGAAACCGCTTACTGTGGCGTCATCACGAACGCCCATGTTGGAAAGATGAATTTTTCCGATGGAAGCGGTTGTGTAGCCAGCGTCGGACAGCGCGCCTGGCACTGTTGGAACCCGTTCATCCAGCGGTATTCCGTTGGTTCTTACGCCGTGGCCCCTGGGAGTCATGCCGGTAAACATGGTCGCTCGGCTGGGCATACACAGAGGGCAGTTGACGTAGCCCCGGTCGAACTGGACGCCCTGGGATGCGAGCTGGTCGATGTTGGGGGTCTTTATTGCTGAATTGCCGTCGCAACCTAAATGATCGGCGCGATGCTGGTCGGTGCAGATAATCAAAAAGTTCGGACGATCAGGCATCGGTGATCCTTCAGTGGCCGGGCATGAGGTCTTGAGCGGGAAGGTGTAATCTACAAAAAAGAGGCGTGGTCACTAAAGCCCGCGCCGACGAAGTGGATCACTCAGTCGGCGACACTCACTTGGCTGTGAAGAGCTTTGACGGTGGGCAGTTTTGCAGGAGTGACTGAAGCCACCCGGGAGGCCTTAACAGCCTGAAAGAGGGCGTCGCAGTCGCTCCACTCCGCGAGCTGCCACACGGTATTGCCAGTCTTTGATTGACGGCGAAAACCAAGATAGAAGCGCTGGTTTGAGATTGAAAAGGAAGTCTCTGTCGTTCCACTCCGTAAGCTGCCACAGCGTTTTGCCAGCCAGAGGTGTAAGATCGAAAGCTCAGATCAAAAGGCTGGCGGACGATGAAGCCGCTGTCCACCCCGGTCTCGTCATCAGTGTTGATTACCAAGAACTCGCCCAATAGGCGGTAGACCGTCCAGACCTCGTCGGGATGATTTTTGGTGGTAATCACGTTGCCCAAGCTATCGGGAACAGCGTTTTCTCCATATTCGAACCAGATTCGCTCCGTGTTTTCGAATGTCACTATGATAGTTTCGAACGCCTGGGAGTTGCTGACGACTACCGCGATCTCTTGGTCGAGTGGCAACACGAGGTCCAGGGAATCATCAGTCTCATTGCTGCGATAAACAAAACCTTCCCAGAGCGCCTCTTCGTTGTCGGTAATTTCTTTGGTTTCCCGTGCGAACTCGATCTGTTTGAGTACGCTGTCAGGACTGGATAGCGCCGTCGGTTTGGTAAGTTCAGAGTGCATATCAAAAGGACAAAAACCACACCTGGGCTCTTCATGGCTGCAACCAGTAAGCCTGGCACCTTCGGCGCATACAACCGCACACGCAAATGCTGTAAACGTTCCGGCTTGACGCATCTTTGTGCCCCTTGAATCGCTTGGTATTACGGGCTTCATCTCATAGTAGGGGTGATTGCCGGAATTGGACCAGTCGGTCGCTTCTAGAAGGGGATGCGGAGATGTTATTGGGTTGATATTTGATCGTTCGGCGGACCAAGCGCTTGGGAAGGTCTCTAGCTGCAGACCCTGAACGCTAGGCCTGAGATGACAGGTCGTCAGTCGAGGTAAGGAGCGCCCATTGAGGCTGCCTTGATTCCTGCGATGTTGCCCATCGGCAAGGCACGGGGGGAAATCTTGAGGTTAAACGTAGTCTCCCGGTCGTTCCATTCAGCAAGCTGCCAGAGTGTCTTACCGTCCTCAACATGCTGACGGAAGCTGAAATCGAAACGTTGACGGACGATGAACCCTTTCTCCACTCCGGTCTCCGGGTTGGTGTTGAAGAACAACAGCTCTCCGATCAACCGGTAGACTGTCCAGACCTCATCTGCATGATTCTTGGTGGTAATCACGTTGTCCAGACTGTCAGGAACAGCGTTTTCTCCATATTCGAACCACTCCCGCTCCGGCTGTTCGAATGTAATAACTATGGTCTCGAAAGCCTCCATTATATTTCTAAGGGTTTCAAGCTCCTGATCGCGGGTGAGCTCCAGATCAAGACTGTCAGTGTTTGAGTTGGCGCGGTAGTAGTATCCATCAAACAGCACCTCCTCAAAATCGAGGTCTTCCTTATTTTCCCAAGAAAATTCGACCTGATTTATCACACTGTCTGGTTGGGTGAGCGCAACGGGTTTGGTCACCAGGCCACCGCATTCACCGGACGGGCAGTCCTCGACGAACCGTTCTGGGCCGCTTAGGAGGCCACAGCCTGCCAAAGTCAGTGCGGTTCCGACTACAGACGCCAGAATTCTCGCCATACCATCCACCTGCTCTCTCAAAACGCGCCAAACACTAGGCTCTACTATTACAAAAATAAGGAGATTTTTGCTTTTTGACCAGTTATAGGGAAAGATTTAGCCGCCAGTGGCTCCCACAACCTCATATCTCAGATCGGTCCAACTCTTTGAAATGCCGCCATTAGCTCGAAAATCTTGCCATGTCACCACTCCCCAACCACCGCGTATCCCCTCGGCGACTTCCAACTGCACATGACCTCTGTATACGTCGTGGGAACCGCCAGATCGTGTGACGGTAAGTTCGTAATCGGCTTCGATGACGTGGCCGTCAAAAGTTGGCTCGTAAACCTCGTTCAGCCAGCGAAGATTGACCGCATCTGAGTTTGCGAACACTGCGGACAGGTGAGCTTTCTCTTCGATCGCAGTAAACGGCTCTGGAAAACGATCCAACACTACGAGCGGATCGGGATAGAAACGGTAGTTCTGAGCCAACCGGTCGCCGAAAAGGTTGGCGTCGCTCATCTCAATCGCGCACGACAACGTGCCTAGAAGCTCATCTTCAGACCTGGGAAGCAGACACTGCTCGCCTGTCGAAGGTTTTTTTGGAGCACCCGTCTCGAACAGGCTGCAGGCAACCAACGTAATCAGTGCCAGCAGACTTACTCCAGTGCAAACGCGCTTGCTCTGAGTGTTGTCCATGTCTGACCACTCGACTCTCTGAAATCTTCCCAAGTCACTATCCCCCAACCACCGCCATTATCGTCCTCCATGAGCATCTCAACTTTGCCTTCGTAGATCGTCTGTTCGGCGAAC
Organism: uncultured bacterium; assembly: GCA_964627605.1. Classification (GTDB taxonomy): domain Bacteria; phylum Latescibacterota; class MWCZ01; order MWCZ01; family CAZVGZ01; genus CAZVGZ01. The sequence continues at coordinate 13,515 of CAZVGZ010000023.1, read as the reverse complement.
GGATCGCCAATGGCTAGCTCATAGTCTGCGGTTACAGCCTCGCCATCTCCTTCGGGGACTGTCACGATGTTGGACCATCTGAGAATAAGGGTGTCGGAGTTGGCGTAAAGGGTGCTTAGAAACTGCTGTTCGTGTGTTTTGTTATATGGGTTGGGAAAACCTTCCAAGATCGCAAACGGGTCGCGGACGAAGCTGAATTCGTCGGAAGACAACCGGTCCATGTAGGGGGCGTACTCTTTGACCGACATCGCCAATTTGAGAATTGTCAAAACGCTTCTAGGTGACGCTGCAACGGGATACTTGACCCTCGGAATCACCGGCGGGTATGGCTCACCCGTCTTGAACGGGTTGCATGCGAGCGTTCCCAAAACGAACGACCACGCAACCGCCGAAATGACCCACTTCATCACGGCGCGAGGCTCGGTGCCGATACGTCGATGGGGTTGTGCATGAACGTCAAAAGAAGAATCGCGCCGCACGCATACGCCACCAACCGCCTTCGACGATCAAGTGGGATGTAGATCGATAGTGGCGTTGGGTGTTTGCCACCGAACGCCACACCCAAGATTGCCCATAGAGTCCAGATCGGAGACACCTGAATCGCCAAGACAATCAGCCCAGCGGTTGCTGTGTGAGCGATCATTCTGTGGCGATGGGGCCAAAAGGCGTAGACTATGTGCCCACCATCTAGCTGACCAAACGGGATCAGGTTGAGCGCGGTGACGAACAGGCCTGCCCAGGCAGCGTAGGCGATAGGGTGCAGGACGACCACCTCGCCTTGGGGGATCGGTCCTAAGACCAACCACTGCATGGCTTTAAGAAGCAGCGGATCGCCAAGCATGATACCTGTCTGCCCATCAAAACCGTAAATCGGAGAGACGGTGGAGAGCGAAAGTCCGACCACCGCTACGAACAGCGTGACAACAAACCCGGCGATGGGCCCGGCAGCGCTGATATCCAGAAGCGCTCTGCGGTCGGGCATCCGCGATTTCATCACAATGACAGCGCCCATAGTACCAAATGGCGACCAGATCACCCCAGGTAGCGACGGGAATGGCACGAAATAGGGTAGAGAAGCTGCGACGCCATGTCGCTTGGCCATCAGATAGTGCGCCACCTCGTGGGCGGTCAATATAGCCATGATGGAGATCGAGTAGCCAAGCCCGGTCCAGATGTTGAACCCCCCGGGGTTCATCGTTCCGCCGACGTAGAAAGTGCTCACCAGGGTGGCGAAAAACAGACCGACGTGAAGCAGCAGCTTCTGTTCAGCGGCGATAGGACAGCCAACTGGGAATCCGGCGGGACGCCTTACTGTCGGTTGCGACGGCTGCGTCCAGTCGGCGTCCTCAACAAGGCTCTTGTCCGACAATCCGAATTGGGGTCTAAGCATATGTCTCACCGTGTCGGTGACAACGGGGTTGTATATTTCTAAAAGGAGCGAAATCAACCGTGGAGGGTCAGCGCCAGTGTGTGCGGCGTTCCCAGGCTGTGGCTGAACCATCTGACCGCGTAGTCAAATCTCAAGCGGCCCCAGTTGATGCCAAATCCGACGCTGGCACCCTGGTTATCGACCTGCTGTGCCACCCCAGCGATAACCCCCCCCATCAGAGCGAGATGGTTCCACAGCCTCGCTTCGGCTCCTACATGGACAGTCTCGTACGCATCCGGCGCGGTTCTCAGGTCCGCAGTAGCCAAAACTGTTCCTATCGCCCCTGGAAGCGTGATGGTCCGCGCCACGCCAATCTTTGCATCCCACGGCAGCGGCGTTCTCACCTCTCTTAATTCCGAACTGATGCCCAAATTACGCACAACTGCGCCTAAAGTGTAGCCACCCAAATCATACTGCGCGCCAACATCGACGGCCACAGCGTGGGCCGTGGCGGTATGGATCTTCTCGTAGACGTATCTAAGGCTGCCACCGACACGCATTGCGTTCCACAGACGGCCGTAGGATGCCCACACCGCACCGTCATAAACACCGAAAGTGCCGCTGGGCTCAGGCACGCCGATATATTGGCCATCCCTCAAAGAGGCGGTATAGGGAAGGTCTCCTGATGATTGAAACAGCCCTGAGAGGGCCATCGTTCCGCTTGGGATCGTCCACGCGAAGCCCAAAGCGTCGTAGCCGATGTCCGCCAGCCACGCTGTGTGTTCGGCACTAATTTGAGAGCCGCAGGGTGTCTGACTGTCCGACACCAGCCCCACTAACCCAGCCGGGTTCCAGTAGGCTGCACCGTGATCGCCACGGAGCGCCGTGCCAGCACCACCAAGCGCCAACACGCGAGCTGAAATGCCCTGCTGGAGAAACTTGTAACCTCTGCTGCCGGCATCGCTGGGGACATCTGCCAACGCCTGGTGACAAAGACCCAAGATCGCCAAACAACAGAGTATTTTTTTTACGTTCATATCTGGACCTGGTGCGCTCTAAAAAACCAAACCGAGGGTGTGGACCGTACCGAACGTGTCGGTAGTAACCGCATAGTCTATACCTACCTGGCGAGCTCCAAGTTTGGGTCGGACAGTAATACCAGCAGTTGGGGCAGGTTCCACCGCTCCGTCGCCGACGGGTATCCGACGTACTCCAGCCCGTAGAATCACTTTGGCCGCTGGACTATAGGATACGCCTGCGTTGATGTAGGTGCCCTCATGACGCACCCGCTCGACGTCCACCACGAAAAGAACCTTGACCAGCAATGGGCGGTATGATGCGCCCATTGCGTAAACTGTGCGGTACCGGTCACCGACAGATATCCGGTTGTCGTTTTCGGTCTCCTCCCAGATCACCTCTCCGCCCAAATCCCGCGCTGCAAACCCGATCTGGAGCCCTGGATATGGCTGCGCTATCACACCGATGTCGATCCCCCAGCCATATGTGCTGTCATCAGCGAGGCGGTGACGATAGTGTTTGCCAGACACGCCCAGCGCCATACTGCTTCCTGTGCGGTAGCCAAATGAGAACGCAAACTGCTGCTCCCTAAAATCCAGCGACCCGGTGGGTTCACCGTTGCCATCGTAACCCCTAAGATCGCCAACGCCTGCTGACAGCCAAGTGAGTGTCCAACCGACGCGGGAGTCCACCCGCTGACCGATTCCCAAGAACTGCAGCCTGCGATTGAGAGGCAGGACTGTCAGACCCAGTTCAGCTCGTCCACCACCTAGCCGTGCTGCACCTGCGGGGTTAAACAGTACCGATGAGAGGTCCTGCGCTATAGATACAACCGCCCCGCCCAACCCCATCGCCCGCGATCCGTAGCCAAACCGGAACATCGCCCCTGCCGCACCACCGTATTCTTGCTGGGAAGCAACCGCCCCTGAGGCCAGTATCCCTAAAACGGTTATCACCGCGTACAGTCCGGGGTTTGAAGCTGGTTGCTCGCGTAGTCCGGTCAATTGCGAATCATCACTTTCCCCAGCCCTTGGTCGCCGGTATCGGTTTTCACTCGAAGAATATAGACACCACCAGCGACGTACTCGCCGCGACCGTTTTTTCCGTTCCACAGAACCGAATGGACGCCAGCTCTGTCGGGAGATTTCGCCAACGTTCTCACCAGCGCGCCTCCGGCGTCGTACACCTCGACATCCACGCCCACCGGAGATGAGACGGAAAAGACTATCGTAATCGGCTCTCCCCGGCGCGGTGCGGCTGGAGACGGAAACGCATATGTCTTCTCTTGGAGCTGCGGAACACCGGACGCCGTCGAGCTTTCTAGCGGCTTTCCGGTTTCCAGCGCCAGCGTGGCACGGTGTCGCTGAATCAAGTCCCACTCTCCCAACTCAGGATAGCTGGCTGCGTATCCGGCGGACCGCCCCAAGCCGATGTCTGTGGCAATCCAAAGTGCCCCGTCGAAAAGCGCGACATCGACGATACCGTTCGACCGCTCAAGGGCGATACCGTCCTGCCAGACTATCGGATGCTCGTACCATGTCTGCCCGCCATCGGGACTGGATCTCAGCTTCCCTTCCGCCGAGGCGACCCATACAGTGTCGCCTGAAAACGCTGTGTTCCAGCCGCGTGTAAACGGTGATTCAGACGGCAGTGCCGGGTTGGTTTGCCAGGTCAGACCTCCGTCGTTGGTCCAGCTAATCCCGCTGATTCCGCTTGGGTCCAGATGGCCATCGCGGTCAACATCGAAATCGAGCTCGGTGAACGACCTGCTTGGAGATGGTATGTCGGTTTTCGTTTCGTCAAAGAAATCTTGACCGCCGAACTGCAACTGGTTTTCGTCAATGCCCGTGGCTTGAGTGGCTGCCCAGAGGGTCGTGGTGCCGTCTGACATCACCTGGAACGCCAATGAGGTGACAAAATCGCCGGTCAAAGCGCCCAAAAAGTGGTCGTGGTTTGTCCATGTGGCTCCACCGTCAGAGGAGTGGTTCACTCCGGCGTTGGTGGCTACCCACACATCGCTGCCTTTGGCGGCTACGTCAAAAGCTCTGTAGTTGAGATGTTTGTAGCGGTGCTCCCTTTTCCAGTCCTGAAGGAACGGGTTGGCGACTGGGTTTGCCGTGGAGTCGGGCCTGTAGCGCAGCCAGGTGACGCCTAGATCCGGCGAGTGAACCAGAAACTCAGAGGTCCAGGCCGCGTATATTTCTCCGCCGTCAATATCTATTCCCCAGCACATGTTTCCGCCACCAGCAGCGATGGAGACCGGAATCCCGCTCTCTGTTCCCATCGGAAGGATCAGAGTGTCCAGTGTCGCCCCGGCAAAGTCCATCGGCGTGGATGAGGTCTGGTCTGCGTAGAGAGTCGATGTCGAGACAGGCAGCCACGTCTGACCATCGTCGAACGATGCCAGTGTGTCTACAGTTGCTGCTGACCGCTTGATGACAAGAGCGGCGCGGTCCAAAAACAGCTCAGTCATCTCGTACGTGGCAAACGTCAGGCCGCCGTCGGTCGAGATATGAAGACCATCGCCAACAGCACCAACACTCTCCTGATGGAACGTAGCCACCACCACAATCTGACCCTCAACCGCCATCGCCGACACGTTGATATCTGCTATCGTCCGCCCAACCACGTCGGCTGGCAATGTCATCTGGGCGCTTCGCCAATCCATGGGCGATGTGCTGTTGTGGGAGAGGTAGCTGATGCCACTAAGGCTTATACCTGCCGCGTTGGCACCGCTGGTGTTGGCCATCCAGAGCCGGTCGCCATCGGCGATAAGCGTAACGATGTCGTTGCCGAACAGCCCATGCGCCATTGAGTCCGCAGCGGTGCGAGGGAGAAAGTCGGCGGTTTGGCCACTGACTGTAGCAGCGCCAAACAGGAGCCCAACGTGGGCGAGAAAGAAAAAACGGGTCAACTCGAAAGTCCAGGTTTTTTGTCGCCATTTGGCCCAAGTCCGGCGACCTCGCCAGACAGAGAAGGAAAACCTTTTCAATGTAGCGTTCAACGGCTTAAGAGGTCAAGGTTTATTGATCGTTGAACTTGTACACTATCACCAGGGAGCCCGCGCTGACCGGACATATCTAGCCCGATGTGGATGAAACAGTTGGAGAGGTTAGGAAGTTTCAGACCACAACCATCTCACTGCTGCTGGGACGCTTCTAATCACTGATTCGGCACCGGTTGTGACGACTGAGGTGGACCGGTGGTTCCGTAGCGGCCCGGTATCTGGACAGACAATTAAGCTGTCAGAGGTCCTGAAGTACCCGCTTGCGGATGCGCCGCAAAAAATGCCCTGCAACGCATCTGCTTGGAGATGAGTGCCTTAACGGCATGACGCCGCTGCGAGGGCTCCCGCTGGAAAGGAGGGAGTCGCAGTGTGACCAAGTGCGGACAACACCTATAATATGTTGAGTTTATTGATCTTATCATGGAGTTCTCGTCAGCGCGAACCGCGTTTTCCAGACGCGCGTACAATTGGCGTTGGAGGGCTAGTTGAGCTATCTTAGACATTGGAGTATGCTCTGTTGAACTTATAGGGTTCGTGCGCGTGAGGTTTTTTTGGAGGCTGTTGCCGGTTTCATACCATGTTTGCGACACGGAAAAAAACCATAGGGTTTGTGCCGCTCGCTCTGGGCACTGTTCTGCTCTTTGTGCAGCTCAGCGGCGCGACGCTACGTCTGGACGTCGATGGTGATGGGCTGCCTGAAAAGGTTGCTCTGTCATCGTCTGCGGACCCGTCGGCGCGCCTGTCCTACGGCGGGCAGGCCGATGAGATAAGACAGGCCGTCGCAACTGATCTGGACTTCGACGGTCGGTTGGATGTCATAGTTAGCGCCGGCGAAAGAATCATCCACCTACAGAGAGCCGACCCCGACGCGCCGTGGCAGAACCATGAGGTAGCGTCAGGGATTAGTGGCGACGTCGAGGTGTTTGATGTTGACGGCGACGGATTAATGGAGATAGTCGTCGGCGATCGCCAGTTCAGAGCTGTGAACCAGGGCGAAAAGCTGATGTGGGTCAGTGAGCCTAGAACTGAGCGGGCTAGCGATCGCGCTGTCGTCTGGATATCCGACCCTGCGTGGAGCGGGCCTGTGGTAGGTACATCGATAACATTTCGGTCCGATGGGGACTCCCGACAGCAGTGGCTCAGAAGCGGTCCGAACGTGGCGTTCGCGCATCAAGGAGGGCTCGACTCCGTCAGTGTAATCTGGCCTGACGGGATACCTACAACGTCGTTCCCGTCCTTCTACGCCGACTCGTTGGTCGTACAGCGGGACCGGTCATATGTGCTGTCTGAACAGGACGAATCGCTGGTGACTTTGGCGGGTGATGGTAAAGTTGAGTGGGGACTTTTAGACCAGATTGAACCCCCATCAGCGATTACTGTACGTCTGGTGCATTTTGCACCGGTGTCTGTCGGAACGATCTGGGAAGGAAAATCGGTTGAGGTCTGGGCCAAAAATCCTGGCGATCAACCGCTGCTAGTAGACCACGCAGAGATTGCCGGTTTGGATGCCCAGATCACAGAGACCACGGTTGACGGTGAATTAGCTGATTCCGCGTCGTGGACTGTCGTTGTCGAGGGCGACGGATTTGTTGGCGATTCGGTTTCAGCGGAGCTTCTGCTGTTTAGTGCAGAGTGGCTCGATGAACCGGTTCGCGTTCCTCTGAGCGGTATTTGGGGCGAAAAACCACCCACCGCAGAGATCGAATACAGCTACGGCGATGTACAGACAGATTCGACCGCAGTGTGGCGTACGGTTCTGCCTCGATGGCTAATTCCCGTTGAGTGGGCTAACGTTCCTGAACCGGTTGATATCACGACCGAAGATCTCGACGGTGACTCGACCGCCGTGACCGTTCGCCTGACCCCGCTGGCTGTCGGTGATCTTGATTTGACGCTCAACCTGTTTTCAGGTCGCCTGCGCCTCTTTGCCACCGGCGTAGATACGATACCACCACAGAAACCAAGTGCACTTATTACAGGTTTCGGAGCCGATGAGGTGTCTATCGGCTGGCGATCGGCTGTTGACGCGGATGTGGATGTCTTTGAGGTGGTCTGCTGGAGCGATCAGCATTTTGAGATTTTGCGGACAGCACTGCCTGAAACTGTATTTGTAGACCGAGGGATGTCCGAGGGAGAAGGTCGAACCTATGTGGTGAGTGCTGTAGATGTCGCTGGCAACATGAGTCAAGGCGATACACTGCACGTCGCCAGACCGGACACCACATCCCCTGTTGTTTTCTGGCAGCTGCCATTCGATGAGCGAAGGATCGGTGTCGCTGGCCCTATTAAGCTTAGGGTTTTTGATTCAGGGGTTGGGGTGGCGTTAGACAGTGTGAGTCTGGTCGTCGGAGGTCTCACCGTACCTGAAAACCAGTTGCTGTTGGCGTTTGGCGACTCCGGCCTGACCGTCTCCCATACCCCACAGATTCTGTGGCCGCTGGACACCGCTCTGTCGGTGATGGTGAGCGCAGTGGACATTGCAGGCAATCGGGCGTTGTTCTACCGACTCATCTATACAGTCCGCGACACCGTGTTCCCGTCTATCACGACTTGGGAAGCGAGCCCGTTGAATATTGATGACGATGTGGAGTGGCGTGGGCTGCCGGTCGTGCCCAGAGGACTGACTCTCAGCAAGGTTTCGATGCATGTCCGTCACTGGGACCAGATGGGTTATCTGGTGGACAAGAGCCTTGAGGCTGCCCCGAGCGGGTCTCTGTGGACGGTTTCTCTGCCGGGAAGTTGGATCACCGGGAAAGGGTTGTCAACAGCTTGGGAGATGACGCTCTCTGATTCTGTTGGGGGCGAAGAGGTTTGGAATATGCGATGGGATACCCCCGGTGTAAGAATCGAGGAAGCGTTTTGGCCAGGTTCGGCGGATTCCGGGTCGGGGTTTGCGTTCATCTCGGTGCCGTACGTCTCAGCCGAATTGGTGACTGATGACGATGCGCTTGACATCCGAAGCTTCGATACCGCATTGCAGATGTGGAGCCCAATCGAGTCTCCAGCCGACCTGTTGAGCGGTGATGCGGCCTGGGTGAGGTGGACCGGGGACAACGCTCCGATAGTCCAGATCAGCGACGGAATCACACGGGCTAGGACGGACACAACAGCACTAACGCTGGCTCCTGGATGGAACTTGGTTGGGCTTCCCTATGGCGGTCCGGTCTCGTGGCAGGAGGTCGTCGCCGCTAACCAAGAGCTGGTGATCCACGGGCCTTGGGGCATGGGACAGTATTTAGCGTTGGCCGATTCACTGAAACCTTGGGCTGGCTACTGGGTGGCAAACCCCACCGACGAACCGGTCAGACTGTTCCTACCGCCAACGACGGGTGAGAGGCTCACATCGACTGAACCTGATGGCGATGAGGCAGAGCTTCCTGGTCCCCTTGAGTGGACTGCGCGAGTTTCGGTCAGCGGATCACAGAACCGCGGCAGCGAACTTTCGTGCGGATGGCGCGAAATAGGGCTTGAAGCTGATAGAGTCGTGGCGATGATGGCACCACCAGCAGCTGACTCCGTCGTGTCAGCAGCGTGGGTCGACCTCGATGCTGACGGGGGGCTAAGCAGGCTGGGGATGGACTTTAGAGAGGTTCCAATCGCCGGCGTAGAGAGCGTCTGGCACATCGGCATCAACTCGCAGAAGACACAGACGATTGAGCTGGTGGTCGATCTCGTCAACTCTCTGCCACCTGATGTGAGTCTGCTTTTGATAGACCTGCTTGGCGCTGACACTGTTGACGTGACGCGCGGTGGCGGCTACAGGTTCGTTGCTGAAGAACCGTTTGTCGAACTTCTGCTGATCGCTGTAAACACACACTCCTCAGAGGCCCCGTCGCAGCCGGTGGCGGCCTCGCCCAAATCGCTCGCTCTACAGCAGAACGAGCCGAACCCCTTCAACGCCTCCACCACCATTAGGTTCGTGGTTCCGCAAACCGAAAACGGACCGTCGGTTGTGCGAGTGGCAGTCTACAACATGCTGGGCCAGCACATAAGGACCCTGTTCGACCAGATCGCCCCGCCAGGTGTCTACGAGGTGAGATGGAACGGCCGCGACGAAGCCGGACAGATGGTATCATCCGGGCTCTACTTCTACGACCTCAACACCCGGCGTGAACGGATAATGAAGCGCATGGCGTTTGTGTGGTAGCGTTTGCGCATTGCCTCCAGCGGCTACGACGCGTACAATTTCCATCGGTAGCATAGGCCTGTTTTACACTCCATCTAAGGACCAGATATATGCCTGTCACCGTACGAATTCCGACGCCTTTGAGGCCCCTCGCAAACAACCAAGCGGAAGTTGCCGTGAATGGTGCTGATGTTGGTGCGATGATTGAGAGTCTCGACAATGAATATTCTGGATTTGGCGAGCGGTTGGTGGATGAAGACGGGGAGGTGCGCCGGTTCGTCAATATCTACGTAAACGACGAAAATATACGTTTTCTAGATGGCAAACAGACTGCACTTAGCGATGGCGATACCGTCTCTATCGTTCCGGCCATCGCCGGGGGGATGTCCAAGTGGCAACCTGCCTAAGACTATACCTCAACTACCCGCCTGAGACGATAACCCGACCGGTGATTTACGAGCTCGGACAACGTTTCGCTGTGGAGTTCAACATCCGAAGTGCCGGTGTCTCAGGGGACATGGGTTTGGTGGGTTTGGAGCTCAGCGGCGACGACGACGTCCTCAACGAGGCCGTAGAGTGGTTAAGAGAGCTCGGGATCCGTGTTGACCCGATAGAGTTAGACGTTGTGCAATGAGCGTAAACGGTGTTGGTGAGGAAACTCTAAAGGCACGGCCCGAAATTCGCCGTCCATTCACCTACGTAATCGAATACGAACAACACCTAGACGAGATAGAATATTTCGTCTCCGAAGCTGCTGAGGCACCGCCTCATATGGTGCACACCGGCAGTTTAGACACTCCGCTGGTCAACGCTTGGGGTGCAGCGTTTCCAGTTGGCGATGACCCCGACAGGCTCGCCGATGCCGCAGAGACTCAACACCGCCTAACACTCAATCGGCAGTTGACAGATGGTCTCCATGCAGCCGGTGTCAAATGGGCGCTTCCCTACGTCTGCAACCAGACACTCGCAGGCAATCGCGACTTACGTTCGGGCATCTGGAGCTTCTTCGACCATTGGGACGAATACGGCTCCCTCGATCTAGGGCCGCCGCCGCCGTGCGATCCAGATGAGTGGATGGCACGCGACCGTGATGGCGGTTTCCATTTTAACTACGAAACCCGACACAAATATTTCGAGCCGTGGAATCAACTCCGCTACGCCCCCTGCGCAAACAACCCTCATTACGGGGTCTATCTAAGGGCCGTTGTACGGCTGATAGCACGCGCGGGCTACGACGGCGTCTTCGTGGACAACTGCATCCTAAACTGCTTTTGTGACCATTGCCAAAAGTCGTTCCGCGAACACGTATCACAGAGGTATTCCGCCGACGAGCGAAAAGAGCTGCTCGGATGGGGAACCGATGAAGATATCCAACTAGCCCATCTCGGTGGCCGTATCGAGTTTCTCAAAGATGAGCCGCTATTCGGCGACTATCTTAAACAGGCGCTGACCCCCGAGCAGCTCACCAGATGGTTGGGCACTTCTGACATGTCAAAAGCGCGTGTCCAGGAGGGGGGCAACGGCTGGTTGTGGAGTCATTCCCAAGCGTTTGCGAAGTGGTGCCGTCTAAAACTTCCTAAATCCAGGTGGCCGCAGAATCTGGACAGTTGGGGTATCAAAGATGGTGTTGACAGGCTCAGGTGGGCTGAGACAAAGAGATCGTGGGCCGAAAGCGTCAAACGCAACCTCGAGACCATCCGCGCGTGGGGCTTAGAGGAGCGCGAAGAGTTTCTGATACTTCCGAACTGGGGGTCCATGAGAGGGGTTGATGGACACCTGTTTCGAGAGAACATTGGCCATGATTTCGCTACGTGGGAGCCTGCAAGCGACTGGCAGATGTGGGAAGAGGATGGTGCACCTGGTATGCTCGCCGAAGGTGTATACGCGGAGTTGACAACACCGTTTCGATTCGCGCAAGCCGCTGGCGGCGCTAGCGCTGCGATCTCGGCCCACACCGGCAACGAGGCTTGCTGTGCGCTTGCGTTCGCAGAGGCGGGTGCCAACGGCGGGAGCTTTATCCAGCCTGGTTGGGGGCTTCCGCATCTCAGGCGAGAGTGGCGTGATTGGCTGGACAACCGACCGGAGATGTATGATGGGTTGCGGTCAGCCGCCGAAGTAGGCATCGTATTTAGCGCGCAGGCGGTCCAACTACAGGACACAGCGCATCTGGATGCGTTGCACCCCGTATCGAGGTGGTTGTGCGATCAGCAGATACCGTTCGACTTTCTCGTCAACAACGTCCCAGATTTTGCAGGATATTCGGTTGTCATGGTGCCTGCAATGGCATACGTAGCAGATGAGTTTCTAGACAGGTTGACCGAATACCTGGACGACGGTGGGATTGTCGTTGTGGTCGGCGATATAGGAGATTCGGACCAGTACTGCCGCCCAAGGGGATCGTCGCCGATTGGAGATCGATTGAACGAACGTCCAGTGAGGCCCGATGGCATGACCGTCACTTCATCTGGCGCAGGTCTACTCGTACACCTCTCTACAGCGGACCTGCTTTGCGACACAGGCGAAACGTTGTCTTTGGATGACGTTTGGCAGCTTGGGCGAGTTGAACTTGAGCCGCTGCAAGTAGGCGGGGCGACACCCAATCGCTATCATCTTATTCACGCCGCCGATCAGGCGTTGGGAATACAGAGGTTCCAACAGCCAGGACCGTTAAGTACGTTGATAAAGGGACGCCTTGGGCAGGAGCTGTCCGTGGCGGACCCGGTTGCGGCATCTGGTCTCAGGGTCTGGCCGTATTTAGATTTAGATGGAACGACGGGACGTCTGGTTGTCCATCTCCTCAACTATCGCGTGCCGCTTACTGAGGATGATGGTGCCCGGAACGCCCAGACGTTGAGAGATGTTGAGCTTACACTGCCGGTGCCTCTGGGATGGACGCCTGAAAGCGTACTTCGTTTGGGGCCTGGGCAGTCTGAACTGCCACTGAATTTTGCAGCTGGACCTTCTGGGCTGAGGCTGTCTCTTCAGGAGGTAAACACTTACGCCGTCTTGGAAACGAGGTTGCGCCGTGTCGGATGAACAATCGGTGGGGAAGATCCAACTTGCGAGCGATCTGTCTTTGTTGCATCGAGTAGAGTCGCTGGTGGGTGAAGCCACCGCTGGAACGGGTCTGGACCATGCGAGCACCGCCGATATAGTCACCGCAGTGTCTGAAATCGTTATCAATGCCATGGTGCACGGCAATCGGCTCGATCATGACTTGCATGTGGATATAGAAACTTTCGCCGATACTGACCAGGTCAAAGTCGTCGTTCAGGACGAAGGCGAAGGGTTTGATCCTGGCGCGGTGTCCGATCCGACCCAACCTGACCGGCTTCTGCTCCCTAACGGCCGCGGCCTGTTCATCTCCAAGATGTTGTGCGATGGCTTGGTATTCTCCAGGCAAGAGAGCGGCATGCGTGTGGAACTAACCAAGCGCACCAAGCCATAACACCTGACCGATGATGCTCATGGGGCCTGTTTAACCACCCACGGCACCGGGTCGAAATGTACTCAATCTCCCCGGCGTGATTTTTTGCAGCACCCCTAGACGCTGCTGGGTAACATAGTCATATTGCTATATATCGATCATACTTGACGAATGAGATTACTATGCCTGACGACGAAACACGGAGATTCGCCGCCGCCTTCAAGGCGCTGGGGGACCCAACACGGCAGACCATTTTAGTGATGCTTGATGGTCGGCCCCACCACGTCAACGAGATTGTCGAACAGTGCGACCTCAGTCAGCCGACGATTTCGAGGCATTTGGCGGTTCTGAAAAATGCCGGACTGGTTAGAGATGAGAGACAAGGACAGAAAGTGATCTATCACCTGATGCCAGACGCGGTGATCTCATGCTGCGGTGGGTTTGTCAGTCGGCTTGCGTGCTGCGGCCACGACCCTCAGATCATCATGATAGACAAAGCGGATACGGTGTGTGAGGTCGGGGGGAGCTCCCCCCATGCTATTGTCTCTGGCGCTGGCGGTCGATAGCCC